>JADHTF010000050.1 GCA_016776555.1 Chlorobium phaeobacteroides
CAAACCCCCGGTTCTTTTCAGCCTGTTCCATCTCTCTGTCAAGAAATCGCTGAACAATGATCTGGCGAGTCGCTTTTTCAATCAGCAACTGTGACTCCGCCTCACCGGCAAGGCCCTTTTCCAGAGCAAGCTGGTAGAGTGCGGCCAGATCCTTCCAGTCTTCTATGTAAATAGCAGAAGCGGTAAGACTGTCTTCCTGAGAGGAATAGTTTATCGATGCAAGCAGCTCGTCACGCGTCAACTGAAGATCTCCGGATTTGGCTACAACATCGTCATGTTGATTTCCGCAGCCGGAAATAATAAGCGTCACCACAACAAGAAGGAAAAGCTGCTTCATGCCGCTATCCCCCCCTGAGTTTAATAGGACGTTTGGTTTTCTTCTGCCAGTCGAGAACAAGAGGAGCCGCGATAAACAATGAAGAGTAGGTACCGATTACGATACCGAGGAGTATCGCGAAGGTAAATCCCCGAATAGCAGGACCTGCAAAGAAAAACAGAACAAGAACGACAACAAGAGTGGTTCCTGAAGTAATAACCGTCCTGCTCAACGTCTCATTGAGACTGCGGTTGAAAGTAGCGGTATACTCGGTGGATTTTCCTGAACGGATATTTTCACGAATCCTGTCATAGATAACGACTGTATCGTTGATGGAGTAGCCTGCTATAGTCAGAAAAGCGGCAATAACACCCTGATCGATAACCAGAGGCATATAATCAAAGAGACCTCCAAAAATGCTGAATAAACCGAGAACAATAAACACATCGTGAAATATGGCCATAACACTCGCCACAGCAAAGCTGAACTCAAAGCGGATTCCTACGTATATCAGAATCGCTATAACAGCACCGAGAAGCGCTTTCAGGGCAGCCCATTTCAGATCGGATGCAATACTGGGACCAACGGAATCAATCCGCAAAACCTCATGAGGATTATCTGCAATCCTGTCATCAAGTGCATTGTTCACCAGCGACTTCAAATCGTTAAGATTACCCTCGAAAGCGGTCTGCAGAAGAATAGAGCGATCAGCCCCGTATCGCTTCACCGCTCCTTCCACTCCAGCTTCCTTGAGCACCGACCGCACTTCGCCGACAGTCACCTCTTCTTCAAAGCGAAGCACAACCTCCGTCCCTCCCTTGAAGTCAATACCGAAATTCAATCCTTTTACAAACAAGGACAGCACTCCGGCAAGCATCAGGGTTAAAGAAATGACATAGGCTATCTTCCTGTTCTTAAGAAAGTCTACGTTCGTTTTATGTATCAATTGCATACTGAATATTCCTTAATGATATTTTATCCGAAACTCTTTGCTGTCATGAGATTTCGATCAATCAGCAGATCAAAAATAACCTTGGTAACCACCAGAGCGGTGAAAAGACTGGCCGCAATACCTATCATGAGCGTGAGCGCAAATCCCTGGATCGGCCCAATGCCATAGATATAGAGCAGGAATCCGGCGCCAAGTGTTGTAATCTGAGAGTCAACAATAGCAGAAAATGCCTTGCTGTATCCGGTATCAACCGCAAGACGCATGTTTTTTCCCTGAGCGATCTCCTCCCTGATCCGTTCAAAAATAAGCACATTTGCATCTACAGCCATACCGATGGTCAGCACGATACCGGCAATACCCGGCAGACTGAGTGCCGCACTGAATCCGGCGAGCACAGAGAGCACAAAAAGAATATTCAGGACAAGCGCGATGTCTGTGGAAAATCCTGCCTTACGGTAGTAGAACACCATGAATACGGCGACAAGAAACAGGCCCCAGGCTGCTGAAAGCAGGCCCGAACGGATATAATCAGCACCAAGCGTCGGACCGACTGTCCGTTCTTCAATAATTCTTACGGGCGCAGGTAACGCGCCTGCTTTCAGCACGATCTCAAGATCCTGAGCCTCTTCGATACCATCAATACCGTTGATCACGGAACTCCCGCCGGGAATTTTTGACTCAACCACAGGCGCAGAATACACTGCGCCGTCCAGAACGATAGCAATCCTGCGGCCGATATTCGCACCGGTGATTCTCGCCCATTTAGCCGTACCGTCAGAATTCATTTTCATGGTGACTTCCGGCTGAACGGCTGAAGCGCCAAAGGTTGCCTTAGCTTCAGTAATAACCCCTCCTGTAAGCTCAGGAGTTTTCTTCAGCAGATAGACATCGTAAAACATAGCACCGTCACTCCCCTCGATCGACCTTGCCGACAGACGGATTTCCGAATCTTTCGGGAGCAGCTTTTGAATACTTTCACGTTGAAAGAGACCGGTCAGGTACTCTCTCGAATAGTCCGGAGCATAGACTCTTCCGTTTTCAAGAACAACGATGTTATCATACAGAGGATTGCTCGACTTCTCGGCTACGGTCTCTCCTTCCGCGCCATCTCCTTCAGGAAGGTCCGGATTCTCTTTCGACACCTCGTTCTCAGCCAGTGAACTGTTAATCCGCTCGAGAGCTTCGAGCAGACTTTCATTATCTTTGACAAGCTTGAATTCCAGTTTCGCAGACCCACGAAGCAGTTTGCGAACCCTGTCTTCGTCGGAAACACCGGGAAGGGCGACAATGATACGTCTTGCTCCCTGGCTCTGAATCACCGGCTCGGCAACGCCATACTGGTCAACCCGGTTCCGGATAATCTCCTTTGCTCTGACGACGGCGTCCTGCGCCTCTTTTCTGAGCTTGACGATTATTTCCTCGTCACTGTCCCGCACCTCATAAAAGTAACGGCTCATCCTTATGCTGCGCTTCTGAAATTCAGAAACCAGCACCTCGATCACCTGAGCGTTGCTGCCGGCGGTTTTGCTCCTGACATCGGCAATGATCCGGCGGAAAGCATCATCTTTGTTCCATGCCTTCTCTTCAATAAGATCGATAAGATCAACTTCAAGGACAAGATACATGCCTCCCCTCAGGTCCAGTCCGAGTTTCAGACTTTTTTCAGCCGCGGCTTCAATCGACTCACGATGGTCTCGAACAAAGGAAAGGCTGTCTTCGGCAGTCTCCTGCCGATCGAGCTGCTTTGAATAGGAATAATCCTGATACGTTGGCCACAACGACCAGAGCGCAAGCGCCGTCAAGGCGACAATAAGGATACTTTTAAACCGGTTGTTTTTCATACATGCATGATAGCTTTGCGAATAGTACGCGGTCAATAAATCAAGATCAGCCAATATATAAAACCAGCACCTGATTAACAATCAGAGGAAGTTGCGTACTACCTTACCGCAACCTGTCTTCACAGCTGAAAAACCTGCACGTTCCCATGCCTGGAAAAACAGCCTGTATCGACCTGATCGGCTTGATCAAAAGGAGTCGTAGGCGACCATCAACCGTGCTGAAGGCCGAGTAACAGAAAAGCCCGGCAAATGCCGGGCCTTCATGTATTCAGGTAAACATCACAGCTTATCCCCAGATATCCTGCGCTATGTTGTTATACCAGCCACGTGCGTAGGTCGCTTCTTCACTCAGCTGATCATCGTCAGCGTCCATAGGAGTGAGACCTCCTGCACCTTTTATGCTGACAATACCATCACTGGTGAGCTTGTAGACAGCAGCAACAGAAATACCGTAGCCCGGTCCGACAAGACTGTAACAGGTATTGACAAGAGACGGCGGAGCCGGCACCATACCCTGCATCAGCCGGACAATACTTGCCGCAGTGACCTTGCCCTGACTACTTGCGGCAAAACCTGATTTCGGCATCGCTCCGGCAATAGATGCGTCACCGATGACATGAATACCCGGATGGATGGTAGACTCAAAGGTAATCGGGTTGACCGGGCACCAGCCGCTCTCATTGGTCAATCCTGCATCAAGAGCGATTTTCCCTACTTTCTGAGGTGGAATAACGTTGATCACTCCGCCTTTCACCGGTCCGTTAGCAGTCTGAACCGTCATATTTGCAGGGTCAACTGAAACAATTTTGCCTCCCGCCGAGCCGGCACGCCACTCGATAAGATCACCGTAAAGCCTTTCCCATCCTTTGGTAAAGAGGCCCTGTTTGGAAAATTTCTCTTTGGTGTCAAGAATAATAACCTTGGAATTCGGCTTGTTCTTTTTCAGATAGTTGGCAACAAGACTTGCTCTTTCATACGGTCCGGGAGGGCACCGAAACGGGTTACCCGGAGGACAGATAATAACATTATCCCCGTCCTTCATCTCCTGCAGCTGCTTGGCCAGGAGTTCGGTCTGCGGTCCCGCCTTGTATGCATGAGGCATCACCGTGTTGGCAACCTCCTCGGAGTACCCTTCAATAGCATCATAATCAAAATCAATACCTGGAGAGACCACGAGGCGGTCATACTTCAGCACCTTACCGCCTTTAAGCGTCACAGAGTGATTGGCAGCATCGATTTCCGTAGCCGTGTCATGAATCACCTCTACACCATGCGTGTTTTTCAAGACGTCATAGGTCTGAGCGATATCTTTCATCTCTTTTAAGCCACCTAACACCCAGTTACTGAAAGGACAGGTATAATATGTCGTCAAGGGCTCAACCAGGGTAACTGCAATGGATGAATCAAGTTTTTTGATATATTTCGCCGCAGACGCACCACCAAATCCTCCGCCAACAACAACCACGTGCTTCTGGTTTGCAAACAGCGGCTTTGCACCGCCGAACAGGCTAAGTGTAGAACCGGCTGCTCCGGCCATAACGAGTTTACTGAAATCTCGACGTGTAAATTTCTGACTCATGTTTATTCCCCCGCTTATTTAGAATTTTGTTGACTTAGGCTGCCAAAGTATTCAGCAATGAGTACGATCTCCTCATCGGTATACCCTTTCGCATGACGTCCCATTACCGTAGAATAACGCTCGTCGTTCTTAAACTCCATCAGAGCCGCTTTCAGGTACGATGCTGATTTCCCATGGAAACCGGGAATAATACCTACACTTTTACCATCGGTACCATGGCAGGATGCGCAGGAAAGCGCGAGAATCTGACCGCGAGGATCAACTTCCTCAGATTCAGCTGCTGACTGCTGAGACGGTTCCTGAGTGCCGGAAGGCTGCGAATTACACCCGACAAGGGCTGCAGCAGAAATAATGCCGACAGACAGCCATGAGGTAATTTTTTTAACCATAGTTCTAATCTCCTTGTTTTATTATGAATTAGCGGAGTGATGAGACCCGATTCCTCTTTACTGTTCGTCAAAGCGTAACAGGTATTTCCGCTATCTCTCCTGAATGACGCTTTACGACTTTCTGTTTCCAGCTATATATTCTATTTCCTTTGTCGCCTTACGCAGAAAAACCGTATCAAAATCAGCTTGCAAAACGCACGATCTTTCTTCAAGAACACCTGACAAAGCCCTGTTTTTTTTCTGCAGGTTTAGCAATACGCCTATAGAGTAATGACTGCTCTAAGCAGTCACTCAGATCGCGGATCATTTCAACCGCCTGTAGTCTCACATCCTCCTGCGTACAGTATACTTCTGCATCACATACATGCAGAAGAGAGTCATCATGCGTTCTTGAAAAAATCGCAACCTCGATTCGCCTGCACCTTTCTCACATTCCGTGCCAGCCATACATAACTATGTAGTTATATAACAATTTTTAATCTTCGACACAAATATTTATTACTTACTGCACGGCGAACCGTTGTTCCTCCCGAAAGGACTTTTTTAATCCGCACATGCAGTTTCTGAACTTTGAGCACGAAAACCTGTCAAATATCCCCCGATTATGTAGATTATATTCTATAGAACGATTCCGGAAACTTCAGAGTAGAGTGCTTCTTGACAAGTAGATCTCACACCAGGGCAAAAAAGCCGTAACTCTTTCTATTATAATATTTTAACCGGAACCACAAATCATGTTTCACGTGAAACACATTAGTAATGAACATCTACGACCTAATAGTGGCAGGAGCAGGCCATGCAGGCTGTGAGGCGGCACTTGCCGGGGCCCGAATGGGCCTGAAGTGCCTGCTCATCACCTCTGACTTTTCTGCAATCGCCAGAATGTCCTGCAATCCGGCTATCGGCGGCGTTGCAAAAGGCCAGATAACAAGAGAAATCGATGCTCTCGGCGGCGAAATGGGAAAAGCAATCGATGCGACCGGAATTCAGTTCAGAATGCTCAACAGAAGCAAAGGACCCGCAATGCACTCCCCGAGAGCCCAGGCCGACCGAACGAACTACTCGGCCTACATGCGAAAAATCATAGAACAGGAAACAAATATTGATCTGCTCCAGGACAGCGTTATCAGAATCGCGACAAATCAGGGCACCTGCAACGGCGCCATAGTCAGCTCCGGGCGCACCATAGAAGCAAAAGCCGTTATCCTCTCCTGCGGAACGTTTCTCAACGGCCTGATTCATATTGGAATGAATCATTACCCCGGAGGAAGAACCATTGCAGAGCCGCCTGTCCAAGGCCTTACGGAATCCCTTGCCTCACTTGGCTTTGAGCACGGGCGCCTGAAAACAGGCACACCCCCGAGAATAGATCAAAGAAGTGTTGATTATGCCAGGGTTTCTGTTCAGCCGGGTGACAGGGACCCCTCGCCCTTTTCATTCTCCACAGAGAGCCTTGCCGGCAGGAAGCAGGTCGAATGCTTTCTGACCGCCACAACCGAAAATACTCACCGCATTCTACAAGAGGGTTTCGAACGCTCACCGCTTTTCTCAGGAAAAGTACAGGGCGTCGGCCCACGATACTGCCCTTCTATTGAAGATAAAATTCATCGTTTCAGAGAGAAAAACAGCCACCATATCTTTCTCGAACCTGAAGGGTTTGAAACAAACGAAATGTATGTAAACGGTTTTTCAACCTCCCTTCCTGAAGATATTCAACTCAAAGGACTGCGTTCTATTCCCGGACTGGAAAACGTCATCATGATGCGCCCGGGCTACGCCATTGAATACGATTATTTTTATCCTTTTCAACTTCACCCCACACTTGAGACAAAGCGTATAAAAAACCTGTATTTTGCCGGACAGATAAACGGAACATCGGGTTATGAAGAGGCCGCTGCGCAGGGAATTATGGCGGGGATCAATGCCGCACTGAATATCCGGCAAAAAGAGCCCTTGATCCTTAAACGATCTGAAGCATATATCGGCGTACTGATCGATGACCTGATCACGAAAGAAACAAACGAACCGTACAGAATGTTTACCTCTTCCGCTGAACACCGCATCATACTCCGCCAGGATAATGCGGATTTACGTCTTATGCCTTTTGGTTACGCTTGCGGACTGCTTTCTGAAAAGACCTATCGCAACCTCGAGATAAAACGACGAAACATCGCCTCTGTTAAGGAGCTTATTTCATCTATAAGGGTGGCATCCGACTCCATCAATGCACTGCTGGCCGAACAAGGCTCCCCTTCGATATCCGGAAGCACGAGAATAGCAACGATACTGAAACGCCCCAAGATCACGCTTTCGTCACTAGTAAACGCTTTTCCGGAAGTAGCAGATCAAATATCCGAAGTCACACAGGACAATACAGTACTGGAACAGGTTGAAATCGATTGCAAGTACGAAGGATATATACAACGCGAGCGGCTTATGGCCGAAAAAATCGCGCGTCTTGATTCTCACAGGATCCCTGCATCGTTCAACTATAGTGCGCTCAAGGGTCTTTCAAATGAAGGAAAAGAAAAATTATCAAAAGTTAAGCCCTCGACAGTAGGGCAGGCGTCAAGAATACTGGGAGTTACACCTGCTGATATCTCAGTCCTCATGGTGAAAATAGGCCGATAGAGCGACTTAACAGAGATGTTTCACGTGAAACGTTCAATTCTCACGTTCACGTCTAACGAGATACAAAACTGATATGAGTAACAACCAACAGAACAACATCGTTTTGAACCCTCTTCTGTTCGGTAAGGATGAGGAGGAAAAAATCGTAGGCATTCACCAGTTACCGGACAATAAGGTCAGGCTGTACATCAGGGATGAAAACGGGATCAGCAGCCGTGACGAAGCGTTTTACCCCTTCTTTTTTCTTTCAGAAGAGTCCTTACTTGACGGGTTTACTCCTGTAAACAGTGAGAAATTCTGGCTCATAAAACTTCAAGGCGGGAATTTCTATCGATTCCTTGCGATTTTCAAAACACAGCAAAACTGTAGAAGTGCCCTTGAGTATATCGCATCAAAATCAGCTGTCGATTCTGAGGAAGAGGATGATTCCGGCTTTTCAAGCAACCTGACCTACAGCAGGGGAGATGCTGTAACGCAATACCTGCTCCAATCAGGCAAGACGCTTTTTAAAGGCATGGTGCTTGAAGATCTTCACAGAATGCAGCTCGATATTGAGACCTATTACAAACCCGAAAAAAACACGCGCAGCAAGGTTTCAATTGGAAGTGACCCGATAATCATCATATCTCTCAGCGATAATAAGGGCTGGGAGCATAGTATTCATTCCAGAGATATATCTGAAAAAGAGTTGTTGGAAAAGCTGATTTCCATCATCCGGTTGAAAGATCCTGATGTTATCGAGGGACATAATATCTTCAGTTTTGACCTCCCTTACATACAGAGAAGATGTGAAATACTTGGTGTGGAGTTCAGGATAGGGCGTGACGGATCTATACCAAGAAGTTATCAATCCAGCATCCGATTTGCTGAACGGTCGATTGACTACCCCTTTTTCGACATCGCAGGCAGACATGTTGTAGACACCCTGTTTCTTGTTCAGAATTATGATGTGGCAAAACGCTCGATGCCTGGTTACGGCCTTAAAGCAGCAGCCAGATATTTCGGCTTTGCGTCGCCAGACAGAACCTATGTTGAATACAGTGACATTGCCGATCTCTGGAACAACAACCCTGAACGACTTCTGAACTACGCTCTCGATGATGTGCGTGAAACACAAAAGCTTGCAGCAATGCTTTCAGGCAGCAACTTCTACATGACCAGAATGATGCCCTATACCTATGCACAGACATCGAGAATGGGGCCTGCGGCAAAGATAGAGGCCCTGTTTGTAAGGGACTATCTCAAAGAAAAGCATTCACTTCCAAAACCGGAAACAGGTCAGCAGCACTCCGGTGGGTTCACCGAAGTCTTTCTTAAAGGTATTCTCGGACCAATAGTCTATGCTGATGTAGAATCTCTCTATCCATCAATTATGCTCTCCTATGATATCTGCCCTAAAAGCGATGAACGGAGGATATTTCCTGAAATTCTGAGTAACCTGAAAGAGCTCCGTTTTGCAACAAAAAGCAAAGCAAAGGAGGAAAAAGAGAAGGGGAACAAGGATCTTTCGGACAATTACGATGCGATGCAGTCATCATTCAAGATATTGATTAACGCAATGTACGGCTATCTTGGATACAGTGCAGGCATATTCAACGATTACGAAGAAGCCGACAGAGTAACAACGACCGGTCAGGAGATTGCGCGCAGGATGATCAAAGAATTTGAATCGAGAGGTTGCAAGGTTATCGAAGTGGATACTGACGGCATACTTTTCGTTCCGCCACCTCATGTTCAGTCACAAGAAGATGAAATCAAACTCGTAAAGGAGGTTTCCGCGGTAATGCCCGACGGTATCACTATAGGATATGACGGACGATACAGAAAAATGATATCCTATCTGAAAAAAAATTATGCTCTTCTCAACTATGATGGCACCATAAAACTTAAAGGATCCTCGCTCATAAGCAGGAGCGGTGAAAAATTCGGACGCGATTTTATCCGCAAAGGGTTTGAAAAACTTCTTGAAGAAGATGTTCAGGGCCTGCACGACCTCTATGTTTCATTCAAGGAGATGATTATGAATCATAGCTGGTCCATAGAAGATTTTTCAAGGACTGAGTCACTGAAAAACACTCTGGAGCAATACATTACCGATACATCTTCAGGAAAAAGAAGCCGTTCGATAACCTATGAGCTTGCGCTGAAACATAAACTGAGCGTCAATAAAGGGGACAGAATAACATACTATGTAGCCGGAAGCGGACTGCAAAGCAGCCACTATGAAAAAGGGCGCCTTGCTGATGACTGGGACAGCTCCAAACCGGATGAAAACACGCAGTTTTACACAAAAAGACTTGATGAATTCTCACAGAAATTTCTCCCTTTTTTCAAACCACAGGATTTCAGTTCAATTTTCTCCTCGGATACATTATTTTCATTTTCTCCTGAAGGTATAGAGCTTATCAAAGAGATCAGAAACAAGGATACTGATTCATTTGATGATAACGATATACCATTTTAAATTAATACAGTAACCGACAGATAAAACAATTTCACTCTTTCTGCTCATACAACTGACATGACAACAATTTTTTCGCTATCAAGGAACTTAATGGTTTGTTTTTGCGTATAATCAAAGATTTTATGCGGCATTCCGGATATTTTTATAAAGTCTTAATAAATATAGAACCCTGTATTATGATTGATGATAAAATTCTTCCTGTAACGGATGACGTCACCTGGATTGGCGTTCTCGATCCCGGTCTTGTTACCTTCGATATCGTCATGGAGACAAAGTATGGTACAACATACAATTCCTACTTTATCAATGCAGAAAAAAAGGCGGTCGTTGAAACCACCAAAGAACGGTTCTGGCCGACTTATCTCGATAAGATAAAACAGGTTACTGATCCTTCAGAGATTGAGTATATCATTGTTGACCACACTGAACCGGATCATTCCGGAAACATTAAAAATCTTCTGAGTGTCGCACCTGACGCGACCGTGGTAGGAAGTGCCAACGCTATAAAATTCCTCAATGATCTTGTAGGCGTCGAGTTCAAGTCACTGATTGTCAAGGATGGCGATACACTTGACCTGGGAAATAAAACACTTCGATTTATCAATGCGTTAAACCTGCACTGGCCTGATGCAATCTATACATGGCTTGAAGAAGATAAGGTGCTTTTCACCTGTGACTCATTCGGATGCCACTACTGTAATGAAGCGATGTATGATGATCTTTGCGGTGATTTCGACGATGCATTCACCTATTATTTCGATGCGATCCTGAAACCGTTCAGCAAGTACATGCTGCAGGCTATAGATCGCATAAAGGATCTCGATATACAGGTTATCTGCCCTGGCCACGGACCTATACTTCGTTCAGACTGGAAAAAGTATGTGGATCTTTCAAAAAAATATTCACAAAGCGCTATAGCGCTGCCAAACGAGAAAAATATACTTGTAGCATATGTCTCGGCTTACGAGAATACAACGCTCATCGCGGAAAAAATCGCTGAAGGACTCCGCCCTGCATGTGACTTTACGGTGGATGTGTGCGATATCGAGAATATGCACTTTTCAAAAATCGAAGAAAAGATTGCTCACAGCTCAGCCATCATTGTTGGTTCGCCAACCATTAACCAGAACATAGTATCCCAGATCTATCAGTTCTTTGCTGCCATCAATCCTATTCGTGACAAGGGAAAACTTGCAGCGGCCTTCGGTTCTTATGGCTGGAGCGGAGAAAGCATCAAAATTATTGAATCCAACTTTACCAACCTGAAACTCAAGGTATTTGATCAGAATCTGAGAATTAAGTTCAAACCGGATGAAAAAGAGTTTGAAGAGTGCAAGGCATTCGGTAAAGCCTTTGCTGAAAGGCTTATAGAGAAAAACAATATTGTCTGTGATATGTAGATTCAGCATTAAGTACAATAAAAAGAGGCTGTCTCAAAAGGGCTGCCTCTCATATTTTGAGCAGACAAAAGGGAGCGGCATCCCTTCTGGTTGTCATCTTCGGGGTTGACCCGTGAAATCTGAGCATCTGTTTCACAGGGGTGTAATAGTCGACGGAATGACACGGAGAGCATGACTCTGCTACGGGCCTCAGTAACTGATACGCTATCGTGCTACGATATTTCCTCGACAGTTCAACAAAAACCAACTTTTTTCTGTGGTTTGAACCAGAGGTGACAGGCTTCTGAGACAGCCCCTTATGTATTGAGAGTAGATCTATGTTCAACCAATGATTCTCGAGATGTCCTGCCATGTTACAAACAACGAGAGTACAATAAACAGCATGATTCCCGCGAGATTGATGAACTGATGAGCTCTTGCTCCGATGGGTTTGTTCCTGACGGTTTCAATCATAAGCATGGCAAGTTGTCCGCCATCCAGCCCTGGAAAAGGCAACATATTCATGATACCGAGGCTCAAACTGAGAAAACCGGTAAAAAACAGAAGATTTACCCATCCCCCGCTTGCAGCCTGTCCGGCAAGTACGGCAATACCTACCGGTCCTGACAGATTTTCCATACCGGCACTGCCTGTGAACAGAGTGAAAAGAAGATGAATGGTTTCAGAAGCAACGGTGCCTATCGTCTGCATACTGACGCTTGCTGCACTCAACAGCGGCACTCCTTCGCCTGCCATAAACGCAGGAACAAACAGCAAAAAAGCAAACACAAGATTGAAAAGAGAACCACCCGACATGACTAACGCGCGTGAAACACGTGAAGCGCCAAAGAGTTTCTCCGCTTCTTCATCATCTTCATTCGAAAAGCTTACAAAACCGCCAAGAGGAAGGAGACGTAACGTGAATTCAGTTTCACGGTGCCTGAATAACGTTACAATCCTTGGGCTGAACGGAAACCCTATGGAAAACTCATATACCGGAACACCAACTCTTCGCGCAGCAAGAAAGTGACCTAACTCATGCACAAGCACAACGAGTGAAA
>JADHTF010000051.1 GCA_016776555.1 Chlorobium phaeobacteroides
GATGGTTTTGAGAGCAAAAAAGCCGGTAATGACTGAATTTTCTGTCTCTTTCCCGTATGGCATCGTTATCTTTGTGACTTATAATTGAATATAAGACTATATTTTATAATATTATAATGGCTTTTCTGTCAGACACTAATTATCTTGTTCACAGTGAATACAAAATCCATATACCGTTATCCCTTCTCGAAGAGGTAAAGAATTTGAGGAAAACAAGAGACAGGCAATTCTATGAACGGGTCAGGCGAGAGGTTGAAAGTCTCTATGAGTGTATTCCTGAAAAGGAGAGGCATTTTTATGTCACTCGTGCATTCTTGAGTTCCTTGGATGAAAAGCTGTTTCATATAGGACTTCACGGGCATGAACACCAGCGTTATTCCATGATGAGTGAAACATGGAGAAAGCATGATCTCCAAAAAAATATTCAGGAATTACGTGAGTATTCCAATTATGTGCATGTTTTTGCGGTTCCGTTCGGAAGACCCTATGACTGGGATAGGGCTACGGTCAAGATCTGCTATGAACATGATCTTGATATAGTGTTTGCGGATGGGGGATTCAATCAAGGTGGTGAAGTCGGCTTAAAGAGAATGCCGGCAGACAGCCGTAGTGTCATGAGACTGATGCTCAGGAGCTTTTGCTTTTACGGTAGATGAACTATGAGGTGCAGAGGTCAGGAGAGCCTTCAAGGCAGATTCGTGACGCATGCGACAGCCTCTGTGTAGACACGAAATGCTGAGGCATGTTACTCTCGTTATAAGGATGATCAAATGGATTTTTCGGTTGTAATTCCCGTATATAATAGCTCGGACTTTCTTTTCCCTGCGCTGGACTCGATAGCAGCATCTTCCGCAAACAGGGAGTATGAAGTAATCGTGGTCGACGACTGTTCAGATGATATTGGTAAAACCAGACAGATCGTTGACTCCTTCAGTGGTGTATCACTCGTTCAAAAAGAGAGAAAAACCAACGCGGCGGATTCAAGGAATATCGGTATGGCGCTATCGAAAGCTGATTATGTGTTTTTTCTTGATTCTGATGACAGGGTGTTGCCGGGTTACATTGACAGGAGGATCCGTATGCTTCAGGAAACCGGTGCCGGGTTGCTGTTTGGTGATTTCCTTTCAAGCGCGGGGACGCGGAAGATACGGGCAGGAATTCCTTCATATGCAGGCGGCGATACGAGAGACTATCTTTTTGTCAGCGGAGGCGACTGCAGATCTTCTACAATTTCTGTAAACAGAAAAAAGCTTGCAGGATGCACCTTTGACGGTAGCCTTGAAAAACATCAGGATTGGGGTTTTCTGCTCAGGGCGTATGATGCCGGTACAGTGATTCATTTCGATCCTGAACCCGGAGTATTGATGCAGGTCTACCATGCTGACAGAATGAGCAGATCCTCTAACGTTGATGCAAGCCGCTTCTTCATGCGAAAATACCTGAAAGAAAGGCGGCATATTAACGGCTTTTCGCGTAAGCACTGGAAATCGGTTCTGGCCGGCAGGGATCAAGATGCCATCAGGTTCTTTTTCGGGATATACCGGCCTGAAAAGATCTTCTTGAAAGATGCGTTCCGTTTCTATCTGTACAGAATTTTAAGTACAGTGCCATTGGTTTATCCGGCTTCATGTTTCATTACCTTTTTCAGGAAGATTAAGTGGCAGTGAGGAACGGTAAATGATCTGAGGCAGAGGCTTTTGAAAATCTTCTGAATACATGTGAGCGTGGGTGCATTGAAAAAAAGAGTTATTCAGGTTATTACTTCACCGTCGGGAGGCGGCGCCGAGGTTCTGGTACGTGAACTCGGTTCTCTTCTCGGTGCTGACAATATCATATCTGAAGTCATATATTTCAAAAAACCGGATGATGTTCGTGCCCTTGAGCTATCCGGTGATGAGTTTTTTCTGCATAATTCTTTGCGCAGTCCCTCAGCCATTTTTAAACTCCGGAAAATATTCAGGGAACGTTTGCGGAGGGGCGAGCGTCTTATCGTGCACGCTCATCTCACATGGCCTTTTTATTATGTTGCTCTGGCATCCCTGTTTCTCTCTCTCGATATTGTCTATACGGAACACAATACGTCAAACAGAAGAAGGGGCTTCAGGGTATTGCGTGTTCTGGACAGATTTTTTTATTCACGTTACAGGAAAGTGATCTGTATCAGTGAAGGAGTGAAAACATCACTTGTACGCTGGCTTGGAAAAGATGATAACGGGCGGCTGGTCACCATAGGAAACGGTTCAAGAATGTATGAATACTGCGATCGAAAGGTAGTGCGCGGATTGAGAAAAAAACCCGAGCTTGTCTCTGTCGGATCTCTTACGAAGCAGAAAGGTTTTTCTACGGCTATTGCTGCGATAGCGTTACTGCGCGATGAAATCGGTTGCTATGTCATTGTAGGTGAGGGGCCCGAACGTAGTCACCTGATGGCTCTTGTTCACAAGAACAAACTCGAGGGGAAAGTGGTGCTGGCCGGGTGGCGGTCGGATGTAGAGGACTTTTACAGAAATGCCGATATACAGCTGATTCCTTCACACTGGGAAGGGTTCGGACTCGTTGCTGTAGAAGGCATGAGTACTGGATTGCCGGTTATCGCTTCAGATGTCGAGGGGCTGAGGGATGTTGTGAGTTCAGAAAATCCTTCCGTTGAACTTGTAACAGATTTCAAGAATCCACGTTCATGGTCAGCTGCACTGAAAAACGTTATACAGCGCTTCAGTGCATCCCCTGATGATATTTCCATGGCGGCAAGGCGCCAGGCAGAAAAGTTCAGTATGGAAAGAATGGTTGACAGGTACCGTCAGATGTACAATTCACTATAAACCGACGTTGATTTTTTCAGCAACCGCTTTTCCTGTCTTGCATTTACAGCATGCTCAACAATCGCTCAACGCAGGATACAATGAAGAAGGTCGAGGCATTGCATCACTACCCGGTCGGAACTCATGGATGCAGCGTTATAATCTGAGAGAAGAGGAATGTCGAACTGATGAATGAGGTGATCTTCAGCTATCGGGATTCAGGTCTGGAAAGCCTGTCTCCTGCCACATTTGCGGGTACTCTTATTTTGGTGATCAGCCTGGTTCTTCCTGTTTGTTACAGTGTTTTTCGTAAGGACACCGGATCGCTTGTTCTTCTCTGGTCCCTGCTTTTTGTTTATCATGCTGTTTCTTTGATAAACTCATTTTATACAACAACCTATGGGGCGGGTGTCGATGCGAGGGCTTTTTATAATCATGCTGTTGATATAGCTTTTACGGGTGATTTTCAATTCCATTTCGGCGCGGGTTCAAGTATCTTTGAAAATTATCTGGGGGCACTTTTTTCCTTTTTTGGACCCTCTGTATTTCTTGCCTCGGAGCTCTCCGTGCTTGCGTTCACATTTTCAGCTGTCTATCTGGTTAAAATGGCCGCCATCACCGGCCTCTATGACTATAGGCGATGGATCCTGTTTTTTTTCGGAAGCCTTCCGACAATGTGGCTGTTAAGCGCGGTTCCAATGAGGGAGGCATATCAGTATCTTTTTTTTATACTGACTGTTTATACGGCGATATGTATGCGTCAGAAGAAGAATGTTCTTTTTCTTCCGCTGATTTTAATTTTTGCCGTTTGTATGGGTCTCTTTCATAAAGGGCTTGTTCTTTTTATTGTCCCTCTTGTGCTTGTGCTATTTCTTTACAGTACAGGTTCTGCGCTTTCCGGAGAAAGGAACAGGCGTGACGCGGTGCTCTACAGGCGCTTTCTTTTCGCTGCTTTTTCTGTCGTAGTGATTTTTGCTGTTATTTTTGTGTCGCAATATCCGCAGTTTCTGAATGATACGCCAAAAGCCGTTATCAAAGGTGAGGCTTTTGATTACGTTGAGCAGTACAGGGTACCAAGTAAAGAAAGCAGGGCGACCTATGGCATTGATTTCAGGCACGATAACCCTGCTGCTCTACTCGGGTCTGTCGCGAAGATGCAGTTGTACTATTTTCTCTATCCATTTCCCTGGAAAATCGCGAATTTTCAGGATCTCTATGCGTTGCTTGAAAACTCCTGGAGGTTTTTTCTGATTCTGTCATCTTTTTTTCTCGTATGGAAACACAGAAAAACAGGTGATGCTACCTATGCGATGCTTTTGCTGTTGTATTTCGTGAACGCTTTTCTTTGGGGGCTCGGTACAATAAATTACGGTACGGCAATCCGCCATCACCTTGTCCCTTTCTGGATTATTGTTTTACTGGGTACACCCGGCATTATTGAAGGAGCGAGGAGGCTGAACGCTCTATATGCTTCCAGGCTGTTACGGAAAAGTCGAGGAGCGTCAGCTCCTGAGAACCATGCAAGGCAGAGCGGAATAACAGAGCACATGAGTAAAGGAGAGTCGTGAGTCATATTGTTTTGGTCGGCGCGCATCCGGGGTCTCTGACTAATTTCCGGGGTGATTTTATTCGTGCGTTGAAGAGCGCCGGACATCGGATCACTGCGATGAGTGCATCTGCTTCGGATGAACAGATTGCCCGTCTTGCATACCTTGGGGCGGATTTCAGGCCCTACCCTGTAGAGCGAAATGGTCTGAATCCTCTTCGGGACATGGAGACGCTCATCTCTCTTATCGGCATTTTCAAAGAAGTAAAGCCGGATGTTATTATTGCCTACACGATAAAGCCTGTCATATGGAGCGGCATTGCCCTGCGGTTTCTTCCATCGAGGGTATCATATTTCGCCATGATCACCGGGTTGGGATATGCCTTTCATACTAAAGGGTTTTCCGGTTTCATGCTTTCAAAAAGTGTGTCACTGCTCTACAGTATTGCGCTGCGACGAGCCAGAGGGGTGATTTTTCAGAATGTCGAAAGCAGGGGTCTTTTTGTCGAACGGCACATCGTTCCGGGAACATGTTCTCATATTGTCAGCGGCTCAGGCGTTAATCTGGAGCAATTTGCACATCAGCCGATGCCCGATAGAAAATATCCTGTTTTTCTGCTCGTTGCGAGGCTTATCCGGGAAAAGGGCATTCGTGAGTACGCAGAGGCGGCACGGATCGTAAAACAAAACTATCCGAAAGCCGTTTTCCGTCTGCTGGGACCATCGGACCCTTCTCCTGACGGGATTTCAATGCAGGAAATAGAGCAGTGGCAGAGAGAAGGTAGTGTAGAGTATCTCGGAAGAACTGATGACGTTCGCCCTTTTCTCGCAGACTGCAACATATTTGTACTTCCTTCCTACTATGGCGAGGGGCTCTCGAGAAGCATTCTGGAAGCTATGGCTTCGGGAAGGCCGATTCTCACTACCGACAACCCCGGGTGTTATGAGACGGTCGTTATCGGAGAGAATGGCTTCGTTGTTCCCGGAAAAGATAGTGCTGCATTAGCCGAACGGATGGTATGGTTTATTGAAAATCCGGAACGATGTCTGAAGATGGGAGCCCGTAGCCGACAGATAGCCGCTGAGCGCTATGATGTGCACAGGATTAATCGTCAATTGATGGCCATTACAGAATTGTGATGATAAAAAGAGTTTTTGACTGCCTGATCAGCCTGTTCGCGTTATTGATTCTGTTTCCTGTGATGTTGTTTGTCGCGCTTGTAGTCAGAATCACACTCGGGAGTCCTGTTCTGTTTGTTCAGGAACGCCCGGGATTGCTGGGAAAGCCGTTCAGGCTATACAAATTCAGGACAATGACCGATGAGCGTGGCGCAGACGGCCGTTTGCTTTCCAACAGAGAGCGGTTAACCGGTACAGGCAGGTTTTTACGCTCCACCAGTCTCGATGAGCTTCCGGGTTTATGGAATGTTTTTGTTGGTGACATGAGCCTAGTGGGGCCCCGTCCCCTGCTGACTGAGTATCTGGATCATTATTCGGAGTTTGAGGCAAGGCGGCATGACGTTAAGCCCGGGATCACCGGATGGGCCCAGGTTAACGGCAGAAATGCGATCAGCTGGGAGGAAAAGTTTCGCTATGATGTCTGGTATGTGGACAACCGGTCTTTCTTTCTCGACCTGAAGATCTTGTGGATGACGGTAAAAAAAGTGTTCTTCAGAGAGGGTATCAGCCACGAAGGCACTGTGACCATGCCAAGGTTTAAGGGATCTGATACAAGCAAAAAGAGCTGAATGTTTTTATTCTGCATTATCAAGCTGATACCTGATAAGCTCTTCCATGCCGCTCTGCAGTGAGTGGCGGGGAACCCAGCCGAGGCTCTCCTTTGCCTTCCGGATATCCATTCCCCAGTATAGTGGTGAAGCTTCGTCGTTTTGGTTCTGTTCTATAGGCGGCGCCGGAAGTCCGCAGTTTCTCGACGCGGCCTGGCAGATCGAGGCAAAATCCGAGATCGAGACCGGTGTGCCGCTTCCGATGTTGAGAATTATTTTGCTGGTTTCAGGAAATGATGTGCAGCATGAAGCACGTACAGCGCGCGCAGCATCGTTAACATGTAGCAGGTCTATCCGGTTTTTGCTGCCGAATAGAGGGAGCGCCCGCTTCTTTGCGGCATTCAGGGCGAACTTGTGAGGAAGTTCATCCCATCGAACAAAGTGCCCCAATCCATAGATGCGAGCGACTCTCAGAATAATTACCTGAGGAATGCTGTAGTTCTCACTGAGGCTCAGAAGTTCTCCGATCCATTTGCTCAAGGCATATGGGGTTTCAGGCTTTGCAGGCATTTCTTCTTTCCATAGAGGCGTTCTTGCTGTTCCGTATACGGATTGAGATGAAATGAAGATGAGTTTTCCTACTCCGGCATCGTGCATCGCTTCAAGCAATGCTCTTGTGCCATCTGTGTTTGTCAGAAACAGAGGAGACGGGTCGGATCCCGGGCGGAGTGATGCCGCGTGTATTACCGTGTCCATTCCCTGCAGATCCGGTATGGATCCTGGAAATTCACCCCGGACACACGCAAAATTGTTGTGATTTCCAAATGTGTTGACAAGTCCCGTTTCGGCGTGATCGGTTCTTGCCAGAGCTGTAATTGTATGTCCTTTCTGTACATCGAGCAGCTGCTCGATAATAGCGGCCCCAAAATAGCCTGAGGCGCCGGTTACGAGAATATTTTCTGAGGAGGGCGCACTTGAGGATCCGCGGGATGGTGTTTTCCCATGATTCGGCAAACAGAGCCTGTTCATCCTCTCGACCGGAACGATGCTGTCCGCGACATACCTGAGACCGAAATAGCCGGGCAGATAGCCAAGAAGCGCTTCGACATCTTTATCTGAATCAAAGAGAAGATCACAAATTGCGGCTTCAACCTCTTTATAGCCAAAAGATGCTCTGAGCCCTGTGATTCCGGTAAATCTTGCGTTGATCTCAAAAAACAGGATATCCCCGTCTTTTTGCCGTCCCTGGAGATTTACCGGCCCGGTAAGACCCTCTTGGGCCAGAGCCTTGACGATAGGCAGTCCTGCAGCGATGGCCGGACTGTCCGGCTCAGGGCTGATTTCTACCGGAATTCCGTTTTTCAGAAGGTTTACGCTTGCAAAACTGCCGGATACATTGCCGGACCGGTTGATATAGTACTGGACGGATATTTCGTTTGACTGATCGAGATTGCCCGTAGAGGTTTTTCCCGAAAACGATCTGCTTGCGCTGTCGTTTGGAGGGAGATAGTCCTGAACGATCATGGGCTGGTCATCCGGTATCTGGTAGAGCTGATCAGGGTTGAAGACAAGTGAGGCCCCGGCTGACGCTGATCCTCCTCTGGGTTTGACGATTACCGGGTAGTCAAAGCTGTCCGGCATTTTTCTTGCATCTTCAAGAGAGCAGGTTTTTACAAACGGAAGATTTTTTTCTCTGCAGAAAACGGATTGCCTGAATTTATCGCGACAGATGCTGACGGCTTCCTTGCTGCCGACAATGACTTTGCAGCCGTGCTGCAGAAACGTATCACGGTGGCGGGAAAGAACAGGGAGTTCAATATCGAGCCCGGGAATAATGATATCAAGATTTTCATGGTTACAGATATCCAGGAGGCTCTTGATATAGCTTTCCTCCTGACTGACTTTTGGGAGCAGCCAGGAGTCATCTGACCAGAACATGCCGATACTTCTCGGGCTTGCGTCCATGCTGACAATCTTCAGTTCCAGAGTTGACTGGCTGAGAGCGTGAAGAATAGACTGTCCTACTCCTCCACCAGCTCCGGTTATGCCTATGGTGATCATGTTCCCTGTTTTCCTGAATTTGCTGCATTTGTCTTACAGCATTGCATCTTGTTAACTTGTCGTTTGAGAGTGTAGAATACGGTGTTTTTAGTAAAAAATAAGCTCAAAAACAAAGAATCACACACAAAGCATGTTACATTTAATCTCTTCTTATGAGAAAACGGAAAGAGTGTGCCGATCTGTGATCACTTCTCTGCAGAGGATGTGTCCCGTTTGAAGTTTTTTGAGTACTATTGTGTCTACACATTGATATTCACCGAATGATGTCATTTCCATATTGGCCCTCATACTCCAGAGAGGAAGCTGAGGTGGCCTCCCGTGTACTTCTGTCAAACAAGGTCAATTACTGGACCGGAAACGAAGGTCGAGCGTTTGAGAAGGAGTTTGCCGGATACTGCGGATGCCGGTATGCTGTCGCGCTCTGCAATGGTACAGCAGCGCTTGAACTGGCGCTCAGAGCTCTTGGTATAGGGATGGGTGACGAGGTCATTGTGCCCTGTTATACCTTTATCGCCACCGCAAGTGCTGTTGTTGCATGCGGTGCTGTTCCTGTGATGGCCGATGTCGACCGGGACAGTCTTACCATAACTGCTGAAACGGTTGCTCCCAGAATAACTTCAAGAACCAAAGCGGTCATTCCCGTACATCTCATGGGCTATCCCTGCGATATGGACCCTATTCTTATGCTTTCGGAAAAACATGGACTGAAAGTCGTTGAGGATTGTGCGCAGGCTCATGGGGCCCGGTACAAGGGACGTTCTGTCGGGACAATCGGCGACATCGGGGCATGGAGTTTCTGCCAGGATAAAATTATGACGACGGCAGGTGAAGGAGGCATGGTAACCACTGACAATGAGGTTTACCGGGAAAAGATGTGGTCATACAAAGACCATGGCAAGAGCTGGAAGGCAGTATACGGAAAAAAGCATTCTCCGGGGTTCAGGTGGGTACATGAGTCCTTCGGTACTAATTGGAGAATGACGGAAATACAGGCGGCTATCGGGAGGATTCAGCTTTCAAGAATGCCGCTGTGGCAGGCGCAGAGAAAGAGGAACGCTTCGATTCTCAGTGATGGCTTCAGAAGCATTCCCGGTATTGAAGTACAGGAGCAGAATCCTGATATTGTTCACGCGTATTATAAATACGCTACGTTTTTGGAAACTGATATACTGCGCTTTTCCGGAGGACGTGAAGCGGTGATGGAGGCGGTCAATGCTTCAGGCGTTCCCTGTTTCAGCGGGGTCTGTCCTGAAATATATCGTGAAAAAGCTTTTGAGCAAGCGAATCTGGTTCCACCTGAACGAATGCCGGCAGCCCATGAGATGGGCAAAAGAAGTCTTGTGTTTCAGGTTCATCCTGCTCTTCAGGAGCAGCATATGTACAGAACTGTCGAGGTGGTACGGCAGGTGTTGTCGCAATTATAATAACTGAGAGAAAACGGCTATGTCGTTTTCCTCTTCTGCGGCAGCAATGCATTGCTTGGCTTTTTTTGTCGCAGAGAATTTTTAAGTAAAAATGAAAATAATCAAGGGGCTTTTACGTTACCTCGCACCGTTCAAGGGCAAGGTTCTGCTTGTTGTGTTTTTCAGCTTGTTGACCTCATTATTCGGTGCTGTATCCATTTACTCGATTCTGCCGCTGCTGAATGAAATTTTTTCTGCTGATAAAACAATCAGTGCACCGGAGAATCCTTCCGTTGCTCCCGGTACTGAACTGGTGATGACCGGCAAGGGCGAGTCACGATCCGTTTCGGGTACATTGATAAATACGGATGATGTTCAAAAGAAAGTTTCCGGGCTTTACCGAAAGTATTTTTATGCGGATACCAAACGGAAAACCCTTCTGAATGTCTGTTTGTTTCTTATAGCTGCGTTTGCTGTGAAAAACCTGTTTTTCTACATAAACAGGCAGATTATATACAGGATTCAGACCAAAGTGACCAAGGAGCTCAGGGATGATGTGTTTCATTCCATTATTGAAATGCACCTTGACTATTTCAACAAGAGCCGGGTTGGCGGTCTTATGAACCATGTCTACAACGACGTCCAGAACGTTCAGAACTCTATCAGTCTGGCGTTCATCAATTTTATCCAGAACCCGTTTTCTATTTTTGTCTACATCGGAGTTCTGCTTGTTCTAAGCTGGAAACTCACCATATTCGCGTTTTCAATTTCTGTTCTCATTTTTATTGTTATCCGTTTGATAGGAAAAAAGATCAAAAGCCTATCAATGGTTTTCAGAGCCCGGATGGGGGATATGAACTCGGTGTTGAACGAAAAGTTTAACGGAATCAAGGTTATCAAATCCAGTGCTTTCGAGGATAGAGAGGTGGAGCGATTCAAAAGTTTCACCAATGAGTTCAGAAGGCTTGATCTTAAGATTTACCGGCTGCATAATATTGTCAGTCCTCTCAACGAAACGCTGCTGGTCGCGGCAGTTGCAATGGTGCTCTGGTTCGGTGGGCTTCAGGTGTTCGAAGGCATGATGACGGCAAATGAACTGATTGTGTTTGCCTTCAGTCTTTTCTCTGCAATGGGACCCATGAAGATGCTCGGTGAAGCAAATTCGAAGATTCAGGAGGGGATGGCTTCCGCCGAGAGACTCTTCGAGGTTATAGAGGCTGAGCCGTTGGTGAAAAACGGAACGGAGCCTATAGACGGATTTGCAGACAGTATCCGGTTTGAAGATGTGTGTTTCAGGTACAATGCATCACCAGACGCAGCAAGGGTGCTCGACCATGTCTCCTTTGAGATCAGGAAAGGCGAGACGCTGGCTCTTGTCGGACAGTCGGGGTCAGGGAAGTCTACGGTTGTTGACTTGTTGTTGCGTTTCTATGATGTCGATTCCGGGCGTATTGTTATTGACGGAGTCGATATCCGTGAGTATGACTTCAAACAGCTTCGGAGCATTGTCGGAGTTGTCAGTCAGGAAGTTATTCTTTTCAACGACACGATCGAACAGAATATCGCCTATGGCTTAGGTGACGAAGCAGGCCATCAGGAAGTGGAACGTGCTTCGAGACTGGCTAATGCCCACGATTTCATCGAGGCAAAGCCTCAGAAATACGAGACGGTTATCGGAGACAGGGGTGTTCAGCTTTCAGGCGGTCAGCGCCAGCGTCTGGCCATTGCGCGTGCAATGGTAAATAATCCGGACCTGCTTATTTTCGATGAGGCGACGAGCGCTTTGGATAATGAATCCGAAAAAGTGGTGCAGGAAGCGATCAATCATGCTCTTCAGGACAGGACGGCCCTTGTCGTTGCTCACAGGCTTTCTACGATCAAAACCGCTGATCGGATTCTTGTTCTCAAGAAAGGAAACGTTGTCGAAGAGGGTACGCACGAGGAACTGATAAGGAAAGGGGGTCTCTATAAAAAGTATTACGATATTCAGTTTTCAACCTCTCCATCAGAAGCGTGAATGACTCACTGTGGTCATGTGTAAACTGTTGGATTTCTTCCTTTGCCTTACTTGTCCGTTAGATATTTATCTATACCGTTTTTACATCTTTTCAGGCGCCCGGTAATTGTTCGGTCAAGTAGTCTGTCATTTGCCGGAAGGAAATCTCTCGGGTTTTCCCTGTGCCAGAGATGATAGGCTATCGCACCGAATTTAAGTGAAATACGATGAACATCGCTGTTAAAAAGTCTCGCGGCAAACTCACTGTCTTCCCGCCCCCATCCGATAAAATCCTCATTGAACCCGTTTATCCTGATGCAATCTTCCCGGAAAAAAGACATGTTACACGTTTTTATCCCTTGAAACGTGTTATGGGTGCTTCTAAAGAAGCTGGCTATTGCATTGTTGTGCACCGCGTTAATTCTGTTCTGTAATCCTTTGTCGAAGAAGCCGAAAGTGATCTTTCTCGTGGTAAGCGTTTTTATTGACGTGTGTTCATTGAGAAGTACTCTTGAGCCTTGTATGAAGTGGTTTTTTTTTGCTGAACGCATATGATCTTGTATGAAATCCCTGTGCAGGATCATGTCGCCATCGATCAATACAATGTATTGGCTTTTTGCGAGAGCTATCGCCTTGTTTCTGGAGGATGCGGCTCTGAACCCTTTGTCTTCCTGCCAGGAATGAATTATCGGGGCTGATGCATTTTCGGAAAGGCCCCGAACAAATTTTTTCGTGTCAGTATCGCTGCCGTCATCAGCTATGATGATTTCGTCAGGCGCCAGCGATTGCCGCAAAGCGCTTCTTGCCGCCAGTTCAAGTGCTTCCGGCCAGTTATAGGTTGTTATTATGAGGCTGCAGCTCAGTGGCTTTGTTTGCTTCATAGAGCTTTATGTATTTATACCTAAGTTGATCGATTTGCAATAAAAAAAGCCCTCACCTATGGGTGTAAAGTGTTATATTAGCGTGAGTAACGACCAAGTCACCACGTAATAAAACACAACCCAGCAGGTGGAGAGCTTTATGGCAAAAGATAAGA
>JADHTF010000052.1 GCA_016776555.1 Chlorobium phaeobacteroides
CTTTCATGTTCAGAACTGTCTTGTTCAGGACAAGTAAGCTCTCGATACGCTGAAGCCTGTTGTTGATTTGGTCTAATTCTGGAAGTCCCATAGCTGTTTTTCTTTGGTTGAAAAATCGGCTTTCGCCTTGTTGCTATGGATAGAATAGGCAGGAAAGGAAGGGGAAAAAATAGACCGGCCTTACATGTAAAGGAGTGTAAAGGAATTATTTTGCTAAGATAAACTCAAATATCCTTTCAATCTTTTCTGCATCGAATGGAACACCATTGTTCTTTATATTCGGCTCTCCATTCAATGTCTTACTATTATTGCGGTATGAATTTCTCATCTGGCGAATATTTTCAACCGGCTTACCCTTTTCATCTTGAAAACGGTTAGTTAGCAGTTTATCCCGGTAATTTTTTTTGTTAATCAAATTCTCCTGTTTTAGTCGATCAAAGAGATAAACAAGCAAGGCAGAATCATCCAGCCATTGACAAAGTTTTTTTGCCGCCCGAATCCCGGCACATTGAAATTGCCCTGTAAATATATTCGCATCGTCAATAAAACCTTCTGTTCTCAGCTTCTCAGCAAGCTCTTCCAGGTGCTCAGTAGTGTCGCGCCAAATGATATACTGTTTTGGCGCGGCTTCGTTATCCAGCAAGTCCCTTAGCAGGTTAGTTGCTTTGTACATGATGAATTGTTGATCAGGAGGCTTAATGCGCCCCTTCGACATTCTCCGCTGCTCTTCTGCCTCAAGCGATTCGCTCTTCTCCCACTTATCCCACTTCTCGGAATCAGCCCGCGCCATAAGGCCTTGCAGTAATGAGGTTTGTACGCGCCCGGAATCTCTCAAGACGCTCAGAATCCTTTCATCAGTCCAGCCGGTTCCTTCACGAATAACCTTGCCGTCAAACGGGGGGATCAGCCCTTCAGCGAACGCCTCGACCTCATCCGCTCGCTCTTCAACCCTCTTACTGCCCGTTTCGGCTACCTCTTCCCGCATAGCCTGAGCTATGAACAATGCAGCGTCACGCCATACCATGCGGACTGATTCGGTCAATCTCATTTTCTCGCCCATCTTCTCGCCCTTTATATGTTGTCAGCTGTATCTATACACTCCCATTTTAGCAAACTAAAACCCAAGCTCATTTTTTGAGGCCTCGACCGGCACAACTCTTCCGATGCCCATTATGATATCAAAACCGCCCAAAATCTTGGGCACAATAGCAAGAGTTAGCGTTATATGGTTGTCTGTCGGCCATACAATATTCATTCCAAATTCACTGGTATTTTCGTCGTCATTGTCGTAAGTCCCAAAATATGTAGTCATTTTATTCAGCAAACTGCTGAAACTTTCAATGCCCTCATAAGGGAATTCAATTCCTATGCCGTTAAGCTTACCAACCGCGTCAAAAGTAAAAGTTATTTTATCTTTTTTCGCTCTTCTTGTTTTCAATACTTCCCTGCCGTCTTTGACCTCATAAACCGAAATACCGGCATTATCTTTAATCTTACCACCCGGAAACTTGCGTTTAACCGTCTCAACATCATCCGTCCACTTCACACCGAAAACCGAATCAGAAAAAGTATCGCTGATCGGCCCGGCAACGGCAAATATTGACTGAAACACAAAAACTAATGCCAACAGAGTACGTATTACCATCATGGCTACTCCGTTTGAGTTGGCGCTGCGTTAAAAACCGCGTTATAAAACTTCCTCATCTCAGGCAACCAATCCTGATGAATTTTGTAATGCTTGTGTGGAAGATCATAGTATAAATCATTCATCCCTGTCACTCTTGCTTTGACGGTAGAAGCTGCCGAAATAGCTTGGAGCTGTTCAATGGATAAAGAAAAAATAGCTTGCTCCGTGTAATCAGCAATGTAAGCTCCCTGAATCACAGAATTTTCAAAATCAACTTCTGACAACTGATTAATAGCGCCTAATTCAATAACGCTCTCGTCCAGCTTCAGTTTAAGGGTTCCGCCAGTTGCTTGCGATGCACGAACCGGATCCCTTGTTATCATTCCAGTTTGATTACATTTCACTATCAACTTTAAACGGATCGAGTCTACAGTTCCATCTTGCGTTCTTGCGGCTTCCGGTGTAAGCCATGCTGTACCAATAGATACCCCTTTAGTCCGTTCAAACTTCAATTGCTTTTTGAACGTTACAATCTCAAGATTGCTAAAATCATCGACCTTACGAACAATTTCATTGCCTGCATAAACCGGCGCAGTAAGCCCCAGTGCAAGAACCAAAATCAGGAATAACTTGTACATAATGTAAATATTAGTATTGGTTTGTAACCGTAACGCCAGTTCAGCGGCTAAAACCGATCCGCTTAAATTAGTCATAAACTCAGTTCAGGAATCCGCTCAGTCATCGCCTCACGCCGCTTCTTATCCAGAATATCGGCATAAATAGCCGTTACCTCGATCTCTCTATGTCCCAATAGCTTGCTGAGTGTGTAAATGTCTGTCCCATTCTCCAGTTGTAACACTGCGAAGGTGTGACGGCCTGAATGAAACGTCAGGTGTTTTGTTATGCCTGCCTTCAAAACCCATTCCCGGAGAACGATACTGAGATACGCCGAATACTTGCTTATGGCGAAGAACACCCGGTCATCAGCCGCGCCCTGTTCCCCCATCAGCTCCCGCGCCTGCTGTGAAATGTCGTGATACTGAAGTCCTTTCGTCTTCTGCTGGTGAAATACGATCCGCCACCCGTCGCCGTACTGTTCCACTTCACCCCATATCAGTTTATGACAATCAGAAAAACGTAACCCGGTCAAGCAAGAGAACAGGAACATCCGCTTCAGCGTAGGGTTCCGGCACTCAGCCTTAGCCATTGCCTGAAGTTCGTCGAATGTCAGATATTCCCGCTTGTGTGAAACGATCTTCGGGCGCGCCACGCCCTTTGCAGGATCAACGGACAGAATTCCGTCCTTTATAGCCTTATTCAAGCAAGCCTTGAACTTCCCGTAATAAGCACCCTGAGACGCTGAAGAGAGCCCTTTCCCCGTTCTCGTTGTCGCCTCATCCCGGAGATAGTCCTTGAACCCTTCGCAAAACGCCTTGTCGATCTCCCGGAAGGTGACCCGAACAGAACGGTGCTTCTCGACAAATCTGGTGAGGTGCTTGAGAGTACTGCCCCAATTACCGGGGTAGCCCGGCTTCGATTTCTTTTCCGCTTCAGCCTTGAAGTAAGAGAGAAACAGGGCTTTTGCCTTGACGCAGGAGTCAAACCCGTACTGCCCGTTCTTGATCTCAAGTTCCCGCTTTGCCTTGATCGACTTGGCAAGCTCAAGTATATTCTTGTTATGCTCTTTTTCCGCCGCTGTTCTCGGCTTGTCGTCAAGATACAGGTTCAGGTATTCGTAATCCCTGAGAACCTTCGCTTTCCCGTCAGGCTGTGTAACCGCGCCCTTGTAAAACTCAAGATACAGGCTTATGCGCCCGCTCTTCCCCTGCTTCCGCTTCCGCAAGTGTACGGATGAAACGTCCATGCTCTTTCCCTGTTTGACCTTATGGAACAGCAACAAAATGGAACGTCAGCAAATCAATTTATATCAGTCACTTAGAGACTTGACTGATAGCCGAAAAACCCAAAAAACCGCCCTTTTCTTGCTGCTATTTTTGTTGCTACCTCTTCAAAGTAGCATATTAGCAACAAATAAACAACAAATAACAACAAAATACCAGAAAGAAAGCGCCCTCAAATCAGGCTCAACAGCTAATAATAGAAAGGATTACGTAAGGGAAGGAAAAGAACTGTTGATTCTAAAATGAAACCTATGGAATATCACTCCACTGTTCGATTTGAGGTGCTGGTTTGACTGCTTTGCGGAGAGCAGGCGGTGCAGCGGGCTCTTCTTTCTGTGCTTTCTCAGTACGAAGGGCCTGCAGGTGACGACCTTCGCTGTTTGCCGCGTTGATGAGCAGCATCAGGCGAACCCAATAGATTCCAAAACCAAGGAATCCAAGATACTCTATCCAGAATATCCAGCTAATTCCCGGAAAATAGCCTATGAATGGCTTGTGAAACAGGAACGTGACAATTCCAATTGTCATCAAAACCAAAGGAATTATCTTAATCCTGCGCAACCTCTTCAACCATGTTTGCGAATCGGGAAAGCTATTCAGTACCTCCTTGAGCTTAGGGCCTCCTCCATACACTACGGAAGCTACTGCGGAGAGATAGAGAAGCCCGGCTGAGGGGAGGTGCAGGACCGGAAGAAGTGCAGGCTGGCAGTAAGGGTGATCGGATACGGAGCAAGGCATGGGAAACAACGCGACACCAAACGCAAAGAGACCGGCAAGATTATGAATTCTGTTGTCATTCTCGTCAAGCCCGCGATATGAAAAGAGAACCCCGCCAAGAAAGGCTAAGAACATAATGAAAAGCGTTCGGGGCACGCCTCCGTCTTTGACAACGAAATAGTAGTCGCTGAGAGAGTCCTGAAGTGAGTGACCTGAAAAAAATCCGGATAATGCTGTAAGCAGGGGCATCCCGACCAGCGCCGCTCCAGCCAAAAAGCGAAGACGGCGATACGTCTTGCCTATACTCGGGTCTGCAAAGCCGTGACTCGTTTCCATGTCATCCTCCTTTTGAGTCCGTTTATGTAACGAGCGTATATATCGATTTGAAGCTTTTGAAAGCCAGTACAAATATACCGCATTTATACGTAAGCCCAAGCAGTAACAAGGAATAAATCAAAACGTTGCAGCCAATCAGAAAATACAATCGCGCTATTAATCATAAACATTTTCCGGATTACGCGATGCGCCATTTGCGATGCAGTCATAGATCTCAATAAATTCGTTGTCGACTGCAATCTTCCTGACGTAGCACCTCCAGGAGAGATGATGTAGCATCGATCCCGTGAAATTCCGGAGAGGCCGTAAAAGGGATAGTAGTACCAGCCTTGCCGGTACCGGCAATCGGCAAGTGTTTGTTGAAATCGACGGTTACCGTCCTTGTGCATCTGCCCGGTTCAAGGAATTTTCACGGCATCATGCTTTTTTGCGCCGGATGCAAGCGCCCCGCTTCTCTATCTCTTCCTGTTGTAAAAGCGCGACGGGCCGTCCAGAACATCCCAGTTGCTTTCCCGAAATATAGACCGGCAGTCGCTCACTGTTCCACCCCGCCCTTCCTCTGTCTTTTCCTCGATATCCCGGGGATTGGCGCCGACTTCCGCCCAGAAGAGATTCGCTCCAGCGATCGCCCCGAGCGTACAGGGCTCGTGCGTGCAGTTGCCCATGACGGAATCGGGCATCCCGAGACGGGTGACGGCAACGATCTGGGCCATGCGCAACTCGCTGATCACTCCGCGTTTTGCCATCGCCGTTCCGGGGATGGGGATACGTCGGGCGGCACCGCTGAATGAAGGGTCAAAGGACGCCGTGAATGCGATCATCTCAGCCAGTTCCTCGTTCGTGTGCTCCGGACCTACAGGTTCGACGCATGTTCCGACTTCGAGCCCGGCTTCCTGAAAGTTCCGGATACTCTCTTTCCTCTTCTCCGGCGAAAGAGTGCTGTCCGTTCCCTCCCGAAGCCGGAGAGCATGGTACACGCCTGCAAAGCCCGCGTCCTTGAGCCTCTTCGCGTTCTTCAGCGTCTGGTCGCCGACATTGGCGACCAATGTCGTTTCCGGGTTCAGGTTCCTTCTGATTTCTCCGGCCACCTCGATGAATCGCTCAAAAGGATAGCCGGCTGTGGACATCATGAACACCGCATTCGCTCCATCTACCTCGAACTGGCGGGCATAGGAGACGGCCTGTTCCACGGACAGCTCCGTCGCTTCGTGAAAGACATCGTTGATCTTCGCGAAGGAACAGAACAGACAGTCACAGGAACACGGAGCGAGGTTGAGAGCGAACTGCGCGTGAACTTCCGCCTTGCCGTCTGAATGCTCTTTTGAAAGACGATTCGCTTCGGCCATGATCATGTATGTTTCGGCCGAATCCAGCGGCAAACCGAGCAGAAAGACAAGCTCTTCCCGGGAGAGCACACCGCCTGAACGCCTCTTTTTCAGTAGTTCCTCTACACGCATATGCTATACATCCTTTTGTAGTACGTGATGGCCATCGAGCATCACTGGTTGTCTGTCTGACAGATTTTCTGAACAACTCCGTAAAATATAGCGCATTCCTCCCGGCACTCAAACAATAGCCGGATATGATGTACAAGTACGTCGCTGCTCCAGACCGATCCTTCTCACAACAACCATCTCCTCCGCCCCTCTCTGAAAACGGTATTTTGCCTTGTGAAACGAAACCTCGAACCCGTCATTTCTGAGTTCTGAAACAACCGGATCGAGATGAGGCGAGCGTTTTCCTGCGAGCGTGACAAGGGGATAAATCCTGACCTCATAGGCTACCCGGCACAGTTCCTTCATGGAACTGATGTGCTGTTCGAGGCTCACATGGTCGCTGTAAAGGAAAAGGTAGTGCGAGCAGAGGGCGAGGTCGAATGCGCTGTCTTTGAACGGCAGTTGAGGCAAAGAGGCGTTGATATATCTGCCGGCTTTCTTCCCCTGCTCGCAGTCATCGAAAAACTGCTCCATAGCATCCATTCTCACCTGAGCGAGATGCCGAACATCTCGTATGGAATCCCAGAGGTAATCATCAGGGTTTTTCAACACTTCGGACATGATTTCAGGATAGACTTCACCTACCCGTGAACGGATCTGATCGACGGTGAAACGATAGACGGGATCAACTGAAACAACCGTTCCTCCGGCTTGTGTCAGTTCCGCATTGAAGGCAGCGGGCCCGTCCCCGCATCCGAGAATTGTCTTTTGAAGATCGTCATCGGTGAGGAGAAACATGTCCCTGTATTCCCTGAACGATCGACCCCAGGGAACGATTTCTTTCAGTCGCATGAGACCTCAGCCTCTGATTGAACGAAAACGGGCAGGCACAGGGGCCCGTCCCTACACATCCTTACACACTCAGGAGTTTCTCCAGCACATCGACAATCCGTTGAGATGCGGTGCCGTCCCATTTTTCAGGGATCCTGGCATGTTTGCCAATTTCACCCCTGGCAGCCTCGTCGATGCTCTGAAGAATATCCTCTTCCCTGTCTCCGACAAGAATGTTGGTGCCGATCTCGATGGTAGCGGGACTGGGCGTTTCGTCAAGCATGGTAAGACAGGGTACTTTCATGACTGTTGACTCAGTCTGGACAGCGCTGGAATCGGTCAGGATGAAGGAAGCATCCTTCACAAGCCGCAGCAGCTCGACATAGCCTGTCGATGGCCTGACCCGAACACCAGAAACCATGGTAAATGCAGGCTCCATCTCATGCTGCTTCAAAACCGCTGCAACTTCGGGATCGAGCAGCATCAATACCTGCTGTTTCCCGGCCAGAACGATTACCAGACGCTCAATTTTCTTCAGGATTTCCAGATCGTCCAGTGCAGCCGCACGGTCGAGAAGAACCAGCACATACTTTTTGGTTTCTACTCCACTATCGTCTACAACCGCTGAATCGTTTGCCCTGCTGATGACAGCGGCAAGACTGTCGATAGCCACCTCACCGACAAAAAAGACCCTCTCCTCGTCGAACCCTTCATTGATGAGGTTATATTCACCGCTGTGCTCACTGACAAAGAGTATATCGGAAACCGAATCGATAAGCTTTCTGTTGATTTCCGCGGGCGAACGTCGATTGTAGTCCCGCATTCCGGCCCCGACAGTTGCAACAGGAAGACTGAGCTTTGCTGCCGCGAGAGCGGCGGCAAGAGCAACATCGTCATCTCCTCCGACAACGGCAAGATCAGGTTGTTCTGCAAGCAGAAGGGATTCAAAAGCTTTCATTGCCGATGCGGTTCGTCCGACGGGCGTATCGCCTGAAGTTTCGACCGGGATAACCTTGTCTGCAATCCCGAACAGATCGGCAAGGTTTTCACCTGACTGTTCACCTTCCGGCAGCGGCACACCGGCGGCCAGCACCGGCTCAAAACCATTATATTCCTGCAGCGCGTTGTATAGAGGCAGCACCTTCAATAAACCTTGACGATCTCCGGCGGCTAAAAGAATCTTTTTCACGAGATAAATCTTTTTACATTAGTTTCAAACACATCCATCCCTATACAGACACACGATCATGATGAAGGGAATCACTATACTTGTGCGCATACTGCTCCTGCTCATACTCTTTCAGGCATACGACGCTCTTTCGGGACTGAACCATAATACAGCCTGCGCGGAGAAAATGAAAATTATTTTACAGCAGGCCGACAGACTGCAGGGTGGCGAAAAGCGCTCACCGACAGGAAACATCGAACCGGTTCGCTCCGTGTCGGGCAATGTTGTATTTATTCATGAAAACATGCTGCTGAACTGTGACAAAGCCACCGAGTTTCTCGAAAGCAGTATCGTGGAGTTAGAGGGCAATATTTTCATGACCGATCGCGAACTGGAAATCTATTGCGACAAAGCCCTGTACTACACAAAAACGGGCATCGCGAAACTGTCAGGAAATGTACATGGCCGACTGCTTGAAAACAACCTGACAGCACGCTCCAAACGGGCACTCATCGACAATCCCGGCAATCAGCTCTGGCTTTTTGATGATGCGGCCGCCTGGCAGGCTGAACGTCAACTCACCGGCGACACGATTCTCGTTCAACTCAAGGAGATTGGTGAGAAAAAGAAAGCTGAATCGGTAAAAATCAGCGGAAACGCCTTTTTTGCCGCCAGAGATACGCTCGATACGACCAGACAGCTCTATAACCAGATAAGCGGCAAAACCATATTCATCAAACTCAGCGAAGAAGAGAAGGTAACCGGCATAGAGGTGGATTCCCAGGCAAGAAGCCTCTATCACGCTTACGATAATCAGGAGTCACCCGCCGGAGTGAATTATTCAAGCGGCAACACGATCCTCATGTCATTCCGGGAGGGAGCGCTCAACAGAATAGCGGTTAACGGCAATGTAGAAGGCAAACAGTACCCGAACAAGCTGAGGGGCAGTTCATCGATCAACCTTCCAGGCTTCAGACTGCGCTATAATGACAGGCCGGAATTCAGGTAGTCACCAGTCACCAGTCACTACTAAAAACACAAAAGCCTCCCCTGTAGGGAAGGCTTTGCTTGATATATACGATCCTCTCTTACTTGGCAAGAGGGCACTTTCCGGAAGCGCACGCACTGGATGAATCCTCACAAGAGCTCTTCGGCTTGTAGTCGGTATTATAAAAACCCGAACCCTTAAGCACAAAGCCGCCCTCGGCGCTGATAACCCTTTCAAGCTCTTCGGTTTTGCATTCCGGGCATGTCGTCAAGGCATCATCGCTCATCTTCTGAAAAGCTTCCATCTCGTGTCCACATTGCTTACAACGATACTGATAGGTTGGCATCGAAGTTTCCTCCTTAAACTATTTCTGTCTATTTTTATATGTATTCAGTCGTCAAGGTCAATTGCCCGGACCTGAATAAATCTGGCTGACCTATATATAATTATTTTCCAACATAAAAAAATCCGCCTTGTGCTTACAAAAACCCGGGCTGTAGTTCTTAAAGAGGTTAAATTCAGGGAGCAGTCCAAAATATGCTCGCTCTATACCCGGGACTTCGGACGGATCTCTGTCATACTCAAAGGGGGACGAAACCTGAAAAGCAGGCTTTCCGGGTTGTTCTGCACCGGGAGTCTCCTCGAAGTTGTTCTCTACAACAGAAGCAACAGAGACTTGCAGCTGGTGAGCGAAGCCCGTATCATCAGAAGTCCGATGACCGCGGAGCCAAGCATGGAAAGGTTCAGCGCGATTTACCGGCTAATAGAAATCTTAAAAATCTCGACCGGCAACGAGGAAAAAAATATCCGTCTTTTCAATGCGCTTGAGCGAACCCTTGAAAAACTGTGCGCTCCCTGCCGTAACGCAGACGCAGCTGTTGCATGGTTTATGCTGAAACTGATCTCGGAATCAGGTTTCGAACCATCCATCGAGCAGTGCGTCACCACCGGTAAATCCATCCTGCCGATGCTTCAGGAAGGATCGGCGGACGACCTCTGCCTTACCTACGATCCAGGCGGCGTCTCACTGCCCGTACCTGCCGCTCAAAAAGGACCGCCGGGGCAGCGCCTTCCCGTTCAGGTCTATCTGCTCATGAGAACACTCAACAGGCTGGATATCCGCTCGATCGACGAGATCGATATACCGGCTGACAATAGCAGACTGCTCTGTGATATCCTGCAGAATTATTGTTCACTGCACAACAACTATAACCCCTCTTCAAAAAACCGCAGAATCATTTCCCGGATTCTCTATGAATAAACACCGCAAAAGGAGCCCGTAATGCAACACGGAAATCCGGCTTTTTGAAGAATGCGCCATTACTGAACCCTTGTACTCGCCATATCTGTTTTATATCTTCATCAGTATTTCTATCTTGAGTGTTTGTTAATCACACATCAGGAATTCCGTAATCTTTAATCGAATTGGTAGATATGCCTCAACTCACCAGATCAGCAGAACTCTTTGAAAAAGCGAAACAGTTTATTCCAGGCGGAGTAAACTCGCCGGTTCGCGCTTTCAAATCCGTCGGCGGCACGCCGATATTCATGGCAAAAGGTCAAGGCGCCTACATGACCGACGTCGACGGCAACACATACCTCGACTACGTCGGCTCATGGGGACCGTTCATTCTTGGCAGTATGCATCCTCGCATTACCGCAGCTATCGAGAACACCCTGACAAAAATCGGGACCAGTTTCGGGACACCGATCGAAATGGAAATTGAGATCGCAGAACTTCTGACACAGATCGTACCTTCGATCGAAATGGTCCGCATGGTCAACAGCGGTACCGAGGCTACCATGTCAGCTGTTCGCCTTGCAAGAGGCTACACGGGCAGGGACAAAATCATCAAGTTTGAAGGATGTTACCATGGTCATGGCGACAGCTTCCTGATCAAGGCTGGCTCAGGCGCGCTCACTCTCGGCGCTCCGGACAGTCCCGGTGTCACAAAAGGCACCGCAAATGATACGCTGAACGCCAAATACAACGATATCGAATCGGTCAGGGTGCTGGTAAAGGAAAACAAGGACAGCATTGCGGCCATCATTATCGAACCTGTAGCGGGCAACACCGGCGTGATCCCTGCAAAGACGGACTTCCTCCAGGCGCTCCGCGACCTGTGTACCGAAGAAGGCATCGTCCTGATTTTTGACGAGGTCATGTGCGGTTTCCGCGTAGCCCTCGGCGGCGCTCAGGAACGTTACGGCATCACTCCCGACCTGACCACCATGGGCAAGATCATCGGAGGCGGTCTCCCTGTAGGCGCTTTCGGAGGAAAACGTGAGATCATGCAGCGAGTTGCGCCCATAGGCGATGTCTATCAGGCGGGAACACTTTCCGGAAATCCTCTGGCGCTTACCGCAGGTCTTGAAACCCTGAAAATCCTGCGCGACGATAATCCGTACCCGGAACTTGAAAGAAAAGCAGCTTTCCTTGAAGAAGGCTTCAGAGACAACATGAACAAACTCGGCCTTAGCTATGTCCAGAACCGGGTCGGCTCTATGGCATGTCTCTTCTTTACAGAAACTCCTGTCGAAAACTACGACACGGCGATCACGTGCGATCTGAAGAAATACGGCAAGTACTACCACTCCATGCTCGATCAGGGTATCTACCTTGCTCCGTCGCAGTTCGAGGCGATGTTCACCAGTGCGGTCATGACTGACGAAGACCTTGAAAAAACAGTCAAGGCCAACTACGTCGCTCTGCAGGCTGCTGAAGCGTAAGTAGGGTTTGCTGAATAATAGTTAAATCGTTTTTAGGTAATGAATTAAGCGGCATTTTTCGTATCTTGAATGCAAGGAAAAGCCTGAAAAAGCCCCAAAAACCTTGCACCTCGATACCGCCGATTCATGTACCA
>JADHTF010000053.1 GCA_016776555.1 Chlorobium phaeobacteroides
CCCTATCACAGGCATTAAACTGGCGTGTGACGTACGCACAGACCAGAACAAAACGTTAAAACGGTAGCCCTATAGGGACAACCGGGATTTTTTCACCGGCTGATGCTGCTGGTCAGATACTAATCGATCAATTCAGGTGTCAGTAATGGCAGGAATGTTTCTTCTGATCATACTTATATATGACTGGAAATTGATTACGCTTATGACATTCGGCGGTCTTCTGTTTGCTTATCTTGCCGTACTCTTTACAGACGGCAGTGTCAAATACACCTACTTCCAGTTAGAATATATTCCTGTCTTTCTGTTTGCACTTGTCGGGGGCATAATCTGCAACCATAAAAGACAAATGGCAAGCCAGACGAAAATATCACTGCTCCAGAGCCTGAGCGGCAGTGTAGCTCATGAAATGAGAAACCCTCTCAACTCGATCATCAATGCAATGGGCTCCGTACAGTCCATACTTCCAGAGAAGCCAGACAATGCGTCAAAAACGTCCGACTATACTCTCAGCAGATCAGGCCTGATAAGCCTGCATAATGTTGTGGAAGAGAGCTCGGACACCGTTCTTCGTGCCAACAAAATCATTGATTCGATCCTTGCCGGAATGCAGGGGAAATCAGTTGACCCCGGAACGTTCAGGAGGACTTCGGTAAAAAACAGCATTCAAACAGCAATCAGCACTTTCAGCTATAGCACACCGGAAGACCGTCAACTCGTAAAAAATCTTACAAAAAATGATTTTGACTTTTTCGGAGACAAGGATCTGCTGATTTACGTACTGTTCAACCTGATAAAAAATGCGCTGTACTATAAGAACAAACCCGGCTTCAAGCTTGAGGTATCTACTGAAAACGGATCCGTTCTCAACGCTATCAGGATTTTTGACACCGGCCCCGGCATCCCCGCATCAAAAAGAGATAAAATATTCGACAGTTTCTTTACGTCAGGCAAAAAAGGAGGTGTTGGACTTGGTCTTGCGTTTTGCAAGCGTGTCATCACAGCATTGGGCGGCACAATAACATGCGATTCCAAAGAACATGAGTGGACGGAATTCACCATTTACCTCCCGCACTATACCTCAAAAGAGAGTGAGCTTCTGAAAAAAGAGGTTCTTCGCACAAAAAATATTCTGCTTGCGGATAATAACCCTGCAAACCGGGTTCTTGCAGAAAAGTATTTCAAAGAGTGGCCCTGTCGCGTTGAGCAAACTGAAAACGGCACTCAGACCTTATCGTTACTTTCACGAAAAAAATTCGATCTGATACTGCTGAGTCTGGAAATACCCATAGTGAAAGCAGACGACGTAGCTCGACGCATACGAGAAGGATCACTCTCCATGTCGAAAGCCGGAGATACCCATAAAGAGACCCCTATTGTCGGCATATCTTCTCATCATGACCCGGAACACAAAGAGAGCGCATTGAGCGCAGGGATGAACAGATACATTGAACTACCCCTGACAAGGGAACATATACGTTCTTTTTTCGAGGATTATTTCTTTACCGAAAAGAAGCCTGTCAATTACTCTGCCAGTCTGTTTCTCAGGAATAAAAACGTTCTGGTGGTTGACGATAATCAAACAAGCAGAAAATTCATGAGCATCATACTTGAACGTATGGGAGCCATTACAGGCCAGGCTCAAAATGGCGAAGAGGCGATCAGATCACTCGAGGAAAAAGAGTATGACATCGTGTTTATGGATATGGAGATGCCGGTATTAAACGGTGTCGATACGACGAAGATGATCAGGGAGGGAAAATGCTTCACTACGTTCAAAAAACACAAGGAAATTCCGATCATCGCCCTGACCGGCAACACCGATGATGAGAATATTGCGCTGACAAAAAATAGCGGCATGAACGATCATCTCGGAAAACCTGTTGGAAGAGAAGACCTTGCCGTCGTTCTCTCGACCTGGTTGCAGAAATAACTTTTCCGATCCTATGCCTCAGCCAATCCTCATCATCCAGCACATAACGCATGAAGGTCCGGGCCTGCTTTCATCTCTCCTTGAAAAGCACTCCGTCCCGTCTGTAATCATTGACCTATCCAGAGGAGGGCAATATCCGGACCCTCGCGAGTATTCGGCTGTAATCACTTTAGGCGGCCCCCAGAGCGCCAGCGACAGAAACCCCATAATGCTCGGGGAACTGGCGAATATCAGGATCATACTACAGGAAAACATTCCCTACCTCGGCATCTGTCTCGGGATGCAGACACTGGCAAAAGCTGCCGGAGGTAACGTGATCGCTTTCCCGGCAAAAGAAACAGGGCTTTTCGATCCTGACGGCCGGCCGTATACCGTCAACCTTACTCCGGAAGGAATACAGGATCCCCTCTTCCAGGATCTTGACCAAACCCTCCGTGTTTTTCAGCTGCATGGTGAAACGGTAGTCATCAATGAGAACATATCACTGCTCGCGACCGGGCAATGCTGTACTAACCAGATTGTAAAAACAGCGACCCGAGCTTACGGGATTCAGTCGCATTTCGAACTTACCCCCCGACTGCTGCACTCGTGGATCTCTATCGACAGTGACCTGAAAAACATGGACAGCGGGCACCTCATGGAAAGTTTCCGCGAGATCCGGGCCGATTACGAACAAACAGGCACTACACTTTTTAAAAACTTTTTGCGGATTGCAGAGATCATCTGAAAAAACCAGCGCCATGATTCATCCTGAACGCATCCGCATTCTCAACCATGAAAACCCCATTGAAGGCCCGGTGGTTTACTGGATGTCAAGGGATCAGCGAGCAGAGAATAACTGGGCTCTTCTGTTCGCCGAACAGTTATCAATGCAAAACAATCAACCGCTGATTGTCGCATTCAACCTTGTACCATCCTATCCCGAAGCGACACTCCGCCACTATGATTTCATGCTCAAGGGCCTGATGCAGGTGGAGCAGCAACTTGAAGCGCTCAATATCCCGTTCCTGGTTCTCTCAGGAAACCCGGAGAGAGAGATCCCACGGTTTACCGCTTCCTGCCGGGCAGGAGCTGTTGTCACTGATTTCTCCCCTTTGAAAATCTCCGAAACATGGAAAAACAAGGTTCTTGAACATATCCCGATCCCTTTTTATGAAGTTGACGCACACAACATAGTTCCCTGCCGGACTGCTTCGAACAAACTTGAATTTTCCGCCCGGACTATTCGCCCGAAAATCAATCGCCTGCTTGAAACGTTTCTTACAGGGTTCCCTGAGCTGAAAGGTCAATCCCCGGAAAGAAAATCAGCCGTTCCTCCTGTAGAGTGGAACAAGCTGTACGAAACCCTCAGAATAAACCGGGCTGTAGCACCTGTCACGTGGATCGATCCGGGGGGTGATGCGGCGACGAAAACCCTGAAAAAATTTATTGACCACCGGCTTGCTTCATACCCGAAGCTGCGCAACGATCCGAATGCACATGCCGTTTCAGATCTTTCTCCCTATCTGCATTTTGGTCAGATCAGCGCCCAGCACGTCGCTCGTGAAATACAGGCGAGTGATGCCCCCCGATCCGCGAAAGATGTTTTTCTGGAAGAGCTCGTCATCAGACGTGAACTTGCCGACAACTACTGCCTCTATAACAAACACTACGACTCCCTCAAGGGAATACACCCCTGGGCAGCGGAAACACTCGAGAGGCACCGTACCGACACAAGAGAGTTCCTCTATACTGCCGATGACCTGGAAAAAGCCTCGACACATGACCCCCTGTGGAATGCCGCACAGAAAGAACTCTGCAATACCGGAAAAATGCACGGCTATCTCCGCATGTACTGGGCAAAAAAAATACTGGAATGGACTCCTGACCCTGATACTGCCTTTGAGACAGCCCTCTTACTTAACGACAAATATTCGCTTGACGGAAGAGACCCCAACGGCTTTACCGGAATAGCATGGTCGATTGGGGGAGTACATGACAGAGCGTGGTTTGAGCGTCCTGTTTTTGGCAAAATAAGGTATATGAACTATAATGGGTGCGTGCGTAAGTTTAATGTTGACAACTATATAAAAACCCGGAATCTTTCTGGCGCCTGAACTCACTATCCGTTTTTTTCATGGAGAACCTGGTATTTCTGGACATAGCACTGGTGGTAATCGCTTCAACGATTCTGGGTTGGCTCTCCCTCCTGACACGCCAGCCGATCATTATCGCCTATATTGCCGCCGGGGTTCTGCTCGGACCATGGGGCCTTAAACTCGTTACTGAAATCGAGTTTATCAATGAAACTTCCAACATAGGGATCACGCTTCTGCTTTTTCTGGCCGGTCTTTCCCTGCACCCGAGCAGACTGCTTGAACTGTTCACAAAAACATTTTCTCTTACACTTCTGACCGGTGGCCTTTTCGCGCTTGTTACCGGAATGATCATCCATACTTTTTTCGGCGCCTCCGTAACGGAAGCAGTCATTACAGGCGTCGCCATGATGTTTTCCAGCACCATCCTTGTGGTCAAGCTCATGCCTACCATTACCCTTCACCAGAAACACATGGGTGCTGTGGCTATAGCGATCCTGATCATGCAGGATATTTTTGCTGTTCTTGCCATAACATTCATTAACGGGGGCAGCAGCGCATCAGTCACAGGATGGATTACCAGCATACTCATCGGAGTCCTGCTCGCTGTTGCAGCTATTCTGGCGGAGCGCTATATCATCAGAAAAATCATCATGCAGGTGCAGCGTTACAATGAACTGCTGAATCTAGTGGCACTGGCATGGTGTTTCACCCTCGCGCTGCTTGCCGAACAGATAGGAATGAGTCATGAAATCGGAGCCTTTATCGCGGGTGTCTCTCTGGCAGGAGGACCTCTTTCAAATTATCTTGCGGAAAACCTGAAATTTTTCCGGGACTTCTTTCTGGTGCTCTTCTTCTTTACGCTTGGCGCGAAACTCGACTTTGCGTTGATGGAGAAGATTGTCTGGCCGGCGCTGCTGCTTTCGGCTGTCCTCCTGGTGCTGAAACCTCTTGTTTACTGGATTTCCTTTACAATCACCCGGGAAACGACAAAGTTCAGCAGGGAAATGGGGTTCAGGCTCGGGCAGAACAGTGAGTTCTCCCTGATCATCGCTGTTCTGGCAGCCGACAGCCTGCTGATACGCGCAGAATATTCTCAGCTTATCCAACTGGTAGCGATAGTGACCATGACCATATCCTCCTATATTCTGGTCTTTCTCTTCCCGACGCCGCTGGGCACAAGCAAACCGCTGAAAATCGACTGATGGGATTGTTGAACTGTTGAGGTGTTGAGGTGTTGAATACACGCCTGACAGTTCTCCAGGCAAAGAGAAAACAGAAATCTCCGTGGTTGATCCGGAAGGGTTCCGATACAATGGGATAATCGTCTTGCCTGACATTCGAAAGGGCGAAATATTTTTCGCCCCTACAAATAAACCATTCAACAGATCAACGGCTCAACAACCGTTTACGCCAGTCCCAGATCGATTGTCCTGCGCTGCATGTCGACTTTCAGGATTTTCACCTTTGTCCTGTTACCGATCTGCAACCGTCTCTTTCTCCTCTTACCGACCAGGGAATAGGTAGCCTCATCAAACTCATAGTAATCGTCCGTGAGATTTTTCATATGCACGAGACCTTCGATCGCAATTTCCTCAAGACGTACATAAATACCAAAGTCTGTCGCGCCGGAAATGATCCCGGAATACTCTTTACCGACATGGGCAGCCATATACTCGACCTGTTTCAACTTAATGGACTCCCGCTCGGCCTCCATGGCGCTCTTTTCCCGCTCGTTTGAATTTTTGCAGATCTGCTCGATCTTTGTGGAAATTTCGGCAAGCCGTTTAGCGGAAAGTTTCTTTCTCCGCTTGCGGGATGCTTCATATTCAAAGAGCAGGCGGTGAACCATCAGATCCGGGTAACGCCTGATAGGGGAGGTAAAGTGCGTGTAATGCTCAAATCCCAGGCCGAAATGGCCGTCGTTGGCGCTGGTGTACAGAGCCTTTGCCATGGAACGCAGTACAAGTTCATTAACAAGAAACTCCACGTTGGTGCCGTGCACCTGTTTCAAAAGATTGCGAAGCGCCTGTGAGCTGACTTTAGGAGCACCACCCTTTGCTTTTCCGTCAAGCTTCAGCGTATAGCCGATCCTGCGAACGAAGTTTGTAAGAATTGCGACTTTCTCTTCCTGCGGAGCCCCATGAACCCTGTAAATGGAGGGCTGACTCTGCTTGTCTTTCAGCATAAATTTTGTACTGATGTATTCAGCCACCTTGCGATTTGCGAGCAGCATGAACTCTTCAATGAGTCGATGACTGCCGAGTCGCTCTTTTTTAACCACTTCTACAGGCTCACCTTTACTGCCAAGCTTAAAACGAACTTCCTCTGTTTCAAACTCAAGACCGCCCTCGCTCAGCCTTGTCTCCCTGAGTCTGGTACTTATGGTATCAAGCAGGTGGAGTTCCTTATAGTATTTGCCCTTCCCGTTGTTCAGCACTTCCTGGACATCTTCATAGGTAAAACGCCTTTTTGAGTTGATCACGGTTTTTACAAACTCCTGCTGCAGTACCTCGCCATCAGCTTTCATTTTGAAGAAAACCGAAAACGCCATACGATCAACGCCGGGATTCAAACTGCATATCTGTTCAGAAAGTCTTGCGGGAAGCATGGGAATAACGCGATCAACGAGGTATACCGAAGTAGCCCGCTTCTGCGCTTCCCGGTCGAGAGGCGAATCCTCACTGACATAATGCGAGACATCGGCTATATGCACGCCGATTCTGTAGAGACCTCTGGACAGCGTCTGGATCGAGAGCGCGTCGTCAAAGTCTTTCGCGTCAACCGGATCGATAGTGAAAACATTCTTGTCCCGTATATCCAGCCGGCCTTCAATGTCGGCGTCGGAAATGTGGTCGCTGACAGACTCGACATACGTGAGCAGCTCTTCATCAAAGGACTCATCGATTCCCTTGCTCCGGGCAATAGCGCTTACCTCGACCTGAGAAGAACCGGCATCTCCGAGCACTTCGAGAACAACTGCCCGTATCACTCCGTTTTTCTGGAAATCAAGATTGCCGACAACGACCTTCTGACCATCCGATGCCCCACCGGAATCCTTGATCCTTACATTGATTTCAGGAAGAATTTTCTTCAGATCAGGGGCCAGGGTGAATTTCCGGTTATTCCGGACCAGGGTACCGACAATAGAGTGCAGGGAGCGGTCAATAACCTTTGTGATGAGCCCTTCACAACGCTGATGAGGTGTAACCTGAGACTTGTAGGTTCTCGGCACCTTGGTGACGATCACCTCAACCGTATCGCCGTGAATGGCATCTGCCAGAGAGTCTGCTTTGATAAAAATATCGTCGTCATAGCCTTCGACACTGACAAATCCATACCCGTTCTGATGCGTTGAAATAAGACCGGTATATGACTGGTCAACCTGATAATGCTGTTTGTCCGGGCGGGGAAATTGCCGGGCCTGGACAAGCACATCCTCATAGGTTGGAAGCTCCTGGCCTGCAAGTCCGTATGTACGTTTGGAATCCTTGTCGAGAACCCCCTCTTCCTGAAGTTTATGCAACACATACCAGAAACCGGGGAGCTGCCTTGACTCTTCATAGCCGATAGTCTTGGCGAGTTCTACTGAACGAAATCGTTTCCCTTCGTTATCTGACAGAAAGTTGATGATTTCAGAAGCGATCGAAGCCTCGCCTTTTTTAACCAGCAACTCGTTGATCAGAATATGATCGTTCGGCTTGACCCGTTGTTCACCGGGCGAATACGCGTTATTTTTCTTTTTTTTCCTCGGCGACTTTGACTTCTGATTCTGATTACTCTTCCTTTTAACCACGCAAAAACCTCGTTTTAATATTTTCTTTCCATAAAACAATTGATACGCAACAGATCCCTCTATACAACCCGATCTTTCGCTGAAAAACCATGGCAACTATAATAAAGAAAACATATTTACACCTGTATAGCAATACAGCGCAATGCAAAAACACTGCAACTTGTTAATATCAACAAGAAATGCATGAATACCAATTTGTTTTCACATTTTTCACGTCATATCCGAACACACAAATCCACCGTTGAAAATCCATATTCTACCACTGCCTGCGCAGCTTCTCTGCGAGATTAGTCACTCTTTTTGAATCATCACTGTTTCCCACAGCCATACCGAGCGCCTTTTGCTGGCCGATAATCATGACAAGTTTTTTCCCCCTGGTCACTGCAGTGTAGAGAAGGGTCCTGCGGAGCAGCAGGAAATGCTGCATGGCAAGAGGTATAACCACAGCGGGATACTCCGAGCCCTGGCTTTTATGAATACTGGTCGCATACGCAAGGGCAAGCTCATCGAGCTCACCGAACTCATACTCGATCAATCGTTTGTCAAAATCGACGATCACCTGTTTTTCATCTTCATCAACAGAGGTGATTACCCCGATATCTCCATTGAACACCTCTTTATCATAATTGTTGACCAACTGAATAACTTTGTCGCCATCCGAATAGCTGGTGCCGAAACGAACGACACCGCGATTGCTGTTCGGGTTCAGTTCCTTTTGCAGCGCGGCATTGAGCGAAATTGTTCCGAGCCCTCCACGGTTCATCGGCGTCAGCACCTGAATATCTCTGACAGGATCTAAACCGAACGTTGAAGGAATACGTTTGAGAACGACTTCAAGCAGCTTGGAACGAATATCGTCCGGCTCTTCTGCCGGAACAAAATAGAAATCAGCAAGCCGTTCACTATTGCCGCTACAGGGTATCTCGCCCCGGTTGATCCTGTGAGCATTGGAAATAATTTCCGACTCGGCTGCCTGCCTGAAAATCTCCGTAAGCCTGACAACAGGTACAGCGTCTGACGCGATCACGTCGTCAAGAACAGCTCCCGGGCCGACAGAAGGAAGCTGATCGGCATCCCCCACCAGTATCAGGGCTGCGCTATTCTGCACTGCGGCAAGCAGCTTGCTCATCAGTGTCACATCGATCATCGAAGATTCATCAACGACGACAAGGTCTGCTGTCAGGGGCTTGCCTGTACTATGTTTGAAATCAAAGGAATGAGGATCAAACTCAAGCAGACGATGAATGGTTTTTGCCTCGAGGCCCGTGGATTCCGTCAACCTCTTTGCCGCTCTGCCCGTAGGCGCGCAAAGCGCTATCTTCAGTTTTTGTGAACGGATAATCGAGAGAATGGCATTCACCAGCGTTGTCTTCCCCACCCCCGGACCACCGGTAATCACAAGAAACTTGCTTTCAAGCGCAAGCCTGAGGGCCTCTTCCTGTGAAGCTGAAAGCACAAGCCCGGTAAGAGATTCAACCTTCTGCACCGCCTCTTGTGCATCGATCCTGCCCCAGGGAGGTTCACCTTCGATCAGTCTCCTGATTGAAGCGGCTACACTACTTTCCGCTCTGTAGAGAGAAGCAAGATAAAGACAGGGAATGCCTTTGATATCATCCTGTACAAGGCCGCCGTTAACGATCTCCTCTTTTATCGCCCTATCGACAACCTGATCATCAACCCCGAGCAGCGCTACTGTATCGGTAACAAGTCTTTCCCTTGTCGCGGCACAATGTCCTTCAGCGGATATCTCTCCCAGTACATGCCGAACTCCTGCGCGAGCGCGAACCGGTGAATCGGAGGGTGTACCCAGTTTCGAGGCGATTGCGTCAGCTGTTTTGAAACCGATTCCCTGAATATCCAGCACCAACCTGTACGGATTGCTGCTCACTATCGTGACAGCCTGATCACCATAGGTTTTATAGATACGAACCGCTCTGGCGGTGCCGACGCCGTGAGACTGCAGGAACACCATGATATCTCTCACCGCCTGCTGCTCCTTCCAGGCATCGACAATCATCTCCATGCGCTTTTTGCCAATCCCCGGCAACGTCAGCAATGTCTCCGGCTCTTTCTCGATAATCGAAAAAACCTCCTCTCCGAAGGCCCGGACCAGCTCTTTGGCAAAATGCTGTCCCACACCCTTTACCATTCCCGAAGCCAGATATTTTTCAATCCCCTCGACAGTCGCGGGAGGAACAACTGTCACCTCGCTGGCCTTGAACTGCAGCCCGTATGTTCGGTCATTGATCCATTCCCCGACACTCTCAACAAACTCTCCTGCCGAGACAGCGGCAATACATCCCGTAACCGTCACCGGCTCCCTGCTGCCTTTAAGCCTGACACGAAGTACGCTGAAACCGGAATCATCACTGTGAAATACGATCCTTTCGACCGTTCCTGCAAGCCGTTCTATTTTAGGATCAGCAGAAAGGGATTCTTGCATTGCTCTGTCGTTACTCTAAACGTTCTGTAAACAGCCTACCACCTGATCCCGGTCATTTTTTCAGAAACCTCCCATAACTTGCGGGCAGCATCCATATCGCGTGAGCGCCTGCTTGACTGTACTTTTACCGGATAGCCGCGCATCTCCCCGAAACCGTCAGGACCGAAAAAATCCCCTCCGTGCACATCGGGCGCTGTCGCCGCGTAGAGCGTCGGCAGCGCCCCCATACCAGGAGGCTGCGCGAAAAAACTGTTCAGCAAGACAAGCCATCCCTGATATCGCTGGAGTTCCGTTGCCGCCCAGCCGGGATGGGCCGCGACGGAAAACACGTTTACCCCGGCCTGGTCAAGAAGACGCTGCAGCTCTCTCGTAAAATACAGATTCGCAAGCTTACTGTCTCCATATGCCTGCCACTTGTTATACTTTCGCTTTTCCCAGTTAAGATCGTCAAAATCAAGCATCCCGAACGCATGGGCACCGCTACTGACCGTCACGACCCTGCTTCCAGGCACTTTTTTCAGCATTTCGAGCAGAAGAATTGTCAACGCAAAGTGACCGAGATGGTTGGTGCCGAACTGCAGCTCGAAACCATCCGCTGTTTTTCCGTGGGGAGGAGCCATAACCCCCGCGTTGTTGATCAGCAGGTCAAGACGGGAGTAGCGTTTGCTGAAATCATCACTGAACTTCCTCACTGACTGAAGATCAGCAAGATCGAGCTTCATAACCGCAACATCCGCCTCTGGATACTCTTTTTTAAGTTTTTCTTTCGCGCTTTCTCCCTTTGCTGTATCGCGCGCAGCAATGATCACCCTGGCTCCCTTTCCCGCAAGAGCTCTGGCAGTTTCATACCCGAGCCCGCTCGTCGCTCCGGTAACGATCGCCACCTTCCCGCTCTGATCGAGCATCAACCGGGTATCCCATTGTTCTTTCTTTGCCATAGTCATCAGTGTTCTGCC
>JADHTF010000054.1 GCA_016776555.1 Chlorobium phaeobacteroides
ATTATTCATTTCCCTCCTTCCCACTTCCCACGCCCTACTCCACATTCCCTCTTCTACCTAACACTTAACACGAAACCCACTATCCTCCCCGTCTCCCATTATTCAATACTCAATAGTCATTATTCATTTCCCTCCTTCCCCCCCTGCAACCATCGCCTTGATGTTCGATCTCAGGTTGCTGCATGTAGTGCTCATGCTGGCATAGGATCATGACAAGTATACATGACATCAAAGCCGCTATTGAGTCGTTATCCCATGACGAATTCATGCAACTGATGCACTGGCTCCATGAAAAAGATATGGCACTTTGGGATGACCAATTAACGTGAGACTCGAATGAGGGCAAGCTTGACTTTTTGATTAAAGAAGCCACAGAAGAAGAAAAAAACGGAACACTTCGCAAGCTGTAAATGCATAAAGCGACAAAGAGGTTCTGGTCACACCTATCCCCACGCTACGGGCGAATGACTATTCGCCCTTAAAAAACGCTGCCGCTTTTTAACTTTTGACTTTTAACCTGAATAATTCACCAAAGAAAGAACAAAGAGCGTACAAGGACGGGGAATTTTCCCTTTTTCTGTCATTCCCGTGCCTGACCCGTGAAATTTGAGCATCTATTTCACAGGCCTTGCACGGGAATCCATCTTTAGTGCCGGGGTCTGCATGGATGCAGGATCACCCCGTGTAATATTATTACACAGGGCGGCATGACTGTATGTGGTTTTGAGCTTTTTTACCGGTTTTCATGAGGAAATCCCAATACATGATCGGCTCAATGTATATTTCTACAATTCGAGGTTTCGAACTCTCATGAATTATTCAGGTTAACTTCTCACTTTTAACCTTTGACTTCTGACCTCTCACTCCCCACGAAACTCACTAACTCCTCCTCGTCTTCCAATATTCATTATTCAATAGTCATTATTCATTTCCCCCTTCCCTCTTTTGCCTTTTAACCTTTGACTTTCCTACCCTTCACGCAGCGCACGGAGAATCCGATGCTCTTGTTAACCTTGATCTTCCGCACGGCGTTGCCGGAGGCGGCGATTTCACGGTCCCAGGCTTCGTATTGTCCGGCTTCAGAGGAAGTCCAGAAATAGGCGTACATTCCCTGCCCGTAAAAAATACTGAGGCAGTTGCGGCTACCGGCCGTAATCGCATGGAAACCTTTTCTCTCCCTGAGCTCGCTGCCGGCAGCTTCGTCTCCGCCGAGTTCGTCCACGAGTTCCTGCCACTCGGTATCCGACGGGATATACCACCCTTCCGGAGCGAGTCCCTTCGGGTCGTTTACCGCGTACCAGTTGTAGAGTTTCCCGTACCGCCTCCCGTTCGACTCATCATTCTCGTAGTAGCACCATGCCCCCTCTTCCTTCGCAATAGCATCGCGCCACTCCTCTTCGGTTGCAGCATGGCGGACGGGATCGCCATTACGGTAATGCTCGACGTCGAGATTTTTCGCCATCCATTCACGTCCAGCGAGAATCACGGAATCAGGGCCGTTGTCTGAATATGGGGAAATACAGGCCATGAAGCCTGAAAACAGCAGCAGAAACAGGCAGAAAACGAGCAGGGAGAAGTTTTTCGACATCATGAGGATTTTTTAACAATGAGTAAACAGGGGAACTCCGGCAACAACGCTCAAGGGACAGAGCGCCATAGCCTGAAAAAACGCTGGACTTGCAACAAAGAGCTTCCGGTCAGCGCTATCGACCAGAGTCAGTAACCATCATTATACTGAGGGCGAATGATTATTCGCCCCTACAAACGCACCCACTTACTACTTTTGACTTTTGACTTCTCACCTCCCACTTCCCACGAAACTCACAATCCTCCCTGTCTTCCATTTTTCATTATTCAATAGTCATTATTCATTTCCCCCCTTCCTACTTCTGGCTTCTGGCTTCTGGCTTCTGGCTTCTCACTTCCTGCTTTTGCCTTTTGACTTTCTCGCCTTCTCACTCTTCAACATCTTCCCACCCGCTAACCATCGCCTTGATGTTTGAGGTCAGGGTGTGGCCTGTGGTGGTCATATAGACGTGCATGATGACAAAGCCGATCAACATGTAAGCCAGCAGAGTGTGGAGATGGGCGATGGGCTCCATCCACGAGGGCGGCATGCCAAGGGCGACCAGTTCGTTGAAGTAGAAGTAGGCGAAACCCACGATGATCTGCAAGGGCAGACCGACAAGCGTCAACATGAGGTAAGTGATCCTCTGCAGCGGGTTCAGACGGGAGATCTCGTTTTTCTTGAAAGGGTGCGGTTCGTTCTTGAAGATCCCGATAAGATAGTAACGGACCTGCATCATGATCTTTTCGATCAGGTTTCCCTCAGTCATGTACTGGCGGAAATCGCCGGTGGTGATGTACCAGAAGAAGGCGAGCACGATGAAGGTCACAAGCCCCCACGCCAGGAAGTTATGCACGTGGAAAGCCGTCTCGTACCCGATCAGCTTGAAAAGACCGTGGACTTCAAGTCCGGTAAAGAGCAGTGAAAAGATGATGATGGCCTGCATCCAGTGCCAGAACCGCTGAAATCGCGCGTACAGATAAACCTTTCTCATACCTCTCCATCCTGTTTCATGTTCTTGTGAGCGATGTAACGCATGATGCCGTGAGCGATGATACCGACAAGCGAGCCAACGATGACGAGCAATCCAACGATCTCAACAAAGGGGCTTGCGTCCCTGCCGGGAAGGTAGAACCCACCAAGATTCTCGAGCCTCCCGCCACGTGCGTGGCAATCAACGCAGCCGAGCGCGTCTTCTTTCTGCGAAACCATATGGGAAATCGGCCAGTACATCTCGGTCTCGACGAAACCGTAGTTGCCGCTGTATTTCAAACCTGCATACTCCATACCCGTTTTGATCGACTTGTCCCAGTCGAAATCCTTCCAGTAAGCGCCCGAGCCTTTCGGACCGAAAAGTTTTGGCTTGACGAACCGTTTCAGTCCGGCATCATAGGGCTGTTTGCCACGATGGACCTTGAACGGCCAGATACGGGAAAGGGAGTCGCCCGGCTCACCGTCAGGATGGTTGATGGACACTACCCCTGAATCGTCGATCTCGGAAAGAAAGGTGACGTAGTTCATTTCACCTTTGAACCAGCGGTATTCCGGCTCGACTTCTTTCGCCCACTCAAACTCCCCTTTCTTTGTCATGTAGACCGGGAGTCCCGTGGAATCCTTCCGGGTGATCTCCTTACCCTTGTCGTCGAACTGTCCGGCTTTCGACCAGTCCCACCACATCTTCGTCGCCCGCTCCTTAGCCATGACAGGAATATGGCATGTCTGACAGGCTACCTTGTCGATATGGTCGTCTAGTTTCTTGAACTTTTCGTGCGGTTTGAGCCCGTGGCAGGAACCACAGGTCGTCGGATAATCGTCGGGCAGGGGATAATCGAACCCGTGAACGTCTCTGGCGGTCGGTTCGTAACGGCTGCCTGGAACCTGATGGCCTTCCGTCTTGTGGCAGTCGATGCAGGTCATGTTGAGCTCGTCCTTTCCAGATGCCATATGCACGTCGATCGATTCGGAAGGATCGATCAGCGAGTTGTCGAGGTCACCATGCTTGACCGCGTCAGCCCCACCCCCCTCAAAATGACAGATACCACAGTTGTGACGTTCTGGGTTGCCCACATGCTGGGCGATATAGGTAAGATCAGACTTCGGAAAGGGCTTTCCGCTGAACACCGTATCGATAATGGAAGGATGTCCCGCTCCCGAAGGATACTTTTTATAGGTACCTGTCGCATCATGACAGACAAGGCAGTCTACGTTCTTCTCACTGGTGAAGTCAAAATTCCTGTCTTTCCAGCCATAACCGATATGGCAGGAGGTGCATCTCGCTTCGTTGCTCTCCACCGATATGCAGAAGTTGTTGACGACATTCCGTTTGCCGAGCATCTTACCGTCTTTCATCGGTACTTCCCATGTCCAGTGCTTTGTCCGATGCAGCTGTTTGGAGGCTTCGGTATGACAGCGGAGGCAGGCGGCAGTAACTTCGGGGCCGCTTTGGAAGTCCTTTTTCAGTTCGTCGAATTTAGTATGGTCCGCGGTTGAAATCATCAGGGAATCTACCCTGTGATGAAATGTTTCCGCATGCAGGGAGGAACAAAGAAACAGAGCGGAAATAACCGGAAGCAGAACGGCAATCAGCGGTTTTTTCATGATCTCCGGTGTTAGGTTTACCGATACAGCGAGGAGCGCCTAAACACCAATGTACCGATATAGTCATAAAAAACAACAAGTTAACAATTGTTTGGGCCAATAAAAAAAGCGCATAGGGACTGCTTTGTCCTTATGCGCTTGATAGCTGTAACGGTCTCTGCGCCTCTGATTCGATCAGGCTCTTTTACTGTGATCGACCGCTTTGAGAATCTTCAGGTTCAGTACAATGAAACGCCAGAACTGGTAGAGCTTGCACTGCATTTTGAATCTGTCTAACTTTGTAGGCCTCATGGTATATCAGGTTTAACGTGATGTAATATCATATCGGTTACTCGGGAATAAGCTGCCAGCCGATGCGGCCTTTGAACTTGTGCATGAAGGTTGTTTCAACCATCTGCTTCAGCCATGCGCCCGCAAGTCCCCGCTCAACTCTGGTAACAAAAAGATCCCGTCCTTCCTTGTTGTCATAACGGGTGTGATCCGGTACGACAGGATAGATGATCATGACGGTCGCCTGACCGTTCCAGAGTGATTTACCGTTTGACGCGATACAGACAGCCAGCATCTCGGACATGCGTTCACGGTGAGTCATACGACCTCCATTGATAAGGTCGATGATGTTCAACGCAACAATTCGACCGATAACACCGGAAATCATACCTGTTCTCGGAGCGCCAGGAGTGATCGTTGTTCCGTTTTTCGTGGTATGTGGCACGGAAATAGATCCGGGAGGAGCAAACGCGATACCTGCCGAAAAGATGTTTTTGAAAAGAGGGTTCTGATAGTTGGCGGGCCATGCATCAGGCGTTTTGACCAGTTCATCATAGCTCAGGCCATAAATACCGTCAGCTAAAATGAACCCACCGGGATTGGTGACCTGTGAGGAAATATCCTCTCCCGCCTTGTTGAAGAAAGGAAACGTCACACCGCGCGACTGCGGGATCAGCATCGCGAAATCATACTCATCCTCACCGAAGTTCCCTTCGAAGTCTTCCCAGTAGATCTTCTTCTCGTCAACCTCCTTGACCCCCCGTCGAACTCCTTTTTCCAGTCCGAACTCCTCCATGAGATCTTCAATGAGGTCGCCTCCACGGGCAATTCTGCCCCCCTGCTTGACAACATTGATGCCGCCGACGCCGAAATCACCGATTGCCGGTTCATTGGTAAGGTAGACAAGATCAGCCTTGTCCCTGATTCCGCGCTGTGTAAGATCTGTATGAATATTGGTGATATACTCGAACGCCGCACCCTGGCAGGCGGCCATTGGGTGACCGGTGCCGATAACCAGACGCTGCTTTTCACCTTTCTTCATCTTTTCAACAAGCTGAAGATAGGAGTCACGAGCTTTGACCGCTGTATCGAAGTGACATATCGATTCGGTGAATTTATCCGGGCCAAGTCCGGGCGTGGCCTTATAGTTCATATGAGCACCTGTAGCGACTATGAGGTAATCATACGCCACGCTGGCCTCGCAGCCTCCGTTGGCCTGATCGACCACAACGTAATTTTCTTCGGGGTGAACGGAAGTAACCTTGCCCTGAACAAAGTTCACATTGAACCTGTCATAGATCGGTTTCAACTTGAAGCAGGTCTCTTCAGCCTTAACCGCGTCGATGCCCAGCCAAACCCATGAAGGGACAAAACCGAAATAATCAAACTTGTGTATAACCGTTATTTCATGATCTTTGCCCAATGAATCACCCAGATACATCGCGGCAGTATGACCTGCAAACCCGGCACCAATTATCGCAACCTTTGCCATTGCCTGTTTTCTCCAATTATTCTCGTTAGGGTTCCCGAGGGAAAAAGTATTTACCTAGAGTATAAATATACTACGCATTCAGCTGATTTAAGCCAGAGAAGATAGAAAATAAACCAAATACTGCAAACTCATATAACCAACAAGTTATACAAAAATCACCCTGTTTTCATACACTCCACGGGAAATCAGCGTATGGTTCCGGCTTCACTCTCTCCGATTTTTGATACATTTACTCCTAACCTGAATAATTCACCAAGGGAAGAGAAAAAGTGCGTACAAGGACGGGAAACTTTCCCTTTTCTGTCATTCCCGTGCCTGACCCGTGAAATTTGAGCATCTATTTCACAGGTCTTACACGGGAATCCATTGCTGGTGCCGGGGTCTGCATGGATGCCGGATCACCCCGTGTAATATTATTACACAGGGCGGCATGACTGTATGTGGTTTTGAGCTTTTTTACCGGTTTTCAGGAGGGAATCCGGGTATATGATCGGCTCAATGTATATTTTCTACAATTCGGGGTTTCGAACTCTCATGAATTATTCAAGCTAACAGCAACTGCTTTTCCTTTTGCGAAACCACAGAAGCATTTCAGTGGGAAAAATACCAATAAAAAGAATACTTGCGATCGACTACGGCAAAAAGCGCACGGGCCTGGCCAAAACCGATCCTTTCTGCAGTTTCGCGCAGCCTGTCGGCACATTCCCGCCAGAGAAAATCATTACGATCATCAAGTCGTTTCTGCAGGAAAATTCCGTAGAAAAAATTATTGTTGGCTACCCCCTCAACAGTGATGGAACAAAAAATCCTATGACAGGGATAATCGATGGCTTTATCGAGGAGCTGTCAGCGGCCTTCCCGGATATTCCTGTTGAACCCATCGATGAACACGGCTCATCAAAGCAGGCAGGAAAAGTACTTATCGAATCCGGGCTGAGCAGAAAAAAAAGACAGCGGAAAGGGCGTCTTGACTCAGCGGCAGCATGCCTGCTGCTGCAGCACTATCTTGAAAACACCGGTAACGCGTAACCCTTCAGGGGTTAACAGGCGTATAGAGCAACTTAGGGTTTAGCAATTAGATCGGGCTTGTGTATTTTACAGTTTCTTAAACATCCGGCATTTCGGATAGATAACCACAGCCTTTCAGATCAGACACATGAGCACACCTGCAATAATTGACATTTTCCGATCTTCAGGAGCCCTGCTTGAAGGGCATTTCAAACTGACTTCAGGCCTGCACAGCAACACATATTTTCAATGCGCGAAGGTACTGCAACACCCGGAGTACCTGACGGAAATCTGCAGAAACATCGCATCGGCGTTCAGTGATGTGACCATAGATATGGTCATTTCCCCGGCAGTCGGCGGCATCGTTGTCGGTACTGAAACAGGACGTCAACTGGGAGTAAAAACCATTTTTTCTGAACGCAAAAACGGTGAAATGGTTTTAAGAAGAGGATTCACGCTCTCTCCGGAGGAAAAAGTCCTTATTGTTGAGGATGTCATCACCACCGGGGGATCGGTCGCCGAGGTCATCGACATCGTCACAAAAGCAGGAGCGATAGTAGCCGGAGTCGGTTCCGTGGTTGACCGCAGCAACGGAAAGGTAACGCTGGCGGAGAAACAGTTTTCGCTGCTCTGCCTTGAAGTGAAAAATTATGATCCGGATACCTGTCCTCTTTGCGCAGAAAACCTTCCGCTTGACGCGCCCGGAAGCCGTAGCCTTACAACAAGCTAAGAGCAGCAGGTATGCAAAAAACCTGTATCAACAGTATCGCAATCATAGGACTTGGCTTAATAGGTGCATCCGTCCTCAGAGCGCTGAAAAAGTCACCGCTTGCTGCAGAACAGCATATCCTTTTTAAGGGATACGACCCCTCCTTCACTGAAAAGGATGTTCTGCACATAGAGAATTTTGGTCTTGACCAGTTTCAACAGGATAAAAAAGCTCTCTATGATGCTGATCTTATCATCCTCGCCGCGCCGGTCGAAACAAATATTCTCCTGCTGGATGAAATACGTGATCTTGCCCCGAAGCAGGCACTTGTCAGTGACGTTTCAAGTACGAAAGCCGCCATCGCAAACCGTGCCGCCGAACTGAACCTTGCTTTTATCGGTATGCACCCGATTGCCGGACGGGAACAGCAAGGCTATCACGCGAGTCATGACGAACTTCTCGCCGGAAAAACCGTGGTCATCTGCGCTGACAGGCATACCATTTCCCGGCCCGACGCCGCTAACGTCATTGCGCTTCTTGAGTCTATCAAATGCCGGATTGCCCTCATGACCCCTGAAGAGCATGACAGAATTGTCGCTACGGTAAGCCATCTGCCCCAAATGCTTTCAACAGCCCTCGTCAACTATTGCGAAAACGACATGGATAAAAGCGGCCCGGGCTTTTCAACACTGACACGGCTTGCCGGCAGTTCCTGGGAGATCTGGAGAGATATTGTATCGACAAACAGGGAGAACATTGCGACGGAACTTGAACAGTTCAGCAGAGAACTCGAACAACTGGCGGATGATGTCCGCAACAACAGGGCAGACAGAATCAGAGAACGGTTCGAACACGCTAACACACTCTACGAAACACTCAAAGAGAACAGCAACTCATGAAATTCGGTATCGTTGTCAATATAAACCGTAAGGATGCGCTCGAACTGGCAAGTGAACTCGTCATCTGGCTGAAGAACAGGTCCCTCGACTATCTTTTCGATTCACTCTCCGCAAAGGCCCTGAACGTCAATGAGTCTTCACCGATAGAAGCGATGAACACGCACTGCGACGTCTTTATCTCTCTCGGAGGGGACGGCACTCTGCTGTTCACCTCTCACTACTCGGTAACCAAGCCGGTCATCGGTATCAACGTGGGCCATCTCGGCTTTCTCACCGAGTTCAGCAAGGAAGAGATGTACGGCGCCATTGAAAAAGTGCTCAACGGCTCCTACACCATTTATGAACGAACACAGCTTGAAGCGCATATTGACGTTGAACATGAGAAAAAACGTTTTACCGCCCTTAATGACGTGGTTATCGAAAAAGGAACCTATTCACGCATTCCTACGTTCAACATCAAACTTGACGACGAACAGCTCAGCGCCTATCGTGCAGACGGCATTATTATCGCCACCTCGACCGGCTCTACCGCTTACTCTCTCTCTGCGGGAGGACCGGTTATTTTCCCGAAATCCAACGTATTCGTCATCACTCCCATATGCCCTCACATGCTGACTGTACGCCCTATAGTGATCAGCGACGACAAACATATAGAGGTTTTCGTCGATGCGCCTGACGGAGAGTTTCCACTCAACTGTGACGGACATCAAAGAAAATTGCTTCTGCCCGGCGAAGTGATTTCTGTAAAAAAATCAGAGGAAATGATCAACCTTGTAGCAAACGAAAACAGAAATTACTGCGAGATTCTCAGAAGCAAGCTGCTCTGGGGACGCGAGCATAAACCGGGTCTGTAATCAGACCATCTATCATCCGGAGTTTCATGAGTAACAGCATATCTCTCGCATCCCTTGGCCATCTTCTCAGCATTCCCCCCTCTACACCGATTGAAACCGGAGAGATGTGTAAAAGACTTCAGCTCGTTTTCGTCCAGGCGGAAACCAGAGCTCCCGGACTTCAATGTTTTATTTCCTCTCTCATGAACGCCTGCAAACTTCTGGGTATTCGTGTCCTCAGCGAACAGGAGGCGTGCCGTGCAGACGGGAAATTCAAACCGGGCGTGGTTGTCATCGTCCCCGGGACATTCAAAGACGAGCAGCTTGCCATAAACAGGGTATCGACGCTCTACGACAATATCATTGTCGGGATTCATGATGAACCGCCACCGCTCACTGAAACATCGCTGCCACAGGAAAGACTTGACAGGATTGTCAGCAAACTTGCCTGGGATATGGTGCATATCAGCATCTACGTCACCCCGGACAACTGGACTGTCTGCACAATGAACGGGGGATTTGTACATTTTAACGGCTCCTGCCCTCTTCCATCCGATGTACTGCAGACGCTGGTCCCGAAACTGACCGCTCAGGTTGTTCCGCCAAAACCCTCTGATTTTGATCACAAACCCGGTGCGTTTAAAATCCGGGAACCTGAAAACCTTGAGCTCTCCGGGGATTTTATCGAATGCGGAAGGCTCTGGAGTTCGAACAACTATCTTCTCACCCATACTTCCCGGGAAACCCTTGCATACAGAAGCCCGCTTTACCGGAAAATCGTCGCGCGGTATCTGGATCAGCGCAGCGGCATGAGCTACGGTTTTTTTGCCAGGCAGCTACCCGTATCAGCCCCGCCTGCCCTGCACCTTGAAGATTCCGGAATCTCAGTGAGTGAAGAGGAGCTGAGAGATCTGCCGCTGTTACCCGTGAACAACAAAGACTATGTCCCACTCAGGGTTCTCAACAAATGGTATCTGGTTGAACCGGTACCTGTGACCGTCATCACGACCCGCTCCGGTTGTAAAAAAACCGACCTGAACCCGGAGACAGATCTGGTAGCAATCACCCTTGACAAATCCAGAATAACACTCATGACTCCTGAAGGGTTACCGGAAACAACCATTTCAAAACCTTCTTTCGACACCCTGACCATCCTTGCTCACGCGTTGGGTAACGCATTCATATCGAGCATTCTGCAAACCATCAAGCCATCATGGCGTTTTGCTGACATACTCAGTCGCAAGGGCGCATCGATGACACATTGGCACGGTTTTCCGGAAGAGTCGACCTTTCCCGAAGGGTATTTTTCGCACGGCAGCGATAAACCTCCGGTATCCTGCTCCACGCCGCAATCAGCCGTATACAGTCTTTCAGGCAAAATAGAGGCTCTGGAACAGGCGCTTGAAGCCAACCGTGAATATTGTGGCGACATCCATATTGAACCCAACCATGGCACAAACATTATCGGCCTGAGTTCCCTTGCCGAAACAGCAAAAATCATTAACGGATTGTAGCCTGAGGGACTCTGTTGAACAGATCAGCTTTTTTTGGTATTATTGACTACTACTTAGGGTTTGCTGAAGAATTCAAGCCATCGCCCAGCGGCACCCAATCGCCGCTCGGGGAGATGACCACGCGAACAAATTTCTGATTACATCAAGCTCCAAAAGGAGCCATTCAAACAGGCACAAAAAAGGAGCGGC
>JADHTF010000055.1 GCA_016776555.1 Chlorobium phaeobacteroides
CAACCTCTTATTCAGGAACATTCGGGATTTTGGTGGTTTTTCCTGTGTGGTTTCGGAGTTCGTACTCTTTGTCGTTTTTGTCGATCATATAGTAGTCCGGCATCAGCGGGACTTTGCCTATGTTGGTTGCCAGGACGTACATCGGTTGTGCAAGGCCGGTTGTGTGGCCGCGCAGGGCGTCACGGATCAGTTCGGCGCCTTTTTCAACCGGCGTCCGGAAATGGTCGATGCCCGGAGCTGGTTCGCAGTAGAACACATAGTACGGCCTGATGCGTATGCGCAGCAGCATCTGATGCAGCTCCCTGAACGTCTCGACATCATCGTTGATCCCCTTCAATAACACCGCCTGGTTGCCGACATTGATTCCGCAGCTCATCAATTCATAAACCGCTTTTGCCGTTTCCTCGGTAATCTCTTTTGGATGGTTACACTGGGTGTTGATCCAGACGGGAACTTTGTGAAAACCGCCGATGGCTTTCTTCAGGCCTTCGGTGATCCGTTGCGGCAACACGATAGGCAGGCGGGAACCGATACGAATCATTTCCACATGGGGTATCTCGCGTAGTCTTCCGATCAGACGGGCCAGTTTATCGTCCGACAACAGCAGCGGATCACCTCCCGTTATCAGGACATCACGAATTTCAGGGTGTTCGGCAATCCAGGCCAGGCCTTCATCCACATCCATGCGAAGCTTCAGATCCTGATCGACAACAAGCTCCTTGCGAAAACAGTGGCGGCAGTAAATCGCGCATGTTTCAATAACCGTAAAGGCAATACGATCGTGATATTGACGGGCTATACTGTCTGGCCTGACCTCTTCGGTCGAGCGGTTTTCTTTCCAGAGCAGATAGTTATCCATCCCGAATTCATTCACCTTTTCCTGCATTGACGGAATCACCTGTCTACGAATCGGACAGTTTGGATCGTCTTTATCCATCAATGATGCAAAATAGGGAGTCACCCCCCATTTCGTGTCCAGCGACTCGATGGTTCGCCTTTCTTCATCGGTTACATTGATATACTGTTCGAGCTTCTGGACTGAATCCACCAGATTCTGCATTTGCCTGACCCACTCTTCCGGCATTGTATTCTCCTGTATTTTATGATTGCTGCAAGGGAGCGTTTGTTATCCTAATTAAGCCTTATTATCCCCCATTTTCAAAAACAGCGGCAGCTCGACATCACGACAAACGCTGCTCATTGAAACGCGGGAATACTTAACCGTCGTTTGCTGTTAGGTTTGCAGAATCCATTCAACCTCTGATCAATCACAATGAAACAGCAAAAGGTACTTGTTGCAGGAGCTTCCGGCTATCTTGGAAGACATGTCGTCAAGGAATTCGCTGAACGCGGCTACAGCGTTCGGGCGCTCGTGAGAAACCCTGAAAAGCTGGCAGCCGAAGGAGAGAATCTCGAACCTGCCGTCGCCGATCTGGTCGATGAGGTACTCACGGGCGATGCAACCGATCTCAGCACGCTGAAAGGGGCGACCAAGGGTGTGGATATCGTTTTTTCATGCATGGGCCTCACCAAACCGCAGGGTAACATCACCAACGAACAGGTCGACCATCTCGGCAACAGGGCCCTGCTTGAAGACGCGCTCTCCAACGGGGTGAAAAAGTTCATCTACGTCTCGGTCTTCAACGCCGAAAAGACACACGACGTCGAAGTGGTCAGTGCACACGAGCGTTTCGTGGAGGACCTCAAGTCCTCCTCCATGCCCCACACCGTCATCCGGCCGACCGGGTTCTTTTCGGACATGGGTATGTTTTTCTCAATGGCCCGCTCAGGCCACATGTTCCTGCTCGGAGAGGGCACAAACCGCGTCAATCCGATTCACGGAGCCGACCTTGCAGCGATCTGCGTCGATGCAGCTGAAAAGGATGTCCCGGAGATCCCCGCCGGCGGCCCCGACACCTATACCTTCAATGAAACCGTCACGCTTGCTTTCGAGGCCCTCGGCAAAAAACCCTGGATCACCCATGTCCCCATGTGGATCGGGGATGCCGCGCTTTTCGTGACCGGCCTTGTCAACAAACCGCTTGCAGGCGTCATGTCTTTTGCAATCGCTGTCAGCAGTCTCGACAGCGTCGCACCGGCAAAAGGCACCAGACATCTGAAGGACTTCTACCGTGAACTGGCAGCGAAGGATTAGATCGATGAGAGATGGATATCGAATCTTACGCTGAAATGCAAACAGCTCTTTCACGGAGCGGCACGGTTGCCGAACAAATAATCGTTGACGGATGTTAGGATTACAAGTACTACACTTAGAACTTATAACTTAGGGGACGTTCACAACTATTTATACAATAGAGCAAAACCGCTTCACGATCTGGTACACCGCTGCCGCTGAAATCCCTAGAAGACGCGCAGTTCCGGCATATGTCATTCCGAACTCCTGAACATATTCCACAGCAAGCCGCTTTCGCAAAGCAGAGCATTCCCGCGTTCGGCAGCCGCTCTGCAAAGCGTGAACGCTTACACCTGCCTCATCACAGACTTTCTTCAACCGTTCACATGCTTCCTCTGCTACCGATACCCCAGGCAGCCGCTCCTTAACAGCGCCATCCACCTCTTCGAGAATTCCTTTCACGAACTCGCCACTTCCAAGAATACGCTCGTCGCTGAACTGTTTCTCCCCCCGTTTTCTCAGAGATTTCACCTCTGACCATCCCCCTGCCGAACGGATCAGACCGCCTCCGGTCAGTTCCGGCTGCCGTCCTCTTTCGCTTTCAGATGCCACAAATTCACGATACTCCTTCCGGGCTGACGATTCCCGTTCTCCGAAGTAACCGAGCACATAGTTCCTGTCCTGCCATGCATGCCGTACCCGATTCATCACAGCCGCATGACCACTCCACGGGTAGCGTTCCAGCTCCTCAAGCGAACCAACAAGGCCTGCGCGCAACGGGTTGAGGTGAATGTAGCTGACCAGCCTGAGTAAGTAAGCCTCCTCCTCGCACACGATCGATTTATACCTGTTCTGGAAAAGATGACCATGCCTCCGGTGCCTGCGGTTGTATCCGCTTGCGTAACCGGTCAACAGCTTACGCATAAAACTTGAAAGCCCTGCGGCACCGCTTTTCAGAAGAATATGCGCATGATTCGTCATCAGTGCCCATGCATAGATGCTCGTTCCGGTTGCCGAAGCAACCTTCCCCATTCGTGAGACAAAAAACCCCCGATCTTCATCGTCAGCAACAATAGTGTTCCCTTCAATCCCCCGCACCATCACATGGTGCAATGTCCCCGGCGCATCCAGCCTCGCTCCACGCGGCATAAGCTTTTTTGAATTAAAAGTTATGAAACTTGCACAGTCTGTCCTGTATCGATAAACGAAAAGAATAAAACACGATAAATTTAAATAGTTGTGAACGTCCCCCTTTTCGAAAAATGATTACTGTCGCCCCGGCGACCGGTACGCGACACCTCGGAGATTTCTACCGCGAGCTGGCATCAAGGGAATAAAAGAAGATTTGATTGATCGAATAATACCAGCGATATCCTACTTCAAGGCCCCCGGTTCACCTCAACCTTTGCCGTAGCATTCTGTTCGAGCTCGGCCGGAAATGTATTATCCCCGGATAATACAGGTGGATTATAGGTTGCCGGCACAAGAAAAGCGGCTATTCGAGATGCCTTTTCATCAATCCCTCCAGTTGTTATATCGGTAACCCAGCTCCCGTCACTTCCAATGCTCGTCAGGGGATTTGCAAAAGTAGGCTTGTTCCACCAACCAGAAACGTAGATAAAGACCGCGACCCTGTATTCTGAAGGATAAACATGCAAGACTCTTCCTTCCAGATTGTTGAAGCTTCCAACGGGCGGGATATACGTGAATTCAATAAACGGATCCCCCTGTCCACCAGGAAGATTTGGAGATGACACTCCAGCCACATCGCTTTCTTCATTGCATGCAACCAAAAAGCCTATAAAACACAACAAGAAAAAAAGCCTCCAAACAGTCTTTTTATACATGGTTGATTCCTCTTTCTTACAACGTCTTTTGATTGTATTGTTACCATTAAAATATACCTCATTTTTACTTTTTTTCGCATAAATCATTCTTGCTATTTCATGGGGAGGCATAAAGTGTGTACCTGTAAATCGCACACCTCTTCTCCATCGAACCAATAATCATTTACGGATGTTAGGATTACAATTACTACACAATAACACTGATCAAGACTTGTATCATGAAAAAGCAAAAAGCCCTTATAGCGGGAGGCTCGGGATACCTGGGACGTTATGTCGCCCAGGAGTTTAAAAACAGAGGCTACCATGTGAGAGTGCTGGTGCGCAATCCCGAAAAGATCAAAACGACCGGCGAACACGGAGAACCGATCATCCACGACCTTGTCGATGAGGTTATCACGGGTGATGCGACGAAACCGGAAACACTTTTGGGTATCTGCGACGATATCGATATCGTTTTCTCTTCACTGGGGCTGACCAAACCGGATTTCAAGCATACCAGCTTCGATATCGATTACAGGGGGAACAAGCGCATTCTTGATCTGGCCATCAAAGCAAAGGTGAAAAAGTTCATCTACATTTCGGTGTTCAACGCCGAAAAGATGCTTGACATCTCGAACATTCAGGCTCATGAGCAGTTTGCCGGGGAATTGCGAAAATCAGGCATGGAGTATACGATCATCCGACCAACCGGCTATTTCTCTGACATGCTCCAGTTCCTCAATCTTGCAAAAATGGGCATAATGCCGATCCTGGGAGACGGGGACAAGCGCTCTAACCCGATACATGCCGCAGATCTCGCAATGGTAGCGGCTGATGCCGCTGAAGGAGATGAACGGGATATTGACGCCGGCGGACCTGATATTTTTACCTACAGAGAAGTCGGGGAACTCGCGGCATCTGTGACAGGAACAAAACCGATGCTTCTCTCTATTCCCCTTTGGATCGGAGAAGGTTTGCTGACAGTATCAAGGCTGATCAACAGGGACATTGCCGATATCTTTTCCTTTGCCCTTGCCGTCAGTAAACTTGACAGCGTTGCACCGCAACTCGGCACGCATCATCTTGCCGACTTTTTTAAAGAGAATCTTTGACAGGTTCCGCAAAAAAGCTGCCGACCCGGGTTCTGTATCGAGCAAATGCGTCGCGCCCTTTCGAGGTGATCCGGTAGAGAGAAAGCGGGACGCGTTTGCTGTAGGTTTTGTCGCAATAGACATAGCCCGCTTCCTCCAGTCTTCTCATGTGGACGCTCAGGTTACCATCGGTAGCTTTTACCCTGTCGCGTATCTCGATGAATGACGCCTGCTCTGTTTCTTCGAGAAAACAGAGCGCCGCGAAGCGGATGCGGGAGTGAATAACCTTGTCCAGCTTCCTGTAATCGAAGTCCTTGTTTGAACCCGTACTTTCCGTGCTTTTCTCTTTTTCTTCCTCTGTCATGCTATCGTGTCAGATCTGGTTGCGGCCTCCGGTTTGTTAAATAAAGTACTTGCAAGACTAAAACACAAGAGAAAAAGAACTGTATGATTGAACCGTTTTTTTACCATATTTGCATTACATAACATCACATGCCGAACAGCAAAACCAACATAAAAGCGTATACACGTCAGGAGCTGCGCGATACTATCGCAGCTCTTGGCGAACCGGCGTACCGTGCTGATCAGATTCATCGATGGCTTTTCAGTGATTGGGTCACTGATTTCGAAAAGATGAAAAACATCAGCGCGTCACTCAGAGAAGAGTTATCCCGGCGATATGTCATCCCTTCATGCTCATTCGAAAATGAAGCGATAGAAGAACGTTCAGTGAGCGCTCCGGAAACATCCAAGTTCCTGGTAGGCCTGCATGACGATGAAATGGTTGAAACAGTCCTTATCCCCTCTCCGGATCGTCATACGGTCTGCGTTTCTTCACAGGTAGGGTGCCCCTTACGCTGCACCTTCTGCGCAACCGGATATATGGGTTTTACACGAAACCTTCTTGCATCGGAAATCGTCGAACAGGTACTGCTCGTCAACGAGAGGCTTGGCGATCGATCCCCGGATAATCATGTCACCAATATGGTATTTATGGGTATGGGCGAACCCCTGCTCAACCTGAACAATGTTTTTGACGCGATAGAAACGCTGACAAATCAGTCCTATAATTTTTCGCTGTCCCGGAAAAGAATCACCATTTCAACCGTCGGCCTGATCCCGCAAATCGGTGAACTTGCCCGCTCTGGCCTTTCAATCAAACTGGCAATATCGCTCCATGCGGCAGACCAGGAAAAAAGAACGTCATTGATCCCTGTTGCCAAGGAACATACTCTTGAAGAGCTGCGCCATGCGCTTCATGAGTATGCCGATATGGTAAAAGAGCCGGTCACACTTGTCTATATGCTTATAGAAGGGGTCAATGATGCGGATCAGGACGCCATTAACCTCATACGGTTCGCTCAAGGTTTTTTATGCAAAATAAATTTAATTGATTATAATTGTATAGTTAATGTGAAGTTCAATCCTGTAAAGGCAGAGAAAAGAGATCGATTTATACATACCCTTGTCAATGCAGGTGTGCATGTGACGGTACGTAAAAGTCAGGGGGCTTCAATCGATGCTGCTTGCGGTCAACTGGCTTTACAGAAAAAAAACAAAACTGCATCCAGACCGTATTAATCATAAAATGCGAAGAGATCATGGATTTACTGGATTTCATTCCTTTTAAAAACGAATTCAACAAAGCATATCACGGTCTTACAGATAATGCCAACCATACATCAGAAAATCCTGTTTTCGATGCGTTAAAAGTCAGACGTTTTGCCGCGTCACAAAATGAGGTTTCAAATTTCATTACCGAAAAAATCGAACACTGGGTAGGCTGGGATCTCAAAAGCAAAAAGACATCTGTCGGTGGCATGATGATGATCCGCTCTGAAGTTTCCTCCTTTTTGCTGCTGGGCACAAAAATAACGGTAACATTCGGTCTTTCTGAAGAAACAGACAGAAATGGCTATCCAATAACCACCATCAACTCCAAAGCAGAAACCAACATTGAATCCAGGGGTGATCTGGGTGAAAGCAGAAGAGTTATCAGAATGGGACTTTCTGCTCTTGACTTTGAGTTCAGAAAACAACATGTCAAGGATGACGAATATCTTTTCAGATCCCTCGACCCCAAAGGCCAGAATCAAGCGTTGCAGGAACTTTTCGATAATGCGAGATTAAAGACAAAACCTTCAGAGGAAAAAAGAAAACCATCCAAACAAGCCATACCATTCAGGCCCTCGGTAAAGACAAACGGCACCTCCCAGAACACAAGTGATGCAGAGAACTCTGAGGCATCAGACAGTATGACCGCATCAGGCAACGGAACCCGGGATCAGGAAAAACCGGCAAGATCCAAAGTCAAAGTCATCAAGCTAAAAAAATAGCAACATCAGGACCCGGAAGTATGAGAATTATTTTACTCGGAGCTCCCGGCGCAGGCAAGGGGACTCAGGCTCAGTTTATTTCTTCTACATTCAGTATTCCCCAAATTTCAACGGGAGACATGCTTCGTGCCGCTATCAACGAGGGAACGCCTCTCGGGCTGGAAGCTAAAAAGGTTATGGATGCAGGAAAGCTGGTTTCTGATGAAATTATTCTGGGACTGGTCAAGGAACGACTGAGCAAGTCTGATTGTAAAAACGGCTGCCTTTTTGATGGATTCCCCCGAACAATCGCCCAGGCAGATGCCCTCAAAAATGATTGCATACAGATCGATCACGTTATCGATATCGAAGTGGATGACGAAGAAATCATCAAGCGCATGAGCGGCAGACGTGTTCATCCTGCGTCAGGAAGAACCTACCACGTGTTATTCAATCCTCCTGCCAAAGAAGGAGTAGACGATATCACCGGAGATCCTCTTGTCCAGAGAGAGGATGACTGCGAGGAAACCGTACGTAAGCGCCTTGACATCTATCATAAGGAAACCGCCCCCCTTATCGAATATTACCGGGAATACAAAAAGAACGGAGGCCCGAATGCCCTGAAATTCAGTACCATCAAGGGAACTGGAAGCGTGGAATCTATCAAGGAGAAAATCCTGAACATTTTCCATAACTGAGATGATCTCCTAACATTTTTTTATTTCAAGTCAGTGCTTCACACTGACTTTTTTATTGCATCCCATGCGCCACGTATTACTACATGCCAACTATTTCTTACGCGATGAACCCCTGCTCGTTTCCATTCAGGACAACCTGACTGAAGAGCTTCTTACCGGATGCCAGGTGCTCTTTTCACCGGTCGGCAACAGCAGGAAAAGTATCATCGGCTACGTGGTCAGGGAGGTTGATAGCCCTCAACAAGCCCGGCAGGAAGGAACCATAACCGAAATCCTCAACAGCGGCTTACCTCTACTGACCCCTGTAACCCTCCGATTGTCCAAATGGATAGCCGACTATTATATAGCCCGCCCGATCGAGGCCATCAATGCCGTTCTTCCCGCCCCTTTGAAAACAAGAGTAAGCGAAACGGTGGAACTCTCTGATTTTCAGCTTCTGAGCTTCAGCGACAAAAAAGTCGTTACGACCCCGTTGCGAAAAGAGATTCTCAAACAGCTGCATCAAAGGAAAAAAATGACGGTCAGACAGCTTGAATCCAGACTGGGCAAACAAAACCTTTACCGGACATTGATCGAGATGGAACGGGGAGGACTGGTAACCATTAAAAAGACCTTCAAAACAACCGGAGCGAAAACAAGAACCGCCTATCGCTTAAAAGAACCGTTTACGGAATCACTGCCGGAGTCGCTTTCGCGTGCTCCCCGTCAGGCAGAAGCTGTCAGACGACTGCACGATCTGGAAATGTCATGGAGCTTCCCGGAACAGATCGGCACTAAGGCTGCTATCGCACGTGAACTGGTAAAAAAAGGCATTTTCGAATCCCTGAAAGTTGAAGTGGACAGCGGATTTTCAAGCGGCTTTACCGAACCGAAGAAAATCATCAAAAACCTGACCGGCGCACAACAAAGCGCGCTTGAAAGTCTCATAGCAGGGTTTCGGACCGGTACGTTCTCGACCTCTCTCCTCCATGGCATTACAGGCAGCGGCAAGACCATCATTTACATAGAGTTGCTGAAAGAGGTGCTTTCTGCGGGCAAAAGCGCCATCGTACTTGTGCCTGAAATCTCTCTGACGCCGCAAACAGCGTCACGTTTCCGTCAGCACTTTGGTGATAACATCCAGATATTGCACAGTGCGATGAATAACCAGGAGAAATATAACGCGTGGCATAAACTTCGAACAGGAAAGGCTAAAATTGCCCTTGGAGCCCGCTCAACAATCTTCGCTCCGCTTGAAAATGTCGGCGCAATAATTGTCGATGAGGAGCATGACAGTGCCTACAAACAGGACAGAACGCCAAGATACCACGGACGGGATACCGCCGTCATGCGAGCCAAATTGGAAAACGCCATTTGTGTCCTTGGTTCCGCCACGCCTTCATTCGAGTCTTTCCATAACGCAGAAACCGGAAAATACAACCTGCTTCGTCTGCCTGAGAGAGTTGATGGCGCTTCGATACCGTCGGTAAAACTGGTTCCCTTGCGGGAAAACAGAAAAATCTCTTTTTCGCTTTCCGAGGTTCTCTATGAACAGATAAAGGCAAGACTCGAACGAAACGAGCAGGTGATACTCCTCCAGAACAGAAGAGGATTTGCAGGAAGTCTCCTCTGCCTCGATTGCGGTCACATCCCGACATGCAGTCACTGTAACATCCCCATGGTCTATCATGCCGCAAGCAGACAGCTTCGTTGCCATTACTGCGGGCATGCCCTTGCTTACAAGGAAACTTGCACCCGATGCTCGTCGGACAACATTCTCTACAAGAGCAGCGGAACAGAACGGATCGAGGAAGAGCTCCGCGGCCTTTTCCCGGGAGAAAAAATTCTCCGCATGGATGTGGACACCACAGGGATCAAAGGCGCTCACTCCATGATACTGAAAGACTTTCATGAAAAGAAAGCGCGCATACTGCTCGGCACTCAGATGGTGGCAAAAGGACTCGACTTCCCTGATGTCACGCTTGTCGGTGTGCTTCTGGCCGACATCGGTCTGAACCTGCCGGATTTCAGATCCGGCGAAAGACTCTTTGCCCTGCTCACGCAGGTAGCCGGACGCGCGGGCAGAGCAAAAATACCCGGTGAGGTCTATCTCCAGACCTACAATACCGACAATGAAGTGTTTGTATACCTGATGCACGGAAGTTATGAAAAGTACTATGAAAAGGATATGCAGGCAAGAAAAGAGCTTTTCTATCCCCCATATGCGAGACTTGTTTCCTGCAAGTTTTCCTCTCCTGATGAACATACTGCTGAACAGGCTTCAGATGAATTTGCGAAAGCTTTTACCCCTTACCTCTCACCGGAAAACTGCATCCTGCTCGGTCCTTCCCCTGCAGGAATTCCGCGCATACGCGGACGGTATCGCTATCAGATCCTGTTGAAACTTCCCGGAAAAAACATCTCTGCCGACTCTCTGAAAAAGCTGCAGTACGCTCTTATGAGAAAATACAACCGACACGACCTCACAGTAACCATCGATGTCGATCCTCAGAACATTATGTAGGTAGTAGGCTGAAGATAGAAGAAAGAAGCCGGAAGGCAGAAGTCAGGAGCCAGTTGACAGTGAGCAGTGAGCAGTGAGCAGTGAGCAGTGAGCAGTGAGCAGTGAGCAGTGAGCAGTGAGCAGTAGGCTGAAGATAGAAGCCAGAAGCAAGAAGGCAGGAGCCAGTTGGCAGAAAATAAAAGGCAATAGCCATTATTCATTCGCTATTCGTCATTCGTCATTCGCCAATAGTAAATAGGGTTTGCTGAAGAATTCAAGCCATCGCCCAGCGGCACCCAATCGCCGCTCGGGGAGATGACCACGCGAACAAATTTCTGATTACATCAAGCTCCAAAAGGAGCCATTCAAACAGGCACAAAAAAGGAGCGGC
>JADHTF010000056.1 GCA_016776555.1 Chlorobium phaeobacteroides
ACGACGGCTGCAATTTTGATTTTACTCTGCATAGGAAACGAAGGTCAGCATTGGTTAAGGTAATTCCAGAATAGAATACCAAATGTAATAATAGTTTGGTGAATAGTAAAGTCTTACTTGAGCTTTGAAAGAATAGTGAAAAAGCGTTTATGACTGGTCGTATGATGGTGAAAATACGTGATGAGATGTCAAGTCGCTCAACGAAACAAGCCCCTCAGAAAAGGGGCTTGTTTGTGTTAGATGACCTGCCGTAAGGCTGTCTTTAATAGAGAAAATCAACACCAAGAATAAAGCTTCTTGATGGTGATCTGAACCACTCAGCTTCGGAGTAGAGTTCATTTGTGATGTTCTTGCATAAAAGAGTTGCAGAAAAGTTATCTGTGAGCTTGTACTTCAAGCCGGCATCGACCACAATGAAATCGCCAGGATAGGCATAACCGTCAGGCCGTGCGTAGAAGTTGACGGCTTTGTATTTGCTTACATATCGGCCTGTTGTGTTGAGTGTCAGCCTGTCGGTAGCATTCCATGTAAGGCTTGCAGACGCTGTGTGCTCGGGCCGCATCGGAAGCCATTCCGGATCGGGGTTATTGTCTATCGAGATCGGCGGAACGTTCGGCTCGTAGTCGACGATCTTGGCGTTCATGTAGCTGTAGCCAAGATTAATAGCTACTTCATCAACCGGTTTCAAATTCAGACTTGCCTCGATACCCCAAATTCTTGCTTTTCTGATGTTATCAAAGACGAAATACTGTACTCCAGGTAAGCTTGGAACAGGGTATATGACTGACTCAATCAGGTCATCGTAGTTATTAAGGTATGCTGCGATATCGAAGGAAACTTGATCAGAAAATACCTTGTACATGCCGACTTCGTATGCTGTCATGGTTTCCTTGTCAAGAGAGGGATTCGGGTTTCCATAAAATATACCTCCATCACGAACGAATCGTTCAGACAATGTCGGAGCACGGAAACTCTTGCCCCACGAGGCACGGAAGCTCATGTCGTCTGTTGCCTTGTAGTTTAGAGCAATGCGCGGACTGATAGCATCAACAGAAGAGTTTTCAATTGGATCGGATACTATAGGATATGTGACAGGTGGTGGAAATGGTGGGGGAACACCTGGAATAGGCGAAGAATAATCATTGTATGTCACATCATCAGCGTCGATTCCACTCCAGTCATAACGGACTGAAAGAAGGGCTGTTAAACGGTTAGTCATCTTGAATTCATCCTGCAGGAATACGGCAACGTTTTTTTCCTTAATCTCGTTGAGATCGCTTTCGTTCAGAGGATGTGCTGAAGGAATTTCCGCAGTGTATCGTGTCGATTTGACATCGACGATGTTGCCGTCAACACCGAACAAAAGACGGTGATGGTCGCTTGCCCTGTAATCCAGTTTGATGCCAGCTCCGTAGCGGTTTGCTTTGTCTTCATTGAACTCGCCAGGTTCCCTTGTTCTGAAAATAGGGTAATCCTGTGCTACATCGGTGTTATTATAATTGGTTCGACTTGAGTTGTATGTATAGTACAATCTTGCATCAAGACTGAAGTCATCACTTAGAAGATTAACATAATTCAACCCGGCAAGTGCGTTTTTTCTGTCGATGGTATCATCAGTAAACGTTGATTTGTCGTAAACCAGAGGTGGTACGGATGGGTCTGGGGCGTAAAAAACTCTTCTTGTTGATGTATCGAATCCAAGTTCAGGGTATGGTGTATAGATCAATGGGGAGAATGGATTCAGATCAAAAGACCAAGTTGTCGGATATCCTCCTTCCGTTTGATTGTAATAGGAAGAAAGCTGAATGTATTGTTTGGAATCAATATCATAGCGAGCCTTCAGCTTTACATCATCAAGTTTTGTCTGGGAAGTTTCTTTGAAGCCGTCGTCATCAGCATGCGAATAAAGAAGACTATAGTTCAGTTTATCGGTTTTGTTGCCGATGCCTACATAGGTATTCCAGAACCACGGTGTATTGTTGTCAAAATATGTGCTCTGATCACTGCTCGGAGGATCACCATAAAATCCACCGCTTGCTCCGGCCTTGACTTCGAACTTGTCGGGCAAAGAGCCGAAAACGTTGATAACACCGCCCATGGCTCCTGAACCGTAAAGTGTTGCAGCAGAACCTTTCAAGACCTCAACCTTGTCGGCTGCGTTCATGTTCACGTTGGTCCAGACAACTTCACCAGTTGTCGGTGTGTTGATGGGGAACCCGTCATAGAGTCCCTGAACACGGGTGCCTATTGCGCCGCCCTGGAAGGTGTTGGAGCCGCGGATCTGGACGGTTGAGGAGCCGTAGCCTCCGGCGCGGTTGACCACAACGCCTGGAACATTCTCAACCACCTGGTCAAGTGTCGGGTTTGGTTCTTCCTTTATTTTTTCATCCGTTACAACGGAAACCGTTACAGGAACTTCAAGTCTGTCCTGTTCGTAGAGGGCTGCACCCACAACAATCTCCGAAGCCATGACGGTTGTCTGTTCAAGCTGCGGATTGATGGTCGCGGTTTCACCGGTTTTGACCGAGATGGTCTGGAAGAATGGCGCGTAGCCGATGGCGTTTACCTTGAGTCTGTAAGTGCCGGCGGGAATGTTAGAAATCGTGTAGTTTCCTTCGACGTCGGAAGCTGATCCGAGGGTTGTGTTCTCGAGCATGGCCGAAGCGCCGATTATTCCTTCTCCATCCGTTTTATCTGTGATCGTTCCCTTGACTGAGCCTGGGCTGGCAGCCCAGGCAGGCAGAGGTGTGAGCATGATGGTGAGCAGGAAAACGGCGAGGAGCAAACGTACACGGGGGAATGCCTGGTAATGCTTGGTGTCCATTGACGTTTTGTTCGTTAGGTGCGTTGCTGAAAAAAACCTGCATGTTATTATTCTGCAGGGCAGGATATGTGTTACTAAAATGAAAACTATCAGATTTTTATTGAAATTGCAAAAAATCCGTAATTGCATATGAAGAAAAAACCATACTGTTCCTGAAACACGCAGGGACGGTATGGTTTGCAGGCTACCTCTATTTATTTATTCCTGTTAAAGAACTATGATCGGGCAGCCGCACGAGAGTCTCAGCTGCGCGTTGAAATACATTTATATTATTTCAAGCTCTTTGCCGATGGTGTTGAATTCCATGATCACCTTGTCGAGGTGTTCCTTTTCGTGCGTGGCCATGAAGCTCGTTCTCAGTGCTTCAAAACCGGGCATCACACCGGGACGGATGAACGCGTTGACATAGACTCCGGCATCGAAAAGTTTTTTCCAGAAGACCATTGTCTTCATCTGATCGCCGATAATGACCGATACTATGGCCGTTCGGGAAGTCATGAGCTTGAAGCCTGCGGCGGCAAGCCCCTGGCGGACATAGTCGGTGTTGACTATCAGCCGTTCGATCAGTTCGGGTTCATTTTTAAGAATTTCCAGCGACGTGAGCACAGCAGCTACGCTTGCCGGTGTCGGCGATGCGCTGAAGATCAGAGAAGACGCATTGTGCTTGATGAAGTCTATGACATCGTGTTCGCCTACGACATAGCCGCCGAGTGAACCGAACGTTTTTGAGAAAGTACCCATCATGAGGTCTACCTGATCGACGAGGTTGAACTCTGAAGGAGTTCCGCGTCCGTTCCGTCCGATAACACCTACTGCATGCGCGTCATCGATCAGTATTCTGGCGCCGTACTCTTTTGCGAGTTCGACAAGTCTCGGCAGTTCCACTATTTCTCCCGATACGGAGAAAACTCCGTCCGCGACAATCAGTTTGCCTGCGTCGTCAGGAATTGTCTGTAATACTCTCTCAAGGTCTTCCATCGAATTATGCGCGAAGCGGACAAACTTCGCCGATTGCCCTACCGCCATGATCGATGCGGCGACAAGGCTTGCATGGTTGTCCTTGTCGCATATGACATATTCTCCCCTCTGAACAAGTGTCGGGATGACTCCCTGACCGGTCTGATAGCCGGTACTGAAAAGAAGGCATCGTTCTTTTTCAAAATACTCCGCAAGCTTTTCCTCGAGTTCGAGGTGCAGGTTGACAGTTCCTGTCATGTAGCGGGAACCGGAGCAGCTTGTGCCATATTTTCTGATCGCGCTGATCGAAGCTTCCTTGACCCTTTCGTCGGCAGTAAGACCAAGGTAGTTGTTGGATCCGGCCATGATAAGTTTTCTGCTGCCAAATGAGACGACCGGACCTTCTGTTTCTTCGATGGGATGAAAAAAAGGATATATACCGAGTGCTTTAACTTCGTCTGCCAGCGTGAAGTCGTAGCACTTTTTAAAGAGGTCTTTGCGTGTATTCACAGGACTGAATATTTACTTCAGTATGATGGCTGCTTATGAGCCGGTACAATTTCTGTTCTACGTTCTCTGCTCTCGGCGAAGAATACAGCGGCTTATTTCTATTCCTTTCCCTCAGCCGCATCTTCGAATAGCAAGTTAAATAATGAATGTATTAAAAATTTTGTTTTTTTCTGAAGTGGTAACTTCTTTTTTAATAGTGCTATGTTCATCTGTCCGATCTGAATGACTGAAAAATACAGAGACTTTTATGGGACGTAACATTCTTGTTACCGGCGCGACAGGTTTCATCGGCGCTGTTGTTGTCGATTATCTTAAAGGCAGAGGCGACAGCGTCAGGGTATTGACAAGGCCGGAAAGCAATCCCGGAAAAGCTTTGTCAATGCAGGTGGATATTTTGAAGGGCAGGTATGACGATCCTGTTTCACTCAGGAAGGCCGTGGAAGGAATGGACATGGTTTTCCATCTCGCAGGTGTGACAAAATCAGTGGATGAAAAGGGTTTCTATGACGGGAATGTTCTTCCGGTAAAAAACCTGCTTGAAACCGTTCTGCAGGTGAATCCGGGACTGAAGCGTTTTCTGCTGGTCTCTTCTCTTGCAGCGGCAGGTCCGGCTGATAATCCCGATCCGGGCTCAAGGGAAGAAGATGATTCGAAGCCGGTCAGTGTTTACGGCGAAAGCAAGCTCGAGGCTGAGAAGATCTGTCTCTCGTTCAGGGATCGTCTGCCGGTAACCATTGTAAGGCCGCCTGCGGTCTATGGACCGGGAGACAGGGATGTACTGCAGTTTATCCGGATGCTGCAAAAAGGTCTTGTGCTTGGGGCGGGCGATGTCAAAAAACAGCGTTTAAGCCTTGTGCATGTCGATGATCTGGTTCGCGGTATGGTCATGGCTACTGAATCGCCGGCAGGGAGAGGCGAAATATATTATATAACATCGCCGAAAGGTTATTCATGGGAGGAGCTTTCGGCTGCCGCCGCCCGAGAACTCGGGGTAAAACATATGCTCAGGATCTCTCTTCCGAAATCGTTGATGCAGATGTTGGGATATGTGGCGGGTTCGATCAGCTCGGTTACCGGTCGCTCAGGGTTTTTAAATCCTGACAAGGTCAGCGAGATGGTTCAGGACTACTGGGTTTGTTCACCCCGGAAAGCGGAAAAGCAGCTCGGGTTTACCGCTGCAGTATCTTTGGAAGATGGCATGCATACGACTATAGCCTGGTACAGGGAGAAGGGATGGTTGTAAGAAAGGCAAAAGGCAAAAGGCAAAAGGCAAAAGGCAAAAGGCAAAAGGCAAAAGGCAAAAGGCAAAAGGTAAAAGGTAAAAGGTAAAAGGTAAAAGGTAAAAGGTAAAAGTGAAAAACAGCATTGGCAATAGAAATAGAGCTTGAACTTTCTGTCCAATTTTGCCTTTTGACCTTTTACTTTTGACTTAAAAGCTGCTGCATCAAACGCAGAAGGAGGTATTTTTCGTCCGGATAGGTTTCCAGTCCTTTGAGGGCGGCATCGGTTTGATGCAGGGACAGAATGGCGTTTTCGGTGTCCTTCAGTGAGAACCGCGAGGCATAGTTCAGGTAGTTTTTTGCGAAATATTCCTGTTTTCCGAACATGCCGAGCAGTTTGGCTGTCTCTGAAAGAGGCAATTGGCGGGATCCGGGAGAGTGGAGCTTCCAGATTCTCATATAAAAGGTCGTCAGGTAGCGAACGATATTCATCAGCCCTTCTTTCTGCCCTTCCCGGTCCATGATCATCAGTGATATACCGCTGCAGAGCCGTACATTTTTTCCTGCAAGCGCTTTTTCAAGCTCAAAGACATTATACTGTTTCGATATACCGACGCACTCGAAAACGTCGGCACCGGTAATGCGTTTTTCATTGCTTTTTGAGGACGCGTACATGACGAGTTTTTCCACTTCTCTGGCTATCTCTCGCGAAGATGGCTGTATATACGCGCTGAATGCTTTCAGGGCTTCCGGTTCGAACTCCCACCCATAGAGAGATGCCCGGTCGGAAGCAAAGATGTCGGGGTTTGTAACCAGAGGGAAATCATGTCGAAAAGGCTGCAGTTCCCTGAAGGGGGCTTTCTGCAGATCCCTTTTGTCGATCTGGTCGGCGTCAAGTATAAGTATCGTTGAAAGAGCCGGGCTGTTGGTATACCGGATGAACTGGTCGATATGCAGTTTTTGTTTGTCTCTCGATCCCTGCTTTTTGAACTTGTCGAACTGCTTGACGATCATCAGCTTTCGGGCGGTGAACATGGGAAATTCCGACGCCATCGAGACAATCTCTCCCGGAGTGACATCCTGTCCATAGAGCACGGTGGTGTTTACAGCTGCGTCTTCTTCCGCAGGGAACGTGTTTTTCCTGACGAGATCAGTGAGCTCCTCTTTCATAAAACTCTCGGGGCCGTGAAAAAAATATATCGGCGCGATATTTCCCGATGCGATGTCCTTCTGAAGCTTTTTCAACGTTGCTTTTCCGTTTCGGATTATGAGTAGTTCGTCAGTTTGAAAGTCATGCCCCCCGTGAAACAGATGCCCGGATTTCACGGGGCGCCTCCAGGGTGAGTCTCTACTGTCAGTTCAACAATTCAACGATTCAACAACTCAACAAGGCTTTTGCGTTGTCAGAACGGCAGGTCATCCTTTTCTGTTTCAGAACCGGGAGCGCTCTCTTCGGGATTGTTATTCCCGAAACTTTGTTTCCGGGAAGCGGGCTGCTGGTATGAAGTGCTGTTGTCGTATCCCTGACCGCCCTGGTCCCTGCCCGATCCGAGCATCTGCATGTCGGAACAGATGATTTCCGTAGTGTATTTTTTTTCGCCGGTCTTGTTGTCTTCCCAGCTTCTTGTCTGCAGCCGGCCTTCAACGTATACCTGTCGTCCTTTTTTCAGGTACTGGTTGCAGATTTCAGCGAGTTTGCCCCAGGCGACGATGCGATGCCATTCGGTTCTCTCCTGCAAGTTGCCGCCGCTGTCTTTGAAGCTCTCGTTTGTCGCGAGGGTGAAATTAACGACAGATTGACCTGAAGGGGTTACCCGCATTTCAGGATCGGTTCCGAGGTGCCCGATGAGCATTGCTTTATTAAGTCCGCGTGCCATAATGTAGAGATGTCTTTGGGTGTTGGAAAAATCAGATAAGAAGTCTTCCGGCTTCGATGACAGGGCCTTCCTGACACAGGAGTATCGTTGATGTTCCGTGGCCGGACAGGTTTTTAAGTTCTACAGAGCATCCGTAGCATATGCCTATTCCGCACCCCATGATCGATTCAAGAGATGCTTCACAGGGAAGATTTTTCTGTTGACAGAACACCGCAAGTGCTTTCAGCATGGGATTCGGGCCGCAGGCAAAAACCTTAACCGGGCCCGACACCGCCAACTGCTCGATTTTTTCGCGAAGAAGGTCAATGGCGTTTCCCCTGAATCCGTCAGAACCGTCTTCCGTGGCGATGTGGCAATTAGTCAGGTTTCTGATCTGAATATCTTTTTTTGTTTTGCCGCCGATCACATGATGGACTTTTTTTCCGGCAGCAAGAAGCGTCTTTTCAAGAAAAAGCATCGGTGCGGTTCCGATACCGCCGGATATCAGCAGGGCGGTTTCAAAATGCGGTTTGTCTGTCGTGAATGCATTGCCCAGAGGACCCAGTACCTGCAATTCCGTGCCGGCAGGACTGTCACAGAGCAACGTTGTCCCGCGCCCGACTGATTTGGCCATGATTGCAACGCTGTCACCATCGACAGAGTGTATTGAGAAAGGTCTTCTCAGCAGCGGCTCGTTGTTCGGGCTTATTTTAATGTTGACAAAGTTTCCCGGTCTTGCTGTTCGGGCAATTTCCGGACAGTGGAATTCAATGAGGGAAACGTCCTGTCCGAGGCAGCGGCTGGTTGTAATGGTTACTGTGTTATCGGATATCGTTGAGTCTGGGCGCATGAGTGAGAAATAGACCTGAAACGGTGATGAGATATGGCTTTTGCAGGCAAAGTTAATCTTCCATAGTAATTATTTGCAAACTAATAAGAGATCTTGGAAAATTAAAATGCATGGGAATTGAAAAAACATTCACTATTCTAATTGACGTTTCTGCTTTTGAAGAGTGACACTATAGTTATATCTTGTACACTTTGAAAGTCTAATAAACTCAATGCTTGGTTCATGCGTATCTTAACATTTACCGGAAAAGGTGGAGTTGGCAAGACAAGCGTTTCCGCTGCGACAGCCGTCCGTTTGTCGCAAATGGGATATCGTACGCTGGTATTATCCACTGATCCTGCTCACAGTCTATCGGACTCTTTTAATATCTCATTAGGGCCTGAACCAACCAAGATCAAGGAGAACCTGCATGCCATCGAAGTGAATCCATATGTTGATTTAAAGGAGAACTGGCAGGCTGTTCAGAAGTATTATACAAGGGTATTCGCCGCACAAGGTGTTTCAGGAGTGGTCGCTGATGAGATGACGATCCTGCCAGGCATGGAAGAACTGTTTTCGCTTTTGAGAATAAAACGCTACAAGTCTTCGGGGCTATACGATGTACTTGTGCTCGATACCGCTCCGACCGGTGAAACGCTTCGGCTTCTTTCTCTTCCCGATACCCTTTCATGGGGTATGAAGGCGGTAAAGAATGTCAATAAATATATCATGAAGCCGCTCAGCAAGCCGCTTGCAAAGATGTCTGACAAGATAGCCTACTATATTCCTCCTGAAGATGCGATTGATTCTGTCGATCAGGTTTTTGACGAGCTTGAAGATATCAGAGAGATTCTTACCAACAACAAGAACTCTACCGTGAGACTTGTTATGAACGCGGAAAAGATGTCTATCAAGGAGACCATGCGGGCACTTACCTATCTGAATCTCTATGGATTCAATGTGGATATGGTTCTTGTGAACAGACTGCTGGATGTCAAGGAAGACAGCGGATATCTTGAGAAATGGAAATCTATTCAGCAGAAATATCTTCTTGAGATCGAGAGCGGATTTACACCTCTGCCTGTAAAACGTCTCAAGATGTACGATCAGGAAATTGTCGGGTTGCCGGCCCTCGATGTTTTTGCCAAAGACATGTATGGGGATTCAGACCCCTCTCAGCTTATGTTCGATGAGCCTCCGATCAAGTTCGAAAGGAGTGGTGACACCTATGAGGTTCAATTGAAGCTTATGTTCGCCAATCCGGTTGATATCGATGTCTGGGTTACCGGAGATGAACTTTTCGTTCAGATAGGAAATCAGAGGAAAATAATCACGCTTCCGATCAGTCTTACCGGGCTTGAGCCGGGAGATGCCGTATTCAAGGACAAGTGGCTGCATATACCGTTTGACCTCAACAAGCAGAAAGAACATCAGAGAGAAAAGGAATACAACAGGGCTTGATGGTTTTTGACGGGCTGCAGCAGGTACGGTTTGCTGGAGATGAATTTTATGTTTATATTTTTTCAAGGCACATCAATAAAAAAATAACGGGACTTGAAAAGGTCTCCAAGGAGAGAGAGCTATGAGTGAATCGTATCAGAAAATTCGCCAGGACTTTAAAGACCTGGAGCTGACTGACCGCATGACTTTTCTTGCTGAAGGCGCGTTGCTTACCGGGCAGAGTGCAGTCGTGGGTGGTCTTGAACTTGCGGGTAGTCTTGTGGAAACCTTGTCCGGGACAGTTGGTTCTCTTGTGGATGCCACCGGAATCGGCAGACTGCTTGGCTCTACAAGCGGTGTTGTCGGCGATACCATTGACAGGGTAGCCATTACTGTCAAAGACGTATCACGAACAGCAGGTGAGCTTTATTCGGATGCGGTCAAGAATGTTGAAAATGTGACCGAAAATGCAGCAACAGCTGTTGGTGATGTTGGTATGTCGGCTTCCGAGACCGTTAAGGGTGTTCAGGGCTCTTTTCAGCAGTCCGGCGGTAAAAAGTAAATGATCCTGCGTTGTCTGAAGACGTAAATGTGATTTTAATTTTGTGTTTTTTTTATTTTACCGTAAATTCTTTCATAGAGTCTATTTCTGTTTAATCTGCTAAGTTTCTAATAATAAAATTCCAAAAGGAGGAATTATGAGTGGAGGAGGCGTATTTACCGATGTTCTTGCCGCATCCGGTCGGATTTTCGAGGTTATGGTAGAGGGTCACTGGGCAACTGTTGGTATGTTGTTTGATTCTCTTGGTAAAGGTGTCGCAAGAATCAACCAGAATGCTTATGGCGTTGGCGGCGGTGGTGGCGGAAGCCTTCGCGGTTCTTCACCTGAAGTTTCCGGTTTTGCTGTACCAACCAAAGCGGTTGAGTCAAAATTCGCAAAGTAAGCGAACAAGCAAACTATCTGAAAAGGCAGTGATAGCGTAAAGCTAACCACTGCCTTTTTTATTTTAAGAGACTGCCGGATAAGCAGCCTGCGAATAATCTTCACCATTCAAATCATCGTTATACCGAAACACCGCCTGATCTTGAGTCTGTTGCTTTCCTTGCGGTACTCTTCACGTATTGAGTCATTTTTGACCTGTGGCTGAAAGTCCGGAACCGACTGCACGTATCGGAGAATGGGGGTTGTTCTACGGCTTATTATTATATAATTTCTATTTGTTTTCATATTTTTATTGATTTTTGAATTGTAGTGCAAACCAGTGTAAAGGACAGGACTTGAGATGG
>JADHTF010000015.1 GCA_016776555.1 Chlorobium phaeobacteroides
GTACCCATCAGGCATTAAAGTCAGCGATAAGGAGTTTGAAGCGATCCGGATCACACGAAATGAATTTCATGGCGAGTGGAACTACAGGATTGACCCGCATGATTCCTGAATTTGTTCTGTTTATTTGTTAACAGATCCTTAGTTAATAAAGCCAGAGTGTGTGGTTGCTATTTTCAAAACCTGAATCAACAATAAGCCATATGCCTCGAGGAGCGAGACTTGACGCGCCGGGAACGCTGCATCATGTGATGGTGCGGGGAATCGAAAAGGGTAATATCGTTCGGGACGATAGCGATAGAACTGAATTTCTGAACCGTATGGGATTGCTGGCGAAAACATCGGGGACAAGCATCTATGCTTTTGCCCTGATGACGAATCACGCTCATATTCTACTCAAAAGCGGAACCATCGGATTGTCTCTTTTCATGCGGAGACTGTTGTCGGGATATGCGCAATACTACAACCGGAGACATAAGCGGGTCGGCCATCTTTTTCAGAACCGGTACAAATCGGTAATCTGCGAAGAAGAGACTTACTTCGACAAGCTGGTGGCTTACATCCATCTCAATCCCTTGCGGGCAGGACTTGTCAGCTCGTTTCGTGATCTGGACTCGTATCCCTGGAGCGGTCATGCTGAAATTATGAAAAAGGTACGCTACGAATGGCTGGACAGGGATTATGTGCTGCAATGTTTTGGAAGCAGGGAAGGAGCGGCCAGAGAGGCGTATCTGATATTTCTTGAAGAAGAGATGAGTATCGATCGTGAAAAGGAATTTTCCGGAGGCGGGTTGCTTCGGTCGCATGGCGGGTGGGAACAGGTGCAATCCATGCGCAAAAAAGGTGCGAAAGCGCTTAGCGACGAGCGGATTCTCGGCGGTGATGGGTTTGTTCGGGACGTGCTGAAAGAAGCGGAAGATCGAATGGCGCTTTCATTATCGGCGGACGAGCGATTGAGGCTGATCAACGAGGACATTGAACAGGTATGCCGTGAAGCGGGGATAACGGAGGCGTTTCTGCGATCTGGAAGCAGGAGCGGGGTATTGGCTTCGATGCGAAAGAAGCTTGCGCTGAAGTTTGTCTACGAGTACGGTTTATCGATGGCCGAAGCGGCAAGACGGTTGGGAGTGACGACGAATGCGGTGGGCTATATGGTGAGAAACAGGTGATTCATCGTTTTCTTGAACATGAATAGGCTTTGCTTTATGTGATTTTTTTTGCTGCTATTGCACTACGTCTCCTAAATGTGACGATAACGAAAAAGAAACGATCAGTTCGTATAAAAAGCGATCAGGCCAAAGGAGAGAAAAAGGACGGTGGCGAGAAGTATTGTCGAGTCGCTGATCTTTCGCATGGACTCTTCCTTGTTCTCCTTGTACATGCTAGCAATGACGATCACGGCAACATTATTTGACAAAAGGAAATAGGTGGATGCAGGAAGGATTTCCGTGATGGTGAAGGAGAAAAGGAGGAGTCCGGAGATCAGGCTGGTGATGATGAGGAGTTTTTTTGTGTGCGGAAAGGAGAAGGTGTTGGCGATTGTCTTGATGCCGCTCAAAAGGTCGCCACGTCGATCGCGCATGTCCCACATCACCTCGATAAAAAACGCGCAGATAAACACGTATCCCCAGCAGATCCACGCTTTGAGCGAAAGGGGCTCTCCTTCGAAAAACAGGGGGAGAAAGACAAGCGCAGCCGCCCAGTCGAGCGGAGGGGTGAGATTTTTTACGATGTAGATATCTTTCAGTCGCCGGGCGCCGTTCAAGAGCCTTGAGAGAAAGGCGGGGAAGCATTTATGATTATACAGAAATCCGATGAGGATGATAAGCGCCGTTATCCAGAATGCAGATTGTCCGAATTGAAAGGAGATCAGGAGTGAAATGAAGGAAATCAGGTAGAATATCACGTAGGTGATAAGTGTTTTGTTCTTCAGGGCGTTTTTCAGACCTTCGGGGTCGTTTGCCGCGTCTTCTTTATCATCGGTGAGTCGGTTGTCCTGGTATATTGAAAATGTTAGCAGGAAAACAGTCAAGACCGCCCATACATTAACCGGGATATCGAAATATATTGACCAGCTCGCAGCCCCGAGCGCTGAAAGAAACGAGAGATGAAGTTTATTTCTGAAGAAATAATTCGGCACGATGCTTTCTACTTTCAGATTGATGGTTTTTTTGAATCATCCTCCGATACTCTTGAGAAGAACAGTGATTCATGACTTCCTCAATCAGGAAGCTGGTTCTGAAGGACTATTATTCGCATAGACGTCTGAAAAATATTTGACCGGGCGCGTTCTTCAGCAGTCACTGCAGGTTGTGAAGCCAAATCTCTTATACATCGGGCAGAACCCGATACCTCCGGTAATAAGGGGAATCAGTCCTGCCGCTTACAGCTACGAGTGGTTCACAACGCCGGGCGTTGTGATGAGCAGACCGATAATCAGGCTGATTATGCGGTCCACATTTCCCATATTCTTGTTCATTGCTTTTTCCTCAAAGGCTAAAAGGATATGTGCAAGTTCTCATTCCGAAGGTTTTTTCGGTGTATTCCGTTCCGTTTTACGCAATTTTTTTTGAATACGCTTCATGGACATCGTGCTCTATCCTGAGGATTTAGAGAACAACCCAAAACAGCAATCGAGACGCGCAATACGTTATTGGTGGTGCCCTGATGATTTGTGAAATCGTGCAGGTAAGCTCTGGTGCTATCCGGACTTTTTTACAGTCCGGCAGCTCGAGAGGAAGCTGCTGAAAAAAGAGAAAACAGTTTGTCGATCAGCGTGCCGTTTGTTCGTCTCCCGACATTTTGCTGAGCCGGTCGCGTGCTTCTTCCAGACCCTGTTCGGCGGCTTTTCGGTACCATTCAGCCGCTTTTTCAACATTCTTGTCTACGCCACGCCCCTCTGCGAATATGTTCCCGAGCTGATACTGTGCCCGGGGCAATCCTTTTTCAGCTGCGACGAGAAACCATTGACGCGCGAGCCAGTTGTTTCTCGGAGCATTTTTCCCGGCCTGGTACATGAAGCCTAATTGAAGAGCTGCTTCACTGTATTCCATTGCCGCGGCTTTCTTGTACCAGGAGCGGCCATCGGAATTGCTCTGTTTTCCACCGCGTCCTTCTATAATCATGCCAGCAAGTTTGAAAGCCGCTTCACCAGTTTCCATTTCAGCAGCCTTCTGATACCATGAGCGGGCTTCAGCATCATTTTGTTCGCCACCGCGACCTTCTGAGAGCATATCGGCAAGTTTGAGTGCGGCCTCACTGTCACCCTCTTGAGCCGCACTGAGATAGTGTGCCCGATCCGAGGTGTTGTTTTCCGGGGCCCCACGATCTTCCGGCGCCGTCTCTGCAACCTCTGGTGTGGAAATTTCGTTGTCTTTCGGGACAAGCACAGGGGGCACAGGAAGGCTCTCGGCGGGACTACTCTCTACAAGCGGTTTTTTGCTCAGCAGTGAATCGAGTTTACTCTGAGCCTGAGTGATACCTTTTTCGGCGGCTTTACGATACCATTTGAGCGCTTCTTCACTGTTCTGAGAGGTTCCTGTACCGGTCTCATACATGCCGGCAAGTTGTAACTGTGCCTGAGTATGGCCTTTTTCAGATGCGATATGCAACCACTTGAACGCCTCGGCATTGTTTTGTGCGACGCCTCTGCCTCCAGAGAAGAGCATGCCCAGATGAAAGGCGGCATCAGGATCGCCCTGTTCCGCACTTTTCCTATACCACCTGGCTGCTTCTGTATAGTTCTGCTCAACTCCCTGACCCTCTGCATACATCACGCCGAGATTATGCTGTGCTTTCGCGTCATTATTTTTCGCTGCAAGCTGAAATAATCGGGCTGCGGTTTTGTGGTTTTTCGTTACACCCTCACCAGAATAGTACATTCTTCCGAGGAAAAATTGAGCTCTTGTATGACCCTGATCAGCAGCCATCCCGAACCATTTGGCGGCTTCAACATAGTCCTGTTGTACTCCCTGATTTGAAAAATAAATCAGGCCGAGATTGCTCTGTGCCTTAGCATGGCCCTGTTCGGCGGCCATGCGAAACCATTTGGCGGCTTCTGTATGATTTTGCGTCACTCCTTTTCCAGTCGCGTAGAGCTGGCCCAGGTTATTCTGAGCGATCATGTTGCCCTGATCGGCGGCCACTCGGTACCATTTGACGGCTTTGGTATAATTCTGTTCGACTCCGTCACCATTGGCGTAGATGAATCCAAGTTTTAATTGATGCTCTTCGTTGCCCTGTGAGGCATCTGAAAGAAGGGTTTTGAATTCCGCTGTTTTTTCAAGAGCGGATTCCGCAAAAGAATGCAGGGTAAGTATGGTTAGAAAGAGAGCAGAAAGTATGGCTTTTTTCAGCATGATTCTCCTGTTGACCGGTAAAATTAATGGGGTTCAGGTTCTCTTCACTATGATAATAAAGAAATTCTGCCTCACAGCGTCAAACCATTGACACGCTCTCATTTTCTGAGTTCAGGTGCAGAGGATGAGTCACTCAGGAGCCGGTGAATTTTTTCTGAGAACGATTCCGGATATCGTTTTTTACTGGACCGTGACAGGATCGCCGATTGTAACCCAGTTAAAGAGCTTTTTCGCGTCGGTCATAAGCAGCCGGATGCAGCCGTGCGAGGCCGGGTAGCCGGGAAGTGACTGTTCGTGTATGAAGTAGCCTCCGCTGTAGTTGATGGAATAAGGCATAGGCGCGTTGTGGTATTTGATGGATCGCTTGTACCGTTGCTTGTAGTTGACGAAGAATTTGCCGGGCCAAGTGGGACGTGACTTCTTGCCGCTGGAAACCGGGCCCCAGAAGAGCAGCTTTCCGTCTTCGTAAGCTCCGAAATACTGCTGATCGAGGTACACCCGGATCTCTCTTTCTCCCCGGCTGTCATCGAGCACTTGCGGAATCGGGACGTATGCCGAGGCTTTTTCAATATCCACCGGAAACAGCACGGTCTTTCCGGCGGGAATATGACGACGATCATAACGGTTCACTTTCATGAAGAGCGCCTGACAGACGGAGTCCTGCCCGCAAAATCTGGCAAGAGACTCCTTTTTTTTCAGCTTCATGATCGTAAATCCTTCGGGAGCCTCTGGCGTTGCGTTTGAGCCGGGCTTTTGCGGGGCAACTGCAGTCTCAGAGGAGCTATTCTGCGAAATGGGCTGGTTGCTGCTCGCGCTGTCAGAAAGCATGGTGTTCTCCGTAGGTCTCGATGCTGCGAGCAGGAATGCCTTTTCATCGGGAACGGAGAGAGATAAGCCGACGAGCAGCAGAAGATAGATGATACTAGCGGGCATTGTTGAATGGCGTTTACAGTTTGTGTCGCTTCGTGAAGACGTTTTTTCTGATAGAAGCATATTATTTACAACGCTGAAAAGCGTTTGTTTGTTTACCTGAAGAGCCGGGTATGTTCATAAACGAAGCAGGTATTCCTGCTTACCGATAAACGTTTTTATGGTTTTCCCTGTTACTGATTATGATTCTTTTCATTATGAGAGACGATTTTGAAAAATATTCAATAAACAGGAGACCAGATGGATTGGAAAGAGGCGCTTCAAAAAGAAATGGCCGGTGCCTATCGGGCGACCGAAAAGCTCATGGAGCTTGTGAGTGAAGAGATGTTGACCTGGAAACCCTCTGAAGGTGAAAACTGGATGACCATGGGACAATTGCTCCATCATATCGGCACAGGCTGCGGAGGTGGATTCAAGGGTTTTGTGACCGGAGACTGGGGTTTTCCTGAAGGCATGGATACGTCAAAGATGAAACACGAGGACGTCATCCCGCCGGCAGAGCGTTTGCCGTCGGTTTCTTCAATGGAAGAGGCAAAAAACATGCTGCAGGAGGATAAAAAAATAGCTGAACAGATGCTTGCGCAATGCAAGGAAGAAGATCTTTCCAACAAGATCGTGCCCGCGCCATGGGATCCGTCTCCGGCTGTTCTTGGCCAGAGACTGCTTCAGTCAATAGAGCACCTCAAGTCACATAAAAGTCAGCTTTACTATTATATCAAGCTGAGCGGAGCCAGGGTCGGTACGCCCCAGTTATGGGGTATGGGATGAGTGAGATATAGTTTTCAGTAGAAAAGGAGTGGCAGTGAAAAGAGTTTTTATGAAGCTTGGAATTTTTATCGGTATTTTCCTTGTGACAGTTTCATTGCTATTACCGGCGGTTTTCTGGTATAACCACAACGAGGTTGAACGTTGGCTCAACAATCCCCAACTCCCCGGACAATTGATCAGCGTTGGTTCGCACAAGCTCTACACTACTGTAAAGGGGGAGGGTTCGCCGACAGTCATTCTTTTGCCGGGCATGAATGCATTTTCCTGGGGCTGGTGGGGAATTCAGGATGAGATTTCAGAAACTACCAGGGTTGTTACCTATGACCGCGCCGGGTATGGGTGGAGCGAAGCAGGGCCTGAGCCATATTCGGGCAAGCAGATCGTGACCGAACTGCACACGCTGCTGCAGCGATTGCAGATAGAACCGCCCTACATTCTTGTGGGCGCTTCTATGGGAGGGCTCTATGCCAGGCATTACGCAAAACTCTATCCGGATGATGTTGCCGGTGTGATTTTTGCCGATCCTTCAGCCTGGGATGAAGCCGATCTGAGAAGCAGGCCAAAACAGGACGCGGTTGTCGCTCAACGTGAATCGCGTTCGTTCAATGAAGTATTTGCGTCATTTGGCGGTTTCAGGTTTTTCGGGAGCTATTTTCTCCGGATGCACCGTATCCCTGATTCCGTGATGCCCCTTGTCCTCGAAGCACTGTCAAACCCTGAACAGCACAAAAACTTTCAGCGTCATTTCGCCGCTCTCTATCGCGTAGATGACAGTCATTTTCTTAACGCACCTGAAGGGTTTCCCCAAATTCCTGTAAAGGTGATCGTTCAGGATTCTGACGTGACTGTGGGGGATGCCGTTCGTTATCAGGAAATCAAAGGGGATGCATCTGAAAAGAAGGCAAGGCAATACCTGCAATCCGTCAAGCAAAGGCAACGGGAAGAATATATGGGACTCTCTTCAGACAGTCAATGGATTATGGCGGAAGGAAGCGGGCACAATATTCAGCATGAACGGCCCGATCTGCTGATGCAGGTCATACGTGATATGGTCGTTGCTATCAGAAAATGAATGAAGGCAGCCGGTTTTTTTTATCTTCATCAGTTCGTACATATCTCCTGCTGACGGGAGATCCATTGGTAAACCTACGTTGAGCGATTGTTGAGCCTGCTGTAGATGCAAGGCACAGGGGACGCCGCTGTAGTGGACTACCGCTAGTTCCCTGTAACGAAGCAGATGCAGTATGACCGACAATCCCATAGGGTTTCAACACATGCGATTTTTCTGCATTATGGTCGCACTACCCATCGGGTGAGATGTTCGCTGTAAGAAAATTCAGCATAACGCCTTATACAGTATAAAGTTGACACCATAAAGCATTTGTTAAAACGATAAACTTAGGGTAAATGCATGAGACAGGTGGCATGAGTTGCAAGAAGTTATTTCCTTTCAGGGTAGGTACGACCTCCTACATCATTCCGGCGGATATTATTCCCAATATCGAGTATCTGAAAGAGAAGGTGGATGATGTCGAGGTGGTGCTTTTCGAGTCCGACGAGATCAGTAATCTCCCTTCTGCTGATGATATCGAGACACTTCGTCGAATCGCGGAGGAGCATGATCTGACCTATTCCATTCATCTGCCGATGGATGTCTATCTCGGTCATGCTGAAGAACCTGTTCGGAGGAATTCGGTGGACAAGTGTCTCAGGATTATCGGTCTGACTCAGCCTCTCACGCCGTCAGCGTATGTTCTGCACTGTGAGGCCGGTCCGGGGATAAATATCAACCGGTTAAGCGGCGAAGAGCGTCATGTTTTTCGTGAGAGTTTTCTGGCTTCGATGGACATGCTGCTTGAAAACGATCCTGTAGCCCCGCGTGATATCTGTGTCGAAACGCTCAATTATCCTATAGCGTGGATCAGTTCTGCCATTGAATACTTCGGACTTTCCCTGACGCTTGATATCGGGCATCTTGAACGCTACGGCTATTCTGTCCGTGAACATCTTGACAGGTTTTTGTCATCCGCCCGTGTACTGCACATGCACGGGATCAAGGGTGGAAAGGATCATACAGGGCTTGAGCACATGCTCCCTGAAACGCTGGATATGGTCATGAAGGCGTTGTTTGAAAACCCTGACCCCGAGAGGGTGTTCACGATGGAGATTTTTTCGGAAAAAGAGCTCGATTCTTCATGCCGTGAACTGATGAAATACAGTTGTTAAGAGGCGGCCTGTTGATCCTCCGGTTGTTTGGCCGGAGCTGCGGGCTTCTCAACAGGGGGTTCCGGGGTGGAGGAATGATCGGGAACAATGATATCAATGCCGAACAGAAACTCGGTTGAGATGGAGAAGTTTTTTTCTGCATGCAAATCAGTGTCGTTTTCATCTTTTATGCTTACTTGTGCCGTGTAGTTTCCTTTCCGCAGTCCGTCAACACGATAGTAGCCGAACCGGTCGGTTTTTGCCTGCTGCAGGATTTTGCCGACTGAATCGATAATGCTGACTTGTGTTTCTGTAAGCAGGCGGTTCGATGCAGTGGTGACCTTTCCTGAAATTCCATACTCCGCGTAAACGGGAATGGTGACTTCGGTAACAGCGCCGCTTTGCACTTCGACCTTGATGTTTTGCCTTTTGACGGCGAGTTCAACCGGCAGGTTTTCGGGATCGACCGATACCGTATAGATTCCCGGCCTGAGGTTGCCGACAAAAAAGGTTCCGCCGATCTGGCGTTGTCCCAGCCTTCTGCCATTGACAAGAATCGCGACGTCATTGATCGACGACTGGCTGGTTTTGGCATCGGTCATGATTTTCAGCGATCCGGCCATACCGCCACGGGTATAGCTGATTGCCGAGCGGTTGATCGGGTAAAACCGCTTGCCTGAACGCCCGAGATCCCATGTCAATGAGAGGCTGATAGTGCGATTGTCTTCCGGTTCGAACAGGGAAAGGTCGTCTTCAACAGAAAGACCGCTTGCAGTATACATATTATGGTTGTAGGTCAGGATGAAATTCAGTCCCGCATTCACGTATCTGCTCCACGAGCCGGTAAATCCGAATCTGTCGTTACCGTATGATGCACCGAGCCGGACACGATTGTTTCGGTGCTCATCAGGATACCAGTAAAGGTAGGCGCTCGACGCGTGCGTGTCAGTCTGGCGCGCAAAGGAGTGGATAAACTGAAGGGTATTGTTGTGCGCAAGATCATGATTGATATCGGCTGTTATCACGTTTTCTTCATAGCGCAAGCGGACATCCGTGTCCCATCGCGGCCTCAGGAAAGCTTCGTACCGGTACGCGCCGTCGTCACCGAAAGGCATTGCCGATATTCTGGTGCGAGAAGAGAGGTAGAGCGTGCCGCCAGGCAGCAGGTAACGGCTGGTTATCGAATTTCCCTCTTTCTCGTAACTTCCGTACAGCAGGGCATTGAACCAGGAAAACGGTCTGGTCTGGAGCCGCAGGGTATGATAGAGCTGTTGCTCTCTCGTGTCGTATCCAAAACCGTTGTCGTACCACCGGGAGCGATGGGAAAATCGCCAGGTTTTCCCATATCCGTAGAGTGCGGCGTCCAGGCCGAAACGGTTGTTTGAGTATGCGCTGTAGAGAGCGGTGTTCCAGCGAGAACCGATTGACATCACCGGCCCGAAAAGCAGATCGAGACTGCCTGATCGCGGGTTGTGCTGCACTGCGCTCTCGATGGTTATTCTTTCGCTCAGGCCGTAGAGCGTATGGCCGAAGCCTGTCCATGTCGATGAGATCGTCTCGTCGGCAAGGATATTGCCGGATCGCCCGAAAGCCCCGTGAAACAGCAGCTCTCCGCTCGCAAGGCTTCGGTTGACGATCGACCGGGTATAGTCGATAATGTCGATCGGCTCTTCCAGAAGCGAGTGCGCATAAAGGTACACCTCGGTAATCCTCAGATCGCTGCTCATTCTGACGTTTCTGAAAGCGAATCGCCCATCGAGCGAAATTCTTCGCCGCGCGACAATACGGCCGTCGAAGCGCAGCTCGGCGATTCCTGCAGGCGGGCCGCTTCCGTCGATCGTGCGCCGCTGGGTGCGGTCGATGCTCAGGAGTACATCGGAGTCGCTATACCGTTCGTTATCGATGTTCGGCAGGATGCTGCGATTGTTCCACGCGACCTGGATGCCGGTATAGCCCAGGTCGCCGAGAAGGCTGAACATTTGGCTGGTGCCGGTGCCGACCCTGAAAGCGGTTTTTCTGTTGAGAGTGGTCCAGTGGTATCTGGAAGGGGAAAATGAGCTTTGCGGGTCGCCTTTTCCCATAATGTCCCAGATACCGCCACCGATCCGCCCCCCGGCTTCAAGTTCGAGATAGCGGTCTGTGCTTTCCTGGTCGAAAGAGTGCGAGAGGTCGCCTTCGAAATGCAGGAAGGAGAGCGAGCTTCCAGGCGCAGGGATATCCGGCGTAACAAGAGCTTTTTTTTGCCGTGTCGATGAAGAAGGTCGCCAGGGAACAAGAAGCTTGATTGCGTACAACGAGCGGTTGAACAGTACGTGAATGCGAAAAACAGTCTTGATGGTCGAAAAAGAAAGACACTCTACCCCTTCAAAAGAGCGAAGGCTGTCAGGATCGAACACGATGGCGCCGAGGGTGGTCTTGTAGGTTGTCGCCGGCTGATGACGATCCGGCTCGGCAAGCCGGGCGTGCTCGAGAAACAGTGAAAAAGGTATCCAGAAATCGTCCTCGTTGCGATAGCAGAGATGAGTGCCGATGGACTCTTCGCCGAAGAACAGCTCAACCAGCAGCGGCTCTTCTACCGTGCCATCCGGAGAGGGCGTGCTTGCCGATGCAAGCGGCTGGCCGCAAACACCGGCAACAACAACCAGACACACGGAAACAACAACCAGGAGTGTATGTCTTCTGAACCGTGTGCTTTGCTTTGCAGGCCTAACCATTCGACCGCTCATCGTGTTAGCCGGAATATCTGCGACCGGGGGGTTCCGGCAAGCGTATCTTTTACTGCAATGATATACGTGCCGCTTTTTTCAATGCGCGGCAAGGCTGTTGTGATTGTTCGTCTCGCTCCGGGCAGTACCGGGAAGCGGTTGAGTTGTCCGCCTGCCGCATAGCCTTCCGGCGGTTCCTTGTCTTTTTTGTTTTGCGGAAAGACTTTTGATGGATTGTCGAGTCCCGGAAAGGTATCTGCCTGCCAGATGGCGAATTTGCCTCCGAACCGGATATGAACGTTGCCGGTGTTTTCAATATCGGCGGAGAGTTTCTTGTTGCCATCCAGCTTGAAGGAGTGTAGCACACCCTTTTTTCTCACCGGATCGGCAGTCGCATACACGCCGACGCCGATGCGGAAGAGCACCTGAAGTGTTGCCGTAGCTGTCGAGTCTTCCGGGTTTTTTTCTTCGGTAAAGTAAATGATCGCGCGATGTTCTCCGGGATCAGGCTTCACCCTTGGCCTGATGGAGAACCTGATGACCTGGCTTTTTTTCGGGGGTACGGTAAAGGAGAGCGGGTTGATGATGAGCCACTGGTCGAGCGACTGGGGATCGGGAGGAAGCAGCTTGACCTTGTTGTCTTCGTCGATGGTCCAGTTGTGTGCGTCTACCCGAACGGTGATCGGCTTTTCCTTGAAATTGTAAAGGCGAATCGATTCGTTGACCGGTTTGGAGCCGATGTGCAGCTCCTCAAAGATATTGGGCGCAACGCCGACCTGCCCTGGAGGAAGCTTTTCTTCTGCAAACAGGACATGAGCCAGAACAAGGCAGCAAAAGAAGAGGGGGATAATCTTGACGTATTTCATCACAAATAGGTTAACGTTGTGCGAAGTATTCCTCTGTATCTACCCGAACGGCGGGCGTTGGAAATATCAAACTCAAGACGTGCCGTTCCCGTGAAACGCCATCGGTTATTGTTGCTTATGTCGTCCATATCCGTATCGATGACGGTTGCTTCCAGCCACGATCCCGAGTCTGATTGATGAGTCAGTCTTCCGGAGGCACCGAATTGATCCTCTACAGTAAAAGTAACAGAAATCGATGGCTGGTTCGGGTGCTCCCTTTTTCGCCAGACAAAACGCCAGAGCCACGCCCTGTTTGATTGAGTATTATTTGTCCACCGGGTAAAGGTTAACCGGTTATATACCTGTTCGAGATCGCCGGATTCAAAACCCGATTCGCTCACCGTGCCGTCCCAGCTTACCTCGGGTGAAAAGGAACCTTCATCGGCTGACTGGCCACTGCTGCCGCTTGAAAAAATTTCTCCCGGCTCCATGTCTTCAAATGTGATGTTATTTCTGAACGTGATTTTAGGAGCCCCCTCACAGATTGACGGGGCGGCAACAAGAACCGCGCAGAGCAACGTAATAAAAGTGGCTCTATAGGCAAAAAGGCTCACTCCGGTGAGCCTTTTTGTGCATGCGTGTATCAATTCAGCCATTTCATATGGGGGAAAGAGATGCCCGCTTGGCGAGAGCTTTATATTGTCGTAGCGGTAATAGTATATTGCCCTCCAGTGTAGGTGCCTGAGGCCAAATCAACATCGAAATTGAAATCAAGCTCGACATCGCCGATCGTTGCCTGGTTTTTCCAGATGCCGTTTAAAGATGTTGTGATCGGTGTGCCGACATTGCCATCATTATCGTCAACTTTCGGATTTGACATGGTAAGATCATACGTCCCATCCGATAAATCAGCGGTATCAATACCTATAGCGACTGTTGCCGTCCCTGACTGGGAAAAGCCACGGATTGCCCATACGTTTGGAATATGAGCCGTGACGGTGCCGCTGGCCAAGTCATTTGTTACGGTGGTGAGGCCGCCTGTAGTGAGTTCACCGGAACCGTTAGTTGCCGCTCCGCTCCAGTCAACATTTCAGGAGCCTGCTGATTCATCGATAGCCTGGGTGATATCCGCAAAAGTTAGCGTGATACCGGAAATGTAGTGCAGGATAATGATGTCCGGCAGTTCGACCGAAACAGCTGTCTGTCCGCTTGTGGTGGCGGCTTTTGCGTTGTTGCCGAGTGGGAAAGCAAGCGCTGCGGCGAGCACGAGTGTGCTGAGAATTTTCTTGTGTGTCATGATAGTTTGCGGGTTTGGGGTTATGATTCAACGTTTAAACGATATACTGAAGCATGGTGATAAAGTAACGTTTTTTTTTTTTTAAGTGATTTTGCGGTTTTTTCTTTGAACGGTCAGACAGAACAATATTTTCAGAGGAGCCCTTATGATTATGCCAGAGGTGATATATGTGACAGGTGGAGCGAGAAGCGGTAAAAGTTCATTTGCTCTGCAGTGTGCCGGACGTTTCAGGAACAAAGCATTTTTAGCCACTGCGGAAGCTTTCGATGATGAGATGCAAGCCCGTATTGCTAAACATCGCGAGGAAAGAGGCGGTGTTTATACAACCTTTGAAGAGCCGGTTGACATTGATGTGACCCTGCGCTTTCTGCCCGACAATATCGACGTGGCGGTTGTGGACTGCCTGACGGTCTGGGCGGGAAACCTCCTGCACAAGCTGGGATTACAAGAGGCAATTATGAGCCATGTCGATCGTTTGCTCGCGGTCTTGCAAAATCCCCCTTGTTCTGTTATTCTCGTATCCAATGAGGTGGGTATGGGCATCGTTCCAGAAAATGCCATGGCAAGGGAGTTTCGGGATATTGCCGGCATAATCAACCAGAAAGTAGCCGGTGTTGCAACCGAAGCCTGGTTTCTCTGCAGCGGCATCCCGATGAGGCTGAAGTAGGGGTTGTAATGGATAGTGGATAATGGATAGTGGATAGTGGGTAATGGATAATGGATAGTGGATAGTGGATAGTGGGTAATGGATAATGGATAGTGGATAGTGGATAGTGGGTAATGGATAGTGGGTAATGGATAGTGGATAGTGGATAATGGATAGTGGGTAATGGGTAGTGGGTAATGGATAGTGGATAATGGGTAATAGGGAAGTAGGAGAGTGAGTGGTAGGGGTAGATCAGCGTGTCTAACCGTGTCAGGTGGCTCAATAGCTGGTTGGCTGAATGGCTCAGGTGCGGATTTGCTTAATAGTGCTGAGCAATGAGCAATGAGCAATGAGCAATGAGCGATGAGCGATGAGCGATGAGCGATGAGTGCTGAAATTGTGTTCGGGTGTAGGGGTGAAAAACTTTTGGCCTTTTCTGGCATCTTCTGGCTTGCTCCGTGAAATCAGGGTTCATATTTCACAGGTCTTACCCGAAGATCCGTTTTTTTACGCGAAACAGCATGGATGCCGCATCAAGTGCGGCATGACAATGAGGAAGAAAGTGATCAGGTGCCCTGATGAATCGGGGACAGGGGTTATTTATTTGTTGAAAAGACGAAAAGAATATTTCGGAGTATTGTATTTTCATCTACCAATCACCAATCACCAATCACCAATCACCAATCACCAATCACCAATCACCAATCACCAATCACCAATCACCAAATGCATCAGTTACAGGATATTCTCGCTTCTGTCAAGCCGGTTGACAATTCACTGCGTGTCAGGGTTCAGGCGCATCTGGACGATCTGACCAAACCACAGGGAAGTCTTGGGCGACTGGAAGAGGTCGCCATGAACTATGCTGTTGCGACAGGTACGGATCGTCCGGTTCTGCACAAGAAAAAGGTTTTTTGCTTTGCTGCGGATCACGGTGTCGCAAGTGAAGGGGTTTCAGCTTTTCCGGCGGAGGTGACGCCGCAGATGGTCTATACCATGCTCGGAGGCGGGGCAGCTATTAACGTATTGTCGCGTCATGCGGGCGCGGAGCTCGATGTGGTTGATATGGGCGTGAACCATGATTTTTCCGATCACCCCTCACTTCGCAAACACAAAGTTCGCAAAGGTTCATCAAATATCGCGCAAGGTCCGGCAATGACGATGGAGGAGGTTGTGCAGGCGGTTATGACCGGAGTGAATCTTGCGCTGGAAGCCCGGGAGCAAGGGTTTGACCTTCTGGCAACAGGGGAGATGGGTATCGGCAATACAACTCCGGCCACCGCATTGTTTGCGGTTCTGCTTGATCTTCCTGTCGAAACCATTACCGGTCGCGGCACGGGGATTGATGACAGAAAGCTCGATCACAAAATATCCGTAATCAGGAAAGCCGTCGAGGTCAATGGCGACGCACTGGCTTCACCGTTGGAAACACTTGCTTCTCTTGGAGGATTTGAAATTGCAGGGATCTGCGGTCTTGTTCTCGGGGCCGCTTCGGTCGGCATGCCGGTGGTTGTTGACGGGTTTATCTCTTCAGCAGGAGCTGTCGCCGCGATGAAGCTTTCCTGCAAGGTCAGTGAGTATCTTTTCTTCAGTCATCTGTCCAACGAACAGGGGCATGCGGCGATAATGAACAAGCTCGGCGCGCGCCCTATCCTTGATCTCGATCTCCGCCTTGGAGAAGGGACCGGTGCCGCACTGGCGATGCAGGTTATCGAGGGAGCAGTGAAGATTTACAATGAAATGGCTACTTTCAGTTCGGCGCAGGTATCCGGTAAACAGTAGGACACATCTATGTATTGTGATGAGCGGTTCAGGTGCGAGGCGAACGTAGCGCAGAAGCCCCTTTCTGTCCGCTCAATGATGCACTTGAATCGCGGAATAAAATAGAGGTGCCCTGTAGCACGATATATTTCTATGGATTCATTTGATGTTGAAAAACTTCAACGTGCGGACAGTGAAAGCCGGTTTATCGAGTGTAACGGCTTTTCTGTTCACTATAAACTGTTCGGAAGCGGGAAGCCTCTGATGGTACTCCTGCACGGCAGCTTTCTGAGCATCCGTTCTTGGCAGGAGGTCATCCAGCCTCTTGCGAAAGATTGCACAGTACTTGTCTTTGACCGTCCGGCTTTCGGCTTGACATCCCGCCCTGTTCCTTCGAAAACCAACAACGCGCGTTACAGCCCTGAAGCCCAGAGTGACCTTGTTGTGGCGCTGATGGGTAAGCTTGGGTTTCAGAGTGCGGTGCTTATAGGGAACTCTACCGGAGGGACGCTGGCATTGCTGACCGCGTTGCGGTATCCGGAAAAAGTGCTGGGTCTGGTTCTGGCAGCTCCGATGATCTACAGCGGTTATGCGACCAGCGAAGTACCGGCTTTCATGAAACCGGTGATGAAAGCGATGAGCCCTGCGTTCTCGAGGCTGATGAAGTTTCTGATAACCAGGCTCTATGACAGGAATATCCGGGGGTTCTGGCATAAGAAGGATCGTCTCGATGCCCCAACTCTCGCAGCGTACCGTCAGGATATGATGACCGGCGACTGGTCGAGAGGGTTCTGGGAACTCTTTCTTGAAACACATCACCTCCACCTTGATGAACGCCTGAAAAATACTCCTGTGCCTTCTCTGGTGGTTACCGGTGAACATGATCTTACCGTGAATACGGAAGAAAGTCTCAGACTGGCCGAAGAGCTCCCCGGAGCTGCTCTTGAGATTATTCCCGACTGCGGACATCTGCCGCAGGAGGAGAAGTCTGAACTGTTTGTCGACGCCGTTCTCTCTTTTCTGAAAAAAAGAATCACAGTGCTTTGAGAGGGCTGGTTACCGCAGTGCGAACCCTGACGGTACTGCCAGTACCTGGAAAGGAAGCGGAGCGTTTCAGCAGTGCGCTTTTCTGGTTTCCGGTAGTCGGTCTTTTTCTCGGATTGCTGCAGGCCGGGGCCGGTTATCTTGCAATGCTGTCAGGATGGCCTGAGCTGGCAGCCTCAATGGTGCTTATTGCCGGTGTTCTGCTGACAAGAGGGATGCATGCAGACGGGTTTGCCGATATGGCGGACGGGTTTTTCGGTGGGAGGGACAGGGAAAGCCGTCTGAGAATCATGAAAGATCCTTCTGTAGGGTCTTTCGGTGCGATAGGACTGATCCTGCTGTTTCTTTTCAAGAGCATTGTTCTTGTTAAACTCCTTGCTTTCGGATTATATCCGTGGATCGTATCGGGCGTCCTGCTTGCTCGACTTGTACAGGTGGCACTGGCATCTATGCTGCCCTATGCCCGCCGTGAAGGGGGGACTGCGGCTGGTTTTGTCGAAGGAGCCGGAATTCAGCACTTCGTGGCTGCTTTTTTGGTTGCACTCTTTATCCTGCTGCTTCTCATGAACGGTGAGATGCTGCCCTCTGGAATCGGATTGTCAGCAGCAATTGCAGGAGCGGTACTGATGTCCCTGCTCACGATAAAAAAAATAGGCGGTGTTACCGGAGATGTTCTCGGGGCGTCGAGTGAGTTTACTGAAGTGCTGGTATGGGTAAGCGGTGTGTTTCTTGCTCTCTGTTCCTGATTTTTTTCCCTTGCATCTCAGGAGTTAGCCCTTACTTCTCCTCAAGTTTCAACTTTTTTTACCTGTGCTTTCATTTGCTTGTATCAGGGCATATGCTTATAATCGCGTGTTCCTTCCATACTGTCTGGTTTTGCTGTTATATATCAGTCTGGTTTTCAGGTGAAAATAATGCATATTCAGACGTTCGATTTTATGGGTATCTTAAACAATTGTTAATAGTTAGCGATAGTATAATGAACGAAATGATTATTTCTTTTGCCGGGGGCAAAAAGGTCAACGCAGAGTATCGTGGGTTTACCATCATGACCGATCAGTCTCCCAGGAGCGGAGGTGAAGGGAGTGCGCCCGAACCCTTTTCTCTATTTCTCGCGTCGATAGGAACCTGTGCCGGAATATATGTCTATTCATTCTGTCAGGAGCGAAATCTTCCAACCGAAAAATTGCGAATCGTGCAGACGCACCATAGACGGGAAGACGGGAGCGGTATCGGTAAGATCTCTATAGATATCGAGGTGCCCGAGGATTTTCCGGAAAAGTATCGTGATACGCTGGTGAAGGTTGCCAATCTCTGCGCAGTCAAGAAGCACATACAAAATCCTCCGGAATTTGAGGTTTCCACCAGCATTGCCGGTTCCTGAGTTTATTCCTAACAAGTAACTTGTCTATAAAAATGAGTAATAACACGGTTTCGCCATCATTTGAAACACCGTTGAGATTGCAGAACTTTCATATAACGTTTTTTGCGATCGTGCTTGGTATGGCTGGTTTTTCTCTCGCTGTACAGAAGGTCGGAGGGCAAAACGGAAACGGCATTCTTCCTGTGCTGGAAATGCCGTCAACGGTTCTTCTGTACATTACCATAGGGCTGTTTGTTCTGGTATCGGTTATCTACCTTTTCAAAATTATCCGCTACCCCTCGGCGCTCAAGAAGGAGTTCAAGCACCCGGTAAAGATCAACTTCTTTCCGCTGATAGCGAAAATCTTTCTTGTGCTCAGCGTCGCGTATCTTGACCGGGATATGCAGATATCCCGCACTCTATGGATTATCGGGGCCGCTCTTCAGTTTATCGCCTCAATTGTTATTATTTCAATCTGGATCCGTCATACGCATTTCAAGATCGAGCAGATGACTCCGGGCTGGTTCATTCCTATCGTTGGTTCACTTATCGTTCCCATTGCCGGTGTGCCTCACGGTTTTATCGAGATTTCATGGTTTTTCTTTTCCGTTGGCCTGATTTTCTGGATCTCGCTTTTCACCATCGTCATGTACCGGATGTTTTTTCATTCGCCTATTCCCGACAGGCTTCTGCCCACTCTCTTTATTCTGTTTGCTCCGCCTGCCATTGCGTTTATTGCCTATGCCAAGCTTGCCGGTCTTATGGGTCATGATGGGGCAGGGCTCGATGCATTTGCACGGATCATGTACTACTTCTCCCTGTTTATGTTCATCCTGATTCTGTTTAAAGTTCAGATTCTTGCAAGAATCAACTTTTTCCTTTCATGGTGGGCCTATTCCTTTCCGCTTGCGGCAAAAACCCTTGCGACGGTCGTGATGCTGCATATGACACACAGTGCATTTTACAAAAACCTTGCATTGTTTGAATTGGGGCTTCTCGCGCTGGTCATCATTTTGTTGATTGTCGTGACACTGAATGCGATTATGAAGGGTGAAATCTGTGTAGAAGATTAAGAGGCTGTATAAAGAAGCCGGGAGTCAGAATTTCAGGGGCGAGTCCTTGTTCTCGCCCGTTTGGCTTTTCAGCCATCGTCGTGCTTGACCCGAAGAACCCATGAGACGGCTTTATAGTCAGCGTGGATGCCGGATCAAGTCCGGCATGACTTTGAAGAGTGGCTGAAGATGCTATTACTTTCCCGGTCATTTTCGTGCTTGATCCGAAGATCCATGAGACGCTACGGGAAACGGTCTCCAGTCACTTTTTCACTAATGATGTGTGAATTTATAACGAGCATAGGTCTATAATGAAATTATGAGTCATAATCGTGCAGGGCGGCCAAAGAGTTGTCGGCGAGTGACGGATACACCGCGTGTTCGGTGTTTCAAGCCACAGGGCGTTTCAAGAAATATGCTCGAGGAAGTAGTCGTTACGGTCGACGAACTTGAAGCGATACGGCTGGCTGATTTCGAGGGGTTCTATCAGGCCGAGGCAGCTGAAAAGATGCAGGTCTCACGCCAGACATTCGGCAGGATACTTGAGTCGGCACATAAAAAAATTGCAGGGGCCCTTGTAGAGGGGAAATCTATGGTTTTTGATGGAGGTGTGTTTATGAAAAGTGAAGATATCGGTGAAGAAGAAAAAGATCGCTGTGTCTGTTCTTCCTGCGGCTACGAGGCAGAACACCGTCCGGGTGTTCCCTGTCGGGCAATGACCTGTAGCGAATGCGGAGCTTCGATGGTAAGAAAAGGAGGCTGCGGCGCCGGAAGGAGAAGGGATGCGCAATAACAAGATGCTGCTTTTTCGGTTTCTTGCCGTTTGTTTGTTGTTGATTTCGGGCGGCTGTTCTCCCGACTCGAAAAAGAACGGGGCTGAGATGGAGCCTTCAGAAAAACCCGTGTCATCCGACTCTCTGCACGTGGCGTTCTCGAAAGGAAAGTTTGGCTATATCGACTCGAGAGGCAGGATGGTTATCGACCCGGTTTTTGAGATCGCGTATGGTTTTCGTGACGGACTGGCCCCGGTCAAAACGAAAGGGAAATGGGGATACATCGATTCTACGGGCAGGTTTGTGATTGATCCGGTATATCCGCAGGTGACGCCTTTCAAAAAAGGTGTCGCCAGAGTGAACGTCGTCGACAAGCAGATTTATATCGGCAGGGATGGAAAGCAGATTGGTGATAGTGCATATGACTTCGGTTACCATTTTTCAGAAGGCCTCGCATTTGTAAGCGTTGACGGCAACTACGGCGTCATTGATTCAACGGGCCGGATGGTTATACAACCGGAGTATGAACTGGGGTATTTCTTCGCTCACGGGTTGGGGCTTGTCAGGAAAAACGGCAGATACGGCTACATCGATAAACAGGGAAATCAGAGTATTCCTCCGATCTACGAAGAAGCGGACAGTTTCCAGGGGAGCCGGGCGAAAGTCAGGGTCGGTGGTTTATGGGGTTTTATCGATACTTCCGGAACTATGGTGATCGAGCCGAAATATGAAGAGGCATGGGGCTTTATAGAAAACCGCGCAAGGGTACGGTGTGATGGTAAATGGGGGTATATCGACATATTTGGTGCAAGCGTGGTCGACTGTCTCTATGATGCAACGGAGAACTTTTCAGAAGGATTTGCCAGAGTCGCCAAAAAGAACAGGTGGGGCTTTATTGATGTTTCCGGCAAAGAGATCGTTCCTGCAGTGTACCAGGCAGTGAAGCCATTCAGCGGGGGACTCGCTCCTGTTAAGAAAACGAAAACCTGGGGATATGTCGATACATCCGGTGTGATGGTCATCGAGCCGCGTTTCAATGAGGCGCAGAGCTTTTTTAAGGGGCTTGCACGAGTCAGGTTGAACGGTGTTGAGGCATATATTGATGCTTCAGGAAAAATAATCTGGAGCGAAAAGCCTCTTCCGTGAAGGGCAGAATGAAGTTATGGCTGCACTTTTTGACGGGTGTACAATAAGAAAAGCAATGAGCAGTTTCGATTTTTCGCTTCTTCGTCAACCACGGGTATATTTCGGCCCGGGCAGGTTTCAGGAGATCCCTTCTTTGATCACGGAGTTCGGCACTGCCGTGCTTCTTGTTTGCGGGGCAGTTTCTCTGCAACGTTCCGGTGCCCTGTCTGCTCTTGTTGAAAGATTGGGGTCGGATTCCCTTGACTATCATCTCTGCACTATTACGGGAGAGCCCTCCCCTGAACTTGTCGATCGGGCTGTCACTGAGTTCAGCGATGCCGGTATCGAGGTTGTTGTCGCGATCGGCGGAGGAAGCGTGCTTGACGCGGGCAAGGCTATTTCGGCTATGCTGATGAAAAACGAGCCTGTTGAGCGGTTTATCGAAGGCCGGCAGGGATTCAGGGAGCACGATGGATTGAAAGTGCCTTTCATCGCCGTCCCGACGACAGCAGGAACAGGGAGTGAAGCCACCAGTAACGCAGTTCTGAGCAGTGTAGGAAAAGAAGGGTACAAACGCTCTCTCCGTCATCCGGCATTTGTGCCGGACATCGCTCTGATCGATCCTGAACTTATGCTTGCCATGCCTGCCGAACTTACCGTCGCTTCAGGAATGGATGCATGTACTCAGCTTATCGAAGCGCTTCTTTCCCCGTTTGCTTCACCCTTGACAGAAGCTGTCGCCATCAGCGGCATAGAGGCTTTTTCACGCTCTTTTCTGCCGGCCTGCGAAAAAGGCGCAGAGGATATCGATGCTCGCGGCGGGATGGCTTATGCCGCGCTTATGTCCGGAATTGCGCTGGCAAACGCAGGTCTGGGTATCGTTCACGGATTTGCCTCATCCGTCGGGGGATTTGTAGATATTCCTCACGGTACGCTCTGTTCGACGCTTCTCTCTCCGGCGACAAGGGAAAATATTTACGCGCTTCGAGAGGGAGGAAGCGGTTACAGAGAATTTCTTTCCAGGTATGCTCGCGTTGGCAGGATATTGTCCGGTAACGATTCACTTGACGACAGGGATGCCTGCAATGTACTGATTGAGGTGCTTGATTCCTTGCAGCAGGAGCTGAATTTTCCACTTCTCTCGAATTTCGGGGTAACGGAAAAGGATCTTGATTATATTGTCGGCCGTACTCGATGTACAAGTAATCCGGTTGACCTCGATGATCGGGTTATGAAAAAGATATTGCAGGAACGTTTGTAACAAGTGGCGTACCATGAAAAAGACTATCACCGTTCTTTTTTTGCTGACAGGGGTTTTGCTTGGCGGTTGTTCTCAGAAATTCCAGCGCGGAGTCAAGGATTTTCAGTCCAAATGGGTCGGGCTCGAGCGAAAGGTGACCGTGTACTCGGTGTCAGGAGAACCTGTCAGAACCTATGAAGGGCGTATCGATATAGAACAAACAGAGTACGGTAACAAGATCAAGTTCGCCCATGACGGTAACATGGTTCTCATATTCAACATGGGCGTTATTGTCGAAGAACTCAAATAAGACCTGTGTTGATCGATTCCATAGATGATGCTGCAAGTCTCTCTGTAGTATCGCGTATCCATAACCTATAGGGTTGGCATGAATATGGTCCAGGATTCGCATCTGCAACATGATCGACAATCGCTCAATTCAGGTAAGAAGTACACGCAATGAATTTAAAATATTCCGAACTCCGGATGGCCTTCGATTTTGTCAGTTCCCGTGATCAGGGTGAAAATATAGCCTATGTCGGCAGGGATGACGGTGAGTTTTATTATTACTCACAGGTTCTCGGTCTTGATGAGACAAGAGGCAAGGACGTTCATTCTTCGAACTTCGAGTCTGTTCCTCATCGTGATATTCTGAATCTCGGACGGGAACTTGCTTTCGATTTTATTGATGAACGTCTTGCTGAACAGTACGCGGTTGTGCGTGAATATTTTGCGGAGGAAGATACAGCCGAGAGCCGTTTCTCTGATATGCTGCAATCCCATGGCCTGCTTCAGGACTGGAATGAGTACAAGGCTGAAAAAGTAGAAAAGACGCTCAGAGAGTGGTGCACGCAAAAACAGATTGAACTGGACGACTGAATTCGCCCGGAGCCCTGTCTTTCAGGAGATCTCAGGGATGTTCCTTGTTGTCCACCAGTCATCCCCGTAGGTATAGAACAGCTCTTCGCCTTTTCGCAGATCTCTCAAGGCGTAAATTACCAGTTCAGGCCCGAGCGGTGTTTCTTCAAGATAGTAGGCGACATTTGGAACGGATGAGTGGTTAAACAGCATCCCGTTTCCCATGGCCACCAGTCTCTCTTTTTCGTTATCTCCGTAGAAAACATAGTTGAGCAGTTCACCGCCTATATCCTGTTCGTCCACTTCAAGCACCGGACAGCGTTCAATAATGGCACCGTTTTGAATGTTCTTTAACGCGAAAACCCCTCGTCCACTGACATTTGATTTGCCTACCCGAACAGCCGGAAGTGAGCTATTGGCTGAATTTTTCTGAAAGGTTCTGCTGAGCAAAATACCCGCCGTCATTCCTGAGACGAAAAGGATGGTATAGAATACAAAAGTACAGGGTTCCATAAGTTCTGCCGATTACTGAAGGCTCAATAATACAAAAAAAAACGGCAATCGACTGAAAAATGCCCTATGGCTGCTATACAATTCTGTCCGGGTCGCTGGTATCCGGCATTTTACCCTGATAGCCGAAAAAGAACTGGAGAAGTCCTACCAGTGCGCCCGACTGTTTTCGGACATACCACTGGTCTGCAGCTCTTCTGTTTCCCAGGGCATAGGTAGGGTAGGGGTGGATGGTATCGGACATCTGACGGAGCGTCACTCCGTTACGCATCGCGAGCGCAAACTCGCTGATCAGTTCTCCCGCATGAACGCCAAGAATATCGACACCGAAGATCCTCCCGTCAAAACCGGCGGCATAGACCCGTATCCAGCCTTGCTTTTCACTTTCCGTTATAGCCCGGTCAATTCTGTTGAACGGGAACCGGTAGAGCTCATATCCGGTGTTGTTCTTTTTGAGTGTTTCTTCGGTCTCACCTACATGGGCCAATTCAGGCTCCGTGTAGGTACACCAGGGGACATGCTTGTCATCTGTCTTCATGGGGAGATGAGTAAGCATTTTGCTGGCCGCTACCTTTGCCATGTGTTCTGCCATATGGGTAAATTGCAGCCCTCCGGCGACATCGCCGCAGGCGTAGATGTGGTGGCGGGATGTCTGGCAGCTTTCATTGACCCTGATGCCGCGTTTGTGTGTGTCTATTCCGGCAGCTTCAAGGTTAAGCGTCTCGATAGCTGCCTTTCTGCCTGAGGCGACAAGAAGAGCGTCTCCTTCGACAGAGAATGACTCGCCTGTATTTCTGTCTTCAGCCGTCACGACGATGCTGTTGTTCTTTTTTGCTACTTTCTTAACTGCCGTGTTCAGCCTGAAATTGATACCCTCACGGGTCAGCATGTCATGAAGCAGTGCGGATAGTTCAGGGTGATCATGGGAGAGAATTCGTTCTCCAAAATCAAACACGGTAACTTCAGACCCGAGACGAGTGAACGCCTGCCCCATCTCTGTGCCAATAGGGCCGGCTCCGATCACAAGAAGTTTTTTCGGTTGTTTTTCCAGAGTGAAAATAGTTTCGTTTGTCAGGAAGGGGACTGTTTCAAGCCCTTCAATCGGAGGGATGACCGGTCTGCTTCCGGTAGCGATTACGATGTTTTTTGAGCGGAGCGTCAGGTCGTCCATGCCCTCCTTTGTAATGATGACGGAATGCTCGTCCGCAAAACTTCCGCGGCCTTCGATAACCGTTACTCCCATCGCTTCGTAGATTTCCGGAGCGTCTGCCTCCTGGTAGACGTCCTGCTGAATGGAGCGCACCCGCTTCATCACGGCCTCAAAGTCAATCGACAGATTCCCCGTTTTTATCCCGAATTTTTCAGCTTCGCGAACGGTTTGAGCCACTTTTGCGGATTTCAGGAGTGCTTTGCTCGGGATGCAGCCATACCAGGTGCAGTCCCCGCCAAGTTTTTTTTTCTCTATCATGGCGGTTTTTGCTCCGAGTGAAGCTGAGACTCCTGCTGCTGTCAACCCTGCCGCGCCGCCCCCGATAACGATAACATCAAAATCGAAGTTCATCTGTTTTCCCCTGTTTGAGATGTCTGTTTTCTGATTTTCCGGATCGTGGACCACGATCCGAAAGCAATAAGTATGGCAATGAATACATAGACCCAGTAGGGCACGTTTTTTCCTGCAATGATGAGGTAAAGATAGGCGGAAATGAAAAAGAAGCCCGTAAGCAGCGTTGGGAGTACTACCGCTTTTTTCTCCCTGATATTCCTGACAAGCCAAGCGAGAGAGATGCTGAAAAAAGGAATTGCTCCGATATAGATAGCGCCGAAAATAACAGGATTGACCCCGTATTCTTCACCCAGTCCCATCAACCATGAGAAAAGTGCTTCTGTGTCCATTGAAGAATGTATTTATCAGGCTATGTTCTGCTGTTATTTGTGATAAACTATAGCGTTCTCCTGATCGTTCCTTGTCAGTGATCCTCTGTATCGGTTTCAACCGGTAGAGATGGAAACGAAGAGCGTATGTTCACTATCGGGCTGTTAATGGTTACCTTTATATAACAGCAAGAAAGAAACCTGCAATGATGGATGCTTTCATGGAACATGAGACTGACAGCCCGGTGCTTCGTGTCGACAGGGTGAGCAAGATCTACACGATGGGAGAAGTAGAGGTGCATGCGCTGAAGCATGTGTCGGTTGATTTTTATGCTGGTGAACTTGTTGTGCTTCTCGGCACTTCAGGCAGCGGGAAATCAACCCTGCTCAATATCATCGGAGGTCTTGATGTTCCCTCGGAAGGAAAGCTGTATTTTCACAGTCAGGAGATGACCGCAGCTTCTGAAGCGGAAATGACCGCCTATAGACGTGAATCCATAGGGTTTGTCTTTCAGTTCTACAATCTTATTTCCAGTCTTACAGCGCTTGAAAATATTCAGCTTGTCACGGAAATATCGACTCAGCCCATGCCTGCTGAAGAGGCGTTGAGAAGAGTCAATCTTGGTGATCGCATGAACCATTTTCCATCGCAGCTTTCAGGGGGAGAGCAGCAGCGTGTCGCAATTGCCCGTGCTGTGTCCAAGAGGCCGGAACTGCTGCTTTGTGATGAACCGACAGGCGCGCTGGACTATGAAACCGGTAAACTGGTGCTGGATGTTATACGCAAGGTAAACGAGGAGCTCGGGACAACGACTCTGGTGATCACGCACAATGTTTCAATCGCCGCTATGGCAGACAGGGTGATTCATATGCGGAGCGGAGAGATTACGGAGATAGAGCGAAATGAGAGAAAACTTTCCCCTTCCGAACTGAGCTGGTAGAGATGAGATGAAACAGCTGAACCGGAAATTGCTGCGTGAGCTGCTACGCATGAAAAGCCAGATGCTGGCTGTGGCGGCTGTTGTTGCCTGCGGTATTTCCGTGTTTGTTTCCATGAGCAGTGTGGAGTATTCACTGAGAACCACCAGAACAGCCTACTACAGTGACTACCGGTTTGCGGATGTGTTCATGCAGGCCAGGAGGGCTCCTGTTTCCATGATGGAGCGTGTGAGGAATATTCCCGGGGTTGCGGCTGTCAGGTCTCGAATTATTGCCGATGTAACGCTTGATGTCCCCGGACTGAACGAACCGGCAAGTGGAAGACTGGTCTCGATACCGGATCGGCAGAGGCCTGTTCTCAATGACCTGTTTCTCCGTGAAGGCCGCTATATCGAGGCCGGGCACCCTGAAGAGGTCATTGCCAGCGAGACCTTTATGACCGCCAACCGCCTGAAACTCGGGGATCATGTGGGGGCGGTAATCAATGGACGGTGGAAAGAGCTGGTTATTGTCGGTAAAGGGCTGTCCCCTGAATATATTTACGAAGTGCAGCCGGGGGCGTTTTTCCCGGACAACCGTCGATTCGGGATTTTCTGGATGAGCAGGAGCGCTCTCGAATCGGCTCTCAATATGACTGGAGCGTTCAACGATCTGTCACTGACTCTTGCTCGCGGCGCATTGGAAAAAGATGTCATCCAGCGCCTTGACCGGATGTTCAGGCGATATGGCTCGCTTGGGGCATACGGGAGGAGCGAACAGCTCTCCGATCGTTTCATTTCGGATGAGATCAAGCAGTTGGGTATTCAGATAACCATATTGCCTGCGATTTTTCTTGCGGTCGCGGTTTTTCTGCTCAATATCGTCCTGAAGAGGCTTGTCAGCACGCAGAGAGATCAGATAGCGGTGATGAAAGCAATGGGATATACCAATGAAGAGGTCGGGCTGCACTATCTGGGGTTTGCCATGGTTCCGGTCGCTCTTGGCGCTCTGGCGGGAACGGCCATCGGCGCCTGGCTTGGTCTCGGTTTGACCAAAGTGTATGAGGACTTCTATAATTTTGCCGAGCTGACCTACTATTTCCGCTTCAATGAGGTTGCTCTGTCAGTGTTGCTCAGCGCGGGAGCAGCTCTCTTCGGCGCGCTCAGCGCGGTCAGTAAAGCTGTATCCTTACCGCCTGCCGAAGCGATGAGGCCTGAGGCCCCGGTCGTCTACAGGCCCGGTTTTCTGGATCGTAAGGAGTTTCAGCAGAAAATACCTGTTTCTGTACGTATTATCATCAGGAATCTGGAGAGGAGAATATGGAAAGCGGCGCTTTCAGTGCTTATGATCGCTTTTGCCGTTGCTATTCTCATAGCAGGACGCTACAGCTATGATGCCGTGAACCATATTATGCTCATAGAGTTCAGCGAGAAGCATCGTGAAGATCTCACGGTTATTTTCAACGAGCCACGGCCACTCTCTGTCCAATACAATCTGGCATCGATGGAGGGGGTTCTGGAGCAGGAGTTCTATCGGGATGAGCCGGCAAAGCTGATCTATGGACATCGGTCCCGTCGGCAGTCAATAACCGGCCTCAAAACCGCTGACGGTTTGAAACGTCTGGTGGATGCGCACAATCGTAAGATTGAGCTTCCCGAAGAGGGTATTCTACTGACCACGACTCTCGCGAAGGTTCTTGGCGTGACACCCGGTGATACCATGACGGTTGAGTTTCTCCAGGGAAAAAGGCGAACAGCGAGGGTTCCTGTAGGCGGCACCATCGATGAGCTGCTGGGGCTTTCGGCATACATGCGTAGTGATAATCTTGATCGTCTCACCGAAGAAGGCAATATCGTGAGTGCCGCGTATCTTAGGATTGACGAGGACAAATCCGGGCAGCTGTTCGAGGATTTCAAGGAACTGCCCGGTGTCGCCGGAACGTCGATGATAAAAGCGATGCAGGAGAGTTTTGAAGAACTTATCGCTCGAAGTACGACGACATCAACGGTTATTCTGACAACCTTTGCCAGCATTCTTGCTTTTGCCGTGGTGTATAATGGTGCGAGGATTTCTCTATCGGAGAGGGCAAGGGAGCTTTCAAGTCTTCGTGTGCTGGGATTGACCCGAAAGGAGATTGCCGTCATTCTGCTCGGAGAACAGGCAATTCTTACTGTCTTTGCAATTCCTCTCGGTTTTCTTATCGGTATAGGTCTGTCAATGCTGCTCTCACTGGGATTAAGTTCGGAACTCTATCGCATGCCGGTTGTTTTCAGCAACTTCAACTTTATTTTTGCTCTGTTTGTTATCGTCATAGTTGCGTTATTTTCAGGTCTTCTTGTGCTCTATCGGTTGAACAGGCTTGACCTGATCGGGGTTCTCAAGACCAGGGAGTAGGTTGTAAGGCAGAAGGGAAAGGGCAAAGGGCAGAAGGTGAAAGTCAAAAGGCAAAAGTCAAAAGTCAAAAGTCAAAAGGCAAAAGTCAAAAGGGGAAAGGCAGAAGGTGAAAGGGAGTGCAAAACTCTGTCACTATTCAGGCTGTCATGATTTTGAGCTGAAGGCGGAATAAAAGCGTTAAATATCGGATAGAATGAAAATTTCAAAAACACAGCGTATAGGCGCGATTGCGTTTCTGGTTGTAGCTGCAATTCTGATTGTCGTGATGAGACCTTCCCCGTTGCAGGTGGATTCGGAGTCTGTATTCAGGGGGGAGCTCATTATAACCCTTGACGGAGAAGGCTCGACAAGGGTACGCGACAGCTATACCGTTGCTTCTCCGGTGAATGGACGAGTGGAGCGTATCAGGCTTGAAGAGGGCGAGGTTGTGCGGAAAAACAGCGTTGTGGCGCGGGTAACCTCACCACCGCTCAATGCACGTGAGTTTGAAGAGGCACAGGCCAGGGCACGTTCGGCTGAGGCTCTGCTTGAGGCTGTGCGTGCAGGTGAACGACAGGTGGAGATAGATCTTCGACAGGCTGAAAGAAAATTCAAGAGGTACAGCAACCTCTATCGAAAAGGTGCGGTCTCTTCGGAAACCTACGAAGATGCGCGAACCGCGTGGCAGGTTCTTCAGAAACAGTATCAGGCCGCGCGTCTCAATGTGGAATCGGCACGCTATGACCTTGATGCCGCGCGATCGGCTATCAATCAGTCTGAAAGCGGTACATCGGTTGATATTTCGGCACCGGACAGCGGCAGGGTGTTGAGAATATTTGAAAAAAGCGAGCGGGTCGTTCCGGCTGGAACTCCGCTTTTTGAAATAGGTGATTCCCGGAATATCGAAGTGGTGATCGACGTGCTTTCAGCAGATGCTGTCAAGGTTGAGCCCGGGATGCAGGTGCAGGTTGAGGAGTGGGGAGGAGGGACGGTGCTTTTCGGAAAAGTCAGGACTGTAGAGCCGGCTGCATTCACAAAAATATCCGCCCTCGGTATTGAGGAAAAGCGTGTCAATATCATTGTAGATCTGGCGGACGATGAAGTGAAGCTGGGGGATAACTTCCGTGTGCAGGCGAAAATAGTTCTCTGGAAAGGCGAAGATATTCTTCAGGTTCCGGTCAGCAGTATTTTTCGTGGTAATGAAGGGTGGAATGTTTTCATGATAAACGGGAGCAGGGCGGAAATCGTGCCGATAACGATAGGTCGTCGAGGTGCCTACTACGCTGAGGTGCTTGACGGTCTTGAAGAGGGAGAAGAGGTTGTGATTCATCCCACCAATGATCTCGACAACGGTATGAGGGTCAAGGTGAGAGGTGATGGGAAGTGAGGGGTAGGAAGGGAAAGGGTAAAAGTCAAAAGGCAAAAGGTAAAGGGCAAAAGGGAAGAGGGAGAAGGCAAAAGGCAAATGGCAAAGGGAAAAGGCAAATGGCAAAAAGGGAAAAGAGCAGAGGGAAAAGAGAGAAGTTAAAAGTTAAAAGGTATACGTGAGAAGTAAGAAGCGTGGAGCCGGATATGGGCGGGAAAATAACCGGTCAGATGGTTTTGAGAGAAGCTCAGGGCACAGCTGTTCGGATCTTCTCATTATTGGCGGAGGAGCTGCAGGGATGTGCGCGGCCTTCGCGGCAAGAAAAATGGCACGCAGTCAGGGAATCGGGGACGAGCAGTTCGTTATCACGATACTGGAAAGGAATTCTTCTGTCGGCGCGAAGATTCGTATTTCAGGCGGAGGCAGGTGTAATATCACTCATGCAGGTACGGTTAAAGATCTTTTGCGGAAAGGGTTTCAGCGTAAGGTTGAGCAGCGGTTTCTTCGTCATGCCCTCCATGCATTTTCCAATGAGGATGTTCGCGCGATGCTCGCTACATGCGGAGTTGAAACAGCAGCTCGTGACGATGGAAAAGTATTTCCTGTTTCCCGAAATGCACGCGACGTGCTCGAAGCGTTTCAGTCGATGCTCCTGAATGCCGGGGTTCATCTGGTTGCCGGGGAGAGAGTGACCCGGGCAGAGAGGCTGGAAGAGGGATTCAGGGTTGCTTCTGAAGGCAGGGAGCATACCTGTCGCTTTCTTGTTCTTGCAACTGGCGGTGTTTCCTATCGACAGACAGGTACAACAGGTGATGGACTGGATATCGCGATCTCGTTGGGACATAGTGTGGTGAAACCATCACCCGCCCTTGCTCCGATCTATCTGAAACCTCCTCCTCCGCCGGAGCTTGTGGGGGTTTCCCTGAGAGGCACAGGTTTACGGGTGCAGTGCTCTGGAACTGTGGTTTCGAGGAATGGAGATGTTCTGATTACGCATAAGGGCGTATCCGGCCCTGCATGTCTGTCGCTTTCAGTCGATGCCGCCCTGTTGCTCAATAGTCATGGAAAGGGGGAACTGACGCTTGATTTTTTCCCTGATCATTCATCTGAAGAAGTTGCAGTCCTGCTTCTGCGGCATGGTGAAGCACATGGTTCGCAGTTTATTCGTAAATATCTTCAGGCGCAGCAGGCCATACCCTCCGCGATGGTGCCGTATGTCATGCTTCAGGCGGGTATCGACCGCCAGGAGAAGTGGGGGAGTCTTACAAAAAAAGCCCGCCGGTCGCTTCAGCGTACCTTGAAAGATTTCTCGTTAGGCTGGCTGAAGTCAATTCCTCTTGATGCCGGAGAGGTTTCGGCGGGCGGAGTCGCGTTACAGGAGATTCATCCCGGTACCATGGAATCAAGAGTGTGCAGCGATCTGTTTCTCTGCGGAGAACTGCTTGATTACACCGGGGAGGTCGGCGGTTTCAACCTGCAGGCCGCTTTCTCAACGGGATGGCTTGCAGGTTCATCAATTCGTTACCCGGTACAGGCATAAGAGGGCTTTTCTGTGTTTTTTCTGTGCTCTTTAATCACAAACCTGTGGCTGTCACGATCAAATGGCCCGCTTTCGTTCAGAAATACACTGTTGTTTTCGAAGCGTATTTTCATTGGGACGCTGACTTTTCTCTCATCTCCGCAAACATTGTTTTTTACTCCGGGCGTAAAGAGGCGGCTTGAACCATCAGGATAGATGACTTCTACCTCGTTGTCTATGGTTGAAAGAGACGATACGATACCTTCTCTGTCAAACTGGAGAGAGTTCAGGTCACCGTGAATACCGTTCGGCTCGTTATCATAGGCGATCATTTTTCCTATCGGGGTCGGTACCGTTGTTTTCCTCAAAGGCTCATAGGAACGTATTTTCCCGTTTTCGTAAAACGCTATACCTGTTCTTGCCTCATGTTTTCCGTGGTCTGTCGTAATCGAAGCGCTTTGTCCCGGCCAGAAGGTAATGCTCCTGGTGGCGCCGCTTTCATAGAACTGTATCGCGATAATTTTTGCTGAAATCCGTGCCACGGGAGTATCTATGATTGATTCCCGGGCAAGGGCCATTTCATTTTTCCAGGACCAGAACCCGCTGAGTTTTCCGTCTAGCGGAAAAATCCTCTTGAGAGCACCGCTTTCGTAAAAAGTGATCAATTCGGCAGGGATTTCTCCTGCAGGCGTTGTCACCGTTGTCTGCTCTTGCAAGGGAATCGATTTCAGGGCACCGTTTTTGTGGAAATAGACCGGTTTTCGGGCTCGACGGCCCATATCTTCAGTTTCATATTGCGGCACAAGATTTCCATATGGTGTATGCAGTATGTTCGCTTCCGAAATGTTGCAGCCATCCATTTTTCTGTTTGAGAACAGAGTATGGAATTCTACGCCGTTAAGTTTACCAAAAGGAGTTTCAACGAAATTCATGGTGCTATGGTTTAGCGCTTTTAATAAGGCAGTCTCCATGAGTAGTATGAACAACAATTGTGCCAAAGAGGGACGAATAAATAACGACTTATTATTAAACACTATAGGATATGACAGACTATGGTGTGTTACAGATTTGCCTTACGAAAATGTAGGTATCTGCAGGTATAGTGCATTTTGGTAGGAATATATGCCACAGCGAGGGCTGCGGTCTGACGCAAAAACAGGGGGAAACTCCGGATCGAGAGCTGATCAGATTGAAGAAGGATTTTTTTCCTCGTTCGGTATGTGCATTCCGGGATAGATATTGCAACTCATACCATAGAGGTCACAGGTGTTGATCTGTCTTCCTGTCAGTTTGAGATAGTAAAACAGCTGGGTTTTGTGTTGGTTCAGGTGATAGATCATATGAAGCAGGCGCTGTCCGAGTATCATGGGAGTTCTTGTCCATGGGGCAGGGGCAAATTTTCCGGAAAGATCCTCTTCTGAACATTTTTTCAGGCTTTTCAACGCAAGTTTTTTATCGGTGTCGAGAAGCTTTCTTGCATCATGGACACTGTTTGCTGAAGGGAGGAGGTTTGCCGACGGGAAAATCTGCTGAACATCAAGTTCATTGATAGAGAATTCTTCCCTGATATCCCATTCACCGTTAATAAGGCCGTCAAAGGTGCTTCCGCAGGCATCGCTCATGTGCATGAGCAATTGTCCCATGCTCATCCAGTTGTGTCCGTGATCCGGTTTCCAGTCAAGTTCATCATCCTTTATCAGGCTCATCAGATGGTCAGTGACACCGTAGGTGTAGATGATCTCATCAGAAAGCAGCTCTTTCCATTTCATAGGTTCAGTCAATGCGTTATCATGATATCCCCGGGGCAGTATAATGTAAGAAAAAATGTTGTTGTTCGCCAGTGTCCTCCGAGCATATTCGGAAGGATCGAATCATGATCCTTTTAGAAGAATAATTCCTGTGTCGCGTTATTTGTCCGAGGTAACGAAATGAGCTTCCACCGTATTTGACGGGTTTCCCACGGGTTTGCCTTCCTGATCAAGAGCGATGACGCGTATGTAGACGATTTCATTCGCGGGACTCTCAGAGGCATCAGCCCTGTCAATGAGCTGGCTGATCGAGATGTTGAACAGCTTTCTGTTTCCGAGCCCGTATTGCGTTATGAGATGGTCGCTGGAGATGAGCCCTTCAGGATGCGCCCAGTTATCGATCGTTTCGGGAAAAGGAAGTCGTGAAGCCTGCCAGATGGCGAATGCTGTACTCTGACCGGTTTTCCAGCTGAACCACCAGTCAGCATCGTTACGGTTTTCGGCTATAGTTGTCCTGTCACTGAAGGAAAAAAGCTTCTGTTGGGCGATTCCTCCGGTTCCGGTCCAGATTTGCAGGAAAATGTCGGAGGGCTCTTCTTTTACAGGATCTTCTCCGGAGATCATGCCCTTTTCTTCATGACGTGAAAACAGGTTGAGGATGGGATGATGCGTCCATGAGTCCGGTTGTTCAACATGACTGTTGTTCGGAAGACTGTCTTTCGTAGCGGGTTCATCGGCATGAGCAGACAAAAGAGCAGACGCTGTCAGCGAGATCAGTGCCAGGACAGGAAGCACGATGCGTTTCAACAAGGGATAACTCCATATTTATTGGAAGGGGGGATGAGCAACTCTACATTTTTGAATATACACACTTATTTTGATTGCTTCTGAAGCGCTTTTTCAGAAATTGCTTCTTCAATATTTGTCGATATGCTGAGGCTTCTGAAGAGATCGAGAAGATTCTGCTCGACCGAAAGGTTGAGATGAACCGGGCGTCCCTCCTGAAAAGACGGGTTGGTTCCTTTTAACTGAAGCCGGATAAGGGATTGTCCGTCCGGGGCCATGGTGATCGACGAAATCAGCTCAGAATAGAGGAAATTGCTCAAGGCTTCATAGGTGATCCTCATGCTTTCGTTTGCCGCAACTCTTTCTTCAGGGGTCGTTGTATAGATAATCTGCCCGTTCTGCAGGGCATCCATCTTTCCGGCCGGTATTTCGAACTTCTGATCTTTCATGATCAGAGGTATTTTTCCTGCAACGGTGCCTGTCGCGAAAATTTTTTTCATACCCTGCAGATCGAGCAGTTTCTGTAAAGGGATGCTGTCGAGAACCAGTACGGTTTCCGCTGTTTGTTTTCCCATGTCGTAGTCAACCTTGTCGATGGAGACGGATCCGCCCATAAGGCCTGCTGAAAATTCGCTGAGTGAGACAAGGGACGGGTTGTTCTTATCCTGCCAGAGGGTGAGCTGACCTTCCGGGTCTGTCAGAAGCAGTTCTCCTCCGGACGTGTTTCGCCTGAGAGTATGCAACGTGAAACCGACCGTTGTTTTTCCCAGTGCATTTCGTGAGATCACCAGATCCGGTTTGCTGTATGCATAGGTCGCGTCGGGCTTAGGGGTTCCGAATCTGCTGTCGCTCGAATCTCTTTTTTTACGCGGAGGGGCGTGAGTGATTGAGCCGCTTCCTGTTGACGAAAGTCTGGCTTTGTTTATGGAAAAGGCCCCTTTCTTTACGGTTATCGGGACGCTGCCGCTCAGGGCTCCTTTCAGCGAACCGCTGAAGTCCCCATGGAGACGGATGTGTTCCGGCAGACGGACATTTTTCAGTTCGAGGGTGAAAGAACTTTTTTTCTCGACCGGGTCATATCGGGCGGGTCCTGAAGAGAGGGTGCCTCCGAGGAACGTGGATGATACGTTTTCCAATGCAAATCCTGACACCTTTTCATCATCGCTGTTCAGAATTATGGTGGCATCGAGGTTTCTGAAAAGCTCTGCGGATTTTCCGCTGGTTACAGCCTCGATAGAGAGCAAGGGAGATCCGTCGGGCGAATAGTAACGCAGTCTGGTATCAGAGTCCGCCCGTATTGAAGCGTTCTGTATCGACAGTGTCGAGTCCCTGAATTGTACAGGAACAGTTCCGTTCAAAAGTCCTGACGCCAGAGGGCGGGAAGAATCCGCTCCTTTGAAGCCCGGGAGCTTTTCCAGAGGTACATCCTGCAGTACAAGCGTAAAGCTGGTTTGTTTATTTTGGAGATCGTAGTCTATTTCCGGGGTACTCGCCCTGAGCCCGAAGAGCTCGACCGAACATTTGGACAAGCTCATAACGCAAGGGTTATCAGGATCTCTTTGCATGCCGAACAGTGCTGTAAAGTTGTTCAGTGGTGCGGCTTTTTCTTCTGTATGCAGCGACGCTATCGAGAGGAGAGCGGGTTGTTGTACCCAGTCGCTCTCACTGGTGAGGCTGATTGCATAGCATATACTGTCGAGCCTGAGCCGGTCGCTGACAAGGCGGCCGTTTTCGATGTTGTAGCTGAAAGAATCCGGAATGATTTTCGGGGCGGCACCCTTCCTGCGCGAGATGCTCAGTTTGCCGGTTATCACAGGCAGGTTGTCACTGAACGAGATATCCGTGCCATGCTGTTCTATAGATATCGAGTCAGCCCGGAGCTCTATGCCAAGAGGGAGAATTTCCGGAAGCAAACCTTTGGACAAGGGGTCCCCAGAGGCCGGGCGGGTCCAGAAAAGCGAGCCATTGTGCACAACAGCGGTGTAGCGTGAAGAGGTATTCGAGCATGAATCCGCGGGGGTCTGGAAAACAATGTCCAGCCTGCCGAAATCCATTCCGGACAGGTTCGGCAGGCCTGGATTGTGCATTTCTACACGTATGCCTGTTCCTTCAACTGCCCTGTCAATCAATGACTGGGCGTAACGCGGAAAATTGTACCATACAGCCACGCCGACAATGATAATGAGCAGCAGGGTCGCGGCAAGAATTCGAACTACCCATTTCACGGTAAGGAGCTGTTTTCAGTATGTCTCGTCATGGCGCTATTTCTGTGTCCACCTTCCCTGAATCTGTACCCATGTTCCGGGAGGAAAACCGGGATAACGTTTCTCGAATGTCGCTTTACCGGCAATCTCGGTCGTGACTCCGTTTTTTTGACCAAGCGACACATACGCTGCTCGACGTTCGCTGTTGACTGAACTCACAAGAGGCCGCGCTTCTCCTGATGCTCCCGGAGGAATGGCAAGGTAGCCGCTGTCTACTTCGCCAGCCAGACCTTTTGAAAGGGCGGTTTTAAGATCAATGGCAAAAGCACTTGTTGTGAATGACAGCAACAGGAAGGTAAAAACGACAATTCCTTTGATACTCCTGTGCAAATATGTCTGTGTTGAGATTTTCATGTCAGTCCTCCGTTGTTAAAAAATGTCTTTTCTTTCGTCAAGCATGTTTTCAATGTCCTTGTCAAGCCTGACCCGGATTTCATGATCGATTTTGATATTCATGTTGATCGTGATCGGCTTGTCGGGAGCCTCAAGTTTGACGGTGGGTTTGCATGACAGGAGCATTGCGCAGCAGAGCATGCCTGACAGAAGCCCTTTGGCGATACAGTTACTCTTCATAGTACTATTCTGTTTTGAATGTGTAGTCGACATATACCATATCTGATTACAAATATTTCATGCTGATGGCGATTGACTTTTTTTCTGAATCGAGAAGAAAATCCGCTTCTTCGAATTTTGGTGCCCGAAATCTGATTTTCGGATTATTGGATGATCCGAATCCTTCCTTTGGTTTGCCTATCCAGGTTTTATCCATTGTATTGTTTTCATTTTCGTCATGCAGAATGCTTAGCGCATAGGTTCCATAGGGAATATTTTCAATGACAACTGTCCGGGAGGTTCCGTTAATTGACGTATGTGCCAGAGCATATGCTATTTCAGGTTTTTCCGGAAATCCCTCTTCGCTGTTATAAAGCGCTATGGCAATGCGCCCGTTTGTGTTTTTTATGTTCTCGATCTGAATCGAGATCGAGCCTTTTTCTCCTGTCGTACTATCCTGAGAATCATTAAACTGCATGTCAATCACCTCAGTCCCGCTTGCTTCTGTATTCTCTTCTCCATACAGAAACGAGGAGGCAGAAAAAAATGTCAATGAAATACAGAGAGCGAACAAATAACGCATAAATATACTGTCATTGTTTTATCTGGTTCCGGTCTGCTGATCGATGTGGAGGAAATTTAAAAATAACCCTCACAGTGGTTTGTATACTCTAATCATTTTGACGGTCTTATCGTTCAATTCCAGCGGTTTCTATGAAAATGTTTACGGGACGGAGCAGCGGTATGTACTGTTAGCTGCCGCGGCAGTTTGACATGTTGTCAGGCAGCTGATTTCAACAGCCTAAGTTGATCGTTTCAACAAATGCTTTATGGTGTCAACATTATACTCTATAAGGCGTTATGCTGAATTTTCTTACAGCGAACATCTCACCCGACGGGTTGCGCGAGCATTAATGCAGAAAAATCGCATGTGTTGAAACCCTATGGGATTGTCGGTCATGCTGCATCTGCTTCGTTACAGGGAACTTGCGGTAGTATACTACAGCGGCGTCCCCTGTCCCTTGCATCTACAGCATGCTCAACAATCGCTCAACTTAGGAACAGGTTGATTCAGGATGTTCGGAATCCGGATGAAAACCCTGATGGCCTGCATAATTCACCAAAAAAAGAAAAAAGGGCGTACAAGGAGGGGTAACTTTCACTTTTCTGTCATTCCCGTGCCTGACCCGTGAAATCCGAGCATCTATTTCACAGGTCTTACACGGGAATCCAGCGCCTTTATTTCGAGGCAAGTGAAGCACTATCAAAATATTCAGAGCTCTTTTTCATCTTCTTTTTGACTTTTTACCTTTGACTTTCATACACAGGGCGGTATGACTGTAGGTGATTTTGAGCTTTTTTCCGGTTTTCAGGAGGGAATCAGGGTACATGACCGGTTCACTGTGTATTTCGACAATTCGGGGTTTCGAACTCTCATGAATATTCAGGATGAGATGATTATCTTTTTGACAAAACTATTGTAGTGTAGTGGCTGTTGTAAACGAACACAGGTAAAATAATTGACAGAAAGGCTTATGCAGGATAGAGCGTTTGATTTTGGTCGTGATGTACAGGAAAGAAGTAATGAAATTCCTGTTCTCGTGGATTTTTGGGCGGAATGGTGCGGTCCGTGCAGGATGCTGGGGCCTGTGCTTGAAAAAGTAACGGAACATCATGCGGGAGAGTTTGTTCTTGTCAAGGTTAATACGGAAGAGCATCCTGATATCGCGCGTGAATACGGTATCATGAGCATACCGGCCGTGAAGCTGTTTATTCGTGGAGAAGTTGCTGATGAGTTTGTTGGAGCCATGACAGAAAGGCAGGTCGAGGATTGGCTGAAAAAAGCTCTGCCGGGCAAATATGCCGATCAGCTGCTGGAGGCTCTGAGTTTCGTTACACAGGGAAAAGAAGATGCCGCGACGTCAATCCTTGAAATGATTCTCAAGAACGAACCCGCTAACAAAGAGGCTGCGGCCGTGCTGTTGAAGCTTACAATTTTTAGCGCTCCTGAAGCGGCAGTTGCGATGATTGACGGACTGGAAGGGGAGTATGCGTATGCGGAGCTTGTTGCATCAGCAAGAACCATTACAGGGTTGTTGCTTCTGGACACGGCACCCCTTCCCGATGATCCGGTCAAAGATAGATACCTCTCTGCAATTGAGCATATGCGTCGCAAGGAATTTGACTCAGCGCTTGTCCGGTTCATAGAGGTTATCAGACAAAACCGTTACTATGATGATGACAGTGCGCGCAAGGCTTGTATTGCGATCTTTAAATATCTTGGTGAGGATGATCCCACGACCTTGAAGCATAGAAGATCTTTTGACAGAGCGCTGTATTAGAGTATGAAATACTTCCGGATGGCTGAATGGCTGTTTTTATAAATGAGACTTTTTTGACATGGGAAAACCTGAAAAACGTATGCCGGTTATCGGGGTGGATCTCGATGGAGTCTGCGCGGATTTTTACGGGCGTATGCGGGAAATCGCGGCGGAATGGTTTGAGATCACTGTCGATGAATTGCCGGAAGATGTTTCCTATGGTCTGAAAGAGTGGGGGATTCATGAGAAAAAGCAGTATGAAAGCCTGCATCGTTATGCGCTCCATCAGCGGGAACTGTTCAAAACCATGCCCATGATTCCGGGAGCCAGAAAATACCTGAGAAAACTTTCCGATGAAGGGTATCATATAAGGATTATTACACACCGCCTTTTCATTCACTATTCACATGCATCTGCCGTGCAGCAGACAGTCGCATGGCTGGACGGTCACGGTATTCCCTACTGGGATCTCTGTTTCATGAAGGAAAAATCGGAGGTGGGTGCCGATATCTATGTGGAGGATAATCCGGATAACGTCACGGAGCTGCGGAAAAAGGGACTGTATACGATCTGTTTCGCGAACAGCACAAACAAGCATATGCATGCACCTCGTGCCGCTTCATGGAGTGAGGTATATGATATGGTTCATGCCCTGTAGACAGGACTTGAGTTCCAGTCTCCGCTGTTCCGTGCAACCCTGGAGAAGCGCTGCTTTACAGGAGACTGTTTTTTATGCCTGAGTTGACCGACAATCCCATAGGGTTTCAGCAAAGGCGATTTTTCTGCATTATGATCGCACAAACCATCAGGTGGGGTGTCCGCTGTAAGATAATCCGGTATAACGCCTTATAGAGTATAAAGTTGCTGCCATAAAGCATTTGTTGAAACGATCAACGCAGGTTATGATATGCCGCCGGGAATGATCAATACGCTGATTCGCTATCTCTGGGCCTTTCCCTGTACGTGCATCGGTATAGTGTTTCTTCTTTTCGCTCTACCCGGGGGAGGATTCAGCTTTATTCAGGTATCATTGAGGCATGGGGGCCGCTCTTCAGGGCTTTCAGAGCTGTTCCCTGGCTACGCGATACTGTGGCGATAACGCTTGGACATGTTGTGCTTGGCCGGGACGAAGAATGGATTATCTGGAGCAGGTCTCACGAACGTGTTCATGTCCGGCAATACGAAGTGTGGGGGATTCTTTTTTTTCCGGCGTATCTGCTCTCGTCTTTCCGGGTGTTGCTTATAGGGGGCACCCGTATCTGGAAAACCGGTTTGAGCGTTCTGCCAGAGCAGATGCTGCATTGGCCCCTCTGGTTGACGAGCGCCCGAAGAGCGATGTTTAATGCAGCTGCTTGTGCTGTCCGGTATGCCGTATTGCGGTGTGATCCAGGAAACCTACATATCACTGACATAGAAACAGGCAAACTTCAGGTAGTGTGTTTCCGGCATGGAAAGAAGTACGGGGTGATCTGCCGGTTGAGCGTTTCGGAACACCTGCCGCATCTGTTTTTTCAGTGAAAACGATGCCTGATGAATGGCTCCCAGGAAATCACTTTCAGAGACATGATGGGAGCAGGACGCTGTTGCCAGAAAACCGCCATTTCTGACAAGCTGCAAGCCAAGTTTGTTCAGCTTTTTATACGCATGCAGTGCTGAAGAAAGGTTTTTGCGGCTTTTGGTGAAACTCGGGGGATCGAGTATGACAAGGTCATATGACCTCTTCTCCGAGATGAGTCGGTGCAGCACTTCAAATGCATCACCTTCGATCATGTCATAGTTAGAGAGATTGTTCAGCTTAGCGTTCTTTTCCGCGCGCAACAAGGCGTTATGCGAGATATCGACCATGGTCGCCGAGGCCGCTCCGCCGTAGAGCGCATTGAGTCCGAAACCGCCGTCGCTGGTAAATACATCAAGAGTCTCTGCTTTGTCCGCAAGTTTGCGCACGATTCGCCGGTTATCGCGTTGGTCGAGGAAGAAGCCGGTTTTTTGCCCTTCGAGAAGATTAATCGTATAGCTCAGGCCGGTATCATGGATGATTTGTGTTGTATCCTCTTCCGATCCAGTCACGATTTTTTTATACAGAGGAAGACCTTCAAGTTCACGAAGTACCGATTCGTTTCGCAAAACGATTGACGACGGGCTGAAGAGATCGGTAATGACATCGCAGACAAGTGGCAGGTGGAGGTCCATTCCGGCTGAAAAAGCCTGGAGGACAAAGGCATTGTTGAAGCGGTCGATCACAAGTCCAGGAAGACCGTCGGATTCCCCATGGACCAGTCTGAAAGCGTTTGTTTCTGTCTCGGGATAGAGCTTTTTTCGCAGATCCAGTGCGTTCAGGATCTGTTTTCTGAAAAAGTCACCGTCTGGAAGATCGCCTGTTCTTGAGAGCAGACGGAAAGAGATCAGCGAGTGGGGGTTGTAAAAACCGGTGCCTATGAACTGCTTGTCGCTGGAAAAGAGCTTTACCGTTTCGCCTGCGGATATGTCTCTGGGAAGCGACTGGAACTCATTGCTGAATGACCAGAGATGGCCTTTTAACAGCCTGCGATGTTCTTTGGGTTTGAGGTAAAGGGAGTGCATTGTTTAAGAGGTAGTGATTTCGAAGCCGACTTTCATTGTAGGTACAATAAAAAAAGAAGTTGATAAAGAAGAATATTCCACATATTCTCTATTCATACGGGTTATTCTGAATGTGGTATATGGCAAAGGGATTTGAGTTATGAAGGTATCTCCGGGTGTTTTACTGTATTGCATGGTAGCCGTTTTATTGACCGGTTGCGCGGATTTCAAAACCGTCACTATCGAGGAGTGGCCTGCTGAGCGTGTCGAATTCAGCGAAGAGATCGTCGAGCTGTACCGTGACGTTTCAAAAGCGTCGGGCATGATAGATGCGGTAGAGGGATATGCGGATATATGGATAAAGACCCCGAAGAGGGAGAAGCGTGTATACAGCAACATTCAGCTCGAAAAAGAACGTACCATGCGTATAATCGTCAGCTCAGGTATCCTGGGTTGGCCTGTAGCCGATATGTATTTTCGTCCCGATTCGCTGTTTGTCCACGATATGCTCAACAACGTTCTTCTTGTCGGAAGCAACCACCCCGATAACCTTGAAAAAATTCTCGGAGTGCGCTCCGGTTATGAGCTTTTTTCCAATGCGCTTACTGGAATGATTCCCATGAATGAGCCTCTGGAGGCTGTACAATCGGTTCATAAATCGGGAAGCAGAGTGAGTTATAGCGTCGTCACGCCGTCAGGAAAGAAAGAGTTTCTTGTCAACCAGGTTACCCGTAACATGGAAGGCGTGATGATCAGCGATGCATCTGGCAGAAAGCAGGTGGAAATGCATTTCCGGAATTTCTCTCCGCACAGCATCAAGGGCAAGTCCGTTGATCTGCCGAACGAAATTGATCTGTTGATGTTCAATCCTCGTCTCGACGGCGGTGGCAGACATGAGCTGGTCATTGTCTATGATGAGCGGACTATCAATCCGGAGAATCTCCGGATTCAATACCGTACTCCGCAAAAGGCTCGGGTGATCGAACTGGACAGGGTGGGGATACTGCCCTGGATGTAATTGCCTAAGTTGATCGATTGTCGGTCAACTTAGGAACTATTAAAAGGAATTTTATAGGCGCCGCAAGGATGCCGCATTACCCCCGTGTACTACTATCGACTAGTACACAGGGGTGAAATCCGAACATCTATTTCACGTGGAGGCATGACTTGAAATAGAAAAGCCCCGGAGTTCGGGGCTTTTGCGGTTACTTTTTTTCAATGCAGCCTATACCTGAGCGGCTTCAAAATTACTTGCAGCGAAGTTCCAGTTGAGAAGTTCTCCGATAACCGCTGAAACGTAATCAGGGCGACGATTCTGATAGTCGAGATAGTAGGCGTGCTCCCAGACATCAATCGTCAGTATCGGAAACATTCCATTGGTGAGAGGGGTCTGTGCATTGGCGGTTTTAACGATTTTCAGCTGCCCCTTGTCAAGAACAAGCCATGCCCAACCGCTCCCGAACTGCGTTGCGGCTGCATTTGCAAGTTCTTCCCGGAATTTGTCATAACCGCCGAAATCAGCATTGATTTTCTCGCCGATCTGTCCGCCCGGAGCGCCTCCGCCGTCGGGTGAAAGGCTGTTCCAGTAGAAACTGTGGTTCCACGCTTGCGCGCCATTGTTGAACAGACCTGCTTTTTCAGGATCATTTGCTGTTGCTACGATAACGTCTTCAATAGTCTGATCGTCAAAAGGAGTGCCTGCTACCATACCATTATATTTGCTGATATACGTGGCGTGGTGTTTTCCATAGTGAAAACCTATGGTCTCTGCTGAGATATGAGGCGCGAGAGCGTTTTCTGCGTAGGGTAGGGCTGGTTGTGTGTAAGCCATGAGATTCAGGTGTTTAGTTGAGAGTTGTCGGAATGCAAGGTATTTGGTTTTTTAACTATCGCTATAAAGATTTAGTTTCTCAGGCGGATTACTTTTTTAAATAATTCCTTTTTTGCTGAGAAATTCGAATAGTGATTTACGTCCGGGCACTGTTCTTTCCCGCAGATCAGGAGAGATTAAATTTTGTGCAGATGAAACTGATGATCAGGAGGTATGTCGCCTGCATGGCGACAGTGATGGCTTGTGTTGTTGCGCAGGGATGCACGCCGAAGGCACCCTATGAGTTGAGTCAGGCCGATAAACGCTTTGCTGCTTTTTACGCAGACTATATGCTTCTTTCCGGAATTACTGAAAGCGCCAGGGACAGTGTTGCAGTTCCGGGCATGCAGAAGATCGATTCGCTTCTCGAAGTTCATACATTGACCATGAAGGAGTTTAACGAACGGGCAGAGAAGTATCGACAGGAACCAAAGCATTGGAGAGCGATACTGCTTGAAGTGAAAAACAATCTCAAAGATCGTGATGAATAAAAGGACAGGGGCTGTGAGCCTCCCCGTACTGGTGGGTATTACTGGAGGGCTCGGAAGTGGAAAGACAACTGTCTGCACTATGCTGGAGGCTATGGGGTGCAGTGTTTTTGAGGCTGACAGGGTTGCCAGGGAGTTGCAGCTGAATGATCCTGAGGTAATCGAGGGGATTAGACGGATGTTTGGAGAAGATGTCTATTCATCTGATGCTTCAGGAAAGCTTCTGCTTGACAGGCAACGGATCGCTCAACAGGTTTTCAAGGATCCCTCAACCCTCAAAATGTTGAATGAACTGATTCATCCGAAAGTGTTCAAGGCTTTTCGTGATGCTGTTCATCAGGCAGCTGGAGACGGGGTACGTATATTTCTGAAAGAGGCGGCTATTCTCCTGGAGTCAGGTGGAGATAAAGGATTGGATATACTGGTGGTGGTTGCTTCAGATCTTGAGAGAAGAGTTCAACGGGCCATGAAAAAGGGTATGGGCAGTCGCGAGGAGATACAGCGTCGGATCGAGGCGCAGTGGCCTCAGGAAAAGCTTGTTGAAAGGGCTGACTATGTTATAGAAAACAACGGTTCTATAGAGGATCTTGAAATCAGGGTGCGTGCACTCTATCAGGATATACTGAATCAGGCAGCCTCATTTCGATGAGCTGGTAAGCGCACTGTTTTTTCTGTTGACATATCCGGAGATGCCTATGCTCAACTCATAGAGAAGAATCATCGGTATGGCAATGACAAGCTGAGTGACCAGGTCCGTGGACGGGGTTACAAGAGCCGCAATGATTAAGAGGGTTACTATGGCATGTTTGCGGTAGAATCGCATGAACGCCGGTGTAAGCAGGCCAATCTTGGACAATACGTATGAAATGAATGGTAGTTCAAAAACCAGTCCTGCGGTCAGAAGCGCGCCGATAAAAAAGCTGACATAATCCTGAACTGCGATATTGTTTTCGATGAGTGATGTGCCGAAACCGGCAAAGAATTTTAATGATATTGGTAAAAAGACAAAGTAGCCGAATGCGATTCCTGCAAAAAAGGAGAGTGAGATAAAGGAGATGACAAATTTTGTGGCGGATCGTTCCGATTCTTTCAGGCCGGGCAGAACGAATTGCCAGATCTGATTGACAAGGAAGGGGAATGCGAGAATAAATCCTGAAAAAAAGATGACCTGCAGGTAGAGTGATATCTGTCCGTAAGGTACCAGATTCTGGAGGATAATATTATCACCGCTGTTTTTTAACGGAGCTATAAGAATCTGGTTGACCAATATATCGGAAAAAAAAGCGCAGGCAACCATGACAACAACAAGCGCGATGGTGCTTTTGATAAGACGTCCGCGAAGTTCATCGAGATGCTCGATGAAATGCATGCCGTTATCGTCTGTATTTTCCTCTTCCTCGGGTTCGACCAGTTCACGACTGATCGCGTCTTTTTTCTCAAGCTCGGTGTCCATGAGCCGGGAGGCGGGTGATTTCGGTCGGGAGGATTCGGTTTCACTGCTCATACCGCGTTACAGCTTGTTTGTCGTAAAGAGTTATTCCTGATCCTGTAAGTCCTGATGGTTTTCATGCAGCATGCAGATGTATAACTGAATCGAAACATAGTAATAAACGTAGCAGTTGTGAGCAAATTGTTTTTTAACCTAAGTTGAGCGATTGTTGAGCATGCTGTAGATGCAAGGCACAGGGAACGCCGCTGTAGTAGACTACCGCAAGTCATCTGTAACGAAGCAGATGCAGCATGACCGACAATCCCATAGGGGTTTCAACACATGCGATTTTTCTGCAGTATGGTCGCGCAACCCATCGGGTGAGATATTCGCTGTAAGAAAATTCAGCATAACGCATTATATAGTATAAAGTTGACAGCATAAAGCATTTGTTGAAACGATCAACTTAGGTTTATGTAAGCCTTTTATGGGAGAGGCATGCCGATGTTTATGCGATGAACAGATTCCTGGCCGAAAACGATTATCGTATATTGCAACGGCAGTACCTGGTATGAAATAAAATACTATAAAGTTGTGCGACAGGGCCGGAGTATCAGTTCCGATGTATCTTGACGGTTGTACGTGTTCCCAGGCGGTTCTCTCTGTCTGGTATGAGTTATATGGTCTTGACACCAGGGTTGCGATGAAACTTTCCGTCGGTTTTTCCGCAGGATTGCGCCGGTGGTATGTGCATGGCAAAAACTCGCGGTGCTGTTACAGGTGCCTTTATGTATGCCTGTGGGGATGACTGCAATACCAGAGAAGGTCGTGAGAAGCTATACTCCACGATGAGAGGGTTTTTTACTGCAAAATTTCAGGAGGGACGTGTTTTGACGCGCTGTAGGGGAAAGGCTTGGTTGCGGTATTTCGACCACCGCACAACGAAGTAATCGTGGGGCTGAACAAATAAATAGAGGTGCTCTGAAGATTGCCTGTGATCGAAACCTGTTCAGGGCACGGTGTCCTGAATGAACCTTTACCCGTTTGCCATGATTACTGTTCTTTTGAAAAGCAGAGAACGGGGAAGCATTGTCCATGAAAGGTAATGAACGGAATGGAGTGTCAATTGGTTAGAATTGCTATCGGGAGCGATCATGCGGGATTTCGATATAAAGAAAAAATCAAAAATCACTTGACATCGTTGGGTTATTTTGTTAGAGATTTTGGGGCACACAGACTCGGGCGGAGAAAGGATGCAGCGCTGGTTGCCCGGTGCACGGGTAGTGAAATGGTTCAACATCGTCGGCAACCCACACATGGTGAACCCGGATTTCAATGGCGAAAAACCTGATATGTTCATTTGCGGTAACGAAGTTTCAGCCAAGGCCACAGCTAGTGAACTGGCACAGCAACTGGATTGGCCTCCGGTGATAGATCTCGGGTGCATCAGCAAATCGCGCTACCTTGAGCCGCTGGCCATGGTGTGGATTACGCACTTTTTCAATACCGGTTTTAATTTCAACCATGCTTTCAAGCTGTTGCGCAAGTAAAGAGGTCGTCGCATATGCAACTCTGAAGAACATTTTGAACATTATACCAGCAGGAGGATCAGATGAAAAAGCAATCGGTTCCGCCGGGTTTTCAGGATATGTTATCATTTGGTGTTATTGAGGCGCTCCTGGGTCGCCGTTCACGACGGTTTTTCATGGGAGCCGAGATTCCTGACGGAGTGTTTGCATACAAATCAAGGCATGACCCAATGCCGCTTTCGGATTTGGAAAAATTCCTTGTTGTTGCAGCTTGTGGAGGGAATACAAGTTGGCATCATATGATTTATCGTGCTAAGTTGTATGCACCGCACCTTTCAAATTATGCCGGAGCTGCAAGCGGTCGGACCTTTCCTTCTGCGGCAGGTTTTTGCACGAGCAAGACATTTTTTACAGACGATGAAGGCGTTTATATTCTGGATTCACGAGATGATCCGGCTTTTTCAGAAAGAAATGAAGACGGTTCCCTTGACTTTGAGCAAATCGTTAAAAGTCTTAAAACCCGTACCAGGAAACTCCGCAATGGTCGGTTGCGTTTGCCGCCTGATGTTCCTTACGTAGTGTCTGACAGAAAAGCCATTATAATATTATAAAATATAGTCTTATATTCAATTATAAGTCACAAAGATAACGATGCCATACGGGAAAGAGACAGAAAATTCAGTCATTACCGGCTTTTTTGCTCTCAAAACCATC
>JADHTF010000057.1 GCA_016776555.1 Chlorobium phaeobacteroides
CTCGATGACTATGTCGGCCAACTCAATGAACTGAAAAGCCGTGAGCTGAAGCTGCAACGAAAACAGGCGCTTATCCAGGGCTCCCATGAATCGCTTACAGGACTGCTCATGAACGGTGCGGTTTTTGCTCTTGTATGGGTTCTCGCTCCGCAAATCTCAAACGGAACCATTAACGGGGTCTATAGCGCGGTAATCATTATCGCGGTTATGGCATCTTTTGAGGCGTTTCTCCCGTTGCCTGACGCGGTACAACACCTTGAAGCCAATGCGACCGCAGGAAAAAGGCTGTTTGACATCGTAGATGCGCAACCGGCCGTAACCGCACCGGTTGCGCCTGAAGCATTTCCCGAATCCAGCTCCATCTGCTTCCAGAAGGTTTCTTTCTCCTATCCGGAAACCCGCTGTCCGGCTCTTTCAGATATGTCTCTCACGGTACGGGAGGGTGAAAAAGTTGCAATCGTAGGGCCGAGCGGAGCAGGCAAATCAACCATCGCCAGTCTTCTGCTCAGGTTCTGGGAGCCAACAGAGGGAAGCATCACCATCGGAGGCAAGAGCATTGACAGACTTGATCCTGAATCCCTGCGTTCCAGGATCGGCATCGTCAGCCAGCACACCTATCTGTTCGGAGAATCAATCAGAAAAAACCTCTTGCTCGCGTGCCCGGACGCCAGTGATGAAGAGCTTAAAAAAGCCCTGGAAATTGCCGGTCTCGGCTCATGTGCATCCAGACTCGATCAATGGGCCGGTCAACACGGCATGAACCTCAGCGGAGGCGAAAGACAGCGCATGGCCATCGCCAGAATGCTGCTGCAGGACGCCCCGATCATCGTTCTTGACGAAGCAACCGCGAATCTCGACAATCTTACCGAGAAAAGCGTCATGCAAACCATTCTGAAGCTTTGCAGCAACGAACCGGCAAAGTCTCTTCTTGTTATTACTCACCGGCTGCGGGACATGTCCCACTTCGACAGAATCGTTGTACTTGAAAACGGCTCGATACAAGAAGAGGGTTCTCATGAAACGCTCATGAAAAAAAACGGACTCTACGCGTCGATGTGGTCACTCCAACATCGGCCATCTCCTCCCGGACTGGTGGCTGAATCATAGAAGCCTGCCCTGTCGACCTCAGCGCCCTTCCGTATCGAGAGCTTGGTTGACCACAAGATTGCCGGTATCAAATCCGAGAGAATCTGCCTTCCGGACCAGTTCGTCATACAGTGCAGGCTCCATGACAGGATTACGGCTGAGAATCCAGAAAAGGGATTTCTTGTAACCGCAGACTATCGCCCAGGAATACTCCTCTTTATCCAGAGCGACAATATTATAACTTGAGAAGAACGGGCCGAAAAAAGATACTTTCAGCTCTCCCCTGTTCTCTTCACCGACAAACTTCGCTTTTCCGGCTGTATCTTTCCACTCTCCCTTCTTCGCGTCAAAACCCCTGTTCAGAACATCGACACTGCCGTCGTTGTTACTTGTATAGGTAGCTGTAACACTGGTAAAGTTTTTCTCAAAAGAGTTCTCGATGCGAGCGATCTCATACCAGGTCCCCAGATAGCGCTGGAGTTCAAAACCATCGATGACCGATACCCCTTCCGGGACCTTGATACAGCCCGCCAAAAGAAGAACAATGAGCAGAAGCAGTTTTCTCAACATGACACGGAGTTCTTGTTTGATTGAAAGTAGCCGTTGACCTCAGTCCCTGCCTGTCGGAACGGGAGTGTCAGGTAAAAATAATGGTTTTACGGCCGTTTACCAGAACCCGGTGGTCTACATGCGAACTGATCGCCCTTGAAAGAACCAGACGCTCGAGGTCCCGACCTTTTCGTATAAGATCGCCGAGAGTGTCCTTGTGCGTGATTCTGATGATATCCTGCTCGATTATCGGACCTTCATCGAGTTCTCCGGTCACATAGTGACTGGTAGCGCCGATTATTTTGACCCCCCTTTCAAAGGCCTGTTTATAAGGACTGCCGCCTGAAAAGGCAGGAAGAAACGAGTGATGGATGTTGATGATCCTGTCAGGATACGCATCGACAAACCGTTGAGAAAGAACCTGCATATACCGGGCAAGAACAATCGTGTCGACACGGTTTTCCTTGAGCAATTCAAGTTCCTTCGTTTCCTGCTCCAGCTTGTTTTCACGAGTTTTCGGGAACACATGAAAAGGGATGGAATACTGTGCGGCAAGATCCTCCAGATCCCGGTGATTGGATATAATCAAGGGGATTTCCATAGCAAATTCCCCGGTCTTGTATCGCCATAACAGATCCTGCAGACAGTGATCATACCTGGAGACAAACACAGCCACGCGCGGTTTTTCAGGAATCACATAAATTTTCCAGTCAGCCCCCAGCTCCAGGGCGAGCGGACTGAATGCACCTTGAAGATCAGCCGTCGTTATGGATACATCATCCCTGCTCCAGGACACCCTGATAAAAAACATGCCTGATGCAATATCCACATGTTCATCGAGATCGAGAATATTTCCTCTTCGTTCGAAGATAAAATTCGAGATCCGTGAAACGAGCCCGATGCGGTCCGGACAGGAGAGCAGGAGAACTGCTTTTTGAGAAGTATGCGTCACATCGCTTCGGGTTAAAATGTTATCATCGAAAATCGCCTTGCTGATCGGGTTTGCTACAGATAACAAAACAAAGTATTTTGATGCCCGGAACAAAAGAAACCCACCCGACAGTATCCATGGTTAACATTCGCCAAACAATAAAAAGTTCGTCTTTCTATCTGATACTGCTGTTCCTAACAGCCATACTCTACAGTATAAACTTTCACGTCAACGATATCTGGACCGAGAATGAAAGTTTTTATGCCGAAGCGGTCAGAGAGATGTTTGAAAACGGCAACTTCACGACTATATACTACAACTACGCTCCCCGTTTTCAAAAACCGCCGCTCACCTACTGGATGTTAGCCTCCTCGGTCGGGATTTTCGGAAACAACGAGTTCGCCATCAGACTGCCTGTTCTTGTTGCAGCTTTCCTGACAACCATACTGACGTACAACACCGCCAGACTGCTGCACGGCAAAGAAACAGCGATCCTTGCCTTTGCCATGCAGGCAGTGAGTGTTCAGTTCATCGCAGGAAAACAGTATGCCTCACCCGAAATTCCTCTCGCACTGTTTTTTTCGCTCACACTCTATCTTTTCATAAAGGGAAAAACAAGCCGCAACTCCATCTACACGATTCTGGGAGCTGTCGCCCTCGGAGTCACCGTCCTCACCAAAGGCTACCCCTATTATATCGTGATCGGAGGCATTATCGGGCTCTATCTGCTTATCGATACCGGAATCGACCGTGAAAAACTGAGAGATGAACTGACATCGCTGCGGCTTCCTGTGACCATCCCCGTGGCCCTTCTCATCGGAGCAAGCTGGGTTATGCTGATGTACTTCTCCTATGACGACTCCTTTCTGCAGGTACTGAAAAGAGAAACTGTCGAACGGGCGTTTACCCAGGAATCAAAAGGGCTGAGAGAGCTGCTTTTTTATCCTGAAGTCATACTCTGGAGCTTTTTCCCCTATTCGCTCATCTTCTACGCTTCTCTGGCGTATACGCTTCGATCGGTTTCAAGAATAAAGCAGGTCGCGTTTGCGCTTTCCTGGTTTACCGTGATGCTTGTCATTTTCACCATAGCCAAAGGAAAGATACCAACCTACTTTATTCAGGCGCACCCCGCAATGGCAATACTGGCAAGCCATTTTCTTGTCACTGCCTCACCTGAAAAGAAATGGTCCGGCATTCTTGTTCATGCGCTGCTTCTGATTCCTGCCCTGATCGCAACCGCAGGCTCCATAATGCTGATAGTCGTTTTTGAACTCAACGCGCTCCTTTTCACTATCCCTATCCTGGCTGCCATAGCCATCGGTCTTCCCTACATGATGTCCCGAAACACCAGCCGGAGAAAAATGCTGTTTTTCCTGCAACCTTTCAGCGGGGGATATGCGATTCTTCTGATTATGGCTGTCGGCGTCATGCCGCAGCTTGAGCAATTCAGGCCCTATGATCAGATAGGAGCAGCCATTAAAAGCATACCATCCCTCAGCAGGGATCTGCCGATTTATCTTCAGGACGGGAAATTGCATAATCTGCCGTACTATGCGGAAAGAAAGATGATCTATGACGCAGATCCGGCAGCCGTTCAACAGCGGAAAGGTCCGGTTCTCGGACTACTGCAAAGCAAGGATATTGTGCCGGAAAATAAAAAAAACATCATCTGGACCGGCAGGATCTATCGTAAACGAAGCAGTGAATCGAGGCTTCTGATATATATTGAAAGCCATCTCCTTGCGAGAAAGGGTGATTTCAGCGGTTATACAAACTATTCTCTCTTCTATAAAGAATGATCCCGGGATGGCAAACCGGTTTTCCGGTATCTGCGCGAAGCGGACAGAAGAAGATAACCTGAATCAACGTGAAGTGGCAATGACAAAAACACAGTCGGCAGCCCTCTCGGCCATGGCCGCCGCGGTATGCATACCGATCGGATATTTCCTGGTGGATATACCGGTGACAGAGTACTTCCACTCCCTCAGGGAGCGTTCTTTCATCGACGCTCTGCGCCTGGTCACCTCACTGGGAGAATCGCAATGGTATCTTGTTGCAGGGCTTTGCCTATGGATAGTGTTCCGGAAACGATCTGACCGTACCGCTTTCGGGGGGATGCTTCTTTTTTCTTCTGTCGCGCTATCAGGTATTGCCGCGAACCTTTTTAAAACCCTTCTCGGCAGAGCCCGACCGCACCTCTATTTCAAGGAAGGCATCTACGGCTTCGATTTTTTTCATATCGATTACTCCTGGCTTTCATTCCCGTCGGGACATGCCGCAACCGCTCTCGGAGCAGCTTCCACACTCGCGCTGCTTTTTCCGGGATACAGAGCGGCGTTCTATAGTGCGGGTCTTGTCATAGCCACAAGCCGGATTGTACTCAACGAGCACTACCCGAGCGATGTTATCGCCGGCTCTCTTCTCGGGTACTATACAACGGTGTACCTCTACCAGCGATTCTTCAGGGAGAAGATGCATGGATAGTAGTGGTGTAAGAAAAAAAACCGTCACGTGGCACTATCTTCTGCTCGCCTTGCTGATCTTCATCAGTTTTTTTGCCGGACTGCGCTCAACACCGCTGTTTGACGTCGATGAGGGGGCTTTCAGTGAAGCGACAAGAGAAATGCTTGAAAGCGGCAATTACCTCACGACCTATCTGAACGGTCAACCCCGATTTGATAAACCGATACTGATCTACTGGATGCAGGCATTGAGCGTCACCGTTTTCGGGTTGAACGAATTCGCGCTTCGCCTTCCGTCCGCTCTGGCTTCCACCCTATGGGCTTTGCTCCTCTATCGTTTCTGCGTCGCCCTCTTCGACCGGAGGACAGCATTCGTCACTGCCTCCCTTCTGATACTCTCTCTCCAGGTTACCATCATCGGCAAAGCTGCCATAGCCGACGCGCTCCTGAACTGTACCCTTGCCGCCAGCATGTTCGCGATTTTTCTCTATTACAGAGAACCCCGACGACAGTACCTTCTACTCGCATTTACCGCGATCGGTCTCGGCACGCTCACTAAAGGTCCGGTTGCCATCCTTATTCCTTTTTCCGTCTCCTTTCTTTTTTATCTCTCTCGAGGGGAACTTCGGGAGTGGTTCAAAGCGGTACTCAACCCTGCGGGCATGCTCATATTTGCCCTGATTGTCCTCCCATGGTATATCCTGGAATATCTCGACCAGGGAATGGCTTTCATTGAGGGGTTCTTTTTCAACCATAACATCAGCAGGTTCAAAGCACCGCTGGAACAACACGGCGGAGCGCTCTGGTATTATATCCCCGTTCTGCTTCTGGGCCTTACTCCTTCAACTGCCCTTTTGATTCCGGTTGTCAGAAAACTGCGCACGCTCCTGGCCGACCCTCTTGACAGGTTCCTCCTGATATGGTTTGCTTTTGTTTTTCTCTTTTTCTCCCTGTCCGGCACAAAACTGCCACATTATATCATCTACGGATACACTCCTCTGTTTATACTTATGGGCCGGTTCATGCCTTCACTTCGCCATGCCTTTCCGGCAAACATCTGGCCTGCGACGATCCTTCTGCTTCTCGCCACGGCCCCTGTGATCATCCGTCAGATCAGCGGAGAGATAAGCGACCCTTATATTACCGCGCTCCTTGATAGCGGCACCGCCCTGATGGAATCATCCGGCCACACACTCATCCTGTCACTTGCCGCAGCAGCCATCATCGGTGTTTCACTTCTCCCGAATCTGTCGGTACTGACACGCTTTTTGACGGGAGGAGTCATTTTCTGCCTGACCATCAATCTCCATATCATGCCCCTGGCCGGAAAGATCATGCAGGAACCGATAAAGGAGGCTGCACTGATCGCAAAAGAGCGCGAGTACAAAATCGTCATGTGGAAAATCAATAACCCCTCTTTTTTAGTATATTCAGAATCCCGGACGGAAAGACGAAAACCGGAGCCCGGAGAGATTGTCCTGACCAGTGTCACGCACCTCAGAGAACTTCAGGATCCAGTCGTCATCTATGAAAAAAACGGCATTGTCCTAGCGAAACTCAGCATCCCTGCCAACCGGAGCGGAACACGAAGAGGGAATTAAAGCCAACTGTATGAAACTTTCGGTTGTCATACCGGTAATGAACGAGGAAGAGAGCATCAAACCGCTTTTCGAAGCGCTTGAAGCTTCATTGTCGGATATTGAACACGAAATCATCATTGTCGACGACGGTTCGACCGACACCACGGTATCGATCACAAAACAGTACGCTCCTGACAACACCAAAATTCTGGTCTTCAACAAAAACTACGGCCAGACCACAGCTCTTGCGGCAGGGATAGACCATGCCCGGGGTGAGTTGATAGCGACCATGGACGGCGACCTTCAGAACGATCCTTCCGATATTCCCGCCATGATAGCCTTCCTTGTCGAAAACGACCTCGATGTTGTCGCAGGCAGAAGAGCAGGACGGAAAGACGGCATGCTTCTCCGAAAAATCCCGAGCAGAATTGCCAACGCCCTGATCAGAACCCTGACGGATGTTCATATCCGTGATTACGGGTGCACACTGAAGGTTTTCAAAAAAGATGTCGCCAAAAATCTGGGACTGTATGGTGAGCTGCATCGTTTCATACCTGTTCTCGTTCAGCTCTACGGCGCAAGAATGGCTGAAATGGATGTCAAGCATCACTCGAGAAAATACGGCGTCTCAAAATACGGTATCGGCAGGACCTTCAAGGTGCTCAGCGACCTGCTCTTTATGGTGTTTTTCCAGAAATACGGGCAGAAGCCGATGCATCTGTTCGGCACCCTCGGTTTTCTCGCTTTCTTTCTCGGCATCGCCATCAACCTCTACCTGCTCATAGTAAAAATCATGGGCCAGGAAATCGGAGGGCGCCCGCTCCTGATGCTCGGGGTCATTCTGACATTTACCGGCATCCAGCTGATTACAACAGGATTTATAGCGGAATTCATCATGAGAACCTACTACGAATCCCAGAACAAGAAACCCTACATCATCAGAGAGATCGTTGGAACAAAAGAAAACCAGTAACAAAAAACTTCTCAGGACAGTCTTTCAGCTCCTCATATCGATCACTGCACTGTACATAGTCCTGACAAAAACCGATACCGCAAAGCTTCTGGAAATCATCAGCACGGCCAACCCGTTCTACCTGTTTCTTGCATTTGTGGTTTTCAACATCTCCAAAATCCTCAACGCTCTCAGGCTGAACAGATTCTTCAGGGCTATAGAGCTTCACCTGAGCGAACGATACAATATCCTGCTCTACTATGTCGGCATGTTTTACAACATGTTCCTTCCGGGAGGTATCGGCGGAGACGGCTACAAAATCTATGTCCTGAAAAAAAACCACAGCATGAAGGTGGTCAATGTCTTCAACGCGGTATTCTGGGACCGGGTAGCCGGGGTTTTCGCGCTGCTGTTTCTTACGGCCCTCTTTCTGCTCCCGAGCTCCTTTGCAGAAATGCACAAAGCATATACCCCGGCAGTTTACGCCGTTCTTGTTCTCTGCTATCCTGTCTCATGGCTGCTCACCAGGATCCTCTACAAACAGTTCAGGAGCATTTTCCTCATTACCGCCGTGGAATCCGTACTTATTCAGGCGGCTCAGGCTCTCTCTGCGTGGTTTATCCTTCTCGCGCTCTCCGTACCCTCCAACCACATCGATTACCTCGCGATCTTCCTCGTCTCAACCGTCGCCACGGTGCTGCCCATAACCGTTGGAGGAGCAGGAGCACGAGAGATAACCTTCCTCTACTCTCTCAACTATCTCGGACTCGATCCGAACGCAGGCGTCGCCCTATCACTGATCTTCTTCGCGATAGCAGCGGTATCCGCCCTTATCGGCATGTTCCTGCAAAGCAGATCCGGGGAAAAAGAACGTCAAAAGTCACAGGGCAAAAGTCAAAAAGAGCAGCAAGACAACATTTCACATACAGCCAGAGAGATGAACGAAACAGATCAATAACTCCATCAGTCTTCGAACGCCATATCCTTCAGCTTGAGCTGCATACTCTTACGGCCGTTCCACTCGTTCTCATCCAGAGCATAGACCATGGAAAACATACGGCGAGACCCCCGTTCAAGCTCCCTGTAGATATCCTCCCTGCCAAATGCGATAACGTCAAGAATACGGCCTGACACATCCTTGACGGCAAACTTCACATGCTTGCCTTTCAAAAGCCTCGGAAGTCCTGACAGCCTCATGTTAGCGCTGAAAAAAAGCGGTTCCCGATTGCCCTGTCCGAATGGTCCGAACTGTCTGAGGACATCAAGAAACCTTCCGGTAACCTCCCCCGGCAACAGAGAAGAATCAATCTGCAGTTCTTTCTGCCGATGCTCCATCGTGAGTTTTTCCGAGCATATCGTGTCAAATTTTCTGCGGAATCCTGCAATATTTTCAGGTTTTAACGTAATCCCCGCTGCCGCGTCATGACCTCCGAAGTTTTCGAGAAACCTCTCACACTGCTGCAGAACCTCATAGATGTTCAATCCCTGAACGCTCCTTACGGAGCCCTTCACCAGACCGTCACTGCCGCCCATAATAACCGTCGGCAGATAGTATTGATCCAGAAGGCGGGACGCGACAATACCAAGAACACCAAGATGCCACGCTTCATTGTAGAGTACGATCGAGGAGCAGTAACTCGCGAAATAACCATCAACCATAGCATCGGCACTTTTGAACATTCCGCTGTCGATCTCCCGTCTTTCCCTGTTCAAACGATCAAGCTCCTCCGCGTGAACCTTTGCCTCATCCCTTGAGCCGGCAATAAGCCATTCTACCGCTGTACGGGCGGTCTGCATTCGACCGGCGGCGTTTATCCTCGGCGCTATTCCAAAGGCGATATGCCCTGTACCGAGCGCTTTCGGCTCTATGTCCATAAGAGTGAGCATCTCCTGAATACCCGCGCGAGGGCTCTTCTGCAGAAGGTCCATTCCCTTGTGCATGTACACCCTGTTTTCTTTTTCAAGAGGGACCATGTCAGCTGAAGTCGCCACGGCGACAATATCGAGGTACTGCTGCCAGGCCTCCTCTGCGCTCCCGAGAGATTCGCTCAGGGCATGAACCAACTTGAGTGCCACACCGCAACCGCACAGTTCACGAAAAGGATAGCCGCAACCCGGCACTTTAGGGTTGAGGATGGCAAACGCCGGAGGAAGTTCTCCGGGTTCATGATGATCACACACGATCACGTCTATCCCCTCTTTGCGCAACTGTTCAATTTCACGCCCGGCGCTGATACCGCAATCGACCGTGATCACGAGTGATGTCTTCTGTTCGCAGGCATGAGAGACTCCTGACTCTGACAGACCGTATCCTTCCGAAAACCTGTCGTTGATGTAATAGAAGACATCCGCTCCGAGAGATTGAAGAAAAAGACAGAGAAGCGCTGTTCCTGCAGTACCGTCGACATCGTAGTCACCGTAGATCAGAATCTTTTCTTTTTCAGCAACCGCTGTACGGACCCGGGCCACAGCTTTCTGCATATCCCTGAACAGAAAGGGTGAAGGCAATTGCTCAAGGGATGGCCTGAAAAACTCTTTTGCCTCCTCGAAACCGGCAATGCCCCTGTTGCTCAACGCTCTGGCAAGAGGCATACTGACGTTGATCTCCCGGGAAAGTGCAGCGGCAGCCGTTTCATCTGTCGCAAGGATGTTCCATCTATATCTTTTCATATCTGCTGATACCAATACTTCTGTCGCCAGTAATAATCGGTTTATATAACCATTTCCTTCCCCCTCGGCAAATGGCACCTCTGAAAAAACGGGAAGAGGGGAAGTGTCTATTGTCTATTGACTATTGGAAGAAGGGGAGAATGCTGGGAAATGAATAATGACGAATGACTATTGAAATAATGGGAGATGGGAAGAATGGCGGAGACCGGAGAGACAAGATGATTTTTCTCCTGTCATTCCCGTGCTTGACACGGGAATCCATACGTATAGCGGAAACTGCATGGATGCCGGATCACCCCGTGAAATAGGTGTTTGGATTTCACAGGGCGGCATGACTTTGCGGAGGGGCGGA
>JADHTF010000058.1 GCA_016776555.1 Chlorobium phaeobacteroides
CAGTAAATTCCCGATAAGGGGTGAACGTATGACGCGAAGACACGGCAGGTCGGGATCTCAGGTTGGCTTCGCCTTTGGCAGACCCACTTTTGGCTCGAGAGGCCTCTCTTTTGCAGTCTCATGAATTATTCAGGTTAGATCAATAAAAAAAGGCGAAAGATTTTTCGCCCCTACATACCCTGCATATCAACCCTTAATCCGGGCGGGCACAGGGGCCCGCCCCTACGGCTGAATTCTTGCTCCCGACTTCCCTTCATCACTCCCTACATCCTCTTCCTACCTAACACCTAACACGTAGCACCTAACACCTCCCACATCCCAAACTCATTGCTCATTGCTCAGCACTCAGCACTTCACCAACCCCTTTATCCAAGCGGGTCTTCATCTACTGATTGACACACCGACGGATGTTCTGCGCCTGGCATGTGCGTCTCAATCCCCTTTATCCAAGCGGGTCTTCATCTACATCAAGCCACTGGAGGCATAGTATTCATCTTCGCGTTCGGTCTCAATCCCCTTTATCCAAGCGGGTCTTCATCTACACGCCAAACGAAACAGGCGATACCTCTCTTTTCCTCGGAGTCTCAATCCCCTTTATCCAAGCGGGTCTTCATCTACATATATCGAAACAATAGGCGACGAAGGCGGATTCAAACTGTCTCAATCCCCTTTATCCAAGCGGGTCTTCATCTACAATCATCTTGCTGTGCTGAAAAAAATCCCGGAAAGTCCAGGTCTCAATCCCCTTTATCCAAGCGGGTCTTCATCTACCCTACGAGTAATTTGTTGCGCAATAGCAGAAATGGGCTTGTCTCAATCCCCTTTATCCAAGCGGGTCTTCATCTACTGTACCCTGTGAAACCCTTGTCTGGCGGGCTTCTGCGGGCCTGTTTACACGGAAGTTGGTTTTTTCAACCTCCACAAGGCAAATTCGCCTTTTTTTTGCATTCCGACAAGTATGCATGGTCATAGGGCGCCTCCACTCCGGCCTTCAATCCGATACTTCCCCAACCCGAACCCGGTTCCTTTGCCGACATGCAGGTACTCTCCGAGGCGGAACAGCGGCTCGTATTGTGCGGTCTTGCCTCCAAGGGTCACGTCCCCCATCAACCCTCCGAGCTTCATGTGGCGTTGCTGGCGCTGTGAGTAGCGCGTCCAGTCGTGCCAGAAAGTATCGCTACGCACGATATCGACATCCCCGTCAATCAACGGCAGGTTCCGGCTTTCATAAGCATCTTCCGCAACACCTTCACCGTATAACTGGTTCAGAACAAATGCCCGGTGATAGAGCGATTTCAGGAGCACCCTGACCGATGCGTGATCATCCATGCGGGTCAGCAACTCCTTCCGCTCCCGTCCTAACGATGTTTTCATCCTGAGCGGAGTCTTGAAAGAGAGGGTGATCTCCCGGTCTTCAGTGGCATTTTCCTGACCCATGATCTCTCCTGCCGAACGGATCACGAACCCGCCTGCAAGGTTACCCTCGTCGTACAACTGTTTGCCGTTCTCGTCCTCGACCTCCAGCAACCTGAAACGCCCCCGGCCTCGGCCGATCCCGAAACTCTCCCCGAGAATCATGAACGCATAGACGAAAAACGGCAACTGGCCTATGGCTGTACCGATCAATACGAGAGAAAAAGAAAGCCTGTCGCCCGGCTCAAAATATCCCTGACGGTTAAGCGGTGGCTCGATAATGAACGGATGTGGAGCGTCTCCTCCAAGGCGCAGCCGTTCAGCCGTTTCGCGCGATACCTTCGACTCGAACACCTTGAAATAGGTACAGGAAGATTTCAGAATACACGGCTCACAATACCGGTCTCGCGTAATACACGTCGCCCGCTTGAAAGCATGCCCGAACCCGCCCCGAAACGCTGAGCCCTTGTACTCCGGCAACCGGATTTCTTCAGTAGGCTCGATGGTGAATCGGAACCGGGCTATGGGGAGGGAGAAGAGGGGTGTGTACATCAATGGTTAATTCTTGAGCAGTGTTAGCTTGACCCATCCAAGCGGATAAACCGGTACACCGTTTCTGACGATAGCCGATCTTGTGGAGGGAAAAGGATCGTGTTTGAAATCCAAAACCAGATCAAGATATTTTTTCAGTAACGCTTCCGGACGGAACTCTTCACAGTCGATGGAAAGGCCGAGCGAGTTATCGAACCAAGTCTTACCACCACCAAGGCGAAGAATAGCTTCATCAGTTTTCAACGATGTAATTTCCTGTTCAAGCTTTTCATAAAACCTGAAAAAATCCCTGAAATCCTGATTTCCCTTAAGTTCACCGAGTTCACGCAAACAGGAATCAAGAGAGATTCGATTGATAATCGGAAACAGTTTCGTAACCGACTGATGGTCGAGAAAATCAAAACCGGTTTTTTCAATCGGAGTTGTCAGGGAGAGGGGAAATGTTGTCTCAACTGACGGACCAATGACTTCACTCCACTGAGGAATACTTGACTGTTGCTGCTTTTTCTTCTTTTCGGTTGGCAAGGCAACCCGTCTCATCTCCCCAACCCACAAGCTCGAACTCTCAATCACTGACGAATCGCTGATTCTCAGATTCCGGAACACGTCACGAGAAATAGTCCCGAAACAGGCCTGCTCCAGGTTCATGTCTTTAAGAGATCTCCGATCCCGTTTATTGATATTCTCACGGATTTGGTTAAAAATCGGTTCGCCGGCTTTTCTGTTCAGCAGCCAATCGACCAATACCGCCGTCCTGATGGCACCTTTCAGGGAACTCCCCGGAATGAACGGTTTCCCGCCGGTAGCGATGAACCTGCGAATATGGTTTTTCTGAATATCCCCGTCGATCCGGACGACACGGGCAGCGAAATCATCGACCTCCCTGCCCAGTGTTCCGGTGATGAATTTTTCGAGCACAAAGGTCAAGCGGTTGTTCTCGATGTGCCGCATACCTTTCACGAATGCCTCGATAAGTGCCTTGTCACCCTGCATCGCGTCCTGGAGCCTGTCGGTGTCGATATAGATCAGAGAATCTCCCCGCTGCACAAAATCGCTGTATGGCGAAAGAACGTGTTCCGCCCCTGCCCCGATAAAGACCGGCGAAAGCGTAGTGAGGCTTACCTTATGCGATATCAGCGCTTTTGTCATATCGCCTTTCAGATTGGAATGGAAAAATTCATCCCGTTACGCAGGATTGTTTTATCTCCTTCTGGTGACACATCAACGAGCGCACCTGCAATGTTCTTTGTGAACAGGGCCCCTTCTTTAACGAACCGCGCCTGCTTGCGGTGCCTTTCCGAATCCCCTCTCCATCCCAGCGAACCGCCTCCGCGAACGAACAGCTCATACCGTTCCAGCGCATTGAACTCACTGTCATCGGCCGGGGAAACAATCGATAACCCCAGATATGCTGATGCAGACTCTTCATCAGGAATATCGATAGTCACTTCACGAACTTCCCTGAACTGCCCCTTGCCGGAAGAACGCTGGCCGCCGACACCCTCGTCGGCCATGATTCGCAGTGCGGCAAGAAATTCCTGCCGTTCTTCGTAGGTCAATGCATCGGCATTGAAAAGAACGCAATAGGCTCCCCCGTATTCCACTCCGGCAGCGGAAAACGTATGGAACTGCACCGTGGTCTCGTGATACAAGCGATCATTGTCCTCAAACGTGGTATGCACTTTGACTTTCGGACTGGTCGTAAATCTGCGAAAAGAGCGATTCTTAAATTCGTCCGGCATACCCCCAAGCTCATCAGCGAGACAAAGAAACTCATTGCCGATTGAGGAATAAACGCTCAGGTCAAGTTCGGACTCATGCTTCTGTGATTCGAAGCTCTTCCTGAACTCCTCTAACACCCCGAGAGAAAAATACTTCAGGCTCTTGTGAAGCTTCCGGTCATCGGACTTTCTGTAGGTCACGACTGGTTTTGGCACAAACAACAGCGACATCTCTCCCTGTTTCAACAATGCGTACATCCCGGATGAAAACGAAAGCCTCCCTGATTCGACCAGATCGATAAAGATTTCTGCTCCGCTCAATGCGTACTCATAGATGTTCGCTAACGCCGAAAACAAGGTATCTGAATGCAACAGATCGCTGCTGTCTTCAAGGCCGTTTTCTCCGAAGTGAAACTGACCTCCACCAACGGGAATCAACAAGAGTGCCTGCATGTCAGTGCGATTATAGTGTTTCAATACCGGTTAACTCTTGCCAATCATCGCCGTTCTTGTAGTTCTCGATAGACTTGTAGCTGTATTGCATGAATTCTCTTGGAAAACTGATTTTTCCATAGCCACGTGACCCCAGACCACCGAGATAATCATCTTCAAGAATTCGTAATGCTTTGATGATCTCATTCAGATGCAGCTTTTTTTTGTCGTCATTGAACACATTATAAATGATTTCAAAATCAAATTTTGTTCCTACTGGAACCCGCTCGACAGGACGAGGGTTTATTGCTGTTCCAGTCTTTCGCAAAATGGTATTTTCCCACTTGCTCTCCGTATAATCCATTTCAAGTTCACTGAAAATCCCTTCGTTTTTCACGGGATCATTAAAGAACTCTTTATCGAGAAAAGCATCTCTTACAATAATTCTCGAAGGACAAGCATCCTTTTTGTCTCCAGCATTTCCAAACAGCTCTATGATGATTGGAATGTCTTCGTCAGTTGTGTCACCATCCCTGACACCTTTTTCTTTTTTACTGATTGCCATAGAACCATGCTCACGAGCAAGAATCGAACGCAGCTTGCCTTTCAGAGAGCTGCCGGGAATAAACGGCACTCCCCCAGGAGTTTTGATGACATTCAGGTCAATTCCACCAATATCCAAAGCCGTTTTTGAACCCCCTATATGAAGTCCGGTTTCAGCCTTTATCCTGCCGGACAGACGAACCTTTCCGATAAGCTTCTGCATAGTTAATGTTTTTTAGATGAGAACTTCTCATGGTATTTCTGATAAGCGATCAAAGCGGTAAAAAACTCAGTAAAATGCTCCAATTGAGTTTCGGTCTTCACCTTTCTGATCAACAAAGACAACGTGTCTGCCAATGCTTTAAATCTGGGATTTGACTCGTTTCTTCCAGCCAGATAAGCCAATCTTACCTGCAACGGAAGAAGCTCTTTCGGCTTCTTTGCTTTCTTCACTGAAGTATAAATATTCCGAAGCTGTGTCGTCGTAATGGCATATTTTCCAGAAACCAGTATTCCGCTATACTCCTTCACGGTATCAATCATCGCCTGATACGTTTCAGGAGTATAATCCAGAACAAAAGTATCTGTTAATTTTGACCTTAATTCTTTCTCCCTTTCATATGCCGACTTATCACCATTTTGTTCAGACATATCACAGTAGTGTCACGTCACGCATGTAAAGTCGCATAAATAGCCATATATTGTTCTTCATAATCAACCATAGGAGGATTGAATATGAAGAAGTACAAAGTCACCCTGACCGAGGAAGAACGACAAGAGCTTGATGCTCTGAGCAGTAAAGGAAAACACGCAGCACAAACTGTTTTGAATGCATTGATCCTGCTGGCCTGTGATGAGGGCAAATTCCAGAAAGAGCGGTCAATCAATGAAGACATTGCACGGGTGCTGAACATCAGCATGAAGACGATTGACCGGGTAAAAAAGCGATTCGTGGAAGAAGGCCTCAGCATGGCCCTTACCGGTAAGCCGTCCACACGGGTGTATAGTCGAAAAGCCGATGGAGATCTGGAAGCACACCTGGTAGCCTTGAGTTGCTCGGAACCACCGGAAGGGCATCTGCGCTGGACCTTGAGGTTGCTTGCCGATAAGGCGGTAGAACTAAACTATGTCGAGAATATCTCTTACGAAACCGTACGCAGGACTTTAAAAAAAACGTCCTTAAGCCATGGAAGCAAGTCGGCTGGGTGATTCCACCACTGCATGATGGCAATTTCGTGGCTCATATGGAGATGGTGCTGGATACCTATAAGCAGCCCTATGATCCTCTGTATCCCGTGGTCTGTATGGATGAATCGCCCAAGCAGTTGATAGCCGAAACGAGAATGCCGGTACCGGCACGACCCGGCCAGCTGGCCCGATATGATTATGAATACAGCCGGAAAGGCACGTGTAATATTTTTATCGCCAATGAACCGTTAGTCGGAAAACGAATGGTCAAGGTGACCTCCAGCAGGAAAAAGGATGACTGGGCCCGGTTCCTTGCAGAGATTGCCAGTAAGTATAAGCATGCGGAACGGATCACGCTGGTGATGGACAACCTCAATACGCATCAGCCCGGCTCATTATATCAGGCCTTTAAGCCGCAGGAAGCAAAGGCGTTACTTGACCGGTTCGAATTTGTCTACACCCCGAAACACGGAAGTTGGCTCAATATGGCAGAGATCGAGCTGCGAGTTCTTTCAGGCCAGTGCCTGAACCGGCGCATTGACACAATCACAGAAGTTCGCTCAGAAGTCATGGCCTGGGAGAAAGAACGGAACAACCTGAACGCAATAATCAACTGGCGCTTCACCACGGATAAGGCCCGAATCAAGCTCAAACACCTTTATCCGTCAGTTGATGCGTGACATGACAGTAGTTTATTTTATAGTGATTTTCTACAGCTAAATTCAGCCCAGCGGGCTCCAACAGCAATATACATCGGGTTCACTGTTTCGCCCTTCATGGCAGCAAAGACAACCCGTTCGTACTCTCCGACAATCTCCTCGGCAATCGGTCGGGACTCTTCCTTTTCGATGTCTCTCAGGAACCAGGCCATCTGCCACACCTTTTCACCGGCAGGCTTTTCCCGGTCCAGTACCGACAAGCCCTGAAGGTTCCTCTCGCTACTCACATTCCGATGTCTGACGGCACGATCGCACAGCACCTCGAGCCCTTTGCACCCCTGAAGCACCTTTTGAATGATCGCTTTCGGCTCCTTCAGCTCCAGAACCATTCTGACAAGTTTCTCTTTGATCTCGCAGGCTCTCCCGAACTCCACCCAGCTCAACGTCTGACCGAACACGTTGACCGAGTTCTTGTCAAGACTCCCGTATTTGGCTTCGTGCAGACGCTCTTCTGCAAGCACGGCGAATCGCGACACCGGATAATGCTCGTCAACGACCAGCAGGGATGCCGACAGGGTTACCGAAGGATTCTCGCAGACAAACTGCCGGAAATCCTTCTGAATCCTCAAGGCAATGTCAAACACTTTGTGCCATGCGCCGACGATGAACAGATCGTCGCCGCCGGAAAAGATCGGATACAAATAATCCCTGAACTCCTCGTCTTCAAGCAAGGTGTTCATGTAGCCTTCGAAAAACCACTGCAAGGATCGCGACAGGGACATCATCCGTGAAGGAGTTCTGATCTCCTCCGGAAATCCATCGGAGAAAATTTGTCCCAGATTATCAACATCCATTTTCAGGATACCGAGCTTGTGGGTACCGGTTTCCTTATACGCCTTGAAGGCAAGCTGTGAATAGGTAATGATGTTATCGGGTTTTAACCCCCATCTCTTACCGTCTTTATCTTTATCATAATACTCTTCAACTGAACGGCCACAGTTCTCGACATCCTGTTTGAACTGCTCTATCGATGCCACAGTCCTCCAATGCGGCAAATCTTTGACAGAAAATCTGAAACCGGCACACTTTTCCTCGAAATCTGTGGTATTGAAAGCAACGGCATCAGTCGATCCCATTACTTGAAACTCAAAACGGTATCCAAGCTTTCCGAGAATATCAACCCAGGATTTCTTCTCTTCTTCTTCTGGCACCTTGACACCTGAACTCTCCGCTAAGATGCGGTAATAGTCATTCTTCCTGAACTTCTTGTCCGTAATTTCGAAAAACGGGTCTCTCTCATTATTTTCACGTATCACCTGTTTGAAAGGGCCAAAAACATCTTTCCGCTTTTGCCCCTTGAACTTTCTGAGCTTCTCGATGCTCAACTTATCATTGACACCCTTCCATTTTTTGCCGAAATTGTTCATAAAATCGAACACCTTCACTTCGACACTCGCAATTGATAAAAACAACTCCTCATCTATCAAAGCACGGGCAATGTCCTCCTTGCAATCATTCAAATCCTGGGCCCTGCATTTCGGCACGAGGAAATAAAACTGCCCTCCGCCGTTGTAGAGCAGATTAGCTGGTTTCAGATCAAGCGTATCCTGAATTTTTTGCACACACACATCGGCAAGCATCTGGACAAAGAACGAACGCGCTTTCAGTGTTTTCGCCGCACCTTTCGACGGAACGTTGAAGATGAAATCCTGTATGCCCGATATGTCGCCGGAAACAAGCAGACACGGCGCAGAAAAACCCGAACTTTTATATCCATTTTCCGTGTCATCCAGAATCTGTTTATCCTTTCCTCTCCAATCCCCTTGTATCCACTCGTCATACAAACAAAGTGCTATGGCCGCTGTCACCCGTGAATGGTCGAAAAGATTTATGTCTGGCCTATATGGTTCTTGATGATCCTTTTTTTTAAAAGGAGTCTGGGCTGGAACAGCATGAAGGTACTTGACAAGGAACGGTTGAAGTTCTTTGGTTTTTCCTATTGATTTTTCAAAACCCGCAAGAAATTCATTAACAAGCGTTGTGTAATTCTGTTCATGATATGCAGGCTCTTTCGACAAAGGGAACGCTGATTCATATTTGCACGTCAGAGTTCCAAGGTTTATATATCGCTTTTCGGGAAAGCTGTTTAGTTGTTCATCACTGTTTCTGAGAGCAACATTGCAGAATATGGATTCGAGTTTTGCAAGGTTGTAATCCTGCGAATCAATTTCTGCATCGGTCTGACGTTCTTCGGAAGCCGAGATATCGGCAATATGAATCAGCTTTAGCGGAACACCTTTTTTATTGATGCTTTCGTTGTCAAATTTTGAGCGATCTTTCCCGCGATGATGCCAGAGGGCATAAGATTCAGCAGCAGCATCTTGCGGAAAAATCCCCGTTTTATTGCGAAACTTCTTGATAAAAGCCGCTGAATACCTCTTGTGTGTATAATCACCTTTCGATGCATCACCGCTTTTGACATATTCGTCAGCACGCTCTTTCCACTCATCGATCTCGGCTCGCTGTATAAACTTGCCGATATCGTGCAGCAGTGCGCCAAGGTAAAACGAGTCTCTTTCTGTATCGGACATACTCGGCAATCAGAGTGTGAACGTAATGTGGGCTAAGATTGCTCGGTTCTCACAGAAAAACAGGGTGTGTTCAACGGTACAGGGCAGGATAACAGCTATCAGACATCAGCAAAAGTCATTGAGCAATAATGTATAGTAACACATATACTTTATTAACACAACACCTTTACGTAAGTAAAACTAACATCATACCAGTAGCTTCAGGTGAAGCAAGAAAAAAAAGTAGCGTTACTTCTTCTGATAACCGGTGGTTATCATGGAGGTCAGAACATCGTTGAGCAATCGTCCTCTGAAGTTCACGATGATAGTATTGCGGTTTTTATTGATTGCATCTATGTCATCGGGCCCGATCCTGTCCTCATTCTGAGGTGCATAAACAATAAGAGCATGCATGTCTTTTTTATACCGGAGTATCTCTTGTAATTCATCCTTGTATGCATCCCAGTGCATCAGACGCAAAGAGATATCATCTGCTTTTCTGATTGATTCCTTACCGATTTTTATAATATTTTTTTCTTTGAACAACCCCGAATCAATCAAGATTTTTTTCAAATCGTCAAACTTGTCGCTATCCGCAAAAACGGCAATTTTTCTGCTCGATAATCCATGCCCCAAACGCCAGAGTACAGGAAAAACTCCTTGCCAGAACAAATAACCTGAGTATAAGGCCGCTGCAATAACAATAACACTGCTTATACCACCGAAAACAGTAAAAAAAGGAAGAGAAAAATAAGAGTCCATCTGGCCCAAAATCTGACCCATAACAGTAATCTCCTAACTCGATAGATTTGCTATAAATAAAGGCCTCAAACCAAAGGATCAGTGCGTCCATTCAGAGGCTCGATCGACGAAAAATGTTTCGCCCCTACCGACCCATCATCCGGGCGGGCACAGGGGCCCGCCCCTACAGCTGAATTCTGACTTCCGACTTCAGGCTTCGGGCTCCTGTCTTCCGGCTTCCGACTTCCACTCAGCGCTCCCCACATCCTCTTCCCACCTAACACCTAACACGTAGCA
>JADHTF010000002.1 GCA_016776555.1 Chlorobium phaeobacteroides
TGGGCTGTTCAGTGTGTATATTAGCGAAAGGGAGTTGCATGGTTGTCAAGTAATTATTTGTTGTCTAAGCATCAATAAAATAACACTTTGTGGCGATTATGCATCCCTTTTTTATTACCCATGTGAATTATTCAGGTTATGTAGTATCTGAAGGATTTACTCGTTTCAAGGCGTTTGAAAGGACGGTTGTTGTGAAAGGATTGGCCGAGCGCGAAGTATCCGCAGATATAGCTATCTGGCCCGTCACGTTTACCGTCGCGGCTGATGATCTTTCCTTTCTGGTCGCGACCCTGCAAGACCAGAACGACGTTGTCGTTGCTTTTCTCAGGCAGAAGGGTATAGCTCAACAAGAGATTTCGGTATCCGCACCTTCAATTATCGATCGTCAGGCGACGGGATATGGTAATGCGAACAGCTATCGTTATCGGTACGCAGGCAGTTCAACAGTGAACGTCTATACGGAAAACATCGAAAAGGTCAGGTTGGCAAGGGGTGAACTCAGTGATCTCGGCGCAAAGGGGGTGGCGATTTCAGGAGAGAATTACCAGGCGCGTTCCGAGTACCTGTATACACAACTCAACGAGGTTAAACCTGCGATGATTGAAGAAGCAACCAGCAACGCCAGAGCTGTCGCAGAAAAGTTTGCCGAAGACTCCGGCAGTCGTCTCGGCAAAATCAAGCGTGCCAGTCAAGGTCAGTTTTCCATAATGGACAGAGACAGCAATACCCCGTATATGAAAAAAGTAAGGGTTGTTTCAACGCTGGAATATTATCTGGTTGACTAATGGGTGCCTCTATTTATGTATTCCACACCTCAATTGCTTTGTTGAGCAGTGCTCGAAATCCTCATGTACTCTCTGTACACTCCGGTTTCTGTGCTCCAACCGCTGATGACAATGCAGAGAGATGCTCTCATGCTCTCGCTATTAATTGGTTTTGATATTTCAATCACGCGTATGCCCAAACAGAAATTCAATGTTCAGAAAGCAGAGCGTCCATGCCTCATGGCAGCTGGAAATGGCGTAGCGGTTATCTGCGGGCTTTTTTTAATGCATCTCTTTTTTCTTTTCTCTCCGTGTCCGGTATCAGCTGCCGAAAAGGGAGAAAAACTGATTATCGGCACCAAGCACTCTCCCCCTTTTGTTATGAAAAAAAGTGATGGTTCATGGGAAGGAATCAGTGTCGCTCTCTGGGACAAAATTGCTCTGGAGAACGGTTTTTCCTATGAATTCCGGGAAATGGAATTGTCGGATATTCTGAAAGGAGTTGCCGATAACGAACTCGATGCAGGCGTTGCCGCGATAACCGTTACGGCAGAACGGGAGGAAACGCTTGATTTTTCTCAGCCGTATTATTTGTCACGGTTTGGGATTGCCACGCTGGAAGAGGGGGTTGACTGGAAAAATATACTCAAGGTTTTTTTTTCGTACGGTTTTTTCAGGATTGTCGTGCTGCTTTCCCTTGTACTGCTGCTGTCGGGGTTTCTTGTCTGGCTTTTCGAACGCCGGAAAAATCCGGAGCATTTCGGAGGGTCACCGACGCATGGAATAGGGTCGGGTTTCTGGTGGGCGGCAGTCACCATGACTACGGTGGGATACGGCGACAAATCCCCGAAAACCCCTGCAGGAAGAGTGGTCGCGCTTGTATGGATGTTTGCGAGCCTCGTTATGATTTCAGGCTTTACGGCGGCAATTACAACCACTTTGACTGTAGGCTCTCTCGGTGTCTCCGTTACCAATCCACGAGACCTTCATGCGGTAAAGACAGGAACGGTTGAAGGGTCTACGAGTATGCAGTATCTTAATGAAGAGTATATCGCGTTTCAGCATTTCGCGACAATTCAGGATGCGCTGCAGGCTCTTCAGGAAAGACGTGTCGAAGCGGTTCTCTATGATGAACCGATCATGCGCTATATGATAGCTTCCGGAAAATTCCAGGGTATAAAGGTTATAGAGACCTCTTTCCGGTACGAATATTATGCTGTCGCTCTTCCTCCGGACAGCCCGAGGACCGAAGATATCAATCGTTCTCTGTTACACTATCTGGAGTCCGAGAACTGGCGTAGTGTTCAATTCAGGTATCTGGATGTTGTGCCATGAGCTGTTTCGTCTGGGATAATTACAATAAATAAGTAATTTGATATTACGTCATGGTTCCTTCGCTATTGGGTGCCATTGATGACTATAGAGTGAGTAGCCTGTTCCCCCGTTATCACAGAAGTTTTCAGGAACTGTTCCTTTTCAGGTTTTGCGGAAAAGGCGGCAGAGAGAGCCTCTCCGCAAGATGGATATGACAGTTTGGCTTATTGGTGGTATGGGCAGGTTTCGTGAACTTCATACCCGAAACATATGTGTGCAATTACCGTTGGCGTTGGTACAAGCCATCACCATGACTCTTTCTCGGCAGGAAGAGAGGCTGTCGGACTTGCGTATGAAAAAACAGGCGGGAAAGCAGACGTGCTGATTGTCTTCGGGGCGATGCAGTTTGATCATAAGGCCCTGCTGAAAGGTATCACGTCGGTTTCGGGTGATGTTCCCATGGTCGGCGGAACGACAGCCGGGGAGATTTCGCCGGAAGGTTTTTCCGAGGCTTCGGTTGTTGTTATGGCAATCAGCTCACAGCACGTGACCTTTGATACGGGGATAGGACTGCATATGAGCCGGGGCGAAGAGAGCTGCGCTCGTGAGCTGATCGAGGATATAGGCTTACAAACGCTTCTGAGCAAGTCCTCTTCTCTGCTTGTTTTTCCGAATGGTATGGGCGGGGATGGCTTGAAAGTTCTTAAAGGTCTTCAAAAGCTTCTTGGCAGCGACTATGAAATATCAGGAGGATATCTCGGTGATGATCTGCGTTTCCGTCAGACGTTTCAATATTACAACGGGAAGGTTTTTCGTGACGCGATCGTCGGCCTCAGTGTTTCTTTTGTTGATTCATTCCTTACGGGTATTGGTGTGAGAAGCGGGTTCGCATCAATAGGCAACAGCTTTTATTGTACATCATCGACAGGAAATGTCGTGAGGGAGTTCGATCATGTGAGCGCGCTCGGATTGTACAGGGAATTTCTTGGAGATGAACGTTCCGCACGTCTGCCGGGAATATGTATGGAGTACCCGTTCGGACTTATTGATGAAGAAGCGGGCGAATCCGGAGAACGGTATTTTCAGATACGTTGCGGTTTGAGTGTTGATGAAAAGCAAGGAAGCATCACCATGGCCGCTTCTATCCCTGAAGGCAGTGCCGTCACGCTGACAACCGGATCCCGTGGGGATGTGATCAATGGCGCGCGTGAGGCTGCTGAACAGGCAATGCGACGGCTCGGAGGAGCTAAGCCTGAATTGATTATCATGTTTAGTTGTGTTGGACGGAAACTGGTTCTTGGAAGAAGAATCACTGAAGAAGTGGACGTCGTCAGAAAGACCGTCGGATATGATGTCCCGATCATCGGTTTTTATACCTATGGTGAAATTGGCCCTATCGACAGTTCCGTAGAAAAGCTTGCTGAAGCAAAGTTTCACAATGAGACGGTAGTGCTCTGGATATTGGGCAGTGCATAACTCTTACTGATTGACATGGAGAGAAAAAATCTTTCATACAGTGAGCTTGAGCGACAGCTTGTTCTTCTGCGGCATCAGGTGCTCGAAAGCAAAAAGATCGAGCAGGAGTTGCTTGATAAACAGAACGCTCTTCGGGAACAGAATATCAATCTGATCAGAAAGTCCATTGAATTGTCTGATTTGAGGCGGCAGCTCGAAGACAAAAACTACGAGCTTGAACTCTCCTCGGAAAAACTAGATACCACCCTCAGATCTCTTCGGGAAAGTGAAAATACCCTGAGTTCCATTTTGTCGAACAGTCCTGATACCATCGTTGCCGTTGATGATTCGCACAGAATCATATACATGAACAGAAGCATGCCGGGGCACCAATCGGAAATATCGGTTGGTAAACATTTCTGTGAGCATATCACAGCGGAGCGGCATGACATCTATCATACGACTATTGAACAGGTATTCAGAACCGGAATGCCTGCCAAACTTGAAAGTACGGTCGTCCAGCAAAACGGCCGGAGTGTTGATTTTGAGTCCCGTTTCGGACCATGTATGCAGGAAGGTGCGATTACCTCTGTGGTGATGATATCCACCGACATATCTGAAAGAAAAAGAATTGAAAAAGAGCTCAAGCGTTCCCTTGATGATCTGGAACGTTTCAACCGTTTCATGGTTGGGAGGGAACAGACAAATCTGGAGCTCAAGGAAGAGGTCAATCGTTTATGTGAAGAACTGGGCAGACCTCCTCGATATGCTGTAAGAAGAGCCGGGAATGGTGATGTTTATGTGCCTTTGAATTCCCGGGAGGGTATCCGGCCAGATTCAGCGGTCAATGAGCATGACCATAAGAGGGTATGGAAAGAACCGGATCAGGAGTCGCTCAAGCAAAGGCAGCGAGAGGCGCTCATAAACCTTGTTGAAGATGCAAACAGGGCGAGAAACGAGCTAATGAATGCCAACAGAAAGCTTGAAGCGTCGATTGCCAGAGCCAATACCATGGCATCTGAAGCTGACGCGGCAAACAAGGCGAAAAGCGAATTCCTTGCAAATATGAGCCATGAAATCCGTACTCCGATGAACGGTGTTATCGGTATGTCTGAACTGTTGTTGAGATCAACGCTTGATAAAGAGCAGAAAAAGTTCGCCGAGACGATTAATGCCAGTGGAAAAAACCTCCTTCATCTGCTCAATGATATCCTGGATTTTTCAAAGATTGAAGCTGATAAACTTGAAATTGAAGAGATTGATTTTAACCTGCTCGATCTGCTCGATGAAATCATAAATATGTTTTCCTATAAAGCCGGGAAAAAAGGGCTCAATTTTACGTTTCTGCCCGATGAAGATATTCCGCTCCTTTTACGGGGGGATCCGGGTCGCATCAAGCAGATACTGGTTAATCTAATCAGCAATGCCATCAAGTTTACCGATGAGGGGGAAATCCTCGTTAACGTGGAGCTCGAGGAAGATTTTGGGGATAACGCACGCATCCGTTTCACGGTATCCGATACAGGCATCGGCATCGATGAGAGCCGAATGGATGCGATTTTTGAACCTTTTGTGCAGGCTGATGGTTCAACTATCAGGAAATACGGAGGCACAGGCCTCGGGCTGTCGATTTCCAACAAGCTTGCCAGGAATATGGGTGGCCGGATACAGGTGAGGAGTACTCCCTCTCAAGGTTCTATGTTCTATTTTTCAATTGACTTTATAAAACAGCAACATCCTGATCAAATCTATGCAGATATCTCGATCCCGCTGACAGGATTCAACGTTCTTCTCATCGAGCCCTGTCAGGCATCGAGAAAGCTGATAAAAATATTTTTTTCGCTATGGAACAGCTGTTTTGAGGAAGCCTCTGACTGGGAATCAGGTGTAAAGAAATTACAGAAGGCGGCAGAGAGCGGTGTACTCCCGGATATTGTTCTTATCGCTTTACCGGAGGAGCGGCGTGATGAGGTTTTTGAAAAATTCAGGACCGGAGATTTGCTTGAAAACGTCATTGTTATCGGTCTCACATCTGCAGGGCGCGGCGCCGATTTTCAGCCGGATCCACTGGGGAAACCGGATGCATGCCTGGAAAAACCGATAAGGGGCAAGGAGCTCTATGCATGTGTGGCTGATCTTCTGAAAAGGAGAGGATCGACACCTGAACTGCTGGAGAAGAACAAAATACCTGTCCACAGTGTTACGGAAAAAGAGAGACGGCATTTCAGAATACTGCTTGTAGAAGACAGTGAGGTCAATCAACTTGTGCTGCTGTCCATGCTCCAGAAAGAGGGATATGAGGCAGACGTTGTTCAGAACGGCACTGAAGCGCTTGTGGCTCTGGCAAAGGTTCACTATGATCTCGTACTGATGGATTGCCAGATGCCCGAGATGGATGGATACGAGGCGACGAGATGTATAAGGCGGGGGCAGGGTAATGTTATGAATCCGGAAGTACCGATTGTCGCTATTACCGCCAATGCCATGACGGGAGATCGAGAGAGATGTCTTCAGGCCGGAATGGATGATTATATGGCAAAACCGGTGAGAATGTCCGATTTTACGGCGATGCTGGAGAAATATTCCGGGGAAAAGCTGTCGTCGTCTGTTTCTGATGATAATGAAAGTAACCCCAAACGAGTGGACAGTATGAGTATGGATAGCTCGATTTTTCAGGAAACGGAGATGCTGGGCAGACTACAGCATGACAGAGATGTAGCGAGAGTGATCATAGAAAATTTTCTTGAAGATACACCTCAGCAGATTATCCGTTTGAAAAAAGCGATCAGTGAGCGTACAAGCGAAGAGAGTTTTCTGACGGCTCATGCCATAAAAGGTGCGGCACTGCTGGTCGGTGGCTGGAAATTATCAAAAGTCGCGCAGCAGATTGAGAATGCGGCCAGAGAGGGAGACCTGTCACAGGCGGGGCAATTGCTGACGGATATCGAAGAGCAGTTTTTCGCATTGAAGGGCTGCATGGCAGGAGCAGGATGGATTCAGAAACTGGAACCCGAATAGCAGAGGTGATATGAAACTTGGATTTATCGGTCTCGGGAAAATGGGAGCGAACATGGTTGAAAATCTTCTTGACCATGAGCATGAGGTTGTTGTTTACGATCTTTCCAGAGAGCAGGTCGACAGGTTGGCCGGCAGGGGGGCTGAGCCTTCAAATTCTCTCGATGAGTTGGTCGCCGGGCTGAGTCACCCAAGGATCATCTGGCTTATGGTTCCATCGGGCGCTCCTGTTGACGCAACCCTGGATAGTCTTGTCATCTCGCTTGAACCGGGTGATATTGTGATAGACGGAGGTAATTCAAATTTTCATGATACCGTGAGAAGAGGGGGGGCTCTTGCTGAAAAGGGAATACATTTCATGGACGTCGGAACAAGCGGCGGTCTGGAAGGAGCGAGAAGCGGAGCATGCATGATGATCGGGGGAAACCCTGAGGTCTATGCATCCCTTGAACCTGTGTTCAAGGATCTTTGTGTTTCCGGTGGTTATGGTTATATGGGGGGGGCCGGTGCGGGTCATTTCACGAAAATGGTGCACAATGGCGTTGAATACGGTATGATGCAGGCGATAGGTGAAGGATTCGATATTCTTGAAAACAGTGAGTATTCGTTCGATCACCATGAAGTTGCAAGGGTATGGGCTAACGGTTCGGTAATACGAGGGTGGCTGATGGATCTTGTTGCAAGGGCATTTGAACGTGATGGTCATCTGAATTATCTGTCCGGGATAATTGCCGATTCCGGAGAAGGTAAATGGACAGTTGAGACCGCCCTTGACGAGGGAGTTTCCATACCGGTTATTGCAGGCGCTCTTTTCAGGCGTTACCGTTCACGATCGCAGGAAAATTTTTCGGACAAGGTTGTCGCCGCCCTGCGCGATGAATTCGGCGGTCACGGGTATACTCAAAAATCCAGGTTACAGAAGAAATGATCGATCAGGAGCTGGATGATTTTACGTTTGTTCTGTTTGGAGCGGAAAGTGACCTTGCGCGCAGAAAACTTATTCCATCACTCTACCAGCTTGCCCGTTGGAAGCAGCTTCCGGAAAAATACCGGATTATAGGGGTCGCACGTTCAGAACTCGACCATCAGGGGTTCAGGTCATATGCAAGGAAATGTATTGAAGAACATTCATTCGGCGGCGGTGAGAGTGTGACGGAGCCGCAACTGGAAGCGTTTTGTGCCAGCCTTTACTATATACAGGCCGACTTTACCGAACCAGAAGGATATGTTTCACTGGAAAAAGAAATTCACAACAATTCCCACCGGAATGCGCTTTGCAGTAACTTGTTGTTTTATCTGTCCATTCCGCCCATATTCGCACCTGTAGTTATAGACAATCTTGAAAAAGCGGGCCTGGGTGGTAAGAATGCTTCCTGTAACGGATGGCGAAAAATCGTCGTTGAAAAACCCTTTGGGTTTGACCTCGAGAGTGCCAGGAGTCTGAATGCGGTCGTCGGGAGAGTATTTCATGAAGAGCAGATCTATCGTATCGATCATTATCTCGGAAAAGAGCCTGTTCAGAATATCCTTGTGTTCCGGTTTTCCAACGGCATGTTTGAGCCGTTGTGGAACAGGCAGTATATCGACAATGTCAGCATTACTATCGCTGAGGATTTCGGGGTCAGAACCAGAGGAGCCTACTACGAGAAATCCGGCGTGCTTCGTGATATTATCCAGAATCACGGTCTCCAGCTTCTTGCGGCGATCGCAATGGAGCCGCCCGTTGACCTGAGTGCGGAAGCGGTGCGTGATGAGAAAGAGAAGGTATTCCGGTCACTCCGGCCGTTGACAAAGGACAATGTCAGGGAATTTGTTCTTCTCGGGCAGTACGATGGGTACCGCGATGAGGTGGATGTGGCTCCCGACTCTACCGTTGAGACCTATGCGGCCATACGATGGTTTGTCGACAACTGGCGTTGGAAAGGCGTCCCTTTTTCTATGAAAGCGGGCAAGAATCTTGCCGAACGTGTTACGGAAATTGTTCTTACCTTCAAGTGCCCTCCCCAGAATTTTTTCGGGCCTCCCGAAAGTTGCAGCTACACGGCAAACCAGATTATCATACAGATCCAGCCGGAAGAAACGATTGCTATTCGTTTCGGGTCAAAAAGACCGGGAAAAGAACTGATAACCGATCCGGTGTATATGAAGTTTGATTCCAGGATCTCTTTCGTTAATGAACATATGACCCCTTATCAGCGTCTTCTGCTTGACGCGATGGCCGGAGATCAGATGAATTTTATCCGTCAGGATACTGTCGAGACCAGCTGGAAAGTTATTGACGCTCTACGGGACGCACTGAAAGACGAGGCACCTGAAATCTATCCGGTACATTCCCGGGGACCGGAACTGAGGTAGTGACAAGCACAATCAATGTGCAGTATAGTCACCCCTTTCCGTAAAACCAGATCAGTTCTCCGTCTTCCGGTTTAACCCTTGCCGCGGGAAGGTCGGGCCTTTTCCCTGATGTTATATCGTGAACCATCGATTCTTTGTCTTTTCCGGTAACGAAAAACAGTACCGAGCGGGCGTTATTGATCACCGGCAGGGTCAGGCTGAGGCGAAAACCCGGGGGAGAGCCCTGTTTGGCGTCAACAGCTATGACCCAGCGGTTTTTTTCTTCCAGTGCTTTTCTGTTTTCCGGAAACAGGGAAGCGGTATGGCCGTCGGCACCCATTCCGAGAAGAATGATGTCAAAGACGGGAAAAGCGTTTAGCGTGCAGTGTTCATGACGCTCGAAAAACTGTTTCAGTTTTTGTTCATAGTGACGCGCTGCCGTTTCATGGTTTTCTGTGACATGCGGCATCGGAAACAGGTTCCGTTTCGGGATGTCGGTCGGGGTTATCAGGGATGCACAAGCCATGCTGAAATTGCTTTCGTCATGGTTTTCAGGAACGCACCGCTCATCTCCCCAGAAGAGCATAACCGATTGCCAGGGGAGCCGGACAGTGGTACCCCCGGAAGCGGAAACAGCGGCTGTTTCCGGAACGTTCACACCCTGTTCCTGCATTGCTGAAACAGGGACTCCGTCGGCAAGAAGACGGTAGAGTTCGCGGGGGGAGTTTCCCCCCGCAAGCACAAGTGCGCAGTACCCCTGTTTCTCGATGGCCCTGAAAATACGGCTGGCGATGCAGGCTGCAGCCTGTTGGACTATCCGCTTTTCAGTTCCGGTGGTCAGCATGAGCGTTTTTCCGTAACGGTGCTATTGCAGGTTTTTCGCGGCTTCGACAATAGCGGCGGCGCTGAAACCGTATTCACGCAATACCGTGTTTCCCGGGGCGGACGTTCCGAAACGGTTTATGCCCAGAATGCTCCCTTCATCTGTTGCGTACTTGTCCCATCCGAAAGGAGACGCGGCTTCAATGACGATTCTCCGTCGTATTGAAGGCGGCAAAACCTCGTTTCGGTAAGACTCGGGCTGCTGTTCGAACAGTTCTCGAGAAGGCATGGAAACAACTCTGGCCGGAACGCCCGCGTTGAGAAGAGCGCTCTGTGCTTCAAGGGCAAGGTGAACTTCAGCGCCTGTCGCGATAAGTATTACCGGTCTGTTGCCATCTGTCGACGGGGCGCTCCATTCGGAAAGTATGTAGGCTCCTTTGGGGGTTCCTTTCACGACAGGGTATTTCTCCTGGTCGAGTACCGGGAGTGTCTGTCTTGAAAAGACAAGCACCGTAGGTTTGTTCTGCGTCAGGGCGATGTACCAAGCCGCTTTTGTCTCCTGCGCATCTGCCGGGCGGATAACGGTCAGGCCCGGTATTGAACGCATCATGGCCAGCTGTTCGATCGGCTGATGTGTCGGACCGTCTTCCCCGACAGCTATACTGTCATGAGTGAATATGAAAATAGACGGGACCTGCATGATAGCTGCGAGGCGAAGAGCGGGTTTCATATAATCCGCGAAAACAAGGAAGGTCGCTCCGTAGGGAATGAGAATACGGGAGAGGGCCATGCCGTTGATAATGGCGCCCATGGCATGTTCCCTGACGCCGAATCGAAAAATAGCTCCGCCATAATTTTCAGAGGTGAAATCGGTAGCATGTTTGACTTCTGTACCGGTTGATGGTGCGAGGTCGGCTGAACCACCCACCAAAAACGGGATTTTTCCTACCAGCGCATGCAGTACCCTGGAAGATGCCTGACGGGTTGCAAGTTTTTCTTCAGGGCTGAATTGAGGAAGTAATGTTTCCCATCCTTCAGGCAGCTCGTTGCGGAGCATGGTTTCCATTTCCTCAGCGAGTTCGGGATGGCTTTTACCGTATGTGTTGAACAGTTCATTCCATGTTGTTTCAGAACGGCTCCCTTTTTCACACACGGCGCTCATGTGGGCGGCTACCGATTCAGGGACAAAGAAGGAGCTCTCTTCAGGGAATCCGAAATATTTTCTTACCAGCGCGACCTCTTCAGCTCCAAGAGGGGCGCCGTGCGACGAGGCACTGTCCTGCTTGTTAGGGCTCCCGAAGCCTATGTTGGTTTTGGCGATAATCATCGAGGGTTTCCCGGTTACCTGACGGGCGGCATGTAACGCTTCCTCGATAGCTTCAGGGTCGTTGCCGTCGATTTCCACCACATGCCATCCATATGCTTCGAACCTCTGGTGCACGCTTTCTGTAAAGGCAAGGTCGGTCGACCCTTCAATGGATATGCGGTTGTGATCATACATGCAGATCAGCTTGCCCAGGCGGAGATGTCCGGCAATGGATGCCGCCTCGGAGGTAATGCCTTCCATCAGGTCTCCGTCACCGCATATGACGTAGGTAGAGTAGTCGATCAGTTCCATGTCGGGTTTATTGAGACGCGTAGCGCAGTATCGCTCGGCAATTGCCATTCCGACAGCGTTGGAAAGGCCCTGGCCAAGAGGGCCTGTTGTCGTCTCGACGCCGGGAGTGTGGCCGTATTCAGGATGCCCGGGGGTTTTGCTTCCCCACTGGCGAAACTGTCTGAGGTCATCCATGGAGAGGTCGTAACCTGTAAGGTGCAGCAGTGAATACAGAAGCGCCGAGCCGTGGCCAGCGGACAGTACGAATCGGTCCCGGTTGATCCATTCAGGATTGTCGGGATTGTGCTTCATGATCTTTGTCCAGAGCACATATGCCATGGGAGCCGCTCCCATAGGCATTCCCGGATGTCCTGACCGCGCTTTTTCCACCATGTCAACAGCTAACATGCGGACGGTATTGATCGCCAGCTGATCGATTGGGTCTGTATGCATGAATTACTCCTTTACAGGCATTGTTTCAAGAGGGAGCACAGGCTTTCGACAGATGCCTCGCTTATCCCTTGTGTTAACGTAACTGGGTTGTAGATCAGTCAGAACTGTATATGGAACAGTGCAATCCTGACTCACACAATGTAGCATATACAGGGATTTTATCCTCAGACCTGAAAGTGTAAAGTTATTTTTCTGTCGCTTCTGTTTCTTTGCTCCAAATCCCGGCGGCGCTGCTTCGGAAATGAATGTCTCTCTGAGGAAACGGGATTTCGATGCCGTTGGTCCTGAATGCCTCGAAAATCCTGTAATTGATTTCACTGCGGAGGATTTTGGGGATCTGGATATGCGTTCGGGTCCAGACCCTGAGTTCAAAATCAAGGGAGCTGTCCCCGAATCCAGGGAAGATAACGTCAGGCCGGGGGTGGTCGAGTATCGCCGGGTGGTGTTCGGCAACCCGGAGAAGAACGTTATGGACTTTTTCCGGGTCGGATTTGTATGAGACGCCGACAGGAATCGCTATACGGACATTGCGGTCGGTATGGCTCCAGTTGATAACCTGCCTGGATACAAATTCAGAATTCGGAACGATGATATTGATGTTTTCATTTGTCCGGATTGTTGTCGAGCGGATGGCGATTCTTGTGACATCACCGTTGATACTCCCGATCTCGATACGGTCTCCAACCTTGACAGGCCGTTCAAGCAGAATGATGAGGCCGCTGAAAAAATTGTCGACGATGTTTTGCAGCCCGAAGCCGATACCAAGGCCTATCGTGCCGGAAAGCACGGTCAACGTGCTCAGATCGATGCCCGCGGACTGCAGAACGATAAGAAATCCGAAAAAAACCAGCAGGTACTGCAGTATTGTTCCCAGAGCGACTCGTGTTCCTTCGTCATGGACGGTTTGCTCAAGCAGTTTTCCAGTGACAAGCCTTCTGAGGAACTTCGCTCCGCCGACAATTACGGCAAGCGTGATGAGGATGGCGAGAATTTTCCAGAACGACAGTTCAGATTGTCCTATTGATACAAGAGGCGTCGAAAGGATGTTCCAGACGCGGGTGATCTGCTCGTTGATTGGCGGCATCAGCGTGATGTTTTCGGGATTTTCCTCAAAAAGAAATATAGTTATCTGCTGAAGAAAAAATACGCAGTGTTCATTCAGGGTTGTTTTCGCTGGGGCGCGCGATCAGTTGCGCCGCAGAGCGTATTGCGGTACATTGAAAAAAACGAAACGCTTATGTCGCTTATTGATGGTTACGGTGTTCTTGTCGGGACGATTGACCGTTATGCATGTGATAACGGCCATAACGACAAGGAATACTATCACTGTACTATTCGGGTGAAAACCCGGGAGGGATTCTATCGCTGCCCTGTCGACCTTGACAGTAAAAAAGAGTATGATGGCCTTCACTGGAGGGTTGTTGATCTTGGAAAGAGCGATATGCATGGTCTTTCCGGACTTGAAAGCGGATGGCACTTTCTCGAATCGGAGCCTGGCTCCGGGGCTCTTGACTATCTGCGTAGCCCGGAACTGCAGCCGACCGGGAAGTGTGTCAGAGCCGGGTCAGGGTCTCATGAAAAAGGTGACAAAGCCTGTTTATCCTGGAAATACGGGACAAGCCGCGATGCATTCGCCGATCTTTCGGGCGTACTGGACGGAGCGAAGAGGCTCCTGGTATTCGGTGAGCCGTTTCGGGTGGGTAAGGGAGTGCATAATATCCATCAGAATCAGGGAGATCCATCTGAAAGCCGCTGGTCGAGGGAAAACGGCATATGGCAGGACGGCGCGGTTGCGGGCATCAGGGAGGACGGTACGGTGAAAATGTTTCTCAACAGGTTCAAGACGCAGGCGACACAAACCGACGAGAGAGGGAAACCGCTGAAAAAGAATGAGAAATGAATAATGACTATTGAGTAAAGGCTATTGTCTATTGAAATGTGTTGCCACCAGTCGGCAGTCACCAGATATAAGTCAAAATTCAAAAGGAAAAAGTCAAAATGGCTGGATAGCCAGATAGCTGAATGGCTAAATAGCCTTCCCTTCATCCTAACACGTAGCACCTGACTCCTAAAACAGTCAATAGTCATTACTCATTTGACTATTGTCATTTTCTCCTTTTCTCGACCATCATTCCCCAGAGAGGGTTATAGCCGTGTATGTCGTCCGTTGCTCCCCTGGAGTCGACAACCGGATGTCCTTCGTTGTACCAGCGGAATATGCCGCCACGCAGGTTGTAGCAGGCAATCGCTCCTGCGTCAAGACACTTCTGCTGAACTCTGTTCAGAAATTCGGAGCTTCTCTGTCCGACTGAACAGTAGAAAACGAGCTTTGTGTTCCGGATGGTATCCGCATACCGCTCGATGAACGCTTCAGTCGGGGTATTCGGTTCAACGTGCACCGCTTCCTCGATATGACTTTTTTCATACTCCTCTTCTGTGCGGGTGTCAAAGAGTATGACGCTCTCTTTTGCGTCAAGCATGACCAGAAGCTCTCTTGCGGAAATCACAGGGACCGGAATTGTTTTCTCAATCATGTTTTCAGTTGCCCCGAGCGCACCTGAAGGGCTGAGTAAATTGCCAAGCATAAACATGTGGAGTACCGTTTTTGTTGTTCTGATCCTGTTATAAGAAAGAGCACTATCTGAAGCAGGAAAGTGCCTGCGGGTTTTCAGACTTGTCATACGGCATATGGTAAATCATGCGTATCTTGCTGCATGAGTTCACCATATTTTTTGAATAACGAAAAACATACTATCAGGAGGTCTCTATGGAACAGGGAGCGCAACCGTTTGATTTCGGGCGAAAAGTTGATCCGAAAACGTTCGAAAAACTGATTGAAGAAGGCTATGAGGTCGATCCGTCAAAATATCTTAAAGATGGCTGGGAACTATTCAAATCCCGTGCCGGTGAATTTATCGTTTTTACCCTGATTATCGGTGTGGCGGCGGCAGGGTTGTCACGGCTCGATATGTTCGGATCTCTCGCGGTGAGTGTTGTTACCGCTCCGCTCTATGCCGGATTCATTATTGTTGTTTTTATGCTTTTCAAGGGAGAGACCGTACAGTTCGGTGATTTTTTCAAGGGGTTTCACTTTTTTCTGCCTCTTGTGCTGGCAAGTTTTGTTACAAGTATTCTTGTCGCTATAGGGATGGTGCTTCTCGTTCTGCCGGGAATCTACCTGATGGTCAGTTATATGTTCGTTTCCATGCTGATCGTTGACTATCGTATGGAGTTCTGGCAGGCCATGGAGACAAGTCGGCAGATCGTGACGAAAAACTGGTTTTCACTTTTCGTGTTCTTTCTGGTGCTTGTGGCAATCAATCTGCTTGGCGCGCTGGCGCTGGGTATCGGAGTGCTGGTGACCGGGCCTTTGAGTGCTTGTGCGGTCTGCTGCGCCTATCGGGATATCGTCGGATTGCATGAGGCGGGAGAGTTGACAACGTAAAGGTACTCTGAAGAGGCTGGCTGATTTCTTTTCTGCCGGATACTATTGCAAGCCGTCTGTCAAGGGACAGACGGCTTGTATGCGGCTTTTCAATCCGTATACTATTGTCCGGGCATCTGCATCCCTTCGAATTTTTTCTGCATGTTTTTCATCATATCTTCCATCTCCTTTACGCTCTTCTCGTCTTTCAGCATTTCCTGCATGTTTTCAAGCTGTTGCATCTCCTTGTCGGATATTTCCGGAACCATCATCTGCAGGGCCGACTCCTTTTTTGTATATCCTGAAGGAACCACAAAGAGTGATTTGTCAAGAGACTTGCGTTCGATCTTAACGAACTCCATGCTCGTGTTGGATTTCCTGTCCAGTGTCTTCAGGGGAAAGCCGTCGAGCCCGGCTTTTTTAAGGCGACGGTCAAATGCTGCAGCCGACTTGTTCTTTCCTGTCTGGAGTCTGGCAAAATCTGCCGCGCTGAGAAGATCTTTTGTGAGCCACATTTCCGTTTCTCCCTGGCCGTCGGTAATCAGAACATGTGTGCATTTGTATCCGTGAAGCGTTTCAGTTCCCAGTTTTTTAACCGTGAAGTCATCCTGTTCCATGTTTTCCCCTACGTCGCCCAGCTCTTTCTGGAGCTTTTCCATGTCCATGACATTGTATGTCTTTGCCTGATCATTGAGGGTGTAGAGAAGGTTTGGTTCAGCTGAAGGCGTAAAGGTAGTAATGTTCATCATGACCTTACCTGTTCCAGGGTCGGCCAGCTTCATTTCAAAACGGGTTCCGTTTTTCGAGATATAGAGCTTGCCTTCCTGAGACCCCTCAGGAGCGGAAATCTTCATGTGCATGATGCCTTCGAATTTTTTCTCGAAGAGCCCGCCGGCAAATTGTTTTCCGGATTCTTCTTTCCGGACGTTCTCCGCGTCCCGCTCGCCGGATTTTTGCTGGCACGCGTTCAGCAAGGTGAGCTGCATAAGGAGGCATAAACAGAAGAATAGGGTTTTTCGCATGATCCGGTTGTTTGATGGTGTATCTGTGTTCTGAATGTAACGTACTAAAATAGGATTTTTTTTCATTCTCTACAGCGCGTGGAGCAGGGAAAAATTTCCCGATAGAATGCCTTATAAAAGTACTTTAGGCAATTTGCCGCTGTTTTTCGATGGTATGAAAATGATGTTCAGATCGGTTTCATTTCCTGCTATTGTGGTTTTTTTGCTGGAATGCATAAAAAATTACTATCTTCTTAGTTAAATTTTCCTGCACATTGTCTGGAAGTGCAGTTATCATATCTTGATATCGCGGCTTACTGCAACAGTACCTATGCCGTTTCGAAGAGCAACTCATGGTTGCCATGGGGGGTTTTTTACGTTCCGTAGACCCGTTTACATGACATCGCAAAAAACAGGAGCATTCCGGCATCTGTTACCCTCTCTGTGTCTGTGCAGGTTATAACGATGAAAAAAGGAGAAGATCATATGATTATAAGGTTAATCGTTCTTGTAATGGCTTTGGTTGTTTTCCCCTCTCACGCGCATAGCGCTCCTTTACAGAAGGATCTTCTCAACACTATCAAGACGCTCTACCGTACTCCCGAACTCCGCAACAACATCGACTATGCCGTCCTCCAGAAGGCGATGACGGGATATTATTTCCTGAAGAAAAAGGGTACGTTAAAAAATGACAGGGTGCTTACTATCATTGATTACGACCAGCCGTCCGTCAAAAAACGGCTTTTTGTGATAGACATGGGCAGCAATCGCCTGCTTGCCTCTTCACTTGTCGCGCATGGAAAAAACAGCGGAGAGATACGTGCGGAGAGGTTTTCAAATGTTCCCGGTTCATATAAAAGCAGTCTCGGCTTTTTTGTGACCGACAGAACCTACAGCGGTAAGCACGGATACTCGTTACGATTACGGGGAGTTGAGCGTGGAATCAATGACAATGCCCTTATGCGTAACATCGTCATTCATGGCGCTGACTACGCAGGAACTGATTTTATCAGACGTCACGGGCGACTTGGAAGAAGTCTCGGATGCCCCGCCCTGCCATTTTCGCAGCACAGAAAGGTGATCGACCTTATCAAGGATGGTTCATGTCTGTTTATAAATCATGGCGACAAGAACTATGCCGGTCGCTCAACCCTGCTGAACTCCTGAAATCCTGCGCAGGAAACCACCGTGACCCCGCCTGGATTTTCCTCTCTGTTTTTATGGGAACTCTGAACGTCGGATTCAGTGTTCTAATCAACTGTTTATCCTGAGCACAGGCAGTGGGCTTTTGTGCTTTTTTCAATTACCTGTGAAAGCAAAATGGTCGGCTTTTTATGAGATGGTGACGGTTGCTGTCTGATTCAGCAGGCTGAAATAACCTGCTGATCGCTTTCTCAAGGTGCAATATGTTTGTTATGATAGCTCTTCTTGTCGTGCTTCTTGCTTTTGGTCCCGGAAGTACACAGACTCCTCCCGTTCAAAAGAGAACAGTAGCCGCGTCTTCTGTTACGGAGGTAAAGCGGAAATCCGGAAAAAACCATGAGATCAGGGAGAACATTCGCTGCCACATTGAGCAGCTTGAAAACGATCAGGCTCTTCGGAAGGGACGGGAGCGCATGGCGTTTAACGCGTATCTCGCAGATTTCTACAGGTCGAATGATTTCAGCCCGGTATGGGTGAAGCGATCCCAGATTTCTGAAATGCTCGATGCGATCAAATCCGTTGAAGCCGACGGGCTACTGTCTCAGGACTATCATCTTTCAGCAATTCAGGAGTTTTATGAAAATTCTCCGGACACTCCGTTTTTAAAAGCCCGCTATGAACTGCTCCTGACAGATGCCATGTTCAAGCTCTCCTATCATCTTCTGCACGGGAAAGTGGATCCCGAGAAGCTCGATTCAAACTGGAACCTCTCAGAGGGCGTCAATGGCGATGGTCTTGCCGGGATGCTCCGGAATGCGCTTGCCGGAGATTCCCTTGCAGCATTGATTGCACAGCTTCGCCCGAAACATCCCTCATACAGCAGCCTGAAAGAAGGGCTTGCCAGATACCGCCGTCTTGCAGCAGACGGGGGATGGGGCACTGTTCCTGAAGGCCCGACGATCAAGGAGATAGGGCAGTATGATGCCAGAATCCCGGCACTGCGCGGTCGTCTGGAAATATCCGGAGAGATTGAACAGCTCTCAAAGGTAGATACTTCATATGCAGATGAAGCAATGCGATACAGTGTCGGGTTGCAGGAAGCTGTCAAAAAATTTCAGAATCGTCATGGTCTTCAGGAAGACGGGGAGGTCGGGCCGAAAACACTGCGGGCACTCAATGTTCCTGTTGAAAAGAGGGTGGAGCAGATCCGTATCAATCTTGAACGTTACCGATGGTTTGTTCAGAAACTCGAGCCTACCTACCTCCTGGTCAATATTGCGGGTTTCAACATTACCTATTTTGAGCAAGGCGCGTTCAAATGGGGCTCAAGGGTCATTGTCGGTGAGCCGTTCTGGAAAACTCCTGTTTTCAAGGCTCAGATGCAGTATGTTATCTTTAATCCTTCATGGAACGTTCCGCCGGGAATTCTCCGAAAGGAGGCGCTTCCGGCCATCCGCAAAGACCCCGGCTATCTCTCCCGTCACGGCCTGCAGGTGGTTGACCGGAACGGAAACGTGGTGAACCCCGGTTCGGTTAACTGGGCTTCCGGGGCGCAATCCTATCGTCTTCGGCAGCCTCCGGGGAGCAGGAACGCTCTTGGTCGCGTCAAGTTCATGTTTCCCAACAAGCATCTGGTGTATCTTCATGATACACCGGGCAAGCATCTTTTCGATAAAAGTTCGCGCGCATTCAGTCACGGTTGTATCAGACTGCAAAACCCTCTTGATTTAGCAGAGTTGCTGCTGGGATGGAGCGGGGAAAAGGTGCGGCAAACCGTGAGTGCAGGCAGGACCAGAAGGATTAACCTGCCAACGAAGCTCCCTGTTTTTCTCCTGTATCTCACTGCTGTAGCTGAAGGGGAGGAAGTACAGTTCAAAAACGACGTGTACAGTCGCGATGCTGCGGTTCTGCAGGCGTTGAACAGTCCGTTTCCCTACAAAACGGTGGAAAGCTGTACCTTCTGAGAGAGAAAGAAAAGAGACTGTCTCAAAAGGGCGCCCTCTCGTATTTTGAGCATGCAATAGTTAGCGGTATCCCTCCTGGTTGTCATCCCCGGGCTTGACCCGTGAAATCAGGGTTCGTATTTCACAGGTCTTACCCGGGGATCCATCTTTTGCCGAAAACCCTATAGTTGCCGTATCAACCCCGTGAAATCTGAGCATCTATTTCACAGGTTATCAAGGGAATCCACGTTAGTGCCGGAGTCTGCATGGATGCCGGATCACCCCGTGTGTAATATTATTACACAGGGCGGCATGACCTCTTCTCCACTCCCTGTCATTCCCGTGCTTGACACGGGAATCCATTCTTGTCATGTAAAACCCCATGGATGCCGGATCACCCCGTGTAATATTATTACACAGGGCGGCATGACTGTATGTGGTTTTTAGCTTTTATATGTAGTTTGAACCATAGGTGAAAGGCTTCTGAGACAGCCACTTTTCTTTTATATCTACGGTGTATAGTTGAGGTTGGGTGCCAGCCACTTTTCCGCTTCAGCCATGCTCATCCCTTTACGGAGAGCATACTCTTCAACCTGGTCTTTTCCTATCGATCCCAGAACGAAATATTTCGCTTCAGGATGTGCGAAGTAAAGCCCGCAGACCGACGCCGGCGGGTTCATGGCATAGGTTTCCGTCAGTGTTACCCCGGTAATGGCTTCGCTGTTAAGCAGGTTGAAAATCAGGGGCTTTTCAGTATGATCAGGGCATGCCGGATAGCCGGGAGCCGGTCGGATCCCTCTGTACTTTTCATTGAGCAGCTGCTTTTTTGTCAGGTTTTCGTCGATGGCATATCCCCAGAGTTCCTTGCGAACCCGCTGATGCAGCATCTCGGCAAAAGCTTCAGCAAGCCTGTCAGCCAGGGCCTGCACCATAATACGGTGATAATCATCGTGTTCCGCTTCAAAGCGTTTCATCAACTCTTTCACCCCGTGACCGGCCGTGAGAGTGAATGCTCCGATATAGTCATCTCTTCCGCTTGATTTTGGCGCGATGAAGTCAGCAAGAGCGAGATTTGCACTGCCTGTATTCTTCTCGTGCTGCTGCCGGAGGGTATGCAGGGTTGTCAGAACCGTAGCTCTGCTTTCGTCGGTATATATCTCTATATCGTCACCGACGCTGTTTGCAGGGAAGATGCCTGCAACCCCTTTGGCCACCAGAGACTTTTCTTCACAGATCCTGTCAAGCAGGCTGTTTGCATCTTCGAACAGTTTTCGTGCTTCGCTCCCACAGTGTTTATTCTCGAAGATATCAGGATATTTTCCATGCAGCTCCCATACGTTGAAGAAAGGCGTCCAGTCGATGTACTCGCGGAGTTCCGAAAGGGAAACATTTGCCTGTTCTGTAATGCCGGGATGATTCGGTATGGTAACGGTTTCAGGGCTCCAGGAGAGTTTCGCCCGGTTTTCTCTTGACTCGCCGATGCTCCTGTGCTGCCTCGAGGTTTGTCTTGCCGCATGACTTTCACGCAGGGAATGCTGTTCTTCAGTCAGTTTCTTTACGAAAGCACCCTTCATGGAAGAGGTCAACAGGCTGTTGACGGCCGGGACGCTCCTTGAAGCGTCAAGTACCTGGACAACCGGTCCTGAATAGTTCGGCGCGATTTTCACTGCGGTATGGACTCTGGATGTCGTTGCGCCTCCTATGAGCAGGGGAATGCGCATGCCTTTCCGCTCCATCTCTTTTGCCACATGCACCATTTCGTCAAGTGAGGGAGTGATCAGGCCGCTGAGACCGATAATGTCCGCTTTTTCTTTTTCAGCCGCTTCAAGAATGTTCTCGCACGGCATCATGACACCGATATCGACAACCTCGAAATTGTTACAGGCAAGGACAACCGAGACGATGTTTTTGCCGATATCGTGTACATCGCCTTTTACCGTCGCGAGAAGGACCTTTGCCACGGGTCTGGTATCTTTATTTTTCGCTTTTTCCTCTTCGATATAGGGGATGAGCCAGGCAACGGCTTTTTTCATGACCCTGGCGCTTTTGACAACCTGAGGCAGGAACATTTTGCCTTCGGCGAAGAGGTCACCTATGACATTCATACCACCCATCAGCGGTCCCTCGATAATATCAAGAGGGCTTGCATACGCCTGGCGTGCCTCTTCGGTATCACTGTCGATATAGTCGACGATTCCTTTTACAAGAGCGTGCTGCAGACGTTCTTCAACGGTACCGTTTCTCCATTCCGCCTGTTTCGCTTCGGCTTTCTGTCCGTCATCCTTGATGGTTTCTGCAAATTCGACAAGGCGTTCAGTCGCGTCTTTACGACGGTTGAGCAGGACATCCTCGACCCTTTCAAGCAGCTCTGGCTCAATATCATCATAGACTGCCAGCTGACCGGCATTGACAATGCCCATATCGAGCCCCGCATGGATGGCGTGGAACAGAAACGCAGCATGCATCGCTTCGCGAACGGGGTTGTTGCCCCTGAATGAAAAAGAGACGTTACTTATTCCTCCCGATACCCTTGCATGCGGAAGGTTTTCCTTGATCCAGCGCACTGATTCGATGAAGTCAACCGCATAGTTGTCATGTTCTTCTATGCCGGTTGCCACCGTCAGTACGTTCGGGTCAAAAATGATGTTTTCAGGATGAAAACCGACCTCATCGACAAGAATTCTGTAGGCTCTCTCGCAGATCTCGATACGCCGTTCAAGCGAATCGGCCTGTCCTTTTTCGTCAAAGGCCATGACAACAGCAGCGGCCCCATAGATCATGACCTTTTTGGCTCGCTCTCTGAAGAGATCTTCACCCTCTTTCAGACTGATAGAGTTGACAATGGATTTTCCCTGAACGCAGCAAAGCCCGCTTTCAATTACCGACCATTTCGAAGAATCGATCATCAGCGGTACTCTGGCGATCTCAGGTTCAGAGCCGATCATGTTGACGAAATCCCGCATTACTTTTTCGGAATCGAGCATGCCTTCATCAACGTTGATATCGATCACCTGCGCGCCGTTTTCAACCTGTTGGCGCGCTATGGAGAGGGCTTCATCGTATTTTTCCTCCCTGATGAGTCGTGCGAACTTTCTCGATCCGGTAACGTTTGTGCGTTCGCCGATGTTGATGAAGCCTGTGGTTTTGTTGACAATCAGCGGTTCGAGCCCTGCAAGCCTGAGCTCAGTCGGCATTGACGGCTTTTTTCTCGGTTCGATCGTTGCAACCGTTTCAGCGATGGCCCTGATATGTTCCGGCTTGGTGCCGCAGCATCCTCCGACAATGTTGACAAAACCGGACTGCGCGAAATCAGCGATCTGTGAAGCCATATATTCAGGGCTGTCGTCGTATTCGCCGAACTCATTAGGCAGGCCGGCGTTCGGGTAGACACTGACCAGACTTCCTGCGACATGAGAGAGTGCTTCGAGAAAGGGTCTCATCTGCTTTGCGCCAAGAGCACAGTTGAGCCCGACACTCAGCAGGCCGGGCGTGTGTGCTACTGAAATCCAGAACGCTTCGGTCGTCTGGCCGGAAAGTGTCCGCCCGCTCGCATCGACTATAGTGCCCGATATCATGATCGGCAGCCGTACCCCTTTTTCTCTCGATATCTCTTCAATGGCCAAAATCGCGGCTTTGCAGTTCAGCGTATCGAACACCGTTTCAACAAGCAGAAGATCAACGCCGCCCTCGATCAGGCCTTCAAGCTGTTCGCGGTAGTTGTCTGCCATTTCCTTGAACGATACCGCCCGATATCCCGGGTTATTGACATCAGGGGAGAGCGAGAGTGTTTTGTTTGTGGGGCCTATCGAGCCTGCGACGAAACGGGGTTTTGACGGATCTTTCAGGCTATAGGCATCTGCTGCCTTCCGTGCGAGACGCGCGGCTTCGAGGTTGATGTGTTTTACAAGGTTTTCAGTACCGTAATCGGACTGGGAGACCGGATTGGCGTTGAAGGTGTTGGTTTCGATAATATCGGAGCCTGCTTCGAGGAATTCGCAATGTATCGCATGAATGATATCAGGCTGCGTTAAAACGAGGATGTCATTATTGCCTTTCAGGGAATGACCGTGTGAGGCAAATCGTTCTCCCCTGTAATCGTTTTCTTCGAGTTTGTATGTCTGGATCAAGGTGCCCATAGCGCCATCCAGTACAAGTATTCTTTTTTCAAGTAAGCTTGCCAGCGATTCCTTCATTGTCTCGAATTACGTTCATAAAAATAAAAGGATGAATATACGCATTCTCCATCAATTACCTGTTTTCACGCTAACGCAGGCTCATCTCCCGGCAGCCCCGGAGCGCATGCGGGAGAGCCACTGCCGGATCGTCTCAAGTGTTTCAGCGTTGATCTCATGTCCCATGGCATACTCCCTGTAGGTAAGCGAGTCCAGATGATCTTTAAGCCAGGCTTCGGATATTCTGCCGTTGGATACCGGAAGAACGTCGTCATAGAGCCCGTGAACAACAAGAAACGGAAGCGTTCTGAAACGCTCGGGATCCCTGTTGAAGAGCGAGGATCGGTCGGGAAACTGGCCGCTCAGAGCGATAATTCCATGAAAGAGGGATGGTTCAGCAAGCGCGGAAAGGTAAGCCATAACCGAACCCTGACTGAATCCCATGAGCCAGATTTTTCCTTCAGGGGGCTTGTATTCCTCGATAATACGACGAAGAAAGGCAAGAAGCGTTTCCTTTGCCGATCGTGCTTTTTCCCTGTCCACGCTGATTCCTTCGCTGGTAAACTCAAGAGGAAACCAGCCGTACATTTCAGGAGCGAGCTGCAGGGGCGCCCTGGGACTTATACTTCGCAGGTCGTTGTCGAGCAGAGAAGCAAGCTGTATGAGATCTTTTTCATTACTGCCGTAGCCGTGAAGCATAACCAGGATGTCACTCTTCTCTTCTGACAGCGAAGGACTGTCAAGGTAGGTAAGTTCCGAATGTTTTCGCTGAAGCATGGGTGAGATTGTAAGGCAAAAGTTAAAAGTTAAAAGTGACGAGTAACGAGTGAAGAAAGTGACAAGAGTCAAAAGGCAAAAGGCAAAAGGGAAAAGAAAGTGACCAGGGAGAAGATAAACTTCGAGAGAAAAGAGTCAAGAGCAAAGAGACGAGGGTAAGGATAAAATGGCTGGATAGCTTACTGGCCAAATGGCTCAGTGGCCGCCCCTGCCAATCACCCATCTTCCATTATTCAACAGTAAACAGACATTCGCCATTTCCTGCCATTCTCTCTTCTCGTCTCTCGATTCTGGCTTCCGGATTCCTCCAGGCTATCCCTCATTATTCACTATTCAATTGTCAATAGTCATTTCCCCTCATCGCTCAGCACTCAGAACTGAGAACTCTCCCCATCTTCCATTATTCAATAGTCAATAGTCATTTCCCACTACCTACTCATTCGCTTATTGCCTCAACGATGATCCCGCCGCCGATAACTTCGTCGTCTCTGTAGAATACGACAGCCTGGCCGGGAGTTACCGATTGTTTCGGTTTGTCGAAAATCACCTCAAATCTCTCTTTTTCGACCGGTACGATGGTGCATGCTTCCCCGGTATCACGGTATCGTATTCGCGCGGCGGCTCTCGTCGATGTTTCCGGAGGGCTGATGCCGGTCCAGTTCATCTGACCGGCGATCAGTTTTCTGCATTGAAGCATTGCTTTGCCGCCAACCCGGATCCTGTTCTTTTCCGGGTCCAGCCGGTTGACGTAGAGTGGTTCCGGGGATGATATGCCGAGCCCTTTTCGCTGTCCGATAGTGTAGAATGGATAACCGGCATGATGGCCGATAACCTTTCCTTCGGTGTCGATGATCTCTCCTCCGGTCAGTTTTTCGGCAAGGCCGGGTCGGGACGACTTCACTACTTCCCTGTAGTCGTTATCCGGGACAAAACATATCTCCTGGCTCTCCTTTTTCTCCGCGGCTCTGACACCGAACCTGCGGGCAAGCTCCCGTACTTCCTGTTTGGTGAGATTGCCGACCGGCAGAAGGGTTTTTGAGAGCTCTTCGCTGCTGAGCATCCAGAGAAAATAACTCTGGTCTTTCTGACTGTCAGTTCCTTTCAAAAGACGGCATTTTTCGCGGCCACAGTCAATTCTGGCGTAATGTCCTGTGGCGACGAGGGTTGCCTGCAGAAGATCCGCTCCTTTGAGGAGCCCTTTCCATTTGATCAGTTTGTTGCATACCATACAGGGGTTGGGCGTCCTGCCGGAAAGATAATCCTGCAGGAAATAGTCAATGACATCCCTGCGAAAGCTGCCGCTCAGGTTGAGCGAGAAAACCGGAAAACGGAATTCTTTCCGGTCACTGATGATCAATGGAGATTTTTCAAGATGCAGACTGTCATCCGAATGATCCAGTACCTTGATATGCAGGCCTGTAACCCTGTACCCATTCTCAATGAGTATGCAGGCAGCCACAGCGGAATCAACGCCGCCGGAAATACCAACGATGACATGTTCTTTGTCCTTCATCATTTCAGCTTGATCTGTAACCGGGGCCGCCGCCGCCCTCCGGAGGCACCCAGGTAATACTGCCATACGGATCGATGATTTCACAGGTTTTACAGTGCAGGCAGTTCGAAGGCGACAGTCTGAGAAACGGATCGGCGTCATGATTGATTTCGTAGACTCCTGCCGGGCAGAAATGCTGGCAGGGGTTACCGAACGCTTCAGTACATTTTTTCAGGCAGATATCGGTTATGTCCTCTGTTGTTATCAGCAGATGGCAGGGTTGGTCTTCTTCATGTACCGTTCCTGAGGCATAGAGGTCGGTGCTTTTTGAGAAGGTCAATGCGTCGTCAGGCCTGAATGCGGCTTTTTTCTGTATCCACTTCAAGTAGTGCTTTTTGCCGGTATCCGGTTTGTTTTCTGCTGAAGCTGCGGCTTTTTCCGAGGGCAGGAGGCCGGGTATTTTCAAAGAAAGACCTGCCTGCATGAGTCCTGTATAGAGACCGTTTTCAAATGCCTGCCGGTAATTTCCCGCCATATGCATCTCTTTGTATGCTTCGGAATTTTCAAGGCGTTCGCGATAGGAATGGAGCGCTTTCTCTGAAAAGTCATCCGTCAGCAGAGAGGCAAAGAGTGTCTCTGCTGCCATAATCCCTGACTGCATTGCCAGGTGAAGGCCTTTCAGACGCTGCATGTTTACCAGACCGGCGGTTTCTCCGGTAAGCAGAAATCCGGGCCCTGAAGGCTTCGGCATAGCATGGAAACCTCCTGATGTAATGGTCTTGGCGCCAAACTCCATCAGTTGTCCGTCCCGGATGATGGAGCTAATGAACGGATGTTGTTTGAACAGCTGCAGATTGTAGTGGGAATCCACTTCCGGCCGCTCCGGTTCAGCTGAAGTGACAAACCCGAGGGATACCTCCGTATCAGAGAACGCATAGAGCCAGCCTCCTCCGTATATCGATGAAGGCAGCGGATAGCCGAACGTGTGCCGGACCTCACCGGCCTCGATTCTGCCTTCAGGTATTTTCCAAAACTCCTTGACACCGGTTTCATAGATCTGCTTCCGGCTCTCTTCCGAAAGAGCGAACGCACGATCGAGCTTGCGGAAAATCGAGCCGTGAGAACCTTCACCCACCACGACAGTTTTCGCGTTGAGCCGCATTCCTGGTTCCGCTCCTGATTTGGCGTTTCCCGCTTTGTCGATTCCCTTGTCGTCCGTTATGACCCCTGTTACGCGGCCGTTTTCGATGACCGGTTCAACCGCGGCGGTGTTGTCGAATATGTTGATGCCCAGCGATTCAGCTTCTCCTGCCAGCCATGCTCCGAGTTTACTCAGAGAGACAAGTCTGTTGCCCCTGTTGCGGAACGGTTCGGGAAGATAGGGTATCTGGATTTTTTTCTGTCCGAAGAGAAACCAGGCCGAATCCCGGGTGACTTCGGCTTCGAGCGGGCATCCTCTTTGGAGGAAATCGGGCATGAACTGATTGAATACGGCAGGATCGAGAATTGCGCCGGAAAGAAGGTGAGCTCCCACGTACCGGCCTTTCTCGAGTATCGCAATTTCAGGTTCGAGGATTGTTGTCGCCGATGCATTATGCCGGTTAATCAGGCGTTGCAGGTCAATGGCCGCAGTGAGGTTTGCCGGTCCGGCGCCCACGAACACAATATCAAAGTCGAGTGATTCTCTTTCAGCTTGCACAGTGTTCGGTAGTAGTTGTTGATGATTCGGCTTGTTGTCAACAGTTCAACGATTTCAGCAATCCTCAAAGCAATATCCCGCTCAGCAGGACGGTGGCTACACTGAAATAGATGATAATGCCCGCGACATCGACGATTGTTGCGACAAAAGGCGCGGAAGATGTTGCCGGGTCAAGGCCCCATCGCTGCAGGAGAAGCGGAAGCATCGAACCGGCAAGTGTCCCGAGGAGAACGACACCGACAAGTGATATTCCCACGGTATAGCCGACGGAAAGCCATTCTATGTTATAGGTCCCGAGAATGAACGACCACAAAACAACCCTGAAAACACCGATGAGGCCCAGAATGCTTCCGAGCGCGAGGCCAGAGAGAATCTCTCTTCTCATAATCCTCCACCAGTCCTTGACGGTTATTTCGCCGAGAGCGAGGGCCCGTATGATCAGCGTGGCAGCCTGCGAACCGGAATTGCCGCCGCTCGAGATAATCAGCGGAATGAAGGTCGCCAGAACAATCGCTTTTGCAAGCTCGTCTTCGAAAAATGCCATCGCTGAAGCGGTCAGCATTTCACCGAGGAAAAGCACAATAAGCCAGACGCCCCGCTTTTTTATGACCTGTAGAAGAGGGATGTCCATGTAAGGCTCTTCAAGGGCTTCGATACCACCGAACTTCTGGATATCCTCCGTCAATTCCTCTTCAGCGACATCAAGCATGTCATCGACCGTGACAATGCCGATCAGGTAGCCGTTGGAATCGACAACAGGCAGCGCGACCCGGTCATAGCGTTTAAATGTTTCAAGTGCTTCCTGCTGATCCTGGGTGGCGGTCAGCGTGATGATTTTTTCCTCTGAAATAAGCTCTTTTACCTGTTTGTCCGGCTGGGAGAGCAGCAGCTCACGTGAAGCCAGTTCTCCGATAAGCTTGCCGTAGTCGTCGATGACGTAGATGACGTTCAGGGTCTCGCTGTCGTGACCGAATTTGCGGATATACTCGAGTACCTGTGTGATGGTCCAGTCTTTCTTGACGCTGATGTAGTCAGGTGACATCAGACGTCCGACACTGTCTTCTGAATATGCGAGCAGTGTCTTTGCGATTTTGAATTCCTCGAACGAGAGGAGTTTCAACAGTTCCTGGACGACATTGCTCGGGAGTTCTTCGAGCATCTCCGTGCGATCGTCCGGAGACATGCTGTTGAGGATGTGAGTGACATCTTTCTTGGTAAGCGCGTTGAGCAGATTCTGCTGAGCGTCGATATCAAGATATTCGAACGTTTCGGTGGCCGCTTCTCTCGGGAGAAGTCTGTAAAGAATTCCCTGTTCATTTTCCGGCAGATCGGAAATAAGTTCGGCAAGGTCGACCGGAAGCCAATCAGTGAAGATCCGTTGCAGCGCGCTGAAATTTCTGCGCTCGATCAGCTCTCTTATTTCAGGTAGGATTGGAGTCCCGATCATGGCAAGGAATTTTTGAGAATATGACTAAAAAAGGAAAAATTTTTTCAACTATCCAACTCAATTAGTTGTATTTCAACATGCTTTTCCGGCTTTTTTACCGGATACAAAAAAACTGTCGGACACGTAGCGTCTCCATAAGAGACCGGTGCTTTTTGTTATGCCTATTCTTTTCGATGAACAGATCTTGTGCGGAGCCGTATCTTCTCTTTTTTCAATGAACACCGTGTCTCCTGAGAGAGACGCTCCGTTATGCGAAAGGGTTATTTCCATGGCTCGTGTGAGTTTGCCCGGGCCGTTCAATAGATCGACCGTCCGTTCAAGACCCCGGTTTCTTTTCATGTCCTCCAGACCTTCAATCGGTTCCATGGCCCTGATCAGCACCGCTCCGGCAACTCCTGCGGGCTCCGTGACAATGTTCATCAAGTGGTGACAGCCATAGGAAAAGTATACGTAGAGCGTTCCCGGAGATCCGTACATGGGCCTGTTTCTTTTTGTCATACCCCGGTAAGCATGACAGGCTTCATCGCCTTCGGCAAGATAAGCCTCTGTTTCAACGATTTTTCCCCTGTAACAGCGCCCATCTCCGGTGTTGTGTACAAAAATCTTGCCGAGAAGAAGTTCAGCCAGCATCAGTGTCGGCTTTGTGAAAAAATCTTCTCCCAGTTTTTCCATTGAGTCATAATGATGTTATGTTTATCCTGAGCGGAGTGATCAGGTCGGATATCTGTTTTACGGTAATTCCGGGATGCCTGAACAATCGATCAAATTAGGTTTGTAATAGAAGAATCATGTATTATAATTTAGCAAGTCATTACTGAAGAACAACAGCAGCAAATATCCTCAGTGTCAAGATGGGCAGAGTAATAGCGATAGCAAATCAGAAAGGAGGGGTCGGCAAGACTACTACGGCAGTCAATATAGCGGCTTCTATTGCTATTTCCGAGTTCAAAACCCTGCTTATAGATATTGATCCGCAGGCAAATGCCACATCGGGATTCGGTCTCGATACCGAAGACGAGATTGAGAATACCTTCTATCATGTTATGGTTCAGGGAGGGGATATCAATGAGGCGATACGCTCATCAAGTCTTGAATATCTGGATGTACTTCCCTCAAACGTGAATCTGGTCGGTATGGAGGTTGAACTGGTCAATATGCGCGAGAGGGAGTACGTGATGCAGAAAGCGCTCGAAAAGGTCAGGGAAAAATATGATTATATCATTATCGATTGTCCGCCTTCACTTGGATTGATAACGCTCAACTCCCTGACGGCAGCAGATTCCGTGCTTATTCCGGTACAGGCTGAATATTATGCGCTTGAAGGTCTTGGTAAATTGCTCAATACCATAAGTATTGTCAGAAAGCATCTTAATCCGCGGCTCTCGATCGAAGGGGTGCTCATGACCATGTTCGATTCCCGCCTGCGCCTCGCGGGTCAAGTCGCCGAAGAGGTGAAAAAGCATTTTAAGGATAAGGTGTATGCAACCTATATCCGAAGAAACGTCCGTCTTTCCGAAGCTCCCAGTCATGGCAAACCGGCTTTGCTCTATGATGCCCAGAGTCTGGGATCAAAGGATTATCTCGATCTTGCACAGGAAATTTTCGAGAGAGACGGCAATATCAGAAAATTCAAGGTCAGGCGAAAGTAGGCGCCCGGCTTGTTATCACAGTTTGTTGGGATTATGACTAAAAAAGCTTTGGGAAAAGGTCTGAAAGCACTGATCCCTGATGAAGGGTTTGTCCCTCTGAATAAAACTGACAACGATTCCCGGTCTCACGCGGGCTTTATAGGAAGTCTGCCTGTTGAAAAAGTCAGGGTAAACCCGTTTCAGCCGAGAAAAGATTTCGATGAGAATGCGCTGGAAGAACTGAAAAATTCTATTCTCGAAAATGGGGTTATACAGCCGGTAACCGTCAGCAGGGATGGGGACGGGTATCAGCTGATAAGTGGTGAGCGGCGCCTGCGGGCGGTGCGAAAAGCTGGCTTCAAGTTCATTCCGGGCTATATTATCGAAGCCGGTGAGGACGCGGGAAAGCTTGAAATGGCGTTGATTGAAAATATTCAGCGAGAGGACCTCAATGCCATCGAAATCGCAATAGCCTTAAAAAGTCTGGTTACCACCTGTAATCTTACCCAGGACGAGATCGCCCAGAAAGTCGGCAAGAACCGCTCGACAATCAGCAATTTTTTAAGACTGTTAAAACTGCCTGCATCGATCCAGGAAAGTATCCGCCAGAAGAAGATATCCTCAGGACATGCCAGGGCGCTTATCAATCTGCCAAACCAGAAGCAGCAGGTGAAGGTCTGGAAACTGATCATCCGTAACAAGTTATCCGTTCGCCAGACAGAGGATCTTGTCAACAGGATGTTCCGTGATGAACCAAAACCGGCAATCAAGGATCGTGCGAGCGATGACTTCAGCCATCTTGAGTCCCGTTTGAGGGATCGTTTTGCAACCAAAGTCAGGATTGTTGAAAAAAACAAGGGCAAAGGAGAAATTCATATCCAGTACTTTTCTCCGGACGATCTCGAGCGGATTCTTGATATCATGCACTCCTGAACTTCGGTACGTTCGACAGACGGAGCCCTGAGGCTCCGCATCGTATGTCTGCATTCGACAAAATTCCTGATTTCCGTGACTGATTTCTGAACCTGTGCAAATCAATAAATCCCGACACTATGAATAGCGGTTTCCGGTTACGTTCGCTACTTCTTACTGTTCTGTTCAGCGCGACGGCTGTGGTGCCCGCTTTTGCCGAAGAACAGGCGTTTCCCGACAGCAGGGCTACCGCAGGCTCGATCCAGAGCGCTCTCTTTGCTCAATCGGATGAAGACCCTTCGCAACAGGAAGAAGAGGAGAGCAGGCGAATGCAGCCGTGGAAAGTCGCTATGATTTCTGCTGTTCTTCCCGGATACGGACAGATATACAACGGTGCGATATGGAAAGTCCCCGTGCTTTACGGGCTTTTGGGCTATTTCGGCTATACGGCATTGGATTTCAATGACAGTTATGATACGTTCAGGGCGCAATACGTCGCGGATCCGGATGGTCCGCAGGCATCATTTTACCAGAGTGAGCGGGACAGATATCAGAAAAAACGTAATCAACAGCTGCTGTTTCTTGTTCTTGCCTATGTCGCCGGAATTGTCGACGCTTATGTCGATGCGCATCTGTATGATTTCGACGCGATATCGGAAGAAGGGATTTCATCGGTTTATGGCCCTGAAGACCCCACGCCTTCGCTCAGCGTCAGTTTGAGATTCTAGACTAGACCAGGTTTCGATTGCTGGCCATTCAGCTCTCAATCTATACGGCAGTCAAGCCTTTTTGATTTTTTACTTTTGAATTTTGACTTGTTTTTTATGAAGTACACGCTTGTCGGAAACGGCAGAATGGGGCAGCAGGTTTTGGGCGCGATAGAAGCCTCGGGTGAGCATACGGTTCATGATATCCTCGATGTCGATGCTGAAATTTCGGAACAAAGTTTTTCAGGCAGTGACGTTATTGTGGATTTTACCGTTCGTGACGCGTTTCTTGTGAACCTTCCTGCGATGCTCGCTTCCCGGGTTCCCGTGGTCGTTGGAACGACCGGGTGGGACAGAGAGATGTCCATAGTCAGAAGTATGGTAGAGAAGTCAGGATCTTCTCTTCTCTACTCGGCGAATTTTTCACTTGGCGTCAACGTTTTTCTTCGTACGGTTCGAGAGGCTGCGCGTATGATAGCTCCTTTCGAGGATTTCGATATCGCGTTTTCGGAACAGCACCATACCGCCAAGGCGGATTTCCCGAGCGGCACAGCGCTGAGGGCGGCTGAGATGATTCTTGAAGCTAATTCGCGCAAGAAGTCGATAATCAGCCAGCTTTCGACCGATCGGAAAATCGAGCCCGATGAACTGCAGGTGGCGGCAATCAGGCTTGGTTCCGTATTCGGGCAGCATGCGGCCGCTATCAATTCCGAATCTGATGATATCGTTGTCTCGCATACCGCTCGCAACCGGAAAGGATTTGCCGGAGGCGCGGTCCAGGCAGGGAAATGGCTTGCGCAAAAGCATACGGAGCAGCCGGGTTTCTATACCATGGACGACTTCCTTGACGAGGTGCTCGGTTAACATGCAGCGTTCAGAGGAAAGAAGCAAAGCCCTGGGTTATGGCGCGTTGGTGATTGTTGTCACCACAACGGTACCGCTGCTTACGATCGTCAACATGTTCTTTTTTGCAGGGATCCTCAGTGCGGGAGCTCTGTCTGCCTACTACTATATCATTACCTGTCAGCAAAAGCTCTCTCTGCCGGAAGCGTTTACTTTTTCAGGCTACGCGGGTGTTCTGGGCAGCATTTTGTCGGTTACGGCCGGTTACATACTGATTACGGTTTTTGATTACCGCCCGGGGACGGAAGAGTTTCTGTATATCAGCGATCAGCTGAAAGGAGTTTCCCCTGAACAGGACACGCGCATCAGTCAGTTTCAGGAAATGCTGCGCGCTCCCCTGGAGATGAGCTTTGTGGACTATCTTCTCAGTCTTGTCATAACCATTGTCATCTATGCGCCTGTCGCCGGCCTGGGCGGGGTTATTGTGGTCTGGATACTGAAGCGTCAGGCAGCCAGAGCGTGAGGTACCCTTGAGGGCACCTCTATTAATTTGTTGCGCGACCCGAATACTTCGTTGGTCGGTGCTCGAAATCCTCATGTACTCTGTGTACACTCCGGTTTCTGTGCTCCGTCCGCCTTGTCTTCAGCTCGCTCACTACAATTAATAGAGGTGCCCTTGAGTATTGACGATTGTCTTGTGTTTCGGAAAACTGAATGTGCCTGCTGTGCGTTAGAGTGTTAGACCTTTTGAAAAAGAAGGAAAACACTCTAACAAGGACTCTGCCATGTCTCTGCTCTATTCCCCGACCACGCTCGGGCCTCTGGCGCTTCAGAATCATCTGGTGATGGCGCCAATGACGCGTAGCCGCGCGACCGGTAATGTACCCAACCCGCTCATGGTTGAATACTACGGGCAGCGTGCAACCGCAGGTCTCATTATTACCGAAGGCACTTCACCCTCTCCGAACGGTCTGGGATACCCGCGTATTCCGGGAATATTTTCCTGTGCCCAGACAGAAGGATGGAAAGCGGTAACCGGAGCGGTGCACAGGAAAGGTGCAAAAATTTTTCTGCAGCTCATGCACTGCGGACGGATAGCCCATCCCATCAATATGCCCGACGGAGCTCGCATCATGGCACCGTCAGCCGTTGGGGCATCCGGCGAGATGTATACGGATAAGGACGGAATGCACTCCTATCCGGTGCCAGAAGTTATGAGCGAAGAGGATATCAGCGCCACCGTAGAAGAGTATGCCCAGGCTGCCAGGAGTGCCTTTATAGCGGGTTTTGACGGCATAGAGCTTCACGGGGCAAACGGTTATCTTGTCGAGCAGTTCATTCGACCGAACACCAACCGGCGTAGCGACAGTTACGGTGGGGCGATAGAGAACCGTGCGCGTTTCATGCTGGAAGTTGTCGAGGCGGTGACCGGCGCTATCGGCAAAGAGCGGGTCGGTATTCGCCTTTCTCCGTTCGGCGTGTTCAACGATATGCCGCTCTACGACGCGATGGAAGAGGAGTACGGCTATCTTGCCCGACAGCTCAACGTTGCCGGGCCAGCATACATTCATCTCGTCGATCACTCGTCAATGGGCGCGCCGGTGGTGCCTGATTCCATCAAGGGAACTTTCAGAAGGGAGTTTGACGGAGCGCTGATACTTTCCGGCGGCTACGATGCTGAGCGGGCTGAAAGCGATCTGGACGCGAAGAAATGCGATCTCATAGCTGTCGGGAGGCCTTTCCTGGCCAATCCCGACCTTGTCGAGCGCTGGAAAACAGGCGCGGCTGTGAACCAGCCCGATATGAGTACCGCGTATTCACCAGGCCCGAAGGGATATACCGACTATCCGGCGCTGCATTGACAGGTGTTCAGAAACATGGAGACGCCGCTATTCTTCTGTCGCGTCAGTCTGGAGATGTTTGCTTGAGCATGCGATCATTTCAGAGACTATTTTTTCAGCCGCGACGTCTGAGGACACCGGTTGTTCCCAACCGCTATGTGTCATCAGACCATAGCTTTTTTCTTCCGGTTTCGATCCTTCAATGGATATGATTTTTCCGTCACAGGCCGGTAGTATCATATCCAGGATTTCAGTCATGGAATCTTCTGTTGCAAGCTCTCCGGCTAGCACCAGCAGGTCGAACCGGGCAAACGGCAGCCCTGTTCGGAGAACACTGTCATTGTCCAGGCTCAGAAGTATGGTGTCGACAGTTGTGTCGACATTCAGCATCTTCCCGGCGTCAAACAGTTCGACAAAGCCGCTCTTGATTGCCTCTCCGTTCACTCTGACGCCTTTGGTATCATGACATCCTGCGGTTATTCCCTGTTTCAGCAGATGCCCTTCAATATCGCTCAGCAGGGTAGAGGATGGCTGATCGCCTAAAACCAGAGCAATGGGAATGCGGCCATTGCCCGGTATCACTTTCCTCAGAATCAGAGAGAATAAATTTCCTTTTGTTATGGTTCCCAGGCTGGGAGAGGCATTTACCTCGCAGATAATCGCGCCGGTCTCATGCCAGGACCGGGCTATGTCAGGTATCAGGATGTCAACGCCGGCCAAATCGAGACGCAATGCCTGTGCTGTCCGAATCGCAAGATGTTTATTATCGGAGTGAATCTTGTCAAATACTCCGACCGGTGTTCCGCCCGCTGCTACATTGGCCGTACGTCGCAAACGGATGAACGTTCCCTTTTCCGGTACGGACGATGCGTCCATACCCGATTGTTTCAGCAAGGAGATGGCCTCGTCATTCCACATCAATCGTTGTAATTTCGCGTGTTTTCCTTCGCCCCGGTTCGGGTCGGCATTGAGCTGCCCGACCAGTTCCCGGATTGTGTGCTGCCCGTCTCCCGTCACTCCGCCAGGGACTCGCTCAACTGCCCAGATGACCTCGTTCTGAAAAACCGTCACGCGATAGTCCCTTCCTTCGAAATGTTTTTCGACAAGAATGTTTCTGGATAGTTTCTGAGCGGCGTTGAACGCTCTTGTAACTTCTTCAGGATTCAGCAGTCCGGCAGATACCCCCTTTCCCGCATCAAGGTCAGCCGGTTTTACCACCACAGGGTATCCCAGCTCTTCGGCAGCTCTCAATGTCCTGTCAAGGGTTGTCGCTATTTTACTGTCGGAAACCGGTAAGCCTGCCTGGCGTAACATCTTTCCGGCAAGCGGTTTGTTCCTTGCTATCTGCGCTGAAAGAAACGCTGTATTTTCAGTGAAGGAGCTGAACAGCCAGTGACCGCGACTACCCTGTCCGTATTGAATCACTCCGGAGGGAAGTTCCTGAAACGGTATGCCCATCTCACAGGAGGTTTTGACAAACAACGGAATATTTGAACCCTGAGGGCTTGTTTTCTGCAGGTCGGTCAAGTTGTTAACCAGTCGCTTCAACTGCTTCTGAGGATATTTTCCTCGAACCTGGTGTTCCATCAATTCCAGTATGGTGCGCAGCAGTTCAAGCAGAGGTTTTACACTGTGTATAACCGAGGGCAGGAAAAGTCTTGCATGCGGAGGATCCACAGAGAGAACACCCCCGAGTTCATAAATCGGAAGGTCGGCCTCTCTCTGCGCCTGATGCAGAGTGTGCAGAAGCCATTCAAGAGATGTACGGAACGCGTTCTCCTTGCCGGTTTGCCGGAGCAGAGGCAGTATGTCTGAAGACGGCAGCGTCTCATGGAGCAATTCTGAAAGACCGGCGAGCTGTTCTTTTGTCAGTGCTCGACCGGTCAGGGAGATCAGTACGACAGGATAGTTGCTGCCGAAGCCGCAGCCATTGAGCGAAACTGATTTGTCAGCAAGACTCCATGTTGTATCTGTTGCAGAGAGGTTCATAGACTGCCTCCCGGACAACAACCGTTGCTACGGCGCCTGACAGTCGGAAATCGTCCGGCTGTATGGTTATTTCTGTATGTATGCCGGTCTGCGGAACCGGATGTTTTGCACTTTCTCATAGGGCGCGCGTTCTATTGATTGTAAAAACGTTTTTCGTCTATTGTCAGGTACTCGTTATTCCTGGTTTTCCAACCCAATGAGTTTCCTTGTTTCCTCAGTGGTCGCAAGAGGCCGTTGCATTTCTTCAGCGATCCTTGCTACTCTTTTAACAAGTTGCTCATTTGTGGCAAGTCTTTCTTTTCCATAGTCAAAATAGATCGCATCTTCTATACCAACCCGTACATGTCCCCCTGCGATAATCGCAGCCGCATTCATTGGGAGCTGAAACTGTCCCAGGCCGGTTCCCGCCCAGATTGAATTATCCGGAAGAGCTTGAGTCATCAAGGCAAGGCTTGAAATTGTCGCCGGAGCGGTATTGATATTGCCGAACAGAAGATTGAAATACTTTTTTCCTGACAGCAGCCGGTTTCTTTCAAGATATTTGGCGAGCGTGATCATTCCGGTATCGAACACCTCAAGTTCCGGTTTGATATTCCGTTCATACATGGTGATGGCAAGGCGTTCGATCATTTCAATGGAACTGACACTGGGACCGGTAAAGAAATTCAGTGATCCAAGTGTCAGACTGGCCATATCCGGTTTTGCCTTCCCATGTAAGTGCAGTACCTCTGATCGCTGTTCGAAAGATTTCCAGTTTCTTCCCGAAGTTGTCACACAGCATACCATGCCGGGTCTTTCCTCCCGTATGCCCTGAATAATCTTTTCATAGTATTTCGCATCAGGAGTAGGTTCGCCTTTCTCGTCTCTCGCGTGCAGATGAACGATTCTTGCCCCTGCATCATGTACCCGGACAGCATTTTCAATGATTTCATCAGGATAGATGGGAACATGAGGGTTACTGAATTTCGTGGGTATCATGCCGGTCAGGCAGGCATTGATGATCAATGGATCGTAGGGAGAGAGCGGGTGGGGATCGTTTTTCGCAATATAGTTGCTTCGATATTCCTGATGCGTTTTTCTTGAAAGCATGTATGCTTCAAGGTTCATCTCAAGCGTAGTCCAGTGATCGACGTCAGAAAGGCTGAAATCACAGACCTTCTTCAGCGACCCTGTTTGATGATAGCCGTAGTGTTTTTTATACCATATGATGGTTTCCTGCCGATCGGCGTTTGTCTCGACCCGTTTGATCCCTTTTGCATACATGGCTTCGAGCCGGGCATCCTGAAGCGCTCTGCCCAGTCCCATACCTGAAAATTCCGGTCTGATCCCGAGAAGAGTCGTTTTCCCTTTTTCGGGTGACAGAAGTTTGTAACCGGCAGCCCCGGCGATATGCCCTGAAACACGCGCGACGAAAAAACAGGAGATATCAAGTTCGGACATTTCTTCTGAAGGAACATGATGCATGTTCCAGATCTCCATGATGTCAAGTATTGCCGAATAATCATCAGGAGAGGCTTTTTCAATGTGATAGTGCATAGAGCGTAAAATATTGATTGAAGTATGCAACTACTTGTTACTTCAGCCGGAGGGAATTATGTATACAGTATAAATATAAAAGATGAGGACGATTATTTCCCGGCATATTGATCTATTGTAACGTTCTCTCTGTAATAAACAGTTACTGGAATCTCAAGAAGCTTTCCTGCTTTTTTCCTTAGGTTGAGCGATTGTCAAGACCTTTGTAGTATTCCCGATCGATTTTCTCCGTTCCCGGCAGCAGGCTCCATGCATCGATACGGGTTATGGCGACGGGGGTTTTTATCTTTCCGATTTCACGTGACAGGGTGTCGATGATTTTCTGATCGTTCGGAGCGTTTTCAGCTGTCTCGATATACGCTTTCGGCCTCATGCCGTATTCCGGATCTGATGCAGGGACGACGATTGCCCTGAGTATCCCGGTGAGCGAGCAGAGGGCGCGCTCGATTTCCTCCGGATGGATGTTTTCCCCTCCTGAAATGAACATGTTGTCCATTCTTCCGGTGACCTGCAGTTCTCCGTCCGGTGAGAGTATACCGGTATCTCCTGTATGGTACCAGCCTGAAGCATCGGTATCGAGAACCGGCCCTTTTCCGGAAAGATATCCCTGAAAAAGGCAGGGGCCCTTGAAGAGAATCTCGTTGCCGGATCCGATGGCGAGTTTTCGGTACGGAAGCACCTTTCCGGCGGTAATGGTGCTTGTCGGACCGGGAGTGGTCGCTATCTGTGAGCTCATCTCGGTTGACCCGTAGGTCAGGTAGACCGGTAATCCGGCAGCCGATGCTTCGGTGAGCAACGCCGGTTCCACGGCACTTCCTCCCAGCAGAACAGCTTTGAGGCGCTGCAGCTTTTTCAGGGTTTCATCGTCATGAAGCATCCGGTAGAGTTGCGTAGGGACGAGAGACAGATGCGACAGTTGAAAATCATGCAGGGCATCCCGGATCGGCGTGCCGGCTTCAGCGACGGCAAGCGCTCCTCCTCCAAGCAGCGAGCGGATAAGTAGTGCGTAGCCCCCGATGTGAAAAAGCGGCAGGGAGAGAAGCCAGCAGTCGCCGGGGCCGAAAGGGAGGTTTTCGTTGGCACCGAGTGCGCTGTAATAGTGGTTGCCGAAGGAGTGCAGCGCGGCTTTGGGGTTGCCGGTGCTGGAGGATGTATGAATGATGGAGAGGGGAGTGTTGAGGTGTTGAGGTGTTGAATTGTTGAATTGTTGAGTTGTTGAAGTGTTGAACTGTCGGGGAAGCGGTATTTCAGTGTCGATCTCCGCAAGGATTTCCTCCGGTGTCAGTTTGGCTGGAAAAGAGAGCGTTCCTGTCAGTGTTTCAGGGCCGATAAGCAGCGAAGGGTTCAGGCGGGGCAGCAAGGCCTGGAGCCGGGGGGCGGGAAAACGGTAGTTAAGCGGAGCACTGACTGCTTCGGTTTTGAGCAGGGCGAGCAGCAGGAGCAGCAGTTCAGGATTGTTGGACATGCAGAGCGCGACGACATCACCTTTCCGGATGCCGTGTTGCGAAAGCGTATGCGCGATACGGGTGGTTGTTGCCTCAAGGTCGTGAAAAGAGAGGATCTCTTTTCCAGTGACAAGCGCGGGGCTATCGCTGAATGTTTTCGCCGCTGCCGCTACAAGGTCCATGCTTCAATGAGTTTGAGTCTCGAAAGATCCGGGTTGAGGCTGTTGCGGTAAGCTGTTTCGGTATCGAGGCAGCCCGATTCGGCGTGCAGCGGTTTGTAAAGGATGTCCCGGCTGAGCTGCCTGAAGGTATCAAGACCGCAGGGGTCCGGATTTTTCGATAGGACAGATGCCAGATGAGCGTAGAATCCCAGAGCGATGCCTGATTCGAAGGCGGCGCTTATGACCGCGGCAATGCCTGCATCCCGAGCTTCCCTGGCCAGGCGCACTGTTGTTGCGAAACTTCCCAGACGCGCCGGTTTAAGGACAACGCCGCCGAGGCAGTTGCGTGCTATGCCGTTCCATATGCCGGGGCTCATCCAGAGTGATTCGTCGAGCGCTGAGCGGATGCCGGTACGGCTGAAGAATTCCGGGATAAGGAAGGGATCGGCAAGCGGTTCCTCGATGTATTCGATGCTGTCAGCCGGAATCCGGTTGAAAAAGAGGCAGGCCTTCTCCAGATCGAACGACCGGTTGCTGTCGAGGCGCAGGGAAATCTCACCGCCGAAGGCGGAGCGAAGCGCAAGCACCTGTTTGACGGCAAGGCCTGGGTCCGAGGCCTGTACTTTGAGCTTGAAGGTGCGGTATCCATTCCGGAAATAGTCTTTTGCCATGGAGATCACTGAAGTCGCATCACCGAACAGCAGCGCGTTAAGGGGCAGTTTTCGTGCTGCTTCCGGCGCGCCGGGGAGTGAGGGAAGTGCTCCCGAGGCAGCCGACTGCAGGTTGAGCAGTGCCATCTCAAAGCCTGCTCGAACGGAAGGGGATATGCTTTCGGGAAGCTGCTTGCCTGCATCTTCAAGCGATAGCCCGCCATAAGAAAGATCGGACGAAAGGAGAAGCGACTTGCATTGCTCAAGGGCTTCAGGGAGTGATTCTTTATGAAGGCCCGGAAGAGGTGCTATTTCTCCGAAGCCGGTGTGCAGTCCGTCTCCGGACTTCAGGGCCAGAACAAAACCATCCCTTGTGTCGAGGCTTTTGCCGAGAACGGGAACCGGCCTGACAAAAGGGATGGAATAGCGGTATATGGAAGCGTTTTGCGGCTTCAAGGTCTTTTCGGGAATTTTCCGAAATCAGGTTTACGTTTTTCAACAAAAGCATTTTTTCCTTCCTGCGCCTCTTCGCTCATATAGTAGAGCAGCGTCGCATTTCCGGCAAGTTCCTGCAAACCGGCCTGTCCGTCGCAGTCAGCGTTCAGGGCTGATTTAAGGCATCTGATCGCGAGCGGTGAATGTTGCAGGATTTCACGACACCACTGAACGGTTTCTTCCTCAAGTCTGTCCAGAGGCACAACGGTGTTGACGAGGCCCATGTCGAGGGCTTCCTGCGCGTTGTACTGGCGGCAGAGGTACCAGATCTCACGAGCCTTTTTCTGACCGACAAGGCGGGCCATGTAGCTTGCTCCCCAGCCCCCGTCAAAGGAGCCTACTTTCGGCCCTGTCTGACCGAAAACAGCGTTTTCAGCCGCAATGGTCAGGTCACAGAGCATATGCAGAACGTGGCCCCCGCCGATCGCGTAACCGGCAACCATGGCGATAACCGGTTTCGGGCAGGTGCGGATGTTGCGCTGGAAGTCGAGCACGTTGAGTCTGTTGACCCCTTTTTCGTCCGCGTATCCGGCGTCGCCCCGGATTTTCTGATCGCCGCCCGAGCAGAAAGCCAGAGGGCCTTGTCCTGTCAGGATAATGACGCCGATGTTCTCGTCATTCCTTGCGTTTTCGAGGGCCTGAATCATTTCAACGACCGTCTGCGGACGGAAAGCGTTGCGCCTCTCGGGACGATTGATGGTTATTTTGGCTATGCCATCAGCTTTATGGTAGAAAATATCGGTGAAATCACCGGACTGTATCCAGTTTACAGTACTCATGATGCCGTGTTTTATTGTTAATAAATGAGTGCCGTTCACGGTATGCGCGCTAAAAACGCAACCAGACGGTCGAGAAACAGCGGTCTGTTTTCAATATGCAGTGTGTGGCCGCAGCCGGGAAAGATGACCAGTTCCGAATACGGGCATAAATTAACCATTTGGCGGCCAATCTCAACGTATTTTGTGTCTTTTTCACCGACAAAAAAGTTGACAGGAAGCTTGTTTTCACGGAGTTTTTCCCACAAAGAGGGCTGACGACCGGTACTCATCTCTTCGAGCGCGTCGGCAAGAGCCGCCGGGTCGTTCGTGTATCTCCTTTGCAGAACTTCTGGAAAAAGAGGGTGCTGTTTGAGAGGTTCGAAGAGTGTCAGGTTGTACCAGTTGTCGAGGAAACGGTGATAGTTATCCCGGATACTCTCGGCGAGTATGGAATCTGATTCCATTCTCCGGTCGCGTTCAGCGGCTGTGTTCAGGCCGGGCGACGAGGAGATAATAACCGCGCTCCTGAAGATCCCGGGATAGTGAAGCGCAAGATAGAGAGCCAGCCGTCCTCCCATGGAATAGCCCACGAGATGGAGGGGGCAGGGATGACATCGGGACGCGGCTTCCGCAAGCTGTCCGGCGATCTCTTCAAAGGATCGGGGTGTCATGTCAGTGGATAGTGTTGTTCCGTGGCCTGGCAGGTCAGGCATGATACAGTCGAAATTTTCCCGCAGCCTGTCGGCGTAGTACTGCCAGTCGTTGCCTGACCCCAGAAATCCATGCAGCAGAAAAATACCGTTTCGTTTTCCCCTGCCGGTAGCGGCGGCATGAAACGTACAACCGGAAGTGACAATCTTCATATATGCCGGTCAATGATGTTTCTCAGTTGTTTGTTTACCCTGCGATGTTCCGCAAGGTTCTCTTCTCTTGAACCGTTGACTTCAATAATGCCTGATACAGCGGATCTGCTCAAGTCGGCATACGATGCCTTGAAGCTTTCAGGTGAAGAGGGGCTGTTGTAGCTGATACCGAAAGTTTCCGCAGCTGCACGTATACTGTAATTTTGAGGGGTGCCGAAGTTGGTTTCAAAAATATCTTTCTCGGTTGCGACAGGCAGGAAAGAAAAAATTCCTCCACCGTTATTGTTGACAACAACAATATGCAGGGGTTGCTCCATGCCCTGCAGCAGGGTAAGCGAGTTCAGGTCGTGCAGAAATGAGATGTCTCCGATAAGAAGAGTGACCGGCGTGCCGAGGCCCTGAGCCAGACCTGCAGCTGTTGCAATGTTACCGTCGATACCGCTGGCTCCGCGATTCATCGCGCATAGTGGTGCCGAACCGTTTTTTCGAAGTGCGGCATAGGTGTCCATGTCCCTGATCGGCATACTGTTGGCGATGAACAGCCCGTGACTTTCAGGGATCATTCCTGAGAGGATTCTCGCTGTGGAGATTTCTGTAAGCGGTTTTCCTGACGCGCAGTAATTGTCGAGCTCTTTTTCGATCTCGTCCGACAGAGCCTTCAGAGAACGTTCATGCTTGCCGGAGCGGCTCTTCTCCGGAACCAGTAGCTTCGCGAATTCGCCTGGCTCGGCTTCGATCTGCAAGGTCACATTGTGATCGGGGTTGTAGCGGCGGGAGCTATTGTTAATGACAATGAAGTGTTCCGGTGCCCGGTTTTTTATCGTGATAGCAAGTTGTTTTCCGACAATTTTTCCTCCGAAATGAAGGATGAGATCAGGATTGAAGGATGCTGTGAACCGTTTTGAGAGCAGCAGCGGCTGAAGCGGTGCGTGCGTATCGTCCATACGAAGCTGAGAGGATATATCCGCATACAGCGGGATGTCAAGGGTTTCGGCAAGTGATCCTATCGCTTCAGCATCCGTTCGGCTATCAAGCTGTCCTGCGACGATAAGGGGGGACGAAGCGTTTTTCAGCAGTGCTTTTGTGCGATCGACCACCGCCCGGTCAGCGATCTTCCTGCTCAGGGCAAAGCGGTTCAATGGCTCATTGTTCTGTTTCCACAGAGTTAGAGAGGCTTCCCGGGGCTTCGGTCCGGAGAGATTGACAGGGTCAAACGGCTCCCTGAAAGGGATATTGAGATGTACAGGTCCGGGAGGTGATCCGAGACTTCTCCCGACGGCATAATCGATGGTGGAGAGTAACGCCTCTGCCGGGATCGCTTCGGAAGGTTCAGGCAACTCGATGTTCCATCGGGAATAGGTGCCGAAAAGCCCTTGCTGACGTATGGTCTGATTCGCCCCTGTTTCAAAGAGTTCAAATGGCCTGTCTGCTGAAAGAACAAGTATCGGCAGGTTGCTGAAGGAGGCTTCCACAACTGCGGGGAAATAGTTGGCGACCGCTGTTCCCGACGTGCAGATCAGTACTGCCGGTTTGCCGGTTGCACGGGCAAACCCGAGAGCAAAAAAAGCGGCGGCCCGTTCGTCTGGAAAGATGGTGCAGCGCGTTCCGGCATTTCTGGCGGCTGCAGCGGTGAGCGGAGTAGACCTTGAGCCCGGAGAAATACAGAAACGGTGTATGCCGTGGCGTCCAAGTTCTTCAATGATCAGTCTGCACCAAAGGGTGGTGATTTCTTTGTTGTTCATAATAAAGGTGAGTGGCTCGATAGCTGACCTCTAAGAGATGCCGGGCTGCTCGGTGCTCAAGGCCGGACATTTCAGGACAGGCAGTAGTCTACAAATCAACGGTTCAACACGCTCTATACGTTCTGGCGGGTAATGGCGAGTATGTCTGCAATTTTATGGTCTACCTCTTCCCATTCGGATGCGGGGTCGGAGCCCTTGACAAGACCGGCTCCCGAGTACAGGTAAACCTTGTTTCCCGATCCAACAGCGGAACGAATGCCTACAGCGAATTCAGCGGAGTTACGGCTGATCCAGCCAACCGGCCCTGCATACCATCCCCTGCTGAAAGGTTCGAGCCGGATGATTTGTTCAAGGGCTTCATCTTTTGGTACCCCGCCGACCGCAGGTGTGGGATGGAGTGTTTTCAAAACGGCCGCGTCGTTATTTTTTTCAGGCTTCAGTGAAGCGCTGCACTGGGTATAGAGGTGAACAAGGCGGTTGAGCTGCAACGCCCGAACGCTTTCTTCCATATCGATCACATTGCAGATCGGTTTCAGTTCTCTGGCAATGGCGTCCTTGACAAATTTATGTTCCCTGATATCCTTCTCGGAGTTGAGCAGTTGCTTGCAGGCCTCTTCGCTTCCATTGTCCATTGTTTCTCTGGAGCAGGTGCCCGCGAGGGCTTCGGTCAACAGCAGATCACAGTCTCTCCTGTAGAGTCTTTCAGGAGAGAAACTGAAGAACGCGGTGTTTTTTTCCGGCTCAAAGTAGAATCTGTAGGTGGAGCTTTCCGGAAAAGGGTATCGAAGCAGAAACAGAAGAGGAGAAAAGCTGTGATCAAATTCAAGCAGAGTCTGCCGCGCGAGAATGATTTTGCCTATCAGGCCTTTCCTGAACCTTTCAAGAACAAGTTCGCAGGTTTCCATCCACTGTTTCTGGTCGGGGCTGAAAGAGAGAGACAGGATTTCCGGAATGCCGGTATTGTCAGGAGCGTCAGAGGTATTGATGGCGTCTATCGCGTCGAGCAGCAGGGTATATTTTTCGGTGGTGTTTTCTTCGGGATCAAGTATGAGGTGACAGGTCAAAGCCGGTTTCCCATTGATGACAGAGAGCTGGATCAGAGGGAGAATAAAGGTAAACGACTTGAATGCCTTCCACTGCTCATCCTGTTTCTGCTCATTGTTGAAACAGAAACCGCCGAAATAGCGGGCTTCCGGATCCTTTTCAGAGACCGCTTTCTGCAGTTTATCAAAGCTGGCGCTGTTGGTGCCTGTTCTGTCATAATCGATACGGTCTGCCAGACCTGTTCCGGCTATGATGTCGTTTTTTTCCCTGTTTGACCAGAAAAATTTAGGATAGGTGTCCTGGCCGTGCAGCCAGAGCAGAGGGTCCGATATCGATACAGGTACCGAAAAAGTGTGAAGATGAGGTTCTGAAGCACTTTCGGCAGAGGCCGCATGGTGAAGAACCTTTTTTCGTAACTCGCTCACGGCCTTTTTCATGGGCAGAGGAGCACTGACATGTTCAAAAATATCTGTTGGTTTGTCCATGGATACACTTCAGCGGATTTTCTCTCCCTCGAGGCGGTTTAACGTTCCTCAGGACTGGATCTATGTATGGAAAGCCGTATTAATCATTTTCCAGATGGCGTTCCAGAGAGACGGCAAGATAATTGTTTTTCTCCTGAAGCCATGCATAAATATCCTGAGCTTTTGCTTTTTGGCCGGTTCTTATGTAACAGATTGCCAGATTGTAATGTGCTTCCTGAAATGCTGTGCTGTTTTCAATTGCCTGAAGGTATGCTTCAATTGCCAGATCACATTTTTGCAGGTGCAGATAAACATTTCCTATGTCATAAAACCTGAGAGAGTCTTCCGGAGAATATTCAAGACTCTTCTTGAAGTAGCCGAGTGCTTCGGTGTATTGCTGGCGGTTGAAATATGCCGCACCAAGTGCAGGATAGACGGTGATGCCGCTTTGAGGGTTAAGAGAAAGGGCGTTTTCGTATGCTTCAACAGCCTTGTCGTAAAGCTGTTGCTTTGCATATTCGTTTCCAAGTCTGATATATGCCTGAGGATCTTCAGGGTTTTGCCAAACCGCCTGTTGACGTTCTTTGAGTTCATTTGATGCCGGGTCGCAACCCGAAAAACCCAGAGCAGCCAACCCTGAAAGCATGAAAACCATCATGGAAATCAGTAACCGGAAAGAGTGTCGATTTGTGTGCATTATCGGCCGGGTCAAATTATAACGGGTTGTCTCTGTCTGATCGGTCATGTTTCCTCAAATAGTATAATATAGACATATATATGTGATGATCGAACAATTGCGCTCCGGCCTTGAGCATTGGTTTTTGAAAAGTCATGTCATGAGAACGTCTGAACGCCACTCGGACTCTCATGTATCAAGCGACTGCATACCTGTCCGCGGGATTGCCCCCGGAACTGACAGTGCGATACATGACGTTTAAGAGAAACAGGCTATTGCAATTGTTAAACAATGAGGACAAGGTATGAAAACCATAACCATGAAAATCGGGGGGCTGCATTGCGGCAGTTGTGAAGCGGTTGTCAGGGAGGCTCTGGAAGAGGTCGGAGGAGTCGAGAAAGCAGAAGTTTCGCACAGTGCGGGAACTGTACTGGTCATCTACGATGAGAGCAGGGTTTCGCCTGCAGCTCTGAAAACCGCTATTGAAAACGAAGGATACTCCGTTGCCGGATAGCTCGATGGAAAAAGTCGATCTGAAAATAACCGGAATGCATTGTGAGAGCTGCGTAAAACTTGTTGAAAAGGCCCTTGGAAAAGCCGAGGGCGTTGATACGGCTGTTGTGAATTTTATCGCGGGAAAAGCTTCGGTGAGCTATGATCCGGCTGTGACAGATCCTTCAAGACTTGTCAGGGAAGTTGAAAAACGGGGGTACGGGGCGCGACTTCTGGATTCTGGTGTAACCCGAAAAGACGATTCTCTCTACAGGGATGAACTGCGTGTTTTGAGACGCCGGTTGATTACCGGTGCTGTTTTTGCCATTCCGGCACTCATTTTCGGGATGTTTTTCATGCAGAGCCCGATCCCGTTTCAAGGGTATATTCTCTGGATTCTGGCAACGCCCGTACAGTTTTATGTGGGGCGTGAATTTTATCGGGGCGCGTGGGCTGCTTTTCGTAACGGCACCTCGAACATGGATACACTGGTGGCACTTGGTACCAGCGCGGCCTATTTTTATTCGGTTTTCCTCGTGCTTTTCGAGGGAGGGCATGATCAGTATTTCGAGGCTTCAGCCGTCCTGATAACGCTTGTGGTTTTTGGCAAGTATCTTGAGGCGTTATCGAAACATCGCACCTCAGAAGCGATAAGCAGTCTCGAGAAGCTTTTTCCCAAAGAGGCATCGCTTGTCAGGAACGGTCTTGAGGTTCTCGTGCCGGTTGAAGAACTTGATCCCGGAGATATTCTGGTTGTTCGTCCGGGAGAGCAGGTGCCGGTCGACGGAGAGATTATCAAGGGCAGGACAACGCTGGATGAGAGTATGATAACCGGGGAAAGCGTTCCTGTGTCAAGGGGGGAGGGTCAGGAGGTTATCGGTTCGACGATCAACAGGGAAGGCAGTTTTACCATGAAAGTCGTTCGGATCGGGGCAGAAACGATGCTGGCTAAAATCATTCGTCTGGTCGAGGATGCCCAGATGCAGAAAGCGCCGGTTCAGCGATTTGCCGACAGGGTGTCATCGCGGTTTGTTCCCGCAGTGATCGCGATCGCGTGCATGACGTTTATTCTCTGGTTTTTTGTACTTGGAGCCTCTCCCGGCTTTGCGCTGGTCGCGACGGTATCGGTACTGGTTATTGCCTGTCCCTGCGCACTGGGACTTGCGACACCTACCGCTATAATGGTCGGAACGGGTATGGGAGCCCGCGAGGGTATTCTTATCAAGGGGGGGGACGCTCTTGAAACTGCAGGGCGTGTCAGTCATATTGTTTTCGATAAGACCGGAACAATTACTCAAGCGGCGCTGGAAGTAACCGCTATCACGGTTCAGGATGGTTTCAGCGAAGCTGAATTCCTCAGGATGGCGGCAGCGATCGAGCTGGGATCCGAACACCCGCTTGCTCAAGCTCTCGTCAGAAAGGCAGGGGCTCTCGGCATCGAGCCTGCCGGAGCGGAAGCATTTCTTTCGCATGCAGGAAGAGGCGCCGAGGCAATGGTTGAAGGGAGTCCCTATCTGATAGGTTCTCTTCGTTTTATTGAAGAGGCGGGAATTGACACAGCGTTGTTCAGAGCGGCAGCGGAACAGGCTGAAGCAGAAGGGCAGACCGTGATTATGCTTGCAGGAGCCGGCAACGCTCTGGGAATTGCCGCCTTGAGTGATTCATTGCGGCCGGAAGCAGAAGAAGCGGTCCGCAGGCTGCACGCGATGGGTATTTCAACCACAATGATAACCGGGGACAATGAGAGAGTTGCCCATGCAATTGCCGTTCAGGCGGGAATATCGTCATACAGGGCAGGAGTTCTGCCGGCGGAAAAGGCGGCCTTTATCAAAGAGCTTCAGGAAAAAGAAACGGTGGCTATGGTAGGTGACGGTATCAATGACGCGCCTGCTCTTGCTCAGGCCGATATAGGAATAGCGATGGGCTCCGGAACCGATATCGCCATGGAGGCCGGGGATATCGTGTTCATGCGGGATGATCTTCTCTCTCTGCCCCGGGCCATACGTTTGAGCCGACTTACCATGCAGAGAATTCGCCTGAACCTGTTCTGGGCCCTTTTTTACAATGTCATCGGGATTCCTGTGGCGGCGGGCCTCTTCTACCCCTGGACGGGCTGGCTGCTCAATCCCATGATTGCAGGAGGCGCCATGGCTATGAGTTCCGTTAGTGTTGTGTTGAGTTCACTTTTTCTCAAACGTAAAAAGTTCTGAAAATCGCTTTTTTTCTTCCTCTGGTGAATTATTCAGGTTTGGACTGTCCTGGTTTTTTTGACGGGTAGAGGCGCGATTGTAACTTGTCACTACTTCCGAATCAGTTTGAAACAACAACTTCCGGAGTTACTATATGGTACCTCTCTTTATTGTTATGAGTGCTGCAAGAGCAAGGCGAACGGAGCACAGAAACCGGAGTGTACAGAGAGTACATGAGGATTTCGAGCACCGGTTAACGAAGCAATTGAAGCGCGGAATAAATAAACAGAGGTGCCCTGTAGAGAGAGAAAAGTCCGGAAGAATGTACAATTGTATGAATAATCATGGCATCTGAAAAAACAGAGAGACTAACGGTGCTTATCGACGCCGACAATACCCAGGCCTCCATCATTGACGGCCTGCTTGCAGAGGTTGCCAAATACGGTATTGCAAGCGTGAAAAGAATTTATGGCGACTGGACATCGCAGGCTCTTAAAGGGTGGAAAGAGGTACTGCTGGAACATTCCATCCAGCCGATTCAGCAGTTCGGCTATACCAGGGGCAAAAACGCCACTGACAGCGCCATGATTATCGATGCGATGGACCTTCTCTATACGGGAAATTTTGACGGTTTCTGCATCGTATCGAGTGACAGTGATTTCACGAAGCTGGCCTCGAGGATCCGGGAATCCGGCCTTTTTGTCTACGGTTTCGGGGAGAAAAAGACCCCGTCTGCATTCGTTTCCGCCTGTGACAAGTTTATCTATACCGAAGTGCTGCGCGCAAGGGCTAACGAAAGTGAAGCCATTGTAAGAAAGTCGACAGCGGAGCTGAAAAAGGATACGCGACTGGTCATGCTTCTCAGAAACGCCGTCGATTCAGCATCAGACGACAGCGGGTGGGCTCATCTTGCTACCGTAGGCAATACCATCGCCAAGCAATCCTCAGAATTTGATCCGCGAAACTATGGTTACGGCAAGCTCGGTGAGCTGGTCAGGGCCGCGAAACTGTTCGATCTCGAAGAACGGCCTGCGGGTGACGGTCAATCAAAATCCATCTATCTCAGGGACAAGCGAAAGAGCGCCTGACCTGTAAACCCTAACAGGAGAACAACCCATGTGTGACATCATGAAAGGCAGGTCTTCGGCAATCTCTGCCGGGACAGTCAAGGCGACACTTGTGCTGTTTTTTTTGCTGTTGCTCTCGCTCCAGAACAGCGCTTTTTCAGCAGATCTGCAGGGCTCAAAAGACCATCAGCTTCTGAAGCGGTTCGGCGGGTCGTCTATTGTGGGGTACAGCGTAAAATCCTTTAATGCCTATAACCTGCAGACCTCCACCTTTAAAAAATACAATACTGATACCGGGAGACGTGAATTCGTTTCTCCCCCGCTTGTCGTGGAAGGGCGCTATACGCAGATATGGTATGAGGCAGCCGGTGAAACATCCTCTTTGGAGCTGTTCAGGAACTACCTCAACGAACTGAAGGCAAAAGGCTTCTCTATTCTCTATGACTCAAAGAAAGATCCTGCCGCAACGAACTGGAGTGGTTATCTGGCTCCTTACAACGAACGCAAGATAAAAACAAGCCGGAGCAGGTACCTCTTTTCCGCTGCCGATTACAGCGGTCTCTGTGTCGCGAGCGCCAGGTTCAGGAAACCGGATGGAAATGTCTACGTCCAGTTGACCGCGGTCGAATGGAACCGGGACGATGCTGTCTATAAAGCTGAAAAAGGTGCCTATATCGCCGTTGACATTATTGAAGAGCAGGCGATGAAGAAGAACATGGTGGTCGTGAAGGCTGACGCGATGAAGAAGGCTATTGCCTCATCGGGAAGGATTGCTTTGTACGGGATTTTCTTTGATAGTGGAAAAGCAGTGATCAAACCGGCATCAAAACCTGTGATTGCCGAGATCGCAAAGCTGCTCAAGCAGGATCCTTCACTGGTACTGCATGTTGTCGGTCATACGGACAATGCCGGAGGCTATACGTTCAATATGGGACTTTCCAGGAAGCGGGCACTCGCAGTCGTTTCAGCCCTTGCCAGACAACATAATATTGCTTCGTCCCGACTGATTGCCAACGGTGTCGGCTATCTCGCCCCGGTTGCGACGAATACATCAGCGGCGGGCAGGGCAAAAAACCGACGGGTAGAGCTGGTGCCCCGATAGAGGCCGGTTGCTGTTTTTTGTGAGTCATACCGGGGAAACTGCTGCAAACGAAAACAGCAGGATGAACCTGCTGGAGAAGGACTGCCTGGCAGACAGTCTTATGTTTTTGCGGAGCTGACGGGACTCGAACCCGCGACCTCCTGCGTGACAGGCAGGCGCTCTAACCAAGCTGAGCTACAGCTCCTTGAAAGAGTTGTAAATGTAGAAATATTTATAACTCCTTCCAAAAAGTTTTTTCATTTTAATTCTTCGTATATTTCACCTTGCATTGATCTCTGCAACCTATCTGGCTGACAAAAGCTATCGATGGGAGTAACCCTCTGTTTTCCGTATGTAGATCTGCTCAATAACCTATGAAGAACATCTCCTTTGCCGTCCTGCTGTCAAGCGTTTTGATTCCTTCAAGGCTTTTCGCTCTCGGAATAGATGAACGCATCAATGATGCCGTGGCTCCCTTCACGGCGGTCATGTTCAAGCTTGTTTTTTTTACTGTTTCTCTCGGAGGTATAAGTTTTCCTTTTGTACTGCTCTGGCTTATCATTGCCGCCCTGGGGTTTACCGTCTATATGGGTTTCATCAATGTCAGAGGGTTTCGGCATGCGATCGATCTTGTTCGCGGAGTGTATGACTCGCCGGATAAACAGAAGGGGGAAGTTTCGCATTTCCAGGCACTTACTGCGGCACTGTCCGCAACCGTAGGTCTTGGTAATATCGCGGGCGTAGCTGTCGCCATAACTCTTGGCGGCCCCGGCGCGACATTCTGGATGATTCTTGGTGGTTTGTTCGGCATGTCATCGAAATTTGTCGAGTGCACGCTTGGGGTCAAGTATCGGAAAATCAGGGAAGACGGTGCTGTTTCAGGTGGCCCGATGTACTATCTCAGCAGAGGGTTTGAAGAGAAAGGGTTTGCTGTTACGGGAAAAGTCCTCGCGTTTATTTTTGCTGTCATGTGTATCGGCGGATCGCTTGGCGGGGGGAACATGTTTCAGGCAAATCAGGCATTCAAGCAAACGGTGATCGCAACCGGCGGAGAGGAGAGCGTGTTCTTTCAGCAGGGCTGGATTTTCGGATTGATCATGGCGGTTCTTGTCGGGGCGGTTATCATCGGCGGGATACGGTCGATAGTCAAGGTTACCGCAAAGCTTGTTCCTGTTATGGTGGCTGTCTATGTTTCAGCCGCTCTTTACATCATCTTCTCTCATGTCTCGTTACTGCCGCAGGCTTTCATGGAAATACTGACAGGGGCTTTTGCTCCTGAGGCGCTTTATGGCGGCGTGGTCGGAGTGCTGATCCAGGGATTCAAGCGGGCGGCTTTTTCCAATGAAGCCGGAATCGGTTCCGCTCCGATAGCCCACTCTGCGGTTAAAACCGACGAGCCTGTGACGGAAGGCTTCGTTGCCCTGCTTGAACCGTTTCTCGATACGGTGGTGATCTGTACCATGACCGCTCTCGTTATCATTATATCCGGTCTGTATGCCGAACAGGGTATGGACGGCATAGCGCTCACCTCGAAAGCTTTCGAACAGGTTATTTTCTGGTTTCCCTACATATTGAGTGTCGCCGTGCTGCTTTTCGCTTTCTCGACAATGATCTCCTGGTCTTATTACGGTCTCAAGGCGTGGACATACATTTTCGGTGAAAGCGTCGTGTCCGATGTCAGCTACAAAGTGTTGTTCTGCATATTCATCGTGCTCGGTTCAGCTATGAATCTCGGCGCCGTGATCGATTTTACCGATGCCATGATTTTCGCTATGTCATTTCCAAACATCATAGGGCTGTACCTTCTTGCTCCCGGCGTTAAGCGGGACCTCGATTCCTATTTCGAGCGTCTTCGTAAGGGCGAGATAAAGCGTTTCAAATAGATTGGCTGACACGTTGACGCAGCACCGGAGGTATCTTTCTGTAGTGAGGAATTCTCATTTTCCGGTCATGCCATTACGCCTGAGTTTTGTAACTTTACTGTACAAACAAGGGGGAAGGTTCCGCACGTGGAAAAAAGTGAATACATTGCATTGGTTCGGGATACATCGCGGCGAGCAAGGCATTAAATGATAATGATCATGACTGACGATAAGGGGAAAAACTCTCTGACGATCACGGATAACCGCACAGGGATCACCTATGATGTGCCAATAGAGTGCGGTACCATAAAAACAATGGATCTCAGACAGATCAAGGTTTCGGATGATGATTTCGGACTTCTGGGCTACGATCCGGGATTTCTCAATACAGCATCCTGCAAAAGCCTCATTACCTTTATTGACGGCGACAAGGGGATCCTTCGCTACAGGGGATACCCCATTGAGCAGCTTGCGGAGAAAAGCTCTTTTCTGGAAACAGCCTATCTGCTTATCAAGGGTGAGCTGCCGGACAGGGACCGGCTGGATGCCTGGACACACAATATACAGATGCATACCATGGTCCATGCAAACCTGCAAAAGTTCATGGATGGGTTTCGCTATGACGGTCACCCGATGGGGATACTGGTAGGTACTGTCGGTGCGTTGTCTACCTTTTATCCGGACGCCAAAAAAATTTTTGATGCAGAGTCGAGCCGGCTTCAGGTGCGTCGGCTTATCGGTAAAATGCCTACGCTCGCCGCGATGAGTTTCCGTCACAGTATGGGCTTTCCCTATGTTCTTCCCGACAACGACCTGAGTTATGCGGGGAACTTTCTTTCCATGATGTTCAAGATGACGGAGTTGAAATACACTCCCAACCCGGTACTTGAACATGCGCTCGATGTTCTGTTCATTCTGCATGCCGATCATGAACAGAACTGTTCGACAAGCGCTGTGCGTTCCGTAGGCAGTTCACAGGTCGATCCGTATTCCGCGCTTGCCGCCGGCTGTGCCGCTCTTTACGGGCCATTGCATGGCGGGGCCAATGAGGCGGTTATTCGCATGCTGGAGAGAATCGGCAGTCTGGACAAGGTGCCGGAGTTCATCAAAACAGTCAAATCGGGAGAAGGACGGCTTATGGGGTTCGGCCACCGGGTATACAAAAACTACGATCCGAGAGCCAGGATAATCAAAAAAATAGCCTTCGAGGTTTTTGAGGTCACCGGCACCAACAGCTTGCTTGATATCGCACTGGAACTTGAAAGAATCGCTCTCGAGGACGAGTACTTTATCAGTCGTAAACTCTATCCGAACGTTGATTTCTATTCCGGACTGATCTATCAGGCGATGGGATTCCCGCTGGATATGTTTCCCGTGCTCTTTGCTATCGGAAGGACTCCCGGCTGGCTGGCACAGTGGATGGAGCATATGAGCGATGACGAGCAGAAGATCTCCAGGCCGAGACAGATGTATCTCGGTGACGAAGCTCGTGACTATGTTCCTATCGGGGAAAGGCAGAAACCCTCCTATCCTGTTGAGAAAAAGATAGGCATTTGCAGGTTGTAGCTTTTTTTTAGAGCAATGAGCAATGAGCAATGAGCAATGAGCAATGAGCAATGAGCAATGAGCAATGAGCAATGAGCAATGAGCAATGAGCAATGAGCAATGAGCAATGAGGAAGAGATAAGTGACTGGTGATTTGTAGGGGCAGGCCCCTGTGCCTGCCCTCGGAGGCCGGAAAAGAGAGACTAACACCTAATAACAACCCATGTCTGTAACCATAAAAGATGTCGCGTATATCGCTGAACTGGCAAGGCTCAGCTTTACCGACACCGAGAAAGAGAAAATGACCAGCGAGCTGAACGCTATTCTGCAGTATGTCGAGAAACTTGACGAAGTTGATACTGACGGAGTGGAGCCTCTGAGCAGTATTCATGATGAGGTTAACGTACTTCGTGATGATGTCCGTCAGGAGTCCGTTCCAAATGAAACAGCTCTTCTTAACGCCCCTGATAAACTTGATCGTTTTTTCAGAGTTCCAAAAGTTATCGGCTAAAGCGGAGCAGGCGTGCTTCAGGTTCAGGAAAAAGCAGGATCGGTCTTTTTTTCGATAAAGGCTCAGCCGCGCTCATCGAAAAGTATGATCACCGGTGAATATGACGGCAGTATAAAGGTGAACCTTAAAGCTCCTCCGGTCGATGGTGAGGCGAATCTTGAGTGTTGCAGGCTTCTTGCCCGGACGCTCGGTGTCGCGCGATCAAGTGTGGAGATTGTGTCCGGGACGAGAGGAAAAATGAAACGGGTTAAGGTCTTTGGACTTTCGGCTGTTGAATTTACAGAAAAAATAACGCCTTACCTGTACTCTTCCCCATAGTAACGGATGCTTATCCATGCAGCCTTCCCGCAAACCAGCTATCAAGCTACACTACCTATGGAAATAGTGATCGTGATTCCTGCGAGGCTCGACTCAACCAGGTTACAGAGGAAAATGCTTGCAGACATAGAGGGTGAACCCCTCATTGTCAGAACCTGTCAGAATGCGATGAGGGCCGAATGCACTGACCGTGTTGTTGTAGCAACAGACAGTCCTGAAATCGCGGAAGTACTCCGAAAAGTACATGTCGAGGTTGTCATGACCTCTCGACATGCGCGTTGCGGTTCGGAACGTATTGCCGAAGCGGCGGAATCGCTTGAAGGCGATCTGTTTATCAATCTTCAGGGGGATGAGCCGTTGATCGATCCCGCTACTATTGACCTCGTGGCAGCACCATATCTTCGGGGAGAGAGGCCTGACTGTACAACGCTTGTTTTTCCTGTTCCGGCTGCAGAAACAGCCCTGATCGATGATCCGCATATCGTTAAAGCGGTCATTGATTCGAATGGATATGCGTTGTATTTTTCACGCAGTCCGATACCCTGTCGGAGGGGTGCGAACCTGTCGACCACCTTTTACCGTCATATCGGTATCTATGCGTTTCAGAGGGAAGTGCTTCAGAAATTTGCCGGGCTCGAACCTTCAATGCTTGAAAAGGAAGAGTCTCTTGAACAGCTGCGACTTCTTGAAAACGGGTTTCGTATTCAATGTGTTGAAACCACGGTTGACTCACCGGGAGTCAACACCCCCGAGGAACTGGAGTTTGTCAGAAGGATATTCAGGGAAGATCTTCCTTCCCTGTAATGGTAACGGCAGTCTCGCCGTCATGAAATATCACTGATGCCATATCCCCTTCATACAGGTCGGTACTGGAAGTGATAGCGCGTTTTTCTTTCCGTACAAGAGTAAAGCCTCTTTCAAGGGTTTTTCGGTAATCGAGCAGTGAGAGGCGTTCCGTTACGGAAGAAAATCTGCGCTCCGTCCGCATGAAGGCGCTTCGTAGAGATTGAGTCATGAATCTCACTGAATGGTCGATTCGTTCCTGCATTCTTTCCAGCGTTACCTGCGGACGGTTGAATGCGTAACTTCCGAGAAGTGAGTGCAGCTGCCGTTCCGTTCCTTCAATCTTCGAATAGAGGGCCGTACTCTGCCTGTCAAGCAAGGCTTCATTATGTTTCAGCAGTTCCCTGGTATCGGGTGCAGCGATTTCCGCTGCTATGGAAGGGGTTCCCGCGCGCATGTCGGCAACCATGTCAGCGATGGTTACATCGGTCTCGTGACCGACCGCGCTGATTACAGGAATAGTTGAAGAGAAAATGGCGAGAGCTACATTTTCTTCATTGAATGCCTGCAGATCCTCAAGGGAGCCGCCTCCTCTGGCAACGATGATGATGTCTGGTTTATGAGCGGGATCAAGAGGATGGTTGAAGTAGGACAATGCATTGATGATGTTCTGTGCCGCATCGGCTCCCTGAACCTTGACAGGAAAAAGAAGAAGCTTCGCAGCTGGAAAACGACGTTTCAGAACGTTGCTCATATCCTCGATCACCGCACCGGTTGCCGAGGTTACCAGGCCGATTTTTTCAGGTATTCCGGGTAACGGTTTTTTATGTTCCTGATTAAAATAGCCCTGTCCGGCAAGTTTCTCCAGGAGCATGGCAAACGCCTGCTGGAGCATCCCTGCTCCGGCAAGTGAAACTGATGTGCAGATAAGCTGATAGCGTCCTGACGGGGGGTATACCTCGATTCGACCGTGTGCAATGATTTCCATGCCGTCTTTCAGCTCGATAGGGAGCCTCATCCGTACATTTTTCCATAGTACTGCAGGAATTTGTGCTCCTTCATCCTTGAGCGTCATATAGATGTGGCCCGATCCGGGGAGCTTGAAATTGGAGATTTCGCCTTTGACGCTTATAGCGGGAAAGCGGTGTTCAAGATCTGATTTGATCTCCCTGGTGAGTTCGGTGATGGTAAGAATCTGCTCTGACATTCGTTACTGCTGGCTAAACGTGGCGGTACTGTTTTACTGAAGTTAGGTATTTCCACGGAATGGTTTTAGTATATTCTGAACTGTTCTACTGCTGAAGGAGGGACAATAAGGAGTTTCACATAACACGACAGGCTATGAGATGAAACATGACGCTTGTGTTGCACGTCTGGAGAAGAAGCTCTCTCTGGACAGGCAGCAGCTTATAGAATTTCTCGATGCGGTTATGGCCGGATTTGTCGAAGAACTTGTCCGGAAGGGAGAGCTTTCCGTCAAAGGGCTCGGCTTGTTTACAGTGCTCTACCTTCCTTTCAGAAGTAAGGTGGATGGCAGGGTGATGAAGGCGTTTCCTCCCCGTAAGAAAATAGCTTTTTATACCAGGCCGGTCGTCGATACCGCAACCCTTCGGATCATTGGTCGAAAGACCGGTCTGTCGGAAAGAGATGCCGATACGTTTTTCCGGATACTTTCCGGGCATTTCAGAGAGCGTCTTGCCGCAAAGCAGGAGCTTCTGCTCGAAGGGTTGGGAGTGTTCAGGACTGTCGAAGGGAAATACCTTTTCGTTCCTGATGAACCGCTTCAGGAAATTGTCAATAACGTATTTGAAAATATGCAGATACTTGATTTAGGAGGTCAATAATGATTCATGATTGCCAGGCACACAGTACGGAAAATAAAGCATGTGCCAATCTTCATCCGCAGACAATGTGCCCCGCGTTTGGCGGTTTGCGGGTTCTTACGAGGATAGAAGGGGCGCGGGTCTGCCTTGTTGCTGATCAGGGATGCCTCTACGGATTGACGTTCGTTTCACATTTTTATGCGGCCAGAAGGTCAATCGTTGCTTCTGAACTGATGAACGTTCAGATTTCAGGAGGAACCATGATCGACGACGTTCGGGAGACTATCCGGAAGATTGCCGAAGATCCGGCGGTAACCTTCATTCCTGTTGTCAGCACCTGTGTCGCGGAAACGGCAGGTATTGCAGAAGAGTTGCTGCCGAAACAGGCAGGCAACGCTGTTGTTCAGCTTGTTCGTCTGCCGGCATTTCAGATCAAATCACATCCGGAGGCAAAGGATGTAACGGTCTCAACATTGCTCGGAAGGTTTGCTGATTTTGACAGACCGAAGAGAGAGCGTTCCCTGGTTGTTGTCGGCGAGATTTTTCCTGTTGACGCTATGGCGATCGGAAGTGTACTGCAGCGGATCGGTGTCGAGTCGGTATTGTCGATTCCGGCTGCTGACCTTGAAGATTATATCGAGGCAGGCTCAGCGGAAGCATGCGCTGTTCTGCATCCATTCTATGAAAGGACAGCCTCGTTGCTTCAAGAAAAAGGGATGCGGATTGTTTCAGGAAATCCAGTAGGCGCAGGAGCTACTGCGCAATGGATCGAACGTGTCGGAGAGGCACTTGGGCTCGATATGGATCAGGTTCGCAAGGTGGCCGGTGAAGAAAAAGCGAAAGCGGCCGCTGTTATCCGAAATTTCAGTCATCTTTCAGGAAAAGTTCTTGTTGCCGGGTACGAAGGAAATGAACTTCCTGTTGTCAGATTGCTGCTTGAGGCCGGACTCGAAGTTCCCTATGCATCGACCTCGATAGCCCGTACCTCTCTCGGCGAAGAGGATTATCAGCTTCTGTCAATGCTTGGCACCGAGATCCGATATCGGAAATTTCTTGAGGAGGATATGCAGGCGGTTGATACATATGATCCCGATCTGGTTATTGGTACAACCTCCCTGGACAGCTATGCGAAAGAGAAGGGGATTCCTGCAATTTACTATACCAACAACATCTCTTCCCGGCCCCTGTTTTTTGCCGCGGGTGCCGGAACGGTGCTTGGAATGGTTGCCGGTCTGCTTGGAAAAAAGGATGTGTTCAGAAAGATGAAGGAGTATTTTACACTTCCATGATCTCTTTTTCTTTCTGAACGATCATGTCGCTGATCTGCTTTTCATACTTGTGGACAAGGTTGTCGGCGTCTTTTTTACAGTTGGCCTTGGCATCTTCGCCGATCTCCTTGTCTTTTTCAAGCTTGTCGGCGCCATGGAGCATCTCCCTTCGAAGGTTTCGAAGGGCTATTTTTGCGTCCTCACCATACTTTTTGGTCAGTTTCACATACTCCTTGCGCCGTTCTTCGTTAAGGGGAGGAATACTGACTCTGATGCTCTGGCCTTCCGCTACGGGATTAAGGCCGAGATTGGCATCCCTGATGGCTTTTTCTGTAGCTGCGACCATTGATTTGTCCCATACCTGAACCATGAGGGTATGGGCGTCCTGAACACCGACATTGCCGATCTGTTTGAGCGGCATGGTCTGCCCGTATGCGTCTACTTTTACACGATCCAGCAGTGCGGTTGTTGCCTTGCCTGTTCGTATTGCCGCGATCTCGTGCTGGAAGCTTTCAACCGATTTTTTCATTTTCGCTTCCGCCTTTTGAGTTATTTCTCTCAAGCTCATAGGAATCACATCGTTTTTTGATTATCAGAGACCGCGCGGAACAGTTTATTCAGAAGCCGATGAGGAGGCGTTTTTTTTCGCAAATCTTTTCTTGAAGCGCTCAACGCGTCCAGCTGTATCGACAAGAACCTGTTTGCCGGTATAGAACGGGTGGCAGTTGCTGCAGATATCGACTTTTATCGACTCTTTTGTCGAGCGGGTTTCAAAGCTGTTGCCGCAATTGGCACAGGTGACGGTAACGGTTGTATACTTCGGGTGGATATCTTTTTTCATGACCTCGATTTACCTTGACTGAAAGGAAATAGTTTTGTGATCTATTCGGGAATAAAATAATTTATCGCATAATATACAAAAAATAGTGTGCAGATAACAAAGCCATCGACATGCGAGGCTGTCAGGGAGAGAGGATTGTGCCGGGACAAAGACCAAATGATATACCTGTAACCTGCATCAGGGGGGTCGGCCCGCGCAAGGCCGCTCTGTTAGGGCAGTCAGGAATAGAGACAATAGCCGATCTGTATGACTTTTTTCCTCGACGATATCTTGACAGGAGGATCATAAAGCCTGTTAGCGGACTTGTCGAGGGAGAGCCGGCGACGGTCGTCGGAACGGTTACAAAGGTATACAGGCAGCATGCACGACCCGGCCATTCCCGCTTGAATGTTACTCTTCTGGACAAATCAGGAGAGCTTGAGCTGGTCTGGTTCAGGAGTGTGTCCCATGTTTCCGCTGCTGTGAGGCAGGGTGATACCCTTGCGGTTCACGGTAAAGTGGTTTTTTTCGGTCGTCAGCGGCAGATGCAGCATCCGGAATATGAACGTCTGAACCCTGATGCGCATGGCAGTACCGAGGACGGGGATGATGTTTCCGCTCTCTTGTACACAGGTAAAATAGTGCCTGTATACCCGTCATCCGAAGCCCGCAAAGGAGCGGGGATGGGACCAAAAGGGATGAGAGGGCTGTTGGAGAAAGCGTTCACCCTGAACCCTCCGTGTTTCAGGGAAAACCTTTCCGAAAAGATTATCAGTCAGTACGGTCTTCTGCCGATCAACCAGGCGTACCGGATGATTCATTTTCCTTCCTCGCCTGAAATGCTTGAACGCGCGCTTTACCGGTTTAAATGGACTGAACTGTTCTATGCCCAGCTTTTTTTCGCTATCCGCCGCACAGCCCTTAAGGAACAGAACCGTGCCGTTCGTTTTGAGCGTTCAGGACTCTTTACCAAAAGGCTCTATGCGTCTTTGCCCTTCGTTATGACCGAAGCACAGAAAAAAGCGGTAAGGGAAATTTACCGTGACTTGCGCAGCGGTATACGGATGAATCGTCTCCTGCAGGGCGATGTCGGTTCAGGCAAAACTCTTGTCGCCATGTTTGCCATGGCGCTTGCTGCTGATAACGGCTTGCAGGCAGCGTTTATGGCCCCTACAGAAATACTCGCCTTTCAGCACTACATGGTATTGAAAAAAAACGAAGGGGCGCTCGGGCTTCGCATCGGTTTTCTCAGTGGTCGTCAGAAAGCAAAAGAGCGAAGGGACGTGCTTGACCGGCTTGAAGATGGTCGCCTCCATATCCTTGTTGGAACCCATGCCGTTATTGAAGAGGGGGTGCGTTTTAAAAAGCTCGGTCTTGCTGTTATTGACGAGCAGCATCGCTTTGGGGTGTTGCAGCGTAAGGCGTTGCAGGATAAGGCTGGAAGCCCTCATATTCTGCTTATGACAGCGACACCTATTCCGAGAACTCTGGCTATGGGAGTTTACGGAGATCTCGATGTCACGGTGATCGATCAGCTTCCTTTTGGCAGAAAGCGTGTTGTTACCCGGATGCGCAGTGAGCGTCAGAAAAATGAGGTTCTCGCAGTTCTCCGTCAGGAAATTGAGAAGGGAAGGCAGGCATATATTGTCTATCCTCTTGTTGAAGAGTCCAAAAAAATTGATCTTAAGGCGGCAACAGAGAGTTTTCTTCAGTTGCGTGACGAGCTTCTGCCCGGCCTCCGGATCGGTTTACTGCATGGCCAGATGCGTTCAGAGGAGAAAGAGTCTGTTATGGAGCGTTTCAGGTCCGGCACGCTTGATCTGCTTGTAGGAACAACGGTTATTGAGGTTGGTGTCGATGTTCCAAATGCCTCGGTTATGGTAATCGAGCATGCTGAACGTTTCGGTCTCGCACAACTTCACCAGTTAAGGGGAAGGGTCGGAAGAGGGGCGGAGCAGTCGTACTGTTTTTTACTGCACGCCGCTGTCGGAGGGGATGCGCGGGAAAGGCTTGCCGCCATGGAGCGGAACCATGACGGGTTCCGGCTCTCCGAGATTGATGCCTCATTGCGCGGTACGGGTAATGTGCTCGGCAAAGAGCAGTCCGGGACGATGACCGGGATGAAGGTTGCCGACATTGTTCGTGATTACGATATCATGTGTTCTGCAAGAGAGGCGGCCATTGAGACGGTCGAGCAGGACAGCGCCCTCAGTGATCATGCTCATGACATGATACGTGAGCAGTACAGGCGACTTTGTCATGAACGGTTTGCATTGGCGGATATCGGTTAAACGCGGGATTTGAACGATCAGCATATGAGAGGATTCGAGGCAGGACATACTTTTGAAGGAGTTGTTGCCGAGTGCAGAGGGGGGATGTACCTCGTTGAAGCGTCACGCGGGGGACTATGCCTTTGTACTACCTACAGGGGGACAAAGACAGACAATGTTGACACAACGCTTGTTGCCGTTGGTGATCGGGTGTCGGTTACCGTAACGGCAGAAGGGGATACTCCGGAAGGGGTCATAGCGCACGTCCGGCTTCGCCGGACAGCCCTTATGAGAAAGAGAGATGTGCGGCGAAATCGCAGTAAGGAGAAAATTCAGGTTATCGCTGCAAATATTGACCAGCTCGCTATCGTTGTTTCGGCAGAGCAGCCTCCGCTCAACCGTCGTCTTATAGACCGTTATCTTGTATTCGCGGAATCAGAAAAGATGCCTGTTATCATCATTGTCAATAAAATGGATCTTGCCGAGCCCGATTCAGTCAGCGAGTGTATGCGGCCCTATGACCGTCTCGGTTACACCGTCTGTTACGTCAGTGCGGAAAACGGCAAAGGCCTTGCCGGTCTTCGGGATGAGCTGGATGGAAAAGTCACTGTTTTGAGCGGACATTCCGGTGTCGGTAAATCCACCGTGATCAACCGGCTTGTCGGGGAGGAAAAACTGAAAACCGCGGAGATCAGTGCCTGGAGCCTCAAGGGTGTTCATACGACAACCAATGCGGTAATGCTCGGGCTTCCTTGTTCCGGTTATGTGATCGATACACCTGGTTTGAGGGAGTTCAGTCTGTCGGATATCACAAAAGATAACCTCAGGTTTTATTTTCCCGAGTTTCTTGTGCACATGCAAACGTGCGCGTTTTCGTCATGCACCCATACCGTCGAACCGGGTTGCGGTGTCGCGTGTGCTGTCGACACAGGAGCTATAGACAGGGTAAGATATGAGAGCTATCTTGCCATTTTTGATTCACTGCCTGAAAGCGAGCAGTTCTGATTGCGCGGCTCCCAGTCCATGCTCATGAAAGTTTTTTTTCAAAGGACCACACCTGATCAGGCGGGTGTGCCGGTGCTGATGGTTTCAGGGGGTTTTACAAAAAGGGAAAATGCGCTAAATTACTCGTCGCGTTTATCTTTCGGAAAAGGATGCATTGAACGTCCGTCCCCGACAGAGGTGACGATGCGTTACAAAGCCGATAACTGAGAACTTCGATTTAATATAAAGAGTTACCTAGAATGATTGTTACCCTGAACCCCGCTAACGAAGAAGTGCTTGCCGAGTATCCGGTCATGACTTCTGCAGAGATTGACAGGATTCTTGAAGCTTCGGAGAACGCCGCCCTTATCTGGAAAAAAATCCCGATCGATGAGCGAAAAATCGCGATGCATCGTCTTGCCGATCTGCTGAGGGAGCAAAAAGAGATGCACGGGGCGATGATCAGCCGTGAGATGGGCAAACGCTATGCCGAGTCGGTCGCCGAGGTTGAAAAATGCGCATGGGTCTGTGATTATTACGCCGAACACGCGGAGGCCTTCCTGCAGCCTGAAAAGGTTGATATGGATGGCGGAGCCGGACTTGTGACCTTTGTCCCGCTTGGTGTCGTTCTCGGGGTCATGCCCTGGAATTTTCCTTTCTGGCAGGTGATTCGTTTTGCGGCTGCGGTTATGATGGCAGGGAACGGTGTTGTCATCAAGCACGCTCCCAACGTGACCGGATCGGCGATCGCGCTGGAAAACCTTTTTCGTGAAGCCGGTTTTCCCGTGAACCTGTACAGGACTTTGCATATAGATCTTGAAGATGTTGATCGCATGGTCGGCCACATCATCGCTCATCCGGTGATCAAGGCTGTTTCGGTTACAGGCAGTACCGGTGCGGGAGTTGCCGTGGCGTCTAAAGCAGGCAGTGCGCTCAAGAGAAGTGTTCTTGAACTGGGAGGTAATGATCCCTATCTGGTGCTCGATGATGCTGATCTTGATGAGGCCGTAGGGTTCTGTATCGCGTCCCGGCTTTTGAACGCGGGTCAGAGTTGTATCGCCGCCAAGCGTTTTGTCGTTCACCGTTCTGTTACATCACGTTTCGAGCAAAAGCTGCTCGATACAATGAGCAAAAAGAAAGTCGGGGATCCTTTTGATCCCGGCATACACATAGGGCCGATAGCGAGGAAAGATCTCAGAGACGCTCTCCACCTTCAGGTGGAGCAGAGCAGAGGGCTCGGGGCAAAGGTCCTTTGCGGAGGCGAGATTCCTGACAGAAAAGGCTTTTTTTATCCGCCGACGATTGTTACGGATGTCTCTGCGGATATGGCGGTCTATAGTGAAGAGACATTCGGGCCGGTCGCGACGATTCTTGAAGCACGGGATGACGATGATGCCGTCAGGATCGCCAATGACAGCCCTTTCGGTCTTGGATCAGCGGTTTTTTCCGGTGATCCTGACCGCGCCAGACGGGTCGCCGCCAGGCTGGATGCCGGAAACTGCTGTATCAATTCGATGGTAAAGTCAGACCCTCGTCTGCCTTTTGGCGGGATTAAACAGTCAGGTTACGGCCGTGAACTTTCCAGCTACGGTATTCGGGAGTTCGTCAATATCAAATCGATCTATATCGCTTAGCGCTTATCGGCAGAGCCGGATTTTTATCGTGAGGTATTTGGGGGGCGTCGATCTTTTTTGCGGAGGGGATTGTCAGTGTACATCTGTCTCGATCTCAAACAGGTATTTTTTTATGGTTTTTCCTTTTTCAAGACCGAGCTTTTTATGCAGCCTGTAGCGTAAACTTTCAGCTCCGCGGGGATTAACGCCCAGTGCATTGGCTATTCCGTTGTTACTGTGGTTATATTTTATCAGGAGACAGGTTTTCAGTTCCCGTTCGGTGAGAGAGGGGTGTTTTTGTTGCAGAGCGGCTATAAAGGCGGCATCTTCCGGTGTTAATGAAGCCGCATGGTGTTCATCTCCCTCAGTGCTGTCAGCAAGTTTGCTCAGGAGTTCAGTGATCTGTTTTCTTGTTTTCTCGTCAAAGCCTGCCTGCTCCATAAAATTAATCAGCTGACGGCTCGGTTCCAGGCTCCGGTTCATTGTTGCCTTGAGTCGCCTGAGTTCAGCATCATTTGATTCTATGCGGTTTGTCAGCGAAGCTCTTTTGCGGTCAAGCTGAGACTCAAGCGAGTTGTTCATGGCTGTCTGAGCGTTGAACTGAATGGCTTTGTCAGTGATTTTCCTGTTAAAAGACTCTTTGCGTTCCTGACATTTCTCCATGTGTTGCCGCTGCATTTCCCTGAGATCCTGCTGAAATGCTTCAAGCGCTTTGAAATAGGGATATAACGGATTGTTGCTGTCAGGAATGATCATCGGGTGGTTAAGGAGGTCTAACCAGCTGAGCTTGGCTAAAGAAGAGAAAAACTCCTTTTTCAGGGTACGGTACTCCTCATCTTCACTTGTGCAGGTTGCTTCACTTTCACTTCCGGCACGTTCTGCATCCGGCTTCAGAATCATGTCCATCGCCTCACGATAATCACTGGAGATGACAACGCTTGACCTGGAGGGAGCAATGGAAGCAAATGTTTCAAGTATGGGGACGATCTCCTTTTTTGCGCTATAGAGGACAAGCGTCTTGAACGGCGGGCCTGAATTGTAGAAAAAGTCTACGATACTTTTTTTACAGGTAAACGATATCTTTTCCACCTGGCTCAGATCGAACAGCAGGTTGAATGGTTTACCGGAAAGACTGTTCTGGCTGAGAACGCTCATAAACAGTTCTTTGTCGATGTATTCCATGACAACAGCTTCATTGGACACGATCTCTCCATGAATAATATCATGTCCGATAAGACTGAATTTTGTGCTGTAGCCCTGACGGTGATGATCGGCTTTCCAGTGCTGTTGATGTAGTACAGGCAGTCCTGTACACGGGCATGTTGACTTCATAAGCAGAGCTGTTCTTGCTGGTGAGTCCGGACGTTATTTTCTTCGGGATTGAAATTCCTACGAAATGATAAGATTCGTAAGATAGTTTTTTATCGACTGATGCTTGGAGAGCCCCAGCTTTTTATGCATCCTGTAACGGATGCTTTCAAGTCCCCTTGTCGAGATACCTATTGTTCTCGCGATCTCTCTGGTATCGTAGTTCAGTTTGATGAGCAGACATATTCGCAGATCTCTCTGGTTAAGGTTCGGATGTTTACGCTGCAGCTTGGAGAGAAATTCAGAGTCGGTTACAGAAAGATCTGTATTGATCTGCTTTTCAATGGTTTCTGTTTCTATCATTTTGGAACATGAATCGATCAGTTCTTTTTTCATGGCTGCATCGATATCCAGTCCGAATATCTTTTCCCTGAGGGAGAGCAAGGTGGCGGTTTTTTCCGCTACAGCTGTGGAGACTCTTGTGAGTTCCATATCCTGCGAGGCGATACGGGAACGCAGTGCCGCTTTCTCCCGGCTGAACTGATTTTTAAGCTGATGATTCAGCTCGAGCTGGGCATTGAGGAGGATCTTTTTCTCCGAGATAGTTTTCTCGGCCTTTATGTCCCCCAGCCTTCTTTCCTCGGCAGAGAGTTGTTCAATTGCCAGCAGATCGGACTGCAATGATTCGAGAGCCTTGAAAAACGGATAGAGAAGCTCATCATGGTCAGGCAGGTTGATCGGCTGATTGAGCATATTCATCCAGCCGATTCGTGCCGTGGCGGCAAGGAACTCTTTTTTTCTCAGAACGTAGAGCTCATCTTCATGGTCTTCACACGTCTCGGATGGGACAATACCTGACTTGATGTTTTTTACAGCCTGTAGCGCGTCTTCGTAGGAATCGACCATCAGGACCGGTGTGCTTTGAGGGACAATGGAAGCAAATGTTTCGACAGTTGTCTCAAATTCAGGGGAGATATTGAAAAAAACGATCAGTTTGTAATAGGGCTGCCATTGGTAGACAAGCCGTGTGAGTTTCTGTTTGTAGGTATATGAAATGTCCTTGACGTTGCTGAGGTCGCGAAGCAGGTACACCAGTTTGTCTTTGAGCCCTGTTTCATCAAGAACCATCTGAAAGAGAGACTGGTCTCTGGTTTCGATGCAGATTTCCCCGTCAGACTCGTAATAGGTTAACAGGATATCATCGCCAATTTTTCTTATGCGCGTTGTATACTTCTGATCGGGATGGTCGATTTTCCAGTGAGGTTTCTCTGTGACCTGCAAGTTTGATTCCTGTTGGCTTTTCATGTGACGTAGACGGATGGAGTTTACGGTAGAACTGTTTGGCGTATTATAAAGGTAAGAATACGCTTTTTCTTCTCTTCATACAACTTTGTTGTTCCGGTAATTGCCGTAACCTTCCTGTTTGTCCCCGGGCGCAGCTTTTTCTGCAGGGGACTACGGCATGTTAGTACCTGTTTGTAGCGGTTCAGGCGAGAGCCTGAGCTTCAACAGCAAGTGCGGCGAGGTGGTTTTTGAGTGACTGGTTTTTGTTCAGGCCTATTTTTTTATGCATGCGGTATCGTAGACTTTCCATACCCCGTTTTGAAATGCCATACTGATCGGCGATATCGTTATTGTCATAATTCTGCTTGATCAGCAGGCAGATTTTAAGTTCTCTGTTGTTGAGATGGGGATATTTTCTTTTGAGAAGCGAAAGGAGGATGGAGTCCGTTTCGGTGAGCGGCAGATCTATCTGCCGTTCGTTTCGATGGGTTTCAAGGAGGGTTTCGCTGAGGGTCAGGAGCTGCCTTTTTTGTTCCGGAGGCACTGAAAGACGGCTCATTTCAAGCGAAAGTGATTGCAGCGCCAGGTTCCGGTTCTGCAATGAGGCACTGATATAGATCGATTCGTTTTTTCGTAACGCAAGTGTGTTGGTCAGCCCGGATTTTTCCTTTTCAAACTCTAGATGAAGCTGTCGCTGGTTATTCTCGAATGCGCTGATTTCCGCGTCCATAGCGCGTGCTTTTTCTTCATAGAATAGTACGAGTTCGCGTTTTTTCTTTTCATGATTGTTTTCCTGGGCGGCGATATCTTCCTGCAGGAAAGAGAGCGCGCTGAAAAAAGGATAGAGTTCATGATTCGCGGGAGGCAGGTGTATTTTCTGTCCGAGCATCTTGAGCCATCCGATCATTGCAGAGGCCCTGAGGAATTGATTTTTCAGGTGTTCAAACTCGTTGTTTTCAGTATGATCTGTTTGCGGGTTTTTTCCTGAAATATGGTTCAGCGTTTCCTTTACGGCCGCGGCGTAACTTTCGGCAAGATACAAATGCATGGTGGACGGGAATATGGACCGAATGCTTTCCACGGTAGTCACGAATTCCGGCGCGACATTAAAAAACACCACACTGCTCAGGGGGGGCTGTATATTGTAGAGAAAATTGACTATACCGTGCTTGTAGGAATAGGCGATCTGTTTTACTTTCTCCAGGTTCCATATGACATGAAACGGCTTTCCTTTCAGGCCTGAATCCTCAAGCACTTTCATGACGAGGTTCAGTTCAAATTCTTCAAGTCTGACAGGCTCTTCAGCGTCTACCCGGATATACAGGACATTCCTGCCGATCCGTTTGATTCGGGTCGAGTAGTGTGCAGCATGATTGTTGTATGCCCAGTAGGGGTTCGATATAATTTCTTCTCCTGAAACCTTGCAGCGCTCCATGACGTGATTTTAGTTTTTATTGTAGTAACGCCGGTGTCGACCGGATGTGAACAGGGTAGGTGTGTTTACTTATGCGTACCGCATGTGTCATGCGGTACGGAGCTGCTGACCCTGGCTTTTCGGTAGTTGAGCGCGCTGCTTTCAGTCTCTCTGCATGATCAGTTCAGTGAGATAGCTTTTAAGGGACTGGTGTTTTGACAGCCCTACTTTTTTGTGCATTCTGTAGCGAATGCTTTCCATTCCCCGGGTAGAAATACCCACTGAACGCGCGATATCCCTTGTGTTGTAATTCAGCTTTATCAGCAGGCAGATTCGTAGTTCCCGCTGGTTCAGGTTAGGGTGTTTTTTCTGGAGTTTTGACAGGAACTCGGAATCAGTTGTCGTAAGCTCAATATTGAGTCTCTTTTCTATAAGCTCGGTGTCGATCATGTTTGAGCATATATCGATCATGGTTCTTTTTTGACTCTGGTCGATATCCAGCGTGGTGATCAGGTCGAGAAGCTGGCGAAGGGCCGATGTTTTTTCAACAACCGCTGTAGATATCCTCGTAAGCTCCATCTCCTGCGTGGCGATTCTTGCTGTGAGTGCCGATTTTTCCTTTTCCAGCTGATTTTTGAGCTTTTTATACAGTTCCTTCTGTGCGTTGAGCAGAATATTTTTTTCGGTAAGAGTTTTTTCGCCGTCCTGTTCAATCTGTCTCAGTTCCTGTTCCTTATTGCGTGATATTTCCAGAAGATCGCTCTGAAGATGACTGATCGCCTGGAAAAAGGGGAGCAGTTTGTCGTCGTTTGACGGCATGGGAATGCTCTGTTCCATCATGTCAAGCCAGGAAATTCTGGCAAGTGCAGCAAGAAACTCATTTTTCTGAAGTTCGTATTTCTCTTCCTCGGCACTTTCATAGATTGTGTCAACAGGTAATCCTTCTTTCCAGGCCAAAGTCGTGTTTACAGCTTCGGTATAGTTTTGCTTGATGAGTACCGTCATATCTTCAGGTACCATTGCGGCAAACGTTTGGACCAGTGTCATGCACACGGGCTCCACGTTAAAGAAGACGACAATGCCGAAGTGTACTCTGCGGTTATAGATAAGGTTGGCAATCTGTTTTTTATACGTCAGCGAAATATTGGTAATGTGCTTCATGTTCCATAAGAGGCAGACAGGCTTGTTCCCGATCTTCGAATCCTGCAGTACAGTCTGAAGCATGTCGATGTTCATGGTGTCAAGAGAAATGTCATGATCTGTTTCTATGCTATAGAGAATAACGTCATTTCCGAGACGTTTAACGACTTTCTGATACCCGTTGTTACTGTCTTTATGAAGGGTTCGCCAGTTCGGGTTTTCGGTTATTTCCATATTTGATACTGTACAGGTACTCATGATGTATTTGTTACTTAAGGCATTTGAAACTCATATGCGCATAAAAAGTACTTTCGCTGGTGTGTGAATTGATGTACTTTTATGCATAATAGGTATTCTTTTTGTTTTTGTAAAGAAATATTGGAGGATTTTGTCTTAAATACACCACGGCGGTAGCGTGGTGAGGGCTCCCGGTGATGCCCATGAATGCCGTTCAGGAGTGGGTCAGTGATCGCTATGCTCTGATTGTGTGAAATGTTCCGAGTCGTTTATATTGACTATCGTTAGTGTCCGTGAACTATCGATGTTTTACTATGAAGCATGCACTGCTGTTTGTCTGTTATGAAAATATATGCCGTTCGCCAATGGCCGAAGGGATTTTTTCGAGGCTTGTTGCGGAGGGAATGAGTCATGATCTGTTTACCGTGGCATCAGCCGGAACGGTCTGTTCCCAGAAAGGAGAACCGCCTGACAGTCGGGCAGTCTCAACCGCATTAGCGCACGGGATTGATATTTCAGCACAAAGGGCCCGCTGTATCCACGATATGGAGATTGACCGGTTTACGAAGATATTTGTCATGGACGTGGACAACTACCATGATGTTATCCGGTACGGTAACTCCATGAGTGAGTCCCTTCCGGTAACTATGGTGGCCGATTACCTGGCGGATTCTGCTGTGGACACGATTGAGGATCCCTACTACGGGACAACAGATGATTTTATGTCGGTGTATTACCTTCTCTCTGAGGCATTGGGTAATATTTACAAGGAATTATCGCCTTGATAAAAAAGACAACCTTTATCATCAATCCGGCCGCTGATAAAGGCCGGGCGGCGCTCAAGATGGTCGATGTCGAGAGGGCGGTTGCCGGGGCGCTGCACGCGTCGGTGTACAGAAGCGATTATTCCGGCCATACATCGGTTATTGCCGGCAAGGCGCTTTTTGACAGCAGAGCGGTTGTTGCCTGCGGAGGTGACGGAACGGCTCACGAGATTGCAAATGTTCTGGCCTATACCGATGTACGTCTGGGCATACTTCCATCGGGTTCCGCAAATGATTTCATGAAGTCATTCGATCACCGGTTTGCATGTGACTATCCGGTTGAAGCGTATCTGGATGCTGACTCAGTTCCTGTGGATCTCGGAAGGGTCAATGGTGAGGGGGAATTTCAGCGGTATTTTCTGAATTCTTTTGGTCTCGGGCTTACAGGAAGAATCGCCGGCAAGGTACGAAATACGAAATGGCTCAAGGGGGAGCTTGTTTACCTTAATGCTTTGCTTGGTGTACTGTCAGGCTATACACCGCCAAAAATGCATATTAAGCTCATTACCCCTGAAAGTACCATAGAGATCAGTGAGCCGATATTTGCGTTTTCAATTGGAAACGGGCGTATCGAGGGAGGAAAGTTTCATATTGCTCCGGAAGCTGAACTCAATGACGGTCTGCTCGATGTTTGTATACTGAAATCCGTTCCGAAAGTACAGTTTATTGCATACGCTTTGAAATATACCCGCGGTACCCAGATCTTCGATTCTCAGGTCATCTACAGTAAGGTCAGGGCGGTAGAGCTTGAGCTTTTTGAGCCTGAGACCATGCACATGGATGGTGAAGTGTTTGAGGATGTTTGCGGAAAAATCAGCATTGAAAACGCTCCTTCCTGCTTAAACGTGCTGTGTTGAGCCGGAAGCCGTGAGCAGGAATGCAGAAGATCGACGGGAGAAGCAGGAGTGTGCATGCCGATTGCATGGTTCAGGGCGGTTGACGCCATAAAGCATGTGTTGAAACGATCAACGTAGGTAATTAACAAGTTTCGTTGTATGCAGATAGTCATATTCGAAGACGAGAAAGTTCACGGGTTTCACCCGCTGGTGCATTTCAAGCCTGTTTACGGCCTGTTTACCGGATGCAGGAATCTTTTGCAGAAGTTTTGTTTTTACCTGGGCGCCGATGTTACATTTTCCTGCCATCTTCGCCGTTATCTCCAACCCTATTACCGTTCTCATCTTCCGGTTTTTCAGCCCGGTGTCGATCCGCAGAGAGATATTCTGCTGGTAAACGGTCGATTGTTGTGTGATGAGAAAGCGGCAACCATCATACGTGATCATCCCCCCGATCCCGGCCAGTGTCTGATGCAGGGAGACGAACTTGTCCTCGCGAGAGTCAATGAGGCCCGTATTGTGTCAGCTGATAACATGCTTCCTGATTATTTCGATACGCAACAGCTGGCAGCAGAAAGTGAGACCGTCGTTGCGGAGGGATTCAGGTTGCTGCGAAATATCTGGGACCCGGTCGCTTTTCATCCTGGAGAGCTGCATCGTGAAGCTTTTTCACTCGAGCTCGGAAGCATCTCCGGCAGAGTCTCGTCACGCGCGGGCCTGGAGAATCCGGAAAGTATATTTATCGGTGAGGGAGCTGTGATCAAGGCGGGAGCCCTGCTGGATGCTGAAGAGGGATTTGTGTATGTGAGTCCCGGCGCGGTCGTGGAGCCTCAGGTGGTTCTTGCAGGAAACGTTTTCGCGGGTGAGTTCTCCTGTGTCAGGACCGGAGCGAATCTGCACAGCAATGTCTTTGTCGGCAGGGCGTCAAAAGCCGGGGGTGAGATAGAGGATGCCGTTATAGAGCCCTATGCGAACAAACAGCATGAGGGTTTTCTCGGTCACTCGTATATCTCTTCGTGGTGTAATCTCGGGGCGGGAACAAATACATCGGATTTGAGGAACAACTACGGCAAAGTAAAGCTACAGGTTGAAAATAAGGAGTTTCGCACCGGTGAGCAGTTCCTCGGGCTTCTTATGGGAGAGCATACGAAGTGTTCTATTAACTCGATGTTCAATACCGGTACCGTCGCAGGCGCTTCTTCAAATATTTTCGGTGGCGGATTTCCTCCTAAATATATACCTTCTTTTTCCTGGGGAGGGCCCGGATCGGGTTTTCAGCCCTATGAGATAGAAAAAGCGGTTGCAACCGCACGTGTTGTTATGGGCCGCCGAAATATCAGGATGTGCGATGCCTACGAGACAATGTTCCGTTATGTCGCGGCTGTTGAACAGGATAGTGGTACCGCTGTGTAGTTTCCGGTCTTTCCGCATTTGTTTTTTCATTATGTTATGCTCTTGTCGGGCTTGCTGTCGTCTCAATTGCAGTGATTTGAGTTCCGGAAAAAATGGATTGACCGGGAAATACGATGATTTCGCTTTCCGCTCAACGCATCAGCATTTCAACATCTTTTAAAAGCTCTCAGTACAGATGGTCCTTGTCATAGATAATTACGATTCCTTCACCTATAACCTTGTGCAGTACATGGGCGAACTCGGCGCAGATGTCGATGTTGCGCGCAACGATGAGGTTACGGTGGCGGATGTTCTTGACCGGAAACCTGAAAAAATAGTGATTTCTCCGGGTCCCGGAACTCCTGAGAACGCGGGTATATCGGTGCAGCTGATCAGGTCGGTCGAAGGGCGAATACCCCTTCTCGGAGTCTGTCTGGGGCATCAGGCAATAGGAGAGGCGCTGGGAGGAAAGGTGGTTCGGGCACGTGATATCATGCATGGCAAGACCTCTCTGATTTATCATGATAACCAGGGAATATTCGCAGGCATTGACAATCCCTTTATCGCGACCCGTTATCACTCTCTTATTGTCGAAAGAGAAACGCTGCCTGAGGAGCTCACCGTCAGAGCCTGGACGGAAGACAGGATTATCATGGGAATGGATTGCCGTTCTTTGAATCTCTACGGGGTGCAGTTTCATCCTGAGTCAATCATGACCCGGGAGGGGAAACAGATTATCAGAAATTTTCTTGACCTTTGAAATCACATGCCTGCTACAGTGAAAAAATCCGATAGAAAGGATGTGGTGAGCGGTAAAGTACTGCCTCCCGATAAAGAATTTTCTCTCCAGACCGATTTTGCCGGTGACGGGTGGAGGGTGTTCAAGATCATGGCTGAATTTGTGAGCGGGTTTGAAAAAATGTCAGATATCGGTCCGTCGGTAAGTGTTTTCGGTTCGACAAGGCTGGATTCCGGGACCCCTGACTACATTCTTGCAGAACGTATGGGCAGGCTTCTCGCGGAAGAAGGTTTTTCGGTGATAACAGGGGGAGGGCCCGGCGCGATGGAAGCGGCCAACAAGGGGGCTCAGGAGGCAGGGGGCGTATCAATAGGTTTCAATATTGAACTGCCTAATCAACAGAGCCCCAACCTGTATATCGATCGTGACAGGATCCTGACCTTTCAGTACTTTTTTGTTCGCAAGGTTATGTTTTTGAAATATTCGCAGGCATTTATCGTGCTTCCCGGAGGATTTGGTACCATGGACGAATTTTTCGAGGCAGCCACAATCATACAGACCGGGAAAAGCAGCCGTTTTCCGGTGATCTTGATGGGAAGCGACTACTGGGAGGGTTTCTACACATGGATGCAGGAGAAGATGTGTAAAGAAAAAAAATATATCTCGAACAAAGAGCTGGATATTTTGTTTATGGAGGATGATCCGGACCGGGTGATCGGGATTATCAAAAGTTTTTATCCGGAAGGCTACAAGCTGAATTTCTGAAGCACGCTCCGATGGTGATCAGCAGGTTATCGATTGTTCTGCTTTGCAGTCCGGAATGGTTGACCGGCATGATGTTGAGATTTCGGGTGAGTATCTGCCGGAACGAGAGCGTTCGGAATGATTTGTCGAGGATCAAAAAAAAGGGGCGACCGGAAACAGTTCTTTTGTGTTATACTACTGTGTCTGGAAGTCGGGCGGAACAGAATCCAGGCTGACTCCGGAGTCGGGTAGTTCTCCGGTTAGACGTGATACAGGAGATGTACCCGGACTGATGGTCTTGGGATCGTATAACTGGTAACAATTGTTATTTCCGGAAATCATGTGCTGTATGTCTTAATTTGACGGCATCGATGCTGTTTGCACTATTCAACTAAAAGAGAAAATATTGTGGTATTTCCATGTGAAAGAGCCGTTTGGTACAATCTTCCCCAGATAAGGGCGGATATCGCCGTAGGGCTGGTTAAGTCAGGGATGACCCAGTCCCAGGCAGCAAAAAAGCTTGGTGTGACTCCTGCGGCTGTCTCGCAGTATATGAATAAAAAGAGAGGTCAGCAGGCGGTGAAAAGCAAGTCATATAAAGAGGAGATAGCGGTAGCCGTTGAGAGAATAGCTGAAGGAGCGAATGCCAGGGAGTTGCAATCTCTTGTCTGTAAATGCTGTCAGATTATAACAGCTGAAACAACCGGGGAGAGCAGCCTTTGCGAGGATAAAACGTCAAAGGAACAGGATTCGGATGGGTAGCAAAGAAGTCAAAGCGTCCCTTGACGCGTGGTCGTTCAAAGAGGCATTTCTGTTTTCTGCGGGTGTTGTTGTAACCGGTTTTGTCGTCGAGATCGCGGGAGGTTCACAGGGCGTGGCATTGCCTTCGTGGCCCTTGAACTTCATCATACTCCTCCTGTTGGCGGCCAATATCGTTCTTGCCGGCCTTCTCCTGAGAAAGAGCCCGTTTGTTCTCTGGCTTGGGGGGATACCGGTCGGACTCGGTCTCATAGCTGCGCTTGCCCTGTTGTCATTCTTCGGCGGGGTCCTGCCCCAGGAAGCGGGAAAAGGGGCGTTATGGACGCAAAAGCTTCGGCTCAACGGGGTTTTTTCCAGCTGGCCATTCGCATTGACGGTCTTTTTTTTTCTTGTCAATCTCGGTCTCTCGCTTGTCTGGAAACTCTTCCCTTTCAAGGCGTCGAACCTCCAGTTTATACTGTTTCACGCAGGCTTCTGGATGGCGCTTGCGTGTGGCGTTATGGGCGCGGCAGATCTGCAGAGAGTCATTATTCCTCTCTATGAAGGCCGTTCCACCGCAAAAGCATACTCCCGTTCCAACGCCATGATAGATCTTCCTTTTTCTCTCTATCTTCAGGATTTTGAGATGCAGGAATACGAGCCGCAGCTTGCGCTGTTCGATCCGGATAATGACCGGCTTGAGATAGACGAACTCCTTTCGAACCAGAGTATTGCAGAAGGAATGGTCACTGTGTTGGGTGATCTGGAAGTACGGGTGGAGAAGTATTTTCCTTTCGCGATGAAAGATGAAAAGGGAAATCCGGTTCCGGTTTCTGCCGATAAGGGTGTTTCCTATGTGAAGATATCGGGAACCCATGCCGGAAAGGCCTTTTCCGGATGGGTCAGTACCGGGAGTCCGTTTGAGCGCCCCGCGTTTGTCACTGTTGAAAACAGGCTTCTTGTGCTGGTTCCCGGTTCCCCGAAAAAGTTTCGATCACAGGTGACTATCCGAACAGGTAAGGATGAGGACTCCCGGTCCGTAGCGCTGGAAGTGAACAGTCCGAAGAGTGTCATGGGCTGGAAGTTATACCAGATGGGATATGACGAGAAATCCGGCAGATGGTCGAGCCTCAGCCTTGTCGAAGGGGTAAAAGACCCCTGGCTTCCTGCGGTCTATCTCGGTTTTTTTATGATCATGGCAGGCAACGCGATTTTTTTCTGGAAAGGGATCAGGAAAAAATAGGGAGGGAGTGTTGATTTGTTGAATTGTTTAGGTGTTGAATTGTTGCGTTGATGAGGTGCTGCATCACAAAAGAGGGGGCGCCTGATGATTGAGAAGTGAAGTCAATGTTTCGTGGGAGAAGGCTGGTCAGCGAAGTGTTTCCGGATTGTAACCGGAGGTGACAATTTTTATTGTGGTAAAGAGAGGGAATCTGGAGGATAGGTGTTATGACCTGGGTTGAATTTCCATATGTTGCTCTCAGCGCGATGGCGTGCTGGGGGGGAGGCAGTCTGTTAGGTGTTTTTTCGGAAAAGCGGCAGGCTCTGAAAATTACGGGTACTGTACTGATGCTCGGAGGAACCGCCATCATGTTTTTATTTCTTGTGGCTTTCTGGTCAGAGCTCGATCGTCCTCCATTACGAACGCTCGGGGAAACCCGCCTCTGGTACGCTACCTTGATTCCCGTTGTCGGTTTTCTTGTGGAGTATCGATGGAATGTTCGATGGTTGAAGTACTACTGCATGGCTTTGGCCGCGTTTTTTCTTGTAATCAATCTTCTCCATCCTGATGTGTATGACAGGAGCCTGATGCCGGCTTTGCAGAGCGCGTGGTTTGTTCCTCATGTGGTTGTCTATCTTGTCGGTTACGTTCTGCTCGCCGCATCTTCTGCCGCGGCCTGGCACAATCTTATCCGGCGCAGACGCCCTCTGGAAACCGACGGAGAGTCTCTGAGTCACTATCTGGCTTTGCTTGGTTTTGTTTTTCTTACGTTCGGGCTTGTGTTTGGCGCACTCTGGGCAAAAGAAGCCTGGGGGCATTACTGGACATGGGATCCCAAAGAGACCTGGGCGCTGATCGCCTGGCTGGTCTATCTTGGTTATTTGCACGCGACTGCGGTAAACGTTGACAGGAACCGGCTGCAGTGGTATCTTGCTCTGGCTTTTCTTGTCCTTCTCGTCAGCTGGTTTGGCGTGAACTACCTGCCGTCAGCCCAGAACAGTGTGCATAGCTATCAATCGTGATGCAACCGGTAGAGTCGCAGCGAAGTTACAAGAAAACAGTTCCTGTTGTCTCTCCCGGCGTCAACGATTCAACAGCTCAACAAATCAACAGTCTTCTCACACTCATGTCACTCCAACGGTTTACATTGCTGTTATCATGTATCGCACTCTGTCTTCTTGCATGCAGCTCACCGCTTCATGCGGGATTGTTCGGTGACGATCAGCCTGTTGAAGCTGAAGCGTTTCTTGTCGGGAATTCTTCCGGGGAAGGGCTTCTTGCGGCTGTTCATCTGAAGATAGAAGAGGGCTGGCACGTCTACTGGAAGAACCCCGGAGAGGCAGGGATGCCTGTGGAGATAGTATGGGAGCTTCCCGAGGGGTTTCGCTCACTTCCTGTCGAGTATCCTTTTCCGGAGCGGTTCGAGTCAGGGGGGATTACAGGGTTTGGCTACAGGGATGAGGTTGTCCTTTTTTCCAGAATTGTTCCTGAAAAACCATCTGATAACCGTATTTTTCCCCGAAGCGGCTTTCCCCTGAAGGCTGAAGTGTCATGGTTGTCATGCAAGGAGGTCTGTATTCCGGGTTCGGTTTCTCTGGATCTGGAAGCGGATTCCTCAAGTCAGGCGAACAGGGATCTCGCCGCGAAGTTTCTCGGGAGGATTCCCCTGAAGGGGGATGCGTCACTTGTCGTAGAGCGTATTGCCGCAGTGCGAGAGGACGGCTCCGGTTTTCTTGAAATTGATTTTTCCGGTCCGGATGCCCGGAACGTGAAAGATTTCTTTCCCCTGTATCCGGAAAAAGGTATTGACATCAAAGGCACTACGGTTCAGGGCGGGTCGGTACAACTGCCCTTGAGCGCTGAAGAGGCTCCCGAACGCCTCAAGGGTGTTGTCGTCACAGAGCGCAGCGCGTATGTTGTCGATGCCGGGGTTGATTCCGGGGAGGCGGTTCCGGCCTCATCGGCTGTTTCCGGTTCGCTTCCCGTAATGCTCGGACTTGCGTTTTTGGGGGGGATTCTCCTGAACGTCATGCCGTGTGTGCTGCCCGTCATCGGGTTGAAGGTGTTCAGTCTTGTCGGCAGTGACCCGTTGGCTTCAGGCGGGCATTCGCGAAAAACCGGCCGCGTTCACAGTCTTGTCTTTGCTGCGGGAGTGCTGTTGTCTTTCTGGGTACTTGCCGCCTTTGTCTGGGGGCTGCAGGGTATGGGGCAGCAGATAGGATGGGGATTTCAGTTTCAGTCTCCCGTATTCGTCATGTTCATCGCCGCGATTGTTTTTGCTTTCAGTCTGAACCTTTTCGGTCTCTTTGAACTCGGCGCTCCGGTTGTGTCCGGTAAAATCGGCAGCGTCGCCTTGCATCACGATGTTCTCGGGTCGTTTGTCAGCGGCGTTCTGGCAACCACCCTTGCGACACCATGTACGGCTCCTTTTCTCGGAACCGCTCTCGGATTTGCCTTCGTTCAGCCCGTATGGGTGGTCTTTCTTTTTTTTACGGTTATCGCCGTGGGTATGGCCGCTCCCTATGTGATACTTGCATGGCATCCTGCATGGCTGAAGCTTCTTCCGAAACCGGGACACTGGATGTTTGTCTTTAAACAGTTGATGGGTTTTATCCTTGTTGCCGTGGTGGTATGGCTTGCCGCTATACTCAACGCGCAGGCCGGAAGCGACGGCATGTTCAGTCTTCTTCTTCTGTTGTTTGTCATTGCCTTTTGCCTGTGGATTGTCGGAAGTCTGACGGCTCACGGAGCTTCAATGCGGAAACAGCTTGTCGTCTGGGCAGCGGCTCTTGTTTTTATGACAGGAGCATTTCTGATACTCATATCCGATATCGGGAGCGGAGCAAAACAGGGGATTGAGGCTGACCGTTCGGGATTGAGCGCAGCCGGTGACAACAACGGTGCGTTGTGGCAGGAGTTTTCCCCTTCCCTCTTCGAGGAACTGCTTGAAAAGAAAAAAACGGTCTTTCTGGAATTTACGGCCGACTGGTGTATAACCTGCAAGGTGCTTGAGGCAAGCGTCCTGGGTAATAACGATGTTGTCGAAGCGCTGCATCGACCGGATGTCGCGGCAGTCAGGGCTGACTGGACGTCAAGGGACGATGCGGTCACTGCGCTGATGCAGCGGTTCGGCAGATCCGGAGTCCCTCTGTTTGTAATCATTCCTCACGGTGAACTTGATCGCGCTGTTGTCCTGCCTGAAGTGGTGACAGTCGATATGCTGCTCAGGGAACTTGAACGGGCGAGAGAATAAGGCGAGGACGCGTGCCGGTCAAAGCTCCAGAATGATATGGGACTCGGAAGAATGTGCGCGCAGCATCGTCGCAAACGCATCAAGAATTCCCCAGCCGTATTTATTGAGGTAATAGAAAATGTTGATCACCCTTTCCTGGGGAAGATCTTCGGGAAAGATGCCTGCTGCCGCCTTGTCGAGCTGCGCGACGAGCTCATCATGCTTTCTTCTGCCGGCCCGGTGGGTTTTCTGGCGAATACCTGTCATGACCTTCTCGATCTGTACCAGCGATCCGGCGAGGACCTGCTCAAGGTTCGGGTCAAGTTTTCCCAGAGTGGGGGAGAGCGCCTCGAGCTCTGCGAGGATATTCTTTTCCGTTCTGTCGAGGAGTGTATCGAAATCATGGTTTTCAGCTCCTGAAATAGCCTTTTTCTGCAGAATGCGGAGATCGTGAAACGCCGTGTGATAGAGCTGTTTTCTTGACTGGGTCAGTCGTCCGGTTTTCTGCAGTACCTTGTCCATGGTTCTTCTGACTGCAGGTTCGATGAGGGTAAAGCTTCCTCTCGGGATGATAAAAGGCATTTTCAATCCGAAATGTTCATAGGTTTTCCGGTACTGAGCCATATAGCTTATTTCGCCCGGACCCGCGATGTATGCAAAAGTCGGCAGGACGTGGTCCTGTACTACAGGACGCAGTATGACATTGGGACTGAATCTTTCAGGGTGATCGTCGCACATTTCCAGAATCTGATGTCTTGAATAGCGGTGTCTGTCCGGGACAATGCTGAACGAGTCAGCTGATGACTGCTCGATTTTCATCCGCTGGTCATGATGGTTCACGTAAAACAGGTTGACCGCACGCGGCTTTACCTGTGTCTGATAACCCATGTTTTCAAGCAGTGAGCTCTGTTCGATTATTGTGTGTGAGGTGTGCGGGCAGGTGGCCAGTTCCCGATAGTAGATCTCTTTTGCAAGATTCTTGAAATCCGGATCACTTGCCGAGAGAAAAATGAGCGGGTAATCCTTGAAAAGATGCGCCATCGTCTTTCCGAAGGCAAGTTCAAGAGAGCTGTCGGGGGTATAGATTTCCTGCAGCATGGAAACAATCTGCTCCCGGTAGTCGCTTTCCTGAAGCATCGAGGTAAAGTCGGAGAGCGTATCGGTTATTCCGGGCCCCATGGCTGAGCGGCTGACCATCTGGCCCGGGAGTCGTTTCCATGGATCGAGGGAGACCTGTTGTATCTGTCCGGCATCAATAATCGACGTTGTCGCTGACTCTTCGAAATCATGATCTTCACCTTCGATCCAGAAGAGCGGGATGAAATCGTACTCAGGAAACATGGCTTTCTGTCTTTCGGCAACAATCACCGCGGTAAGGGCTTTATATATGGAATAGAGAGGCCCTGTGAACAGTCCGGGCTGCTGGCCCGTAATCACGAACATGCATCGTGGCGACAGGGCTTTTTCAATCGATTCGAGATGCTTTGCCGCGGTTCCGAACCGCCTGTTCTGGCGGATGAGAAGCTCTGCGAGTTCCTTGCGCCTGAAGCTCCTTGAAACGAGAGTGTTCAGGTGCTTGTAGTAGTCTGCCTCCTTGAGATAATCGAAGTGAAAAAACTTTTCTGTCAGCTTGTCATGCATCTGTCCCTCATGGGAGTAGTCATTGAAAAGTCCGGAAAAGCCCTTTTTCGGGGTTTGTATGTCCCGGTAGTCAATCAGGAAAGTATTCACGGTCTACCTGTTAAGTTTCCAGCGTCTTAATGCTTTCAGTGCGCTGTGATTTGTCATATCTATGGAAACGGGTGTTATCGCTACATAGTGCTGTTTCACGGCATATTCATCATACAGCATCTCATTATCCAGAAGTTGCAGCTCTCCGCTCAGCCAGTAGTAGGGATTTCCATACATGTCCTCACGCTCTATGGTGTTTTCCGCCCAGCGGGATTTTCCCTGGGCGGTAATCGCAACCCCCCTGACAGCACTTTCAGGAAGGTTAGGGATGTTTACCGAAAGAATGGTGTCCGGCGGAAGACCTTCCCGCAGAACCTTTCTTGCCAGCTTGCGGGCGAACTTGCCAGCATAGGTGAAATCAGCATCTTTATAGGTGGCGAGCGAAAAAGCAAGTGAGGGGACATACTGAATGACCCCTTCAAGCGCTGCGCCCAGGGTTCCGGAATAGAGCGTATTGGTAGCTGTGTTGCTTCCATAGTTGATGCCGCTGACAATAAGGTCCGGTTTTTCAGGTAAAATGTGGTTCAAGGCTACTTTTATACAATCCACCGGAGTGCCGGAGACGCTATAACCGAAAAAACGGTTGTTTTTGGTCTGTTTGTTGATTCTGATCGGTACGCCGAGGGTCATGGCATGAGCCATTCCGCTGCGGGGTTCGCTGGGGGCTACGACCGTAACGGTTCCGATTTTTCTCATGGAGGCCGCAAGGACGTGCAGCCCTTCAGCGTCGATGCCGTCGTCATTGCATACCAGTATGTGAGGCTTTTTCCCCGAACCGGTGTTCTGTGCTTCCATGATGTTTCAGCTGGTTGCAGGTTTTACGAGCGGCAGACAAGATACAAAAAATCGGAACCTTGCGGAGCGCTTCAACAGATGGGCACCTCTATTTATTTATTCCGTGATGCAATTGCTTCGTTGAGCGGTGCTCGAAATCCTCATGTACGTTGTGTACACTCCGGTTTCTGCGCTCCGTTCGCCTCGCACTTGAACCGCTCAACTCAGGAATAAATAGAGGTACCCAGATGCTGCTTTCAATGCCGGCACGCATTCTTCGGCATGCGCGGCAATCGCTCGATTCAGGTGGAGCTGTGTCGTTTAAAACTCGTGCCCGAGGCTGAAATAGAGCAGCGTTTCGGCAAACCGCAAATCTGAATAGTCTCTGTAGCTTTGGCCGTCACTGGTGATGAACGCTTTTCCGGCAGTGAAGCGCGCAGGGCCGATAGGTGTATCCCATTGCACGCCGGCTCCGATGCCGTGAACAAGATCCGCAGCTGAAATTGCCGCTCTGGTTTCCCAGACGTTACCTGCAGTATAGTACAACAGAAACGAGGTGGGAAATATCAGGTCAAAAGGGGGACTGTACCGGAACGACGTTCCAAGGGAAACCATGTTGCCGCCAATGAGATCATTTTCTCTCAAGCCGATGAATCTGCTGCTGTATGCACTGCCTGCACCGCCGAGGAAAAACCTTTCCGAAAAAGGAATTCCAGGGCTGCTCAGGCCGAGAGCGAGTCTGAGCTGGCCTGAAACCCTTTCGCTGAAAGAGAGGTTCTCCTCATGTGCAAGAAGCAGTTTCCAGAAGGAGATATCATTAAGCAGCTCAGGCGTGAACGAGTAGCGCAGATTGGTGTGCCGTCCTTCTTTCGGGAGAAAGGAGTTGTCTCTTGTGTCGAGAGCGAACTCTACGGCCGCCGACGCGATGTCATTGTTTTCAGCGGTGAAATTGCCGCCTCCCCTGTTGTAGGTCTGCGTGTTTTTCATGGTCAGATCAAGCAGGAACTGACTGTTTTTTTCAATTCTGGCTCCAATAGAAGAGGTGATGCCGTAGCGCTGAATGCCGAACTGTCCGATCTGTTCAGAACCTGGGAAGAGAAACCTGCCGGAGAATTCAGGGTGGCGTATGTCCAGGTTACGCTGGTCATAAAACAGTTTTGTCGTGAAGGTCAGGCTTGTGCTGCCGATCCGCGGCATATTGAATTCAAGGTTTGCCCGGTTGTTTTTTTCTCCGATTTTCATCCATCCCCCGATGGAGTTGGCTGTTCCGCCAAGGTTTTCATTTCTGAAATCGATGAGGGCCTGGGCATTATAGGTGTTATCGTAATGAACCCCCAGTCTCAGGACATTGGAGGGCTTTTCATTGAGCCTTATCCTGAGCGTTCTTTTCCCTGTCGGGGCGGCAAGAGAGTCGTTCCCTGATATTCCGATGGAGACGCGGTTGAAAGCTCCTGTTCCAAACAGGTTGTCAATTGAACGTTCGATATCTTTCAGCCTGAGCGTTTTTGATGTATCAATGGACAGCTCCCTCATGACAGGAGTGGTTCCGGTGATGTTCTTGTCTTTTGAGACGTCAAGGGAGGCTATTTTTCCTTCGGAAAGCTTTATGGAAAGTGTGTCGTCGGATACCTGTATCCATGCGATGTCGACAAGCGGGTAGCCTTTGTTCCTGAAGATCTTTACCAGTTTTTCCAGCGCTTCTGTTCCCTGGGCATTGGTGTAGCTTTTTCCTGTCAGCGTCCTGAAACAGGCGTCAAGTTCTTTTTGTTCTATCCCGGTTACCGGGTCGATCAGCTCAACAGTATCAAATGAAGGCGGGGTTTCACAAAAAAACACAGCCTCTCCGAGGCGAGGATTGACCTCCGCATATACCTTCGTGAAACGGTCTGTTTCAAGCAGCGCTTTCAACGCTTCCTCCGCATAGGAGGCGTTACGTATTATTTCGCTCGCGGCGAGGTACCGGCTCACTATTTTTCTGCCGCTGCCCGAGACCCTGAGTGTTTTTTTGTACGAAGATATGCCGGTTTTTCTTTGAGCGGGCAGTTGGATATCCTGGCGGATTTTACCGGCCAGAGCTTTTCCGCTGACGTATCCCGCGCTCATCAGTTTGTCAAGTTGTGAGAAATCAATGGCAGGGTTGTTGCCGACATCCGGCGTGATGACAAGGTCGGCTTTTTCAAGCTGACGAGGGTACTGCAGTTCGATGAGTATCGTCATGGTCTGGTCTGCCGCCTGCCAGGGGATGTCGATATCTTCCGCGAGGGTATACATGCTGCCTCTGGTGTCAACCCCGATTTTGTAATCAAGTGAAGCGTTTTCCAGCTCGTCTACAGCGAGATTTGCTACAAGTCCGCCGTCGGCGAGCTTCTGTTTGCCAAGCCCGATCGGCTCAAAGATAATCGGTATGGTACTGCTTGCTCGCATCGCTTCTGAAAGCGTCCCCTCTGAAAGCGTGACGCGTTTTCCCGATACCAGGTCGGTTGTGACGGCCTTGAATGAGACCGGAAGGGAGCTGAACGAGCCTTCAGGATGGTAGAGGGCGTTCATGGTGAGCAGGTCGAGGGTTCTCGTCAGCTTTTGTGCCGAGCTCAGTGACCTGGGGATAACCAGTTTAAAGTTCTCGAAACGTATGGCTATGGTTGCCCTGTCGCGGATTTTCTGCTGTTCAAGAAATGTTTTAGCTCTTGGCGCGTCATTTTCAAGGGAAAGGAGTTCTTTCCAGGGTATGCTGACCGCTATCCTTTCAAGTTCTTCGGCGTTATATCCGGTGCTGTAGAGTCCTCCTATAACAGCGCCTATGCTGGTGCCTGCTATGGCGTCGACAGGGATGTTTTCTTCTTCAAGAGCCTTGAGCACGCCGATCTGGGCCAGACCGTTGGCCCCCCCTCCCGAAAGAGCGAGTCCCACCGTTTTTCTCGCGGCTCTCATGTAGGGTGCTATGGCAACGCGTCGTACCGGCAGATCGAGAGTATCGGGATACACAACGCTCCTGTTTTCAGCCTGAACCGGTGCAGGAGCGTGAAACACCAGAAGACAGCTCCAGAAGAGCATGGGGATGAGTAATCCGGTTTTGCGCACTTGAAGACTCCGGAGTGTTGTTTTGAGATCTCAGGGTGACTTCATATCTTCACTGTACATCGTTGTAGAAGCGTTTGCTGATTTCTGCCGAATCCCTCATGATGAGAGGCAGCGCCGAATAACGGATGGAAGTCATCAGGTTGTGCTACTTACAGAACAATGCATTGTTCGCTTTACAGGTCAGCTGTCATGTGTCGTTCTTTTTTCCGACAGTCGAATGAATCGCTCAATTCAGTGTAATGTATAATCTTTACCGATAATTAAAAATGGTCTGGTTTAAACGGGCAAAGCCCTCGATACGTACCAGTGACAGGCGGGATATTCCGGAAGGTCTCTGGCGGAAATGCGACAGCTGCGGAGCGGCGCTTCATAAAAAACAGGTGGAGGATCATCTGCATACCTGTTGTGAGTGTGGTCACCATTTCAGGATATCGCCCGGCAGATACTTTTCGCTTCTTTTCGATGAAAATACCTATGAAGAGTTCTGTACCACCCTTCGTGCTGCTGACCCTCTTGTCTTTTCCGATACCAAGAAATATCCTGATCGGGTAGAGGCGGTGATTGAAAAAAGCGGCAAGACCGAGGCCTGCAGAAACGCGTCTGGTCTTATCGGCGGTCGTCAGGCTGTGATATCCGCCATGGATTTCGGATTTATCGGAGGATCTATGGGATCGGTTGTCGGTGAAAAGATCGCGAGAGCGATAGATACAAGCATTGAACGTAACGCGCCGCTGATCATTATTTCCCAGTCGGGCGGGGCGCGAATGATGGAGGGCGCCTTCAGCCTTATGCAGATGGCCAAGACATCCGCAAGGCTTTCAAGGCTTGCTGAAAAGAAAATCCCCTACATATCCCTTATGACCGACCCTACCATGGGGGGAACCAGTGCTTCCTATGCCATGCTCGGTGACGTCAATATCAGCGAGCCGAAAGCGCTTATCGGTTTTGCCGGGCCGAGAGTGATCAAGGATACCATCAAGCGCGAACTTCCCGAGGGATTCCAGCGTGCTGAATTTCTTCTCGAACACGGTTTTCTTGATATGATTGTGCATCGGAGGGACCTGAAAGGCCGGATTTCACAGCTGCTCGGTCATCTTGCCGAAGCGGACCAGCCGAGTGCCGAAGCGGTAACGGGGAACTGAGTGATGAAAATATCCCGGACTTCTTGCGCGATATCCCGGTGCTCTTTCTGGGTGCCGGCATCGGTACGGACTTCTATGTAGTGGATCCAGCTTCTTACCGATCCTTTCATATAGAGTTTTGTCTGTGTGTTGAGCGGCAGAAGCATTCTCGCGCACTCTCTGGCGATTCCCTTCTCAAGAGCCTCGTTATACTTTTCAACGGAAAGCGCGCGTATCTCCTCCTGAGCATCGGTAAACCAACGGGTTGTCGATGCATCGAGGTCGTTTATCGAGTGCTGGCGGTTGTTGCTGTCCTGTCTTCTGGGAGAGCAGGTTTCAAAATTATTGACTTTGGCGTAGCGTTGGGAGAATTCCTGGAAGACAAAACTGCGATGACGCAGTATCTGCGGGGAAATCGCACGGGAGGTGACGATTTCAACCGTCATGTCGACCATTTCAAAAATGCTCCAGTGCCTGTTTTTAATGCAGTAGGCAAGCAGCTTCTCATAATCGAGATTCTCCTGATGCGGGCTCGATACCCTGGCGCAGTATGCGATAAGCCCTTCAGGGCTGAGTTTTTCGTTTTGGATTTCGACAAGCGGATTTGTTACGGCAATCAGGCGGACTTTCATTGTAAAACGTTGAGAAGAGTGACTGGTGACTGGTGACAATGCCAAGTTAAAAAAGGAAAACCACTTTTCCGATTTCCCGTTTCTGCTGCAAATCACGACTTCATGACGGCAAAAAGCAGTTTTTTTTCGTTAAATCAGGGCTGTGATCTTGTATAGTTCACGCCGGAGGTTATCTTAAAAATTTTATACTTCGGCACAGCTATGAAATATGTATCGTTATAAGAACGCTCAGGGGAGGGATGCCACGGATTCCGGGATTGGTGTAACCAGCGTTATTTCAAGTCGCAGCTTCTGTTTATTCGACTTTGTCCGTTAAAGATTGCCGGTGCCGGAACGGATGAATGCCTGCAAAGGTTTCATAGGTGTACGGATCATCATTCTGTAATTGAAATTTGTCAGTTGAAACGGAGAAATGCTTTTATGGCCAATATAAATTTCGGGTTTGAGCACCAGGCAAAAAAAATGTACTCTGGCGCAATCGAACAGGGCATTACAAACAGCCTTGTGCCTATGGTTATTGAAACGTCCGGACGCGGTGAACGGGCTTTTGATATATTTTCACGGCTTCTGCGGGAACGCATCATTTTTCTGGGAACACCTATAGATGATCATGTGGCCAGTCTGCTTATGGCGCAGCTGCTGTTCCTTGAATCGGAAGATCCTGAACGGGATGTATTTTTGTATATCAACTCTCCCGGAGGCAGCGTATCAGCCGGTCTCGGAGTCTACGATACCATTCAGTATATCCGTTCTGAAGTCTCCACTGTCTGTGTCGGCATGGCGGCAAGCATGGGGGCGTTTCTGCTCGCGTGCGGGGCAAACGGTAAAAGAGCGTCACTTCCGCATTCGCGTATCATGATCCATCAGCCTTCAGGCGGAGTTCAGGGTCAGGAAACGGATATTCTTATCCAGGCCAGGGAAATCGAGAAGATTCGCAAGCTTCTCGAGGAGATCATGGCGAGCCATTGCGGACAGGATGTGGAGAAAATCAGAGAGGATTCCGAAAGGGATCGCTGGATGAATGCGGAAGAAGCAAAGGCTTACGGTATTATCGATCAGATTTTTTCGAAGCGTCCCGCTTCTGAAAAAGAAAAAACATCGGAGTAGGAAAACTTCCAAAGCCGGTGTTTCAGTTCAATAAATGAAGTAGATGCAGACATTGTCGGAAGGCGATGTCTGCATTTACGTATGGCATCATAAGCGAGTAATGAGTTCAAACCTCGAAAAGACCTATAATCATCATGATGTGGAGGGCCGCTGGAACAGCGCGCACTGGGAGTCTCTCGGTACCTTCGATGCGGAGAGTTCACGAGTGATCGAAGGGGACAAGGCATCCTATACGGTGCTGATGCCGCCGCCTAACGTTACCGGCAGCCTGACCCTCGGCCATGTTCTTAACCACACCCTGCAGGATATATTTATTCGTTATCAGCGCATGTCAGGACGAGAAGCGCTCTGGCTGCCGGGTACCGATCATGCCGGTATCGCGACACAGACCGTGGTTGAAAAAAAGCTTCGTAAAGACGGGGTGTCGCGTTACGACCTGGGCCGCAAGGAGTTTCTTGAACATGTATGGAAATGGCGGGATGAGTACGGCGGGCTTATTCTCAAACAGCTTCGGACTCTTGGTATTTCCTGTGACTGGCGGCGTAATCTTTTCACCATGGACGAAGGCGCATCCAGTGCGGTTCGTCACGCTTTTGTCTCTCTCTACAGGGATGGTTTGATCTATCGGGGAAAACGGATCATCAACTGGTGCCCTGTCTCGCAGACAGCGCTTTCCGATGAAGAGGTGATCATGAAACCCCGGAAGGACAAGCTGGTATTTGTCCGTTATGCCCTGGCCAAAAGACCGGGAGAGTATATCACGATAGCCACTGTCAGGCCGGAAACCATTCTGGCGGATGTTGCCATCGCGGTCAATCCGGAAGATCCGAGGTATCGTGATCTCGTTGGAGAGCTGGCCGTCGTCCCGATTGCCGGACGGCATATTCCCGTCATTGCCGATGAGTATGTCGATATTGATTTCGGGACAGGTGCGTTGAAAATCACGCCGGCACACGATCCGAATGACTTTGAGGTCGCGGGCCGTCATAACCTTCCTGTTCTCTCGGTTGTCGGGCGTGACGGCAAAATGATCGATGAATTCGGGTACGCGGGTCTTGACCGTTTTGAGGCGAGGGAGAGGATTACAGAGGATCTTGAAAGCAGGGGTAATCTCGTCAAGGTCGAGGAGTACGAGCATAATGTGGGATACTCTGAAAGAGCGGACGTTGTCGTGGAACCCTATCTTTCCGAGCAGTGGTTTGTCACCATGAAGCCTCTTGCCGAAAAAGCCCTTGAGGTGGTCAATGACGGCCAGATACGGTTTCATCCGTCACACTGGATCAGCACCTATCGGCACTGGATGGAAAATATCCGGGACTGGTGTATTTCACGCCAGCTCTGGTGGGGACACAGGATACCCGCATGGTATGACCAGGAAGGAAAAATCTGGGTTGCGGAATCTTATGAAGATGCCTGCCATCTTGCCGGAACAGATAAGCTTGTTCAGGATGAGGATGTACTGGATACCTGGTTTTCATCGTGGCTCTGGCCGCTGACGACACTGGGCTGGACCGGCAAGGATGAGGACAATAAGGATATTCAGGCATTTTATCCGACCGATACTCTTGTGACAGGGCCGGATATCATTTTCTTCTGGGTTGCCCGGATGATCATGGCCGGTTTGTATTTCAAGGGGGACGTACCGTTCAGGGATGTTTACTTTACCAGCATCATCAGGGACATGAAAGGCAGAAAACTTTCCAAATCCCTCGGCAATTCCCCCGATCCCCTGAAAGTTATCGATGCCTATGGGACCGATGCGCTTCGCTTTACCATTGTCTACATTGCTCCTCTTGGACAGGATGTGCTGTTTGGTGAAGAGAAATGCGAGTTCGGCCGGAATTTTGCCACCAAGATATGGAACGCCGCCCGGCTTGTGTTCATGCAGCGGGAAAAAGTGTTCGGCTCTTCTGACGCTTTCAGCGATCTCTATCAGGGTTTTACTCCTGAGTCCGCCTCTCTGTCCGATGCCCAGCAATGGATAACGGGTCGTTACCAGGAAATGCTCGGTTCCTATCACAAAGCGTTCGCGCAGTTCAGAATGAACGATATCACCAGGATTGTCTATGACTTTTTCCGTGGCGATTATTGTGACTGGTACCTGGAAACCCTGAAAATCGAGTTGGACGGAGAGCGCGACGAGACGAAAAACCGTCATGCGGTATGTCTTGCCGTCTACCTTTTAGAGGGTATACTGAAGGTGCTCCATCCTGTCATGCCGTTTATCACGGAAGAAATCTGGCATCACATTCTCGAACGTGACAGCAGTGAAAGCATCGCTCATGCAGCCATGCCTCAGGCAGTGGAGGGATGGTCGGACGATATGCCGAAGCACTTCTCTTCCGTTCAGAAAATCATATCGGAAACACGAAGCCTTCGTGCGGTTTTCGGTGTTCCGCACGATATGAAAGCAAGCCTGGTTGTCAGTGCTCCTGAAGAGTCTGCAAGGAGGATAGTTACCGCCAACGCTCACATCGTGACCAGAATGACCGACTGCAGCGTCACTATTGAAGATGGAGATCTGCCGCGTCCGCCCCATTCGGCAAGTTCCGTGGTTGACGGGAATGAACTTTTTATGCCTCTTGAAGGGTTGATTTCGTTTGAAAAAGAGATTGCCCGACTGGAGAAAGAGGCCGACAATATTTCTTCATATGTTACACGCATGGAGAAAAAACTTTCCAATAAAGGTTTTGTCGATAACGCCCCGGATGAGGTGATTGAAGGTGAGCGTTCAAAGCTGGCCGATGCGAAAAGCAATCTCGGCAAAGTGCAGGCCAGTCTGGAAGTTCTCTGCAACTGAAACAGAGGCTTATAATGAGTTGTTTTTTTTTCTGCTCGTAACGGAAACGTTCTGTTCGCGGGGAGAGCATGAACAGACGGTTGATGTGGCGGGCCGGACTGTCATCTGTGATACTGAGAAGGTATATTCAAGTAATATGTAAGACGGAGAGTGTCAATGCGGCAATTGAAAATAAGTAAACAGATCACCAATCGCGAGAGTCTCTCTCTTGATCGTTACCTGCAGGAGATCGGTAAATATGAGCTTCTGACGGCGGAAGATGAGGTGAAGCTCACCAAGGCGATCAAGGCGGGTTACGATATGCCTGTTGATACCACCGAATACAAACGGGCCAAACGGGCTCTCGACAAGCTTATCAAAGGAAATCTGCGTTTTGTCGTCTCAGTCGCCAAACAATACCAGAATCAGGGACTGACGCTTGGTGACCTGATCAACGAGGGGAATCTCGGCCTGATCAAAGCCGCTAAACGTTTTGACGAAACCAGAGGGTTCAAGTTTATTTCTTATGCCGTCTGGTGGATCAGGCAGTCTATTCTGCAGGCTCTTGCCGAACAGTCAAGGATCGTACGTCTTCCCCTGAACCGTGTCGGTACGCTCAACAAGATCAGTAAAGCCTACAGTCAGCTTGAGCAGGAGTATGAAAGGGATCCGAATACCAAGGAACTCGCGAATCTTCTTGATATGGATTCTCAGGATGTCGCCGATACGTTGAAAATAGCTGGTCGCCACGTATCCGTGGACGCTCCCTTTGCCCAGGGCGATGATAACCGTTTGCTTGATGTACTGCAGAACGACGGTCACAAACCCGATCACGGTCTGACCCGTGATTCGCTCAACCTCGAAGTCGAGCGTTCTCTTTCCGTGCTTGCTCCCCGTGAAGCGGATGTGATCCGCTCCTATTTTGGTATCGGGATGGACAATCCGCTCACTCTTGAGGAGATCGGCGAGAAATTCAAGCTTACCCGTGAGCGGGTGCGCCAGATCAAGGAAAAAGCCATTAAACGACTTCGTCAGTCAGCGTACAGTAAAGTTCTCAAAGAGTATATCGGCAGTTAGTCATGCCCGTGCTGTCGGAGGATTACCTGTTCAGCAGAAGCGTTATCCTGTCCCCGGCCTCCAGGCCGAGTATGCCGGATGCATTGCCGTTTCGTATCGCTATTTCAAGAAACCCGCTGCTGCCTGTATAGGCGAGCGCGACGCCTTGTGCGACATCCGCGTAGGTTCGATAGACCGACAGGATGTCGCCGTTTTCAGTACGTATTCCGGCCGTCTCTTCCTTTCCTGTGATCATATCGCCCGTGAACGAGGTTATCAGGTTGCCGTAGACATCGGCATAGAGAACCGTTCCTTCCCATGAACTGCCGCTGTCACAGGGGCTGTTTTCAGGAAAACCAATGCGTATACAGCTGTCAGGATCGATAGCTTTTCCCAGCCTGGATGGTTCAACACCGTTTGCAAGGTGCGCCGCAGCTGGAGAAAAAACGTCCCTTCCGTGGAACGTGGCGCTCTGTCCTGCAAGCATGAAGGAGGGATTCGTTATGGCGAAACACTCCTTTATGTTCTCTGTTTTCATCACTGAACTCAGCAGACCGTTATCCGGGGCGATAAACACCTGTTTTTCCGTTACGAGGGCGATGGCGTTTCTCGCTGTTCCGACGCCGGGGTCGACCACTGCTGTAAATATCGTGCCGTCCGGAAAATACGGCGCCGATGAGCCAAGCAGCAGCGCTCCATGCAGGATATTCTGTGCGGAGATGCAATGGGTAAGGTCTATAACTCTCGTATGCGGGGAAATGCCGGCTATCACCCCTTTCATAACGCCTGCATAGGGATCCTGAAGGCCGAAATCGGTCATCAGTACGATCAGGGGTTGCGTTGTTCTCATGGATTATCTGTTTGCGGTTTTATAGATGGCAATGCCTACAGCGAGAAACAGCAGGTCAGGCAGCCATGCAGCCAGTACAGGATCAAGCAGTCCACGGTATCCGGCAGTGGAGAGTGTTCTCTGCAGGCCGAGATAGATAAATCCTGTAAAGAGGCTGATGCCGAACTCGATGGCCAGTCCGCTGCGCTTTTTACGGGCCGAAAGAGGGACTCCTGTCAGGATAACGATCACAGAGGCAAGAGGCAGGGCCAGCTTGTTATGGAATTTCACTATTACCCTGTCGAGATTCGAGAAGCCGGCCTCCCGCTTTTCATCGATATACCGGTAGTGCTGCATGATATCCATTTCATCCGGCTGGATACTCAGGTCTCTGAGGGATGTTGCGCTCAGAGAGAGCGTAAGGGTGTCGTTGCCCGGATTTAGCGTGTAGCTCATGCCGTTCTGGCTGAACACCCGCGTCCGGGTTTCATGGAGTATCCATCGATCAAGCGTTTCGTCGTAGGAGATTTTTTTCGCATCGATCCGGCTTGCGATTTCCGGGCCCTCGAAGGTTTCGAGTGAAATGTTCAGGCCGGTGTTGTTCTGCTGGTCCAGTGAACCGATAGATAATATCCGGTTACGGGACTCGAGAATATGCAGGTTGTTACTGCTGGAGATATTTTCGAAGGTCTTGTCGAAATACTGTGTTTCAAATCTGTTTTTCAACGCGGCGGCTTTCGGGTAGAGCCATCCTGCATTAAGGATATTAAAAAACGACACAAGTAATGCTACGGCGAGAAACGGCTTGAGAAGCTGGTGCATTCCCGCGCCAGCCGTCTTCATGGCCGTAAGTTCGCTCGATCCCGAGAGCCGTCCTGTGATATAGAGCGAGGCGAGGAGGCTGCTTATCGGGGAAGTCAGGAGGATGGTTTCAGGGATGAGGCTCCAGTAATAGAGTATGATCTGTTCAGCCTCAATACCTTTGTCGATAAAGCTGCCTAAGTTTTCAATCAGACTGACAACGATGAACAGGGAGACAAAACTTATGCCGGCAAATACATAGGTTGTAAAATACTGCCGGGCGATGTATTTGTCCAGAAGTTTCATGGGACAGTAGTGACTCACGGGGTGATCCGGCATCCATGCAGTTTTTCCAAACCTCTTACGGATTCCCGTGTAAGACCTGTGAAATTATATGCTCGGATTTCACAGGTCTTACACGGGAATGACTTTTCTTTTTCCGTTAGAGACTATCCAATAGTCATTTCTCATGCAGGTTTCTGGCCTCAAGGTTCCTGATTATTGCCCGATAAGAACGGAGGCTCCTTTGCCGTCGCCCATAATGATGACTTTTGAGTTCTCTGATTTCACAAGGTTCTGCAGGGCTTTTATCTGTTCGTATTTCAGTAGTTTATCAGTCAGTGATCGTGCAAGGATCTGCTGATAGTCGGAAATACCCTTTGCTTCGACACGTTTTCTTTCAGCTTCCTGGGTCTCCTTCTGCAGAACGAACTCCATTTTCTGGGCTTCCTGTTCAGCATTGATCTTTGCCTCGATCGCGGCTTTTACCGACTCGGGCAGGGAGATGTTGCGAACAAGCAGATTCTCGAGAATCAGACCGCGGCTGTCAAAATCAGCACTGATGCTGTCAAAAATTTTTGTTTGAAATTCTTCCCGTTTTTTTGAATAAAGGTCTATTGCATTGTAGCTGACAGCATTGTCCCTTATGCGTGTTCTGGCTGTCGGACGAACGATTTTATCGATATAGGAAAGTCCCGGGCCGATCTCTCTGCGAATTTCAGGTGCCTGAGCAGGATTGATGCGGTAGAGCACGGTCATGTCGATGGTGACCTCAAGGCCGTCCGCGCTCAGCACTCGTATCGGTGCGTCACTTAACTGGGTGAGCTCGGATTCAGTTCCGGACATCGTATAGGTCTGGGTGGTGATATCAAAGAATTCGAGCTTCACCAGCGGGTTGATGATGTTCAGTCCGCTGCCGAGCACTTCCTGCTGGACCTTTCCGAACAGTACTTTAACGCCGACTTTACCGGGTTCGACAATACGGATGCTTGCCGTCAGAAGGCCTAAAATAATAGCGAATATGCCGCCTAGTTTAAACAGCCCTGAAAACCGCAGCAATGAAGGATTGAGGGTGCGGGCGGTAATGCCTATGAACAAAAGAATAACGCCGAGAAACAGGAGTGAAGTCATGATGGTGTTTTGATTTTTTTCGGTTATTGATTCATTGAATGCTACAAAGTACGATTATTTTTTTTCTACTCTCTTTTCTTTCCTGCCGCAAAGGATCTCTCTTTTCCGCCTGGCGATTGTATCAGTAACCGAAAACGTCCTCAAGGGTCAGGCTGGTCACTGTGCCGAACCGGCCGAGGGTTTCCATGTCAAGGTTTTCTTTTTTGCCCAGGACCAGCAGCGTATACCGTTTATCTGCAAACCGGTCTTTGTGGAAAGCGGCAATATCGTTAAAGCCGAACCGGTCGACTTTTTCAAAGATATCTTTGCGGATATCATGGTTCAGGCCGAGTTTTTCCGCTTCCTCTCTGGTAAAGAGTATTTTTGATTTCGTGATGCGATCCGTGCGGATTTTGCCGCGTATTGCCTCTTTTGCCGTAGCCAGCAGGTCCGGAGATTCAGGAAGGTTTTCAAGCAGTTCCGTGATGCCGTCAAGGGCTTCAGGGAGTTTGTCTGCCTGGGTGCCTATATAGCTGAAGATGTAATGATGCTCATCCTTGTCTCTGGGGATGCGGTATACGGAAAATACTGAATAAGCCAGCGCTTTGGCTTCACGAAGTTCCTGAAACACGACAGATGACATGCCGCCGCCGTAATACTCGTTGAAAAGCGTGATCAGCGGAACCTCCTGGGCATCGTAGAGCCTGTCTCTTGACAGCATCAACAGTTCGGCCTGTGTCATATCATAGTCTACAACGTAGACCCGGCTTTCTTCCTGCCCGATTTCCCTGAAGGGTTCAGAGGCAGGGAGAGGGTTGAGTTTCTCTTTAAGGTGCGGTAGACCGCTAAGTTTTCCGGCAATGTTTTCCGGCTTTTCAGGGCCATAGTACAAGACTCTGTGGCGGTAGTGAATCAGCGTATCGATTTCCTCGAGAAGTTCCTCTGAAGATATCTGTTGCAGTTCCTTGTTGTCAAGGACGTTGGTGAAGGGTGATGATGAGCCGTATCTTCCGAAGTTATACATGGCCTCAAACAGAATTTTTCGCTTGGAGAGCTTGTCGTCCGCGCGTTCCTTGAGCACGCCTGCCTTGAGTTTTTCAAGCGCTTCGGTGTTGGGCTGCGCATCTGTCAGAAGCTCTTCGAGCATATCGAGCGCGGCATCGAAGTTTTCCTGCAGACCGGATAGTTTCAGGTAGAGGTGGTCGTCAGAAGTGAATGCCGAGAAACTTGCGCCGATTTTGTACATCTCCTGGCTGAATTCAGCCGGGCTGTGTCCCGATGTTCCGAGATAACCCAGATAGTCCAGAGCCAGATCGATCGTTTTCGAATGATTGGTACCGGTATCGAAAACGTAGTAGAGCGAAAAGAGCGTGTTGTCGGTGTTTGTGACCGTAAAAAGTGGTGTCCCGGAGGTTATCTCAAGTGATTGTATGTCCTTGTCGAAATCAACAAAGACAGGGTCAATCTCTCCGGTTTTTTGTGAGAGTATGTTTTCAGCGAATGTTGACGTTCTGTCCCGATTGACCGTGAGGGGGGTTATCGGCGGTTTCTCGATCTTGGGTGCCAGGGCATCCTTTCCGTGTTCCTTGTAGATCGCGATATAGTTTTCTCCGTAACGTTCCTGTGCGAATTCGACGATTTCCTTTTTCGTGATACGGTTCAGCCTGTCGATCCTGCCTTCCACGCTGCTCCAGTCAAGGCCGAGAACAAATGCGTCGACAAAGCTCTCTGCGCGGCCTTTGTTGGATTCATAGGTTTTGAGCTCTTCAAGCTTCAGATCGTTGATGACCGCTTCAAGCAGCCAGTCCGGGAAATCTCCCGTTCTTACTTTTTCAATCTGTTCAAGAAGCAGATCCCTGACCTCGTCGAGGCTCTGTCCTTCACGGGGTTTGGCACTCAGGATATGTGCCGAGTAATCCTTCATCTCGACCACCATCGATCCGGCGTCAAGTACTCTCTGTTCCTGATTGAGGCTGAGATCGATAAGTCCGGCAGTATGGTTATAGAGGATTTTATCAATGAGCGTCAGGATATCCATATCTCTGGAACCTGAACCGCCAAACCTGAATCCCATCACAAGTTCTTCGGCTTCAGGCCCTTTGACCCGGGTTATTTCCGGCTTGATGATCGGATCTTCCCCCGCCGGGGTGAATGCCGGTATCTCTCCCGGTACAAGGGCGGAAAATTTTTCATCGATCAGTTTGATGGTTTCATCCGGATCAAAGTCACCGGCCAAGCAGATCGCCATATTGTTCGGCACATACCAGGCGCGGTAGTATTCTATGACATTTTTAATCGAAGGGTTTTTCAGGTGTTCAGCTTCACCGATGGTTGTCTGCGTGCCGTAGGTATGATTTCTGAAAAGTCCTGCAAAAAGATTTTCCCAGATTTTCCGGCTGTCACTGTCCATTGTCATGTTTTTCTCTTCATAGACAGTTTCAAGTTCCGTATGGAAAAGCCGCATTACCGGGCTGCGGAACCGTTCGGCTTCTATCGAAAGCCACTTTTCAAGCTGGTTCGACGGAATGTCATTCAGGTAGACAGTCTGTTCTACCCAGGTATAGGCGTTTGTCCCTCTGGCTCCTATCGAACTGAGCAGCTTGTCGTATTCGTTGGGAATGGTGAGCTTTGCCGCGAAATTGGAGGTGCTGTCTATCTGACGGTAGATGTCGGCCCTTTTATCAGGGTCATCCGTAGAGCGGTACTCTTCATAGAGGTCGATGATTTTCTGCAGTTCGATTTTTTCCTGATCATAGTCGAGGGCGCCGATTGAGTCTGTACCTTTGAACAGCATATGTTCGAGGTAATGCGCAAGACCGGTTGTTTCCGCCGGATCGTTTTTGCTCCCTGCCCTGACGGCGATAGAGGTATAGATTCTCGGCTCATCCTTTTTCGGGCTCATATAGACCGTCAGACCGTTTTCCAGTGTGTAGATTCTCGTATGCAGCGGATCGTCGGGAATGGAAACGTATGAATACTTGTTTTCTGGGCTCATGGCAGTGCAGGATAGTAAATGAAAGAAGACAATACAGGATGTACAGATGGCGACGAGGCGGTTAAGAAGCGGGGTGTATGTACTGCTGGAAAGAAACAGAATCATGATACCTGAATTGAGCGATTCAATAGATGCAAAAAACTGATAAGATTTTATTTTTTAATCTGTTATACGTTTAACTACATCTGATGTAAAAAAACATTGGGTGAACGTGAAAAAGATCAGAAATCTGCATCTATTGAATCCCGTAGGGATTGACGATCATACTGCATCTTCTTTGTTACAGTGAACTTGCGGTAGTCCACTACAGCTGCGTTCCCTGCGCCTCGAATCTACAGCATGATCGACAATCGCTCAATTCAGGTGATAGAAAAACCGGTTTCACCTGTTGCCTTTTGAGAGAAACTTCATGGTACAATCCTGAGAAAGAACTAACAAATTTTATAAATAGTTTATTTGGTATGGTGACACAAAACCTAGCCGGTGATCGTAAGCGTCTGTTTTGCATCATCTTTTTACGTCCTGAGTTGAGCGGCAATCCCATAGGGTTTCAACAAAGGCTATTTTTATGCTTTACGGTCGCGCAACCCGTCGGGTGATGTCCGCTGTCAGAAAATTAAGCATAATGTATTTGTTGAAACGGTCAACGCAGGTACGTGTAATGAGAAAAGAAACAGCAGGTGATAATGAAAGGAAAAGGAGAGCAGGTGTTCAGGCTTGAAAGCAGTTATGAACCAGAAGGAGACCAGCCCCAGGCGATCGAGGCGCTGCGGCAGGGTGTTATGGATGGCCAGACAAACCAGGTACTGCTCGGGGTAACCGGTTCAGGGAAGACCTTTACCATGGCAAATGTCATTGCGGAGGTGAACAAGCCTGTATTGCTGATCAGTCACAACAAGACGCTCGCAGCACAGCTTTACGGGGAACTGAAACAGTTTTTCCCTCATAACGCGGTGGAATACTTCATCAGTTACTATGATTTTTACCAGCCGGAGGCCTATATCCCGACGATGGATAAATACATAGCGAAAGATCTGAAGATTAACGACGAGATCGAGAGGCTTCGGCTCAAAGCCACCAGTTCGCTTCTCAGCGGCAGAAAAGATGTGATCGTTGTCAGTTCGGTGAGCTGTATCTACGGCCTCGGGGCTCCGGAAGACTGGAAGGCGCAGATCATCGAACTCAGGGTGAACATGGAAAAAGAACGGGACAGCTTTCTGCAGGAACTGATTTCGCTCCATTTTGTTCGTGATGACAGTGACCTCGCTCCCGGAAAATTCAGGGTACGCGGTGATGTCATCGATCTTGTTCCCATGCACGAAGAGAGCGCGTTACGGGTGGAGTTTTTTGGCGACGAGATAGAACGTCTGCAGCTTTTCGATCATACGACCGGTGAGATATTTGAAGACGAGGAGTATGCTTTTATCTATCCGGCACGCCAGTTCGTTGCAGGAAGGGAGAAACTGCAACAGGCCATGCTGGGTATAGAAGACGAGCTTGCTCATCGCCTGAACGTGTTTCGTTCAGGAGAAAAGTTTGTTGAGGCCCGGAGGATCGAGGAGAGAACCCGCTATGATCTCGAGATGATCAAAGAGCTTGGATACTGTTCAGGAATAGAAAACTATTCCCGTCATCTTTCAGGGAGAAAGGCGGGGGAACGTCCGTACTGTCTGCTGGATTATTTTCCTGAAGATTATCTGGTGATCGTTGACGAGTCGCATGTGACCTTTCCCCAGATTCGCGGTATGTATGCCGGGGACCGTTCAAGGAAAACCATACTTGTGGAGTACGGTTTCAGGCTTCCTTCCGCCCTCGATAACCGTCCGCTGCGCTTTGAAGAATTTGAAACCATGGTGCCGCAGCTGATCAGTGTCAGCGCCACACCGGGGGACTATGAACTCAGGCGGTCGGGAGGATCGGTGGTCGAGCAGCTTGTGAGGCCGACCGGTCTGCTTGATCCAGAGATCGTTGTTCGCCCGGTCAACGGGCAGATTGACGATCTTCTCGAAGAGATCAGGAAGCATACCGGAAAAGGCTTCAAGAGCCTGGTCATGACGCTGACCAAGCGTATGAGCGAAGATCTTCATGATTATCTCAGAAAAGCCGGATTGAGAACCCGCTATCTCCACTCTGAGATAAAGAGTCTTGAAAGGATGCAGATCCTCAGGGAGTTGCGAACCGGAGAGATAGATATCCTCGTCGGAGTCAATCTTTTGCGTGAAGGCCTTGACCTTCCCGAGGTATCGCTCGTAGCCATTCTTGATGCTGACAAGGAGGGTTTTCTCCGCGACAGTAAATCCCTGATGCAGATCGCGGGCCGCGCTGCCAGGAATGTTGAGGGGATGGTTGTGTTTTACGCCGACCGGATAACCGCATCCATGCGGTATGTTATCGATGAGACAGAACGGAGAAGGAGTGTACAGAGGAAATTCAATGAAGACCACGGGGTTATTCCGGCTTCTATCGTTAAATCGGTCGATCAGGTGCTTGATACAACCGGTGTCGCTGATGCGGAGGACCGGTTCAGAAGAAGGCGCTTCGGGCTGGAGCAGCGCTCCCGGAGAGGTATCGAGGATCTTGTCGGTTCCCTGAAACGCGAGGATCTTTATGCGATGGCTGAAGAGCTGAGACTGGAAATGCAGGAGGCGGCGGAAAGCATGGAATTTGAAAAAGCGGCATATCTTCGGGACGAAGTCACAAAACTGGAGGATGCCGCGGAGGAAAAACGAGAGAGCGAAGGGGGAATGGATAGTGGATAGTGGATAATGGATAATGGATAGTGGATAATGGATAATGGATAATGGATAATGGATAATGGATAATGGATAATGGATAATGGATAATGGATAGTGGATAGTGGATAGTGGATAGTGGGGAGGACTGGAGATGGGAGAGAAAAGAGAAGCAAGAGACGAGAGTTGAGAAGGGCGAAAGGGCGAGGGAAAGAGTGCTGAGCAATGAGCGATGAGTGTGGAGTGTGGGATGTGTTAGGAGTTAGGTGCTATGTGTTAGGTCGAAGATAAAATTGAGAAGAGTTGAGTTGTTGAATTGATGAGAAGGAGGGCAAATGATTAATGTCGAATGACTAATGACTATTGAATAATGAATAGTGGAAGACGGGGAGAGTGGGGAGTGTTAGGTGCTATGTGTTGGGGGGCTGAGTTGCCATTGAGCTATCCAGCCAACCAGCGAGTTTGTTTTTTTCTCGTCACTCGTTACTTGTCACTGCTGCAACTATCTTTACAAATCACTTTTCCTTTTGACTTGCTCTCGTCACTCGTTACTATACTGTATAAGGCAGAACAACAAGATCATGAAGCGCATTAACCGGCGAAACGTTATCTGTAACATTCAATATTCCAGCTGTATATGTTAGCACAGATAGAAAAAGAGCAGTATGAGAAAATGCATGAGATCCTGCGGCTTGCCCGCCAGAATCTCAGGGATTTCGACGAATCCCTGATCCAGAGGGCATTTTTTCTGTGTTATCGGGCGCACGAAGGTGAAAAACGCGCTTCCGGGGAGCCGTTTTTCTATCATCCCGTTGAAGTTGCCAAGATCATGCTGACCGAACTTCCTCTTGACGGAGTCTCGGTTGCTGCCGCTCTGCTGCATGATGTTATTGAAGACAGCGAGTATACCTATGAGGATCTTACTGCCGAGCTGGGAAGTGAAGTATCGGATATCGTGGAAGGCCTGACCAAGATATCCGGGATCATGATCAACCGGGAGATCACCCAGGCTGAAGGTTTTCGCAAGATGCTGCTCTCCGTGGTAAAAGATGTGCGGGTTATTCTGATAAAGTTCTGTGACCGTCTGCACAATATGAGAACCCTCGACGCGCTTCCCGAGCATCGCCGCCTGAAGATCGCGCTCGAAACGAGAGACATCTATGCGCCTCTTGCTCACCGTTTCGGTCTTGGAAAGATGAAGATCGAGCTTGAGAATCTTGCCTTTAAATACATCGATCCGGATATGTTCGAGAAGGTACAGAAGAAAGTGCGTCTCAGCAGGGGGGAGCGCATAGCATATCTCGACAAGATGATTGTGCCGATCAAGCGGGACCTTGAAAAGCAGGGGTTCAGGATAGAAGCTCAGGGCAGGGCCAAACACCTGTTTTCCATCTACAACAAGATGCGCAACAAAAACAAGAAGTTCGAGGATATACATGATCTGTACGGTATCAGGATAATTATCGATACCGAGCGGATTTCGGACTGTTTCGCGGCTTACGGCTATATTACCCAGAAGTATCCTCCGCTTCCTCAGCACTTCAAGGACTATATTTCCATACCGAAACACAACGGCTATCAGTCGCTTCATTCAGCGATACTGGGGCCGAAAGGAAGAGTGATCGAAGTACAGCTGAGAACGAGAAGGATGCATGAATTTGCCGAGTTCGGAGTTGCTGCCCATTGGAGGTATAAAGAGAAGGTTTCCAAGGACGATGCAAGTATTGACAGCTTCCTGAAGTGGGCACGTGATCTTATCAATGATGCCGATTCAGCAGCTTCATTTATGGAAGGCTTCAAGCTGAACCTTTATCATGAAGAGATCTATATTTTTACACCGAAAGGTGATATGAAAACGCTTCCCGCGGGATCAACGCCGATTGATTTCGCATACGCGATTCATACAGAGATCGGTAACGGGTGTATCGGCGCCAAAGTGAACGGAAAGATTGTCCGTCTGAACTCTGAGCTGAAATCCGGCGATCGGGTCGAGATCATTATCTCGAAAAACCAGAAACCGAAAGTTGACTGGCTGAAGACGGTCAAGACCCATCGCGCGCGCATCAAGATTCGCTCTGCCATAAACGAGGAACGCCGTATTCAGATTGAAAAAGGGCGCAACATGTGGGACAAGATGCTCTCCAGTACGAAAAAGCTTCTGACAGAAAACGATATTATCAAGCAGGTCAGAAAATACGGTATCAAGACTCCTGCTGATTTCTTCAGCGCGTTGGCAAATCAGCAGATCGACGGTCAAAAAGTGATCCAGAGCCTCGCGGAACAGGAGCATCCGCCTTTCACGGCTGAAAAAAATGACGATGACGGATTGGGTTTCGATACGTTCGCTGAACAGGCACGAAAGGGAAGAGAGGGCGAGCTTTTCGGGAAAGATGAGGTTATTATCGAGGGATTGCCCAATATCGCTTACTCCTATGCCAAATGCTGCAAGCCGGTACCCGGTGACGATATCATCGGTTTTGTGACCAGAGAGGGCGTCGCGAAGATTCATAGAAAAAACTGTGTGAATGTCAGCAACGAGAGCCTGCTCAAAAGTGAGCGCGTCGTCAGTGTCGCATGGAACAGAAAAGTTGAAACGGAATTTCTCGCGGGAGTCAAGGTGATCGGGGAGGACAGGATGGGTATTACCAACCATATAACCGCTGTTCTCTCAAAATCAGACATCAATATTCGCAGTATCTCTCTCCATGCCAGAGACGGCATGTTCATCGGGACAGTGATGATCTACGTTCGGAATATATCCCGTCTCAAGGCGCTTATTGATAAAATCAAGAAAGTACAGGGGGTTTTTTCCGTCGAGCGTCTCAGTAGCTGAACGAAGCTCCTTCATGTTTTTTCAGAAGAACGCCTTCATGGTATACCAGGTGCCGGCTCCCAGTTCAGGGTGTCGCTTCAGGCTTATGTCGCCTTGAAAGCCTTTGTATCTGAACCCGGCTCCCCCTGAAAACGTTGAAGGATCTGTTGTAAACCCCGCTCTCAGAAAGAGAAAAGAAGCAACACGTACTTCACCGCCGGAACGGAGCCTGAAAGATCTGTTTTCCTGCTTTTCTGCCGCAGCGCTCAGTATGATGTCCTCAGCCGGTCTGTAGGACGCGCCGATAAAGGAGGTCAGGGGAGCTTGCTCTCCTCCCTCTCCTGTCTCTGGCCGGTTCACATTGAAAAAAGCGATACCTGCGTCCAGTGAGGGAGAAAGGGCTGCAATGGCGCCGAGATTGATGCCGAGGGAGGAAACAGGATTGTTTTCACCGCTGTCTCTTTCAAGGAGACCGGCTGAAATTCCTGCTCGTACCGGGCCTGCTACCCTGGTCGAGTAGGTAAAGAAGGTGCTTGTTTCGCTGTAGAGGGATGAGCCGAAATAGTGGTATGAAATCCCGGCATTTCCATTTCTGTCAAACGGCAGGTCACTGGTTGACACTGACGCGTAAAAGCTGTCAAGGGTGCTGTTTCCGAACGGTCTGGTGTAGGAGATTCCCGCTGACCAGGCATCGATTCCGCCTCTCGACGCAGGATTGTAGAACGTGCTGAACGGATCGTTTTCCAGCGCGCACCCGGCTCCTCCCATCGCTTCGACTCTTGCGTCCGGGCCGCTGTGTTCAAAACTGCCGAGCACGGTCCCGGCAGTGAAGAAGAGAGGCACTATGAAAAGCAGTATACGTGCAATCATGATTGTCGGGTGTATAAAAGAAGTAGTATATGAAATTATTTCAGATAAAACCAGAAAAGGTTTCTGTGGGATTTTTTTGCGGTTTTTCGGTGGTTGACAAGAAATCCGTATCTTCTTACACGTTATCCCCCAGCTTGGTCTCAGGTTTCAGCACACGATCAACTGAAATGTTCATAAACGCAAGGAGCACGTTCATGAAATCCGGTTTATTCAGAGTTATTATGTTAGTCCTTATAACCGGCATGTTCACCGGTTGCGGCTATAACACCATGCAGCAGAACGAAGAAGCGGTCAATAAGTCATGGGGTGATCTTGAATCACAGTTACAGCGAAGAGCTGATCTGGTTCCAAACCTTGTTTCAACCGTAAAGGGTGCAGCTGATTTTGAACAGGAAACACTCACCAGGGTTATTGAGGCCCGCTCAAAAGCCTCATCAGTTCAGCTTACTCCTGAAATGCTCAGTGATCCGGCTGCGATGGCGAAATTTCAGAGCGCGCAGGGCGAGCTTTCGTCCATGCTTTCCCGTCTCATGGTCGTTGTCGAGAGGTATCCCGAGCTGAAAGCCAACCAGAACTTCAGGGATCTTCAGAATCAGCTGGAGGGTACCGAAAACAGGGTCAGTGTAGCTCGACAGCGATACAACGGAGCGGTAGAGACGTTCAACTTTTCGATCAGGATGTTTCCAAACTCCCTGACCAACGGCATTGTTCTTCATTTAAAGCCCAAAGAGTATTTCAAGGGCGATGCAAGTTCTCAACAGGTCCCGCAGGTTGAATTCTGAGGGTGCGGAGTATTCTGAAAAGCCGGATATGGCTGGCTGCAGTCTTCAGCGGGTTGTGTTTCCTGCTGCAGCTTTCTGTGCCACTGCCGCTTTATGCTCTTGAAGTTCCTGCACTGACCGGTAGAGTTAACGACTATGCTTCGATGATTTCTCAGTCCGTAGAGCAGGAGATTGATGACCGGCTGGCCCGCCTCGAAGAGACAGAGTCGACACAGATCGTCGTGCTTACCATCGATTCTCTTGAAGGTGACCCACTCGAAGAGTATTCCATTCGGGTCGCCGAAGCGTGGGGGATAGGTCAGAAATCGATTGATAACGGGGCCCTGCTGCTGGTTGCAAAAAAAGAACGCAAGGCAAGGATCGAAGCAGGCTACGGATTGGAGGGGTCACTGACCGATCTTGTCGCGGGCAGAATAGTCGATAATGACATCGTTCCTTTGTTCAGAAACAATCGTTTTGACGAAGGTTTTGTCCGCGGTGTCGATATGATGATCGCTGCCGTTCAGGGTGAGTATGTCGGGGAGGAAAAAGCTGTCGCAGAAGAGAGCGAAGGATCGCTTCTTCCGGTTCTTATCATTCTGATACTGATTATCTATTTTTACAGTCAGGTGCCAAGGGGTGGAGGAGGTCATGGTTCCGGTCCTTTGATATTTACCGGAGCTCCCGGAGAGAGGGGTTTTTATGGAGGCAGCCGCGGCGGCTTCGGCGGAGGCGGTTTCGGTGGCGGTGGTTTCAGCGGGGGCGGCGGTGGTTTCGGTGGCGGTGGCGCTTCCGGAAGCTGGTGAATACAAAGACGGAATTCAAAAAAAGCATGAACGATCCTGTCTGCACATTTATTTCCGATGAGGATACCGTCTTGATTGAGGAGGCGGTCCGTGCCGCGGAGAAACGAACCGCAGGAGAAATCGTTGTCATGGTTGTTGCTTCAAGCGACAACTATCCGCTGGCGAACATTCTGGGCGGGCTTGTCTCCGGATTTCTTCTCTCTATCTCGATTTCACTAGCGACGGATATGCAATCCATGTGGAATTTTTTGGGATTTTTCCTGCCTTCATTTGTGTTATGCAATGAAATTATCAGACGGAACCTTTTTCTGAAACGTCTTTTTGTCACGGCATCGGACATGTGCGAGGAAGTTGAAAATGCCGCTTTCGGTGCATTTTATAAAAAAGGGGTATGGAACACCCGGGAACATACCGGTATTCTGATCTTCATATCGCTTTTCGAGCACCGTGTCTGGGTTCTGGGGGACAAAGGTATAAATGCTAAGGTTGATCCTTCTGTCTGGCAAGAAATAACTGATGGTATCGTTGCGGGAATCAGGGAGAAAAGCCACGTGTCGGCACTATGTGACGCCATTGGCAGGTGCGGTGATATTCTTGAAGGGCACTTTCCTCCAGGCAGGGACAATCCTGACGAACTTGATAATTCCGTGATCAGGGGCCATTGAACGGGTCCGGAGATGAGCATGAAGACTCTCTGCAAGCTCAAGAGTAAAGAGATTGAAAAAAACCTTCGGTATAGTATCAAGGTGGTTTCCAGGCCCTGGTATGTCTGCGAGAAATGCGGCAGGGCGTCGAGAGAGAAAAAGAAGCTCTGCAAGCCGGTGAAGATCGTTCAATCTTCTGCATTACGAGGTGATAGAGGATCAACAGCATAGCGGAGTACTTTGTTGTGTGGGTACCTCTCTGTTGTTATTCCGCGCTTCACGTACTTCGTTGAGCGGATAGAAAGGGTTTCTCCGGTTGCTCATGACACTTTTTAGAGGTGCCCTTATAAGAAGAGCAAGATCACAGGTTCCCGTATTTGCTATGAGTTGATTATATTTTTCATGACAAGTCGAAAACTCTTGCAGCTTTCCTGCAACAATAATTCAGGGTGAACATTATTATGATGCATTACAAAAGAGTCTTTCCGTTTTTTCTACTGATACTCTGCTTTGGTTTTAGCGCATGCGGCCCGAACGCCAAGGATCTTAACACTTCCGGAATAGAGAAACTGAAAAATGAAGACTATGAAGGAGCGCTGGAAGACTTTACCAAAGCTGTTGAAAAAGACCCTGAATTTGCAGAATCATATCTCAATCGCGGATTTGTCTATGGTAACAGGGGCGAGCTCCAGGAGGCTCTGGCGGATTTCAACAAGGCCATAGAAATGGACTCAGGCTATGTCGAAGCATACTATAACCGGGGATTTATTTACGGTTTTTTTGAAGAGTTTGATAAAGCGGTGGCAGATTTCGACAAGGTTATCGAGCTGAATCCTAAAGATGCCGAAGCCTATATCAACCGGGCGCTGATCCGTTCAAGGATCGGGGACAGAGAGGGGGAACTTGCCGATCTGAAAAAAGCGGCGGCTCTGGGTGATCCGACCGCACGTAACTGGCTTGATGACAATGGTGTGGAATGGGAGGACGCGGGAAAGAGTTCTGATTCTGCTGAGAATCCGGAATAAATAACCGTTTGTATTGTCCGGACGGCAATGTGTTGCAAAGGCCATTACCGCGAATGTTTCCGATGCTGTGCAGGTATTGCCTGTCCTTGTGCCCGTTGGCTGACTGAACCCAATGCTATCATTCTGTCTATACCGTGATCCTTTTTATTGAAAGTCAAGGCTCGAGACGACGACGCAGAACAATGCTGTTTGCGTTGATGATGCTGGCGCTTTCACTGGTGTTTCTTATGAACGATTATCGGATCTCCGATCCTCCTCCTGAAGAGATTCCAAGGGAAAACAACTGGCAGCGATCAGGTGTCATGGCAGATATCGTTGTCTCCGGTATAGATATCAAGCCGCTTGTTCCCAGAGCCGGAGAAGCATTTGTTCTGAATGTTTTTTGCCAGAACAGAGGCATTATCCCCACCGGCCGATACACTCTTGATGTCTCCGTCAGCGACGCAAGCGGAAACGAACTCTATACCGGGCGTACCTCCCGCAATACATCACTCGAACCGGGGCAGACCGGTTTGTCATTTTCATCCTCCATCATTTCCGGTACTGTGCCGGGGCGTTATAGCATATCGGTGCAACTGACTCCTGATGATTTTGAAGATGAAAATCCCGGAAACAACAAGGCTGTCAGGACTATAGAGTTCATGTGATCGGCTGTCCGGATTGCTGCAGGCTATGACGGACGTTGTCGCCGGTTATCGTGTCAGTATGCTTCTGTCATGGAAAAAGTGCAGATACCCGGCAGCAAGTCCCGCCGCGAGCAACACCGTTCTGATGCCGAACAGCACCGGAAATGCAAAAAGTATGATCAGCATGAGGCAATAGAGAAATACTGAAACAAGCTTTTCTCTGAACAGGCTGTTTTTATCGAGCAATCTCTGGCCGCAGGCAAGAGAATTGATGAAGGCGATAAAGAACGCTATCGCGTAATAGGTTACCGGATCTTTCACGGGCTCTCAATGATTCATGGAAAACCGCTTTATCAATACTAACCGTACTGTTAGTCTGTGCATTCCCTTGTAGTAGCATATAAGGCTGATCGAATCATCAGCCGGTTTCATCGCGCTAAAGCCGGCGGCAGAGGCGTGGCCGGCACAAGAGTTACAATAAAGACGGTAAGCAGAACTCTTCGATGACTGAGGCTTGCACACCGCAGATCGCACAGGGCGCCGGGCGACAGTATTTTGAGGGGAGGAAAACGACTGTGTGAGGCAGACAGGAATGTGGCTGTTTTTTTTGCCGGATTTCTATATTGTTATGTTTATTGCACCTGAGTTGATCGTTTCAATACATGCTTTATGCTTTATGCTTTACAGCGAACATCTCACCCGATGGGTCAACTTTCCGCCTCTGCGCGTCGTTCCTTGTTCCTTGCATTCTTTGGTATGTTCAGTGATTGCTCAACAGAGGCGCAGGCAAACATAGAAGTAGTAGGAGATATGAAAAAAACAGCCTTGTATGCCTGGCATCAGGCAGCGGGAGCGAAAATTATCGATTTTTGCGGCTACCTCATGCCGGTCCAGTATTCCGGAATTATGGCAGAGCACCAGTGCGTCAGATCTTCAGCCGGACTTTTTGATGTATCCCATATGGGGAGCTTCTATGTCAGGGGCGATCGTGCCCTGGAGTTTCTGCAGCATATGACGACCAATGATGCTTCTGTACTGAAAAACGGTCAGGCGCAATACACATTGATGCTCTATTCCGACGGAGGAATTGTCGATGATCTGATTGTCTACAGGGTAGATCATGAAACCTGGTTTATCGTTGTCAACGCAGGTAACCGGCAGAAGGATTTTGAGTGGCTCAGCGGGCATATTCAGGATTTTGAAGGAGTAGCCATTGAAGATCACTCGGAGAGCCTTTCGCTTATCGCTTTGCAGGGGCCAAAATCGAAGCATATTCTTCAACGGGTATTGGCCTCTTCAGTCTGTGAGCAACTCCCGGCTTTTCATTTTCTCAGGACGGACTTTGAGGGTACAGAAATCATGGTCGCCTGCACCGGCTATACCGGCGAAAAAGGAGTAGAAATTTCTGTTCCTGACCAATCTGCCGAACTCCTGTGGAAAACGATCATTAAAGAGGGTGAAGCTTTCGATATTCAGCCTGTGGGGCTCGGGGCCCGGGACACATTGCGGCTTGAAATGGGTTATCCTTTGTACGGTCATGAGATAACGAGAGAAACCAACCCGATGGAAACACGCCTTCGATGGGTGACGAAGCTGGAAAAAGGAGAGTTCATCGGCAGGGAGGCCTGTGTAGAGGCGGAGCGTAATCCGGAAAAGACGCTTGTCGGTTTTTCCATGGAAGAACGCGCGATTCCCCGGCAGGGATATGTGCTGTATGACCGTGATGACAATGAAGTCGGGACAGTCTGCAGCGGTACCATGTCGCCTACACTGCACAAGCCCATCGGGACCGCTCATGTTCTCCGCGCAGTGATGGAGCCCGGAACACCCGTTTTTCTGGAAGTCAGGAACAAACGCTACAGGGGAGAGGTTACCAGGTTGCCGTTTGTCAAGGCGGCAGGGAATAGCAAATGACTAATGACTATTGAATAATGGAAGACGGGGGATGAGGGAAATGGATAGTGGATAATGGATAATGAGGGATTGCCTTGAGGAAGCCGGAAGTCAGAATCCAGAAGCCGGAATCGAGAGATGAGAGACGAGCGGGGGAGGTGTTAGGAGTTAGGTGCTATGTGTTAGGAGGGAGGAAAGGCTATTTAGCCATTTAGCCGTCAAGCCATTTGGCTATCCAGCCAACCAGCCATTCAGTCTTTTTGCCTTACTCTCGTCTCTTTTTTTACGTATTTCTTTTTGATGGATGCCGCATCAAGTGCGGCATGACTATCTTCACCTTAGCACTTAGCACTTAGCACTTAGCACTTAGCACTTAGCACTTAGCACTTAGCACTTAGCACTTAGCACTTAGCACGAACAACACCGATATGCAGAACAAGAGAGGGTAATGAACAGGGATACGATAAAGAAAGAGATAGCGGGTGTGGCGCTGGGTATTGTGGCCTTTTTTTATATAGGGGCACTGTTGTTCTATCATGTTGATGACGCGGCTGTTCTTGAGCCGTTGCAATGGTACGAGTTTTTCGGACGTAATGCCATGGAGGCTGCTGCCGGACTGCACAACCCTTTCGGCATTTTCGGCGCGCGACTTTCCGAACTGTTTATTCGATCATTTCTTGGATATGTGTCGGTCATACCTGGATTTGCGGCGATGTACTGGGGCTGGTCGTTGTTGTTTGGGAGAAGTCTCAAGCTGCCATTGATTTTCACGCTCTATGCCATTCTTATCGCTCTCGATATTGCCACCATGTTTGGTTTGACGACAGCGCCTTTCGGCGATATCATGGCTGGAGCAGTCGGACGGATGCTCGCGGCGTTTCTTTCCACCGTCATCGGCTATACCGGGGCATGGATTCTGCTCGCCGTTCTTGGTCTGGCCGCATCTCTTTTCGCGCTCAGGGTTTTTGTTGAAAATCCCCTTGAGAAACTGCGTTTTGCAGGCGCCGCTGCAAAAACTTTGTTTGCAGGACTTGTTACACGCAAGCCCGCCGTGCCGCTTTCTGAAGACCCTGCTGATAGTGAAGTCCCTGAAGAGGAGGAGCCTCAGCAGTATTCCGTCCCGGAAGAGATGACGCGTCAGCCTGTTGTATCTGCTGAGGAGGTGACAGCCGAAGAACCGGATACACAGGAACCGCAGATTTCCATTCGTGAGGGCGTGCATGAAAAAGAGGCAGACCTCGACAAACGAAAGCTCAAGGTGAAAACTAAAGACCGGGTAGTCTATCGTTTTCCCTCTGTTGATATTCTCCGGTACGCCCGGGAGGAGGACTATATTGACGAGACGCTTCTTGAGGAGAGCAAGAAGCGATTGCTTGAAAAACTCGGTATCTACAAGATCGAGGTGGTGCGAATATCCGCGACAGTCGGGCCGAGGGTAACGCTTTTTGAGCTTGAACTGGCCCCTGACGTCAAGGTGAGCCGGGTGACCGCGCTGGAAAACGATCTTGCGATGGCCATGGCGGCCAGGGGAATCCGTATTATCGCGCCAATTCCCGGAAAAAACGCGGTGGGAGTCGAAATTCCTCATGGCAAGCCCAGGACCGTGTGGATGCGCTCTGTTCTGCAGGTTGAAAAATTCAAAAACAATCGAATGGCGCTTCCGGTTGTGCTCGGTAAAACCATTGCGAACGAGGTCTATCTCGATGACCTCTCAAGTATGCCGCATCTCCTGATTGCCGGAGCAACGGGTGCGGGAAAGTCGGTTGGGATCAATGTCATGCTGACCAGTCTTCTCTACGCGTGCAGCCCCGACAAGGTCAAATTTGTCCTGATTGATCCGAAACGGGTTGAACTGTTGCATTATCAGAATCTTAAAAATCATTTTCTCGTCAAGTTTCATGGACTTGACGAGCAGATTATAACCGATCCGGTAAAGGCGATTTACGCGCTGCGATCAGTCGTCAAAGAGATGGAAATGCGTTACGAACTGCTTGAAAAAGCCGGAGTGCGCAATATTGCCGATTTAAACCGTAAGCTTCCCGATGAAGCGCTGCCCTATCTGGTTGTGGTTGTCGATGAACTTGCAGACCTCATGATTACCGCCGGAAAGGATGTCGAGGAGCCGATAACCCGTATCGCCCAGCTCGCCAGAGCGGTAGGTATCCATCTTATCGTGGCGACACAACGTCCTTCCGTTGACGTCATTACCGGGATTATCAAGGCGAATTTCCCCGCAAGGATCGCTTTTCAGGTTGCCAGCAAGGTGGATTCACGCACCATTCTTGATGGTTCGGGTGCCGAGCAGTTGCTTGGTAACGGCGATATGCTCTATCAGTCGGCATCACAACCTAAATCAGAACGCATCCAGTGCCCCTACATTTCTGCTACCGAGGTTGAATCGATCACTTCGTTTATCGGTAGTCAGACCGGATTGAAAAACTTCTATCACCTTCCCCAGCCTGATGTCAGAGAAAAAGGAGGCGCTTATCAGAACGGTATCGCTCAGGACACAGACGGAAGGGACAGCATGTTTGAAGATGCCGCGCATCTCGTTGTCATGCACCAGCAGGGCAGTGTTTCCTTGCTTCAGCGCCGCCTCAAGCTGGGATTCAGCAGGGCTGCACGGATTATGGACCAGCTGGAAAGCTGCGGTATCGTGGGCGCTGCTGATGGAAGTAAGGCCCGTGAGGTGCTTGTTGACAATCACGACGCGCTTGAACTCTTGTTGAGAAACCTTGACTAAAACAGAAAACCATTTTGTTTTTTGTTCGTGAGATTTGATATTAGGTCATGCGGGATTATCCCCGTGTGGATTTTTTTGTACCCATAACAACCAGGAATATGAATACCACCAAAGATTATCTGCCAGATACCGATCCGCTGTATGACCGCGTTATCAAAGCTCTTGAAGAGGTTCGACCCTATCTTCAGGCTGACGGCGGTGATTGCCAGCTTGTCGGCATCACCAAAGATATGCTTGTCGATGTCAAGCTGCTTGGGGCTTGCGGATCATGTCCGATGAGCACACTGACACTTCGTGCCGGTGTTGAACAGGCGATCAAAAAAGCTGTTCCTGAAATAGCGAGGGTCGAGGCGGTCTGAGGAGATTGTAGAAGGCTTGAAACAGAAATCCCGGTGTTACAAACCGGGATTTTTTGTCGGGTACTCCACAGTCCACAGCATTCACTCTTCAGTGTGGTGGGAACAACAGTTGGAGTTAGAGGCTGTCGCGTTGCGAATGGAAATCTGCCTGGCGACTTCGCTTGCCGCCCTGTTGATGGACTCTGTGGCCTCACTTTCCGGAAATTCCACGACGAAAGGTTTTCCGCTGTCACCTCCCTCCCGGACCATACCGCCGATCGGAATGCTGCCGAGCAGGGTTATTCCCTGGGCCTTCGCGAATTTTTCTCCTCCGCCCTTACCGAAAATATAGTCCTTTGTGCCGTCCGGCAGCAGGTAATAACTCATGTTCTCGATGAGACCGAGAAGCGGGATATTGACTTTTCTGAACATGGTTACAGCTTTTGCCACATCGCTCAGAGCGACATTCTGGGGAGTCGTGACAATGACCGCGCCGCAGACGGGAAGCATTTGAGCAAGAGTCAGCTGAATATCCCCGGTGCCTGGAGGGAGATCAAAAATGAGATAGTCCAGATCACCCCAGGCAACTTCCGTGATTAACTGTTTCATCGCGGATGATGCCATAGGGCCTCTCCACAGCACAGGGTTATCACTTTCAATGAGAAAACCGATTGACATGAGTTTTACGCCGTACTTTTCAAGAGGTATGAGTGATTTGTCCCTGACCTCAGGGCGTTTGTTGACAAGACCGAACATGGTCGGTATACTCGGCCCGTAGAGGTCGGCGTCGATCAGTCCGACTTTTGCTCCTGACCGGGCAAGGCTGACGGCAAGATTGACCGCGATAGTCGATTTACCCACGCCGCCTTTGCCTGATCCCACTGCAATGATGTTTTTGACATTCGGAAGCGGGTTGGGTTTTTCGCCGTGTCCTGAGCAGCTCCCGCCTGAGGTGACTTTCGAGGTCAGATTAACGGTTATCTCGCCCGCTTCAGGCAGGTGTTCACGGATGGCTGCCGTACAGGCATTTCTGATATGGTCTTTCATCGGACATGCTGGAGTTGTCAGCTCGACACTGAACGAAACGGAATTATCCGCTCCGACTTTTATGTCTTTGATCATGTTCAGCGAAACAAGATCTTTTTTCAGGTCCGGTTCCATGACGTTTTCAAGCGCTTCGAGTATCTGTGTACCGGTTATTGCTGTCATCGTGTAAGGGTGTTAAGATGTTCTGAAAAGAGTGTTACTGAAAATATTGCAGACGTTCCGGGAGGCTATTTCTTTCTATATCTGAACGATACGGGGACTCCGGTGAAATCAAAAGTCTGCCTGAGGCGTTTTTCAAGAAATCGTTTGTAGTTGCTGAGAACAAGGTCAGGGTTGTTGCAGAAAAATGCAAATACAGGGTAGTGCGCCCCGATCTGCGTGACGTATTTTATTTTGAGCTCCCTGCCTGACTTCGTGGAGGGAGGGAGCTCCGAGAGCACCTGCTGCAGGAACCGGTTAAGTTCGCTGGTGCTGATTTTTTTCTGACGGTTTTGGCCTGTTTCAAGAGCGGTATCAATAGCTCTGTACAGGTTCTTTTTCGTCAGTGCGGAAATGAAGAGGACAGGAATCCATGAAAGATTGCCGATCTGGTCGTATATCCTGTCGCTGTACTGTTTGCTCGTATTTGTTTCTTTTTCGATAAGATCCCATTTGTTGACAAGAATCACTATGCCTTTTCTCTTCTCAGCCGCCATCTGAATGATTTTAATGTCCTGTTTTTCCAGGCCCTGTTCCGCATCGATCAGAAGAAGCGCAACGTCGCAACGTTCTATGGACTTGTCAGTGCGCACGGAGCTGTAAAACTCGATCCCCCTGTCGATTTTGGTTCTTTTACGCAATCCGGCGGTATCGATCAGTAGCACTTCTTTTCCGTTGCGCTTCAAGCGGCTGTCTATAGCGTCTCTGGTCGTTCCGGGTATGTCTGAAACGATATGGCGGTTGGTTCCCAGGAGCGCATTGACGAAACTCGATTTTCCGACATTCGGGCGTCCGATGATAGCGAGTTTGATTGCTGTATCCTCTTCTTCGGTTGTTTCATCAGGGAAAGACGCGACAACTTCATCAAGAAGGTCGGCTACCCCGTTACCTTCACGAGCGGAAATAAACCAGGGTTCAGTCAGGCCTGTACGGCGAAACTCCTCACCTTCAAAAGCAAGCTGCCGTGTCTCCACCTTGTTTACCACCAGATAGACAGGTTTGTCCCGAAAATTTTTTTTCAGCATTCTGCTCATGTCAAGATCGAGGTAGGCCAGTCCGGAGCGAACGTCTACCATGAAAAGGATGACATCAGCTTCCGCTATGGCAGCAAGAGTCTGCTCCATCATAGCCCGGTTGAGGCTGTCCTTGTCATGGCAGTATCCTCCGGTATCCATGACCATGAATTTCCTCCCCTGCCATTCGGCAGAGGCGATATGGCGATCCCTGGTCACGCCGGGTGTGCTGTCCGTGATAGCGCTTTTACTGCGGGACAGGCGGTTGAAAAGCGTTGATTTTCCGACATTCGGCCGGCCGACAAGAGCCACAAGAGGTTTCATGGTGTTACAATGGAAAAGTCAAAATTCAAAAGTGAAAAGTCAATAACTGTCAAACAGGGAATAGCTGAATGGCTTTTCGCAAGGTCCCCGGAGATATCCCGATAGCGAATGCCTGAATTAGGAAGGTATAATTGTTTGTAGAATTATTTGAAATAAATTACATTGCCAGACATAATTTTTTGGAAATGTACTCTATAAAAAACGTACGAGGATGAGTAAGACGATAAGTTTCAAGACATATTCGGCAAAACCAGGTGAAGTGGAACGAAAATGGTATGTCGTTGACGCAGAAGGCAAAGTGCTGGGCCGTCTTGCCAGTGAGATCGCGACGATTCTGCGCGGAAAACACAAACCGCAGTTCACACCCCATGTCGATACGGGTGATTTCGTTATTGTGACAAACGCCGGTAAAATCGGTTTGAGCGGCAAGAAGCTGGATCAGAAAACCTATTTCTCCCATTCAAATTATCCCGGCGGCGTGAAAATAGAGAACCTCAAGGACATGCTCCGGAAAAAACCTGAAAAGGTTATCGAGAAAGCTGTATGGGGTATGTTGCCGCACAATAATCTCGGGAGAGCGCTTTTCAAGAAACTCAAGGTCTACGCAGGTCCGGAGCATCCGCATGTGTCTCAGAGTCCTGTTGAAATGAAGGTTAACCAATAAAATATATAATGGCGATGAAAGAGACTGTCAATGCGGTTGGCCGCAGAAAAACCTCGGTTGCAAGGGCTTTTCTTGTGCCGGGCAAGGGTTCGGTTACGGTCAACAAGCTGCCGGTAGAGGATTACTTTAAAGACGAGTACAGAAGGAATGAGGCGCTCAAGCCCCTTATACTTTCAGGAAAACAGGATGAGTTCACCGTCAAACTCAATGTTCGCGGCGGCGGCATCAGCGGTCAGGCAGGTGCGGTAAGTCTTGCTATTGCGAGAGCCCTCGTTGAGATTGATGAGGAAAACCGTCTGCTGTTCCGTAAGGACAGGTTGTTGACAAGGGATCCCCGTATGGTTGAGAGGAAGAAATGCGGTCAGAAAAAAGCCCGTAAGAGATTCCAGTTCTCAAAACGTTAAGTTTCTTTACTTCTTGTATTTTAAACAACACATATCCTGTTACGCCGCATAAGCGGGGGAAGTTGTTCGGTGGTGTCCGGTGCGCATGTGCCGGATCCGTGCAATAGAGGCAGGATAGAGGAAAAACTGATAGAGTTATGCAGACACAGACAACTACGCGATTCCAGCTTGAGGACATGCTTCGTGCCGGTGTTCATTTCGGACATCTGGCAAGGCGGTGGTGTCCCAAGATGAAGCCGTACATCTTCATGGAGAAGAACGGCGTACACATTATCGATCTCAAGAAAACTCTGGTAATGGCCGAGGATGCGATGAAAGCTATCGAGGCGATTGCCATGACAGGCAGAGAGATCATGTTTGTCGGTACAAAAAAACAGGCGAAAGCCATTATCTCCGCTGAGGCGGAACAGGCGGGGATGCCCTATGTTTCAGAGCGCTGGCTTGGCGGCATGCTTACCAACTTTTCGACTATCCGTCAGAGTATCCGCAGGATGAATTCGATCGATCGAATGGAAACCGACGGTACATTTGACATGATTACCAAGAAAGAGCGGCTGATGCTGGTTCGTGAAAAAGAGAAGCTGATGAGGATTCTCGGAGGTATAGCCACTATGACCAGGCTTCCCGCAGCTCTTTTTGTCGTCGATATCAAAAAAGAGCATATCGCAGTAAGAGAAGCCAGATCACTTGGAATCCCGATTTTTGCACTTGTCGATACCAACTGTGATCCCGATGAGGTTGATTATGTGATTCCTGCCAATGATGACGCTATCCGTTCCATCCAGCTGATGGTAAAAGGCGTGGCTGAATCCATTGCCAACGCACGTCAGCAGCAGGCTGAGGAAGCTGCGATGGCAGAGATGGAAGAGGCGGTTGAAGATAATCAGGCTGCAGGAGACGAAGCAGCGGAAAAGGAGTAATTAGTTAAGCGTATAAACTTATTGTATAAAAAGTAATGAGCCAGATATCCGCAAAAGCAGTAAAAGAATTACGAGATAAAACCGGCGTTGGTATGATGGACTGTAAAAAAGCCCTGGATGAAAGCGGGGGTGATATGCAGAAAGCCGTTGAATACCTGCGTAAGAAAGGCGCTGCGCTTGCAGCCAAACGAGCAGAGCGTGAAGCCAGTGAGGGTGTTGTGATCGTCAAAATCAACGATGCCGCAGATACGGGAATTATTCTGGAACTGAACTGTGAAACCGACTTCGTGGCACGAGGCGACGATTTTACCGGTTTTGCCGATACCATCGCTCAAACCGCACTTGACGGCAGTGTCGATTCGGCAGAGAAGATGATGGGCGTTTCTCTTGGTGAGGCCTACGACGGTGAAAAGGTCGAAGACGCTATCAAGACCATGACAGGAAAACTCGGTGAAAAGATACAGCTCAAAAGACTGGCCTATGTCAGGTCGGAAGGTGGTCTTGTCGCCGGTTATGTGCATCCCGGATCAAAGCTCGGCTCCATAGTTGAGTTGTCAGGAGGCAACTCGGCAGAGGCGGTTGTTCTGGCAAAGGACATTGCCATGCAGGTCGCTGCCGCGACACCTATTGTTGTAGACCGCTCCAGCGTTCCAGCCGAGTATATTGAAAAAGAAAAAGAGATCTATCGGCAGCAGGCTCTTGCCCAGGGAAAGCCTGAAAAATTTGTCGACAAGATCATTACAGGTCGTTTGGAAAAATACTTCCAGGAGGAGGTGCTGCTTGAACAGGCCTATATCAAGGATAGCAACACCAAAGTATCGGATGTGCTGCATGAGTTCACGAAGCAGTATGATATGCCGATAACGGTTAACAGTTTCATTAGATATCAGTTAGGAGCGTAAACAAAAAAGCCTCGTTGTTCGAGGCTTTTTTGTTGTCCCGTAACCTGTTTCAGGAGATGCAGTCATGTTACAGTATAAGCGTGTTCTTCTTAAATTAAGCGGTGAGTCACTGGCAGGGAGTGAAGGCTATGGTATTGATGCCGACATTATTGATCGTTATGCGGATGAAGTGAAGAAGGCGTTGTCACTTGGGGCTGAAGTGGCTCTTGTTATCGGCGGCGGCAACATATTTCGCGGTTTGTCAGCAGCCGCAACGGATATGGACAGGGTTCAGGCTGACCATATGGGTATGCTCGCAACAGTGATCAACTCTCTTGCTTTTCAGGATGCGCTTGAGAGAAAAGGCGTCTTTACCCGCCTGATGAGCGCTATCAAGATGGAACAGGTTGCAGAGCCCTTTATCCGCAGGCGTGCGATACGCCATCTTGAAAAAGGAAGAGTGGTTATTTTCGGCGCCGGTACCGGTAATCCTTACTTTACTACCGATACGGCCGCCTCCCTCCGGGCGGTGGAGATCGAAGCGGATCTCATTGTAAAAGCAACCCGTGTTGACGGTGTATACAGCTCGGATCCCGAGAAAGATCCGGCAGCTGAAATGTACCGGACAATCTCCTATATAGACGTTCTCAAAAAGAACCTGAGGGTAATGGATCTGACTGCCATAACGCTGTGCAGAGAAAACCTGCTCCCTCTTGTGGTGATGAACATGAACCAGGATGGCAATATCGTCCGGCTGCTGCAAGGTGAACAGATAGGAACGCTTGTCAATCAGGGAGACGAGTAAGGAAGTTAGAAGTAAGGTGGGAAATGAATAATGACTATTCACTCATTGCTCATTGCTCAGAACTGAAAACTCTCCCCGTCTTCCATTATTCAATATTCAATAGTCATTAGTTATTTTCCAGCTATCCAGCTATGTTTGCTTCATGAGATGGCGGGTTGGACAGGAACGTCAGGATCTGAAAATCTGGTCAAGAGTCTCACGGATCGAGTGACTGTCGAAGCCTCTGTTTGCAAGAAAAGCATACAATTTCTTTCGTTTGTAGTGATCGTCTCCCTTGAGAAAAGGGAATTTCTTCATGGCGGCGTCAAGGCAGTGAGCACTACTGTCATAGTCGCTGAGAATCTCGTCGATAATGGTTTCAGATATCCCTTTCTGAAACAGTTCATAGCGTAGTTTATATTTTCCGGAAGGTTTTTTTCTTGACCTGCTGCCTACAAAGTGTTCAGCAAAAGAGCGGTCATCGATCAGGCCGAGCTGGTCGAGCCTTTCGAGAGTTTTGTCGATTGCCGCCTCACTGAACTTGCGGCGCTCGAGTTTGGTTATGATTTCCTTCCGTGAATGCTCACGTTCGCCGAGTAAACGTATGGCAAGATCGAAAGCCTTCTTGTCGTCGGTATCAGCCATAGCAGTTATAGTAACGAGTGATTAGTGACCGGCAACCAGTGACCAGTGACGAGTAGCCAGTAGCCAGTAGTCAGTACTAAGATGAAGATAGTCATGCCGCACCATCTCTGAAAGTCATGCCGCACTTGATGCGGCATCCATCTGCAGCCGCTTTTTCAAAGATTGGATTCCCGTGTCAAGCACGGGAATGACCAGGAAAAGAGACACGCGAGTGACTGGAAGAGAGCGTCATGCGGCATCCATGAAAAAGAAAAAAAGGGAAAAGAAATGAAAGTGACCAGTAACGAGTGACGAGAAAAAATACAAACTGGCTGGTTGGCTGGATAGCTCAATAGCTAAATAGCTGGATGGCCCCAAGATTACCAGATCGGGCGAAAGATTTTTCGCCCCTACCAGTCTTCAGTCTTCCATTATTCAATAGTAAATAGTCATTCCCCATCCCACACTCATCGCTCAGCACTCAGCACTCAGTACTCAGAACTCCCACTCCCCACTACCTCCATGCAATCCCTCACTATCCACTCTCCATTCTCCATTATCCATTTCCCATCCCACACTCATCGCTCATTGCTCAGCACTCAGTACTCAGAACTCCCACTCCCCACTACCTCCATGCAATCCCTCACTATCCACTATCCATTCTCCACTATCCACTATCCATTCTCCCCATTTCTGTGTTATTTCAAATGTACGATAACAATAGGGAAAATAATGGAACTGTGGTAGTGCGGGGTTTTCTGGGTTGCAGGTTTTTACTATATTTCAAGTCTTTACATCTCGATATTTTTTATCTTCTTACGCTTTATCAGTCATTAGACGTTTATTTGTATGCAAAACCTCTGGGAAGACACCGCTTGTAATGCTGTAGCGGAAGAGCTGGAAACTGTCACACAGCTGCCCCGGGAACTTGCCGAACTGGTATATTCCTCCCGCCTGCTTGGCAGGGAAAACAGGCTTGTTATGCACGGAGGCGGTAATACGTCAGTTAAGTGCCAGCTTACCGATGTGATCGGCAACAAGGTAAATGTGCTTTTTATCAAGGGTAGCGGAGTGGATCTTGCCGATGTCACGGCGTATGATTTTACTCCTGTCAGGATAGAACCTCTCCAGAGATTGCTGCAGATGATACTTTCCGGAGGAAATCTTACTGACGAAGATCTCAAGAGGTTCTCCAACCAGGAACTGAAAAACTTTCTGTTTCTGAACCTTTTCAGCCTTACCGATCATATGGTGAAGAACGGGCTGACGCCTTCCATAGAGACCCTTTTACACGCGTTTCTTCCGCATAAATACATCTTGCATACGCATTCTCAGGCACTGCTGACGCTTACCAATCAGCCGGATGGCGAGAAGCTCAGCAAAGATGTGCTTGGTGACAGGTTCGGTATTGTTCCCTACATGAGGCCGGGACTGGAGCTGGCGCGTTCAGCTGAAAAGGTCTATGCCGCTGACAGGGGCGTAACAGGACTGGTGCTTCTGAAACACGGGCTGGTAACCTTCGGGGAAACTTCGAAGGAGGCGTATGATCTGATGATCGGGGCTGTTTCAGATCTGGAGGAAAGAATTGGGCAACCCGGGCGGAAATCCTTTCCGTCGATTGCATTGCCGGGGGCGCTTTTTCCGCTCGAAAAAGTCGCTCCGGTAATAAGAGGGGCGTGTGTGACGGAAAAAACGCCGGACAGCAAGGATTACGAGAGCTTTATTCTTGATTTCAGGTCATCTCCTGAGATTATGGAATATGTCAACAGCGCCGATCTGGAGCTTCTGGCCCGGAAGGGAAGCATGACGCCCGATTTCATTATCCGGACAAAGAATATTCCTCTTGTTCTGCCTGTTCCCGATGCTTCTGACCCCGAAGGGTTCAGAAAGCGCGTGCATGAGGCTGTGAAAAACTATACAAAAGAGTATACGGCATATTTTGAACGTCAGCAGGCCGCATCAGGTATTGAGGTGCAGATGCTTGATCCGTTACCGCGGGTTGTCCTTGTGCCCGGCCTCGGTCTGTTCGGTCTTGGCAAAACGCTCAGGGATGCGCGTGTCAATGCGGATATTGCCACATCTACCGCTGAAGCAGTGCTTCAGGCTGAATCGATCGGTTGTTTCGAAACGATCCCGGAAAACGAGGTATTTGGAATTGAGTACTGGGATATGGAGCAGGCCAAGGTAAAGAAAGTGCGTCATGATGTTTTTGCAGGCAAGGTTGCCATGATTACCGGCGCGGCAGGGGCTATAGGTTTCGCTACCGCCAGGGCTTTCAGGGAGAGAGGGGCGGAAATAGCCATTCTTGATTTTGACGGTGAAAGCCTTGAAAAATCCGTAGAAAAACTCGGTCCGGATACGCTTGGAATCATTTGTGACGTGACCGACCGTTCATCCGTTTCTGATGCCTTCCGGAAGATCTGCGAAAGATTCGGCGGGATTGATATCGTGGTGTCCAATGTAGGCGCTGCTCTTCAGGGCAGGATCGGCGAGGTTTCTGACGACGTTCTCAGAAAGAGCTTCGAACTTAATTTTTTCTCTCATCAGTCGATTTCCCAGCAAGCGGTTGCTGTCATGAAGCTGCAGGGAATAGGCGGAAATCTGTTGTATAACGTTTCCAAACAGGCGGTAAATCCGGGTCCCGATTTCGGGCCATATGGTCTTCCCAAAGCGGCGACTCTCTTTCTCCTTCGTCAGTATGCTCTTGATCACGGCCGGGACGGTATCCGGGCGAACGGTATCAATGCAGACAGGATCCGGAGCGGTTTGCTTGACGAGAAAATGATAGCTGCCCGTTCAACAGCAAGGGGGCTCAGCACCAGCGAGTATATGGCTGGTAATCTTCTCAAGCTTGAGGTAACCGCGGAAGATGTCGCCGATGCCTTTATTCATCTCGCGCTGGAAAAAAAGACGACAGGTTCGATTACAACGGTAGATGGCGGCAACATCGCGGCCGCACTCAGGTGAACAGGAACTCTTTACTCTACTATTATATAACGTTATAAGGAGAGCATTACTATGCCGGAAGCAGATCTGGGAAAACAGGAAAAGAATTATTTTACCGATGTCCCGGTAGATACTCACGGTTTCTTTCTCAAGGGTGCAAGCGCTCTGGACTGGGGAATGAAAAACCGTTTATCCAGGATTTTCAGGCCGGACACGGGAAAAACCGTCATGTTCGCTATCGATCACGGTTATTTTCAGGGCCCAACGACCGGTCTTGAACGGGTTGATCTCAATATCGTGCCGCTTATGCAGTACTCGGACGCTATCATGCTGACGAGAGGTATCCTGCGGACAACGGTGCCGCCGACGCTGACCAACGCTGTTGTCATGCGCAGCAGCGGAGGCCCGAGTATTCTCAAAGAACTATCCGATGAGCAGATAGCCGTCGATATTGAGGACGCTATCCGGATGAATGTTGCCGCGATTACCCTTCAGGTCTTTATCGGCGGGGAATACGAGACCCGTTCGATCCAGAACATGACAAAGCTGGTCGATTGGGGTTACCGCTACGGCATTCCGGTCATGGCTGTTACCGCTGTTGGAAAAGATATGGTACGTGATGCAAAGTACTTCCGTCTCGCTTGCAGGATGTGTGCGGAACTCGGCGCGCAGATCGTGAAAACCTACTATGTTCCTGAAGATTTTGACACCGTCGTTTCTTCCTGCCCTGTCCCGATTGTTATGGCCGGCGGAAAGAAACTTCCCGAGTATGATGCGTTGACCATGTCATACAGGGCGATTCAGGAAGGCGCCTCCGGAGTCGATATGGGAAGGAATATTTTTCAGAGCGACGCTCCGGTCGCGATGATGAAAGCTGTCAATCGTATCGTTCATGAAAACATGACACCCGAAGAAGCATATGCATATTTCAACAGCATAAAGGCTGAAGGGTAAACCGGATGACGACGCTTGAGCTGCTTGAGCTGTTTTTACTAATACCTGCACTGAACGAAGTACTATGAACGCGGAAGAGAGAAAAGGATTTTTTGCAGACAGGGATCAGCTGAATATGGCTGACTATCTGGAACTTGAGTATTACCTTGAGTGTGTAGGTGATATCAGGACAGCGTTAGCTCATTTTTGCAGTGAGCAGTCAACAGCCCAGTGGAACAGGGTAGGTGTTGACGAAGACTTCAGGACGCTCTACGCGGCCAAGGTTCTTGGATGGCAGGTTCTCGAGGAACTCAAAGAGCTCAGCTATCCGGTTGAGCATGACGCTGTTGGTAAAATTCATGCCTGTCGGGTCACGATTGCCCATCCTCACAGGAATTTTGGGGCCAAACTGCCCAACCTCCTCACAGCGGTGTGCGGTGAAGGGACGTACTTCACTCCCGGGATTCCTCTTGTCAAGTTGCTGGATATCTCTTTTCCGGACTCCTACCTTGCGGAATTCGAAGGCCCGAAATTCGGCATCGAAGGCATTCGAGAGATGCTCGGAGCCTACAATCGACCGATTTTTTTCGGAGTGGTCAAGCCCAACATCGGGCTTTCTCCTGAATACTTTTCAGACCTAGCCTTTCAGAGCTGGCTGGGAGGGCTCGATATAGCAAAAGACGATGAGATGCTTGCCGATGTCGCATGGTCAACCACAAGTCGTCGTACAGAACTTCTGGGCAAAGCTCGGGTTCTTGCTGAAAAAGAGACAGGTGATAAAAAAATCTATCTGGCCAACATAACCGATGAGGTTGACAAAATGATCGAGCAGCATGATGTTACCGTGGCAAACGGAGCAAACGCGTTGCTGGTGAACGCGTTTCCTGTTGGGCTGAGTGCGGTGAGAATGCTTCGCAAACATACAAAAGTACCGCTGATAGGGCATTTTCCCTTTATAGCCGCGTTTTCCCGCCTTGAAAAGTACGGTATTCACTCAAAAGTTATCACAAAACTGCAGCGCCTTGCGGGTCTTGATGCAATTATCATGCCCGGTTTCGGGAGTCGCATGATGACTCCTGAGCAGGAAGTTCGTGAAAATATCGAGGAGTGCCTGAATGAGATGGGTTCACTCAAGCGTTCACTGCCTGTTCCAGGCGGCAGCGATTCGGCGCTGACACTGGAGAACGTCTACCGTAAGGTCGGCAGCGTAGATTTCGGATTTGTTCCCGGAAGAGGGATTTTCGGCCACCCGATGGGTCCGAAAGCGGGCGCGTCAAGCATACGCCAGGCATGGGAGGCCATAGAACAGGGTGTCGAACTTGAAGCGTATGCAGAAACACGCCCTGAGCTCAAGGCAATGCTGGGTAAGTAGGCGGCACCGTTGGTGCAGGTGAATCGTGATGAGTGATTTGTCATTCATAGCCCCGCCAGTTCGGGGCTTGTTTTTTATGGAAAATCTTGCATCTTTTAATCTCGTTACTCGTTATTCGTTTCTCGTTACTTGTTACTCGTCACTTCTTCCTTTGCCTTTTCACTTTTGACTTTACTTCTGTGGGAAAGCTCGACAACAAAGTTGCAATCATAACCGGTTCTACAAGAGGTATCGGCAAAGCTATCGCGGCTGCATTTGTCCGGGAAGGCGCTCGGGTTGTCATAACTTCAGGACGCAGGTCCAGCGTCGACAAGGCGTTGCAGGAATTTCCCGAAGAGAATGTCTACGGTCACGTATGTGATGTATCGGACTATGACGAGGTAGAAAAACTGGTGATGTCAACCGTTGAAAAGTTTGGCGGACTTGACATCTTTATCAACAACGCGGGAATATCCGACACGTTTTATAACATTACCGACAGTGATCCCCGTGAGTGGGGCCGGATTATCGATACTAACCTGAAGGGGACATACTACGGATGCCGGGCGGCACTCAACTATTTTCTTGAGACAGGCCGGCCCGGCAGGATTATCAACATGGCCGGTTCAGGCACCGATAAAAAATCAAATACACCCTTTATCAGTGCGTACGGTTCATCGAAAGCAGCGATCGCACGATTCACCTTTGCCGTCGCGGAGGAATACCGGCAAACCCCTGTTTCCATCATGCTCCTGCATCCCGGTCTTGTCCGGACAGAAATGATACAATCCGTTTTCCGGACGCAGGAAATGGAACGTCAGCAGAAAACCTTTCAGAAAATAAAAGATATCTTTTCCCAACCCCCATCTGTCGCGGCATCGCTGGCCGTGAAAATGTGCAGCGACACGGGTGGGTGCAAAAGCGGCGACTACCTGTCTGCACTTGACGGTAAACGAAAAAAATGGCTTCTGTTTTCCTATCCGTTTCGTAAACTGTTGAAGAAAATAGATTATTCAAGCTACTAACCTGAATCATTCACCAAAGGAAGAAATAAAGGGAGTACAAGGACGGGAAACTTTCCCTTTTCTGTCATTCCCGTGCTTGACACGGGAATCCATCGTTGGTGCCAGGGTGTGCATGGATGCCGGATCAAGTCCGGCATGACTGTCTGTAGTTTTAAGCTTTTTACCGGTTTTCAGGAAGGGAGCCGGGTACATGATCGGCTCAATGTATATTTTATTTCTATAATTCGGGTTTTCGAACTCTCATGAATTATTCAAGCTACTAAACGTGTTTGAAACAGCTACTGCCATGGTTCGTTTGTCTCTCTCGGGAAGCATGCTGGTGATCCTTGTGCTGATGTTGCAGGGATGTTACAGTTTTTCAGGAGGATCACTTCCTCCTCACATCAGGACTGTCGCTGTTCCTTCATTTGAAGAGCGTTCCGGTGCAGGTGTCGCTCAGCTCGGTGCCGAGTTCACCGAAAAGCTCATCGACGCCATCGAGGCTCAAAGTTCTCTCGTTATCGAGTCTGAGAAAAGCAGGGCAGACGCAGTGGTTAACGCAGCGATAGTATCGTTCAGCGATGAGCCGAGCCAGATTGGTACCGATTCCGAGAGAGCGGTAACCAATCGGATCACCATTGTCATACGGGCCTCGTTTATCGATCAGGTAGAAAAAAAGCCGTTTTTTGACCGCACGTTATTTAACGGTTTTGACGATTATGCTGTCGGAGATTTCGTCGGTAAAGAGGAGGCTATCGACGACGTTGTCGATCAGATAGTCGATGATCTTTTTAACAGGATGATATCCTGCTGGTAGGGGAAAAGCTTGGTTCAAAGCAATGAGCAATGAGCAATGAGCAATGAGCAATGAGTGGGAGAAATGTCTATTGTCAAATGACTAATGAATAATGACTATTTACTATTGAATAATGGAAGAGGGGGATGTGGGAAATGGATAGTGGATAATGGATAATGAGGGATAGCATGGAGGTAGTGGGGAGTGGGAGTTCTGAGTGATTTATGCGAGATGGCTGGATAGCTCAATAGCTGGATAGCTGATTAGCCAGATAGCTATATGGCTGGTTTGCTGGATAGCTGGATTCGGGAATTGTAGGGGCAGACCCCTGTGTCTGTCCGCGGTGACTGGTAGGGGCGAAAAATCTTTCGCCCGATCTGGCAATCTTCGGGCTATTGAGCCACTCAGCCATCCAGCTATTTTGTTTATTTCTCGTCACTCGTCACTGCTTCAACTATCTTTACCTTAGCACTTAGCACTTAGCACTTAGCACTTAGCACTTAGCACACTTGCACGATTCATGACACTCTCAGCTTCAAGTCCGGTCGGCATATTTGATTCGGGGATTGGCGGGCTTACGGTTGTCAAAGCGATACAGGCGCTTCTTCCGTCCGAACGCATTATCTATTTCGGTGACACCGCCAGGGTTCCCTATGGCTCGAAATCACAGGTTACCATCAGAAAATATGCGCAGGACGATACGGGCATTCTCATGAAGTATCAGCCCAAGTTGATCATTGTCGCCTGCAATACGGTTTCCGCACTTGCGCTTGATGTTGTCAAGCGGGCGGGACATGGTATTCCGGTACTTGGCGTTCTGGAGGCCGGGGCGGAACTGGCAGTGGAAAACTCCCGCAACAACCAGGTTGGTGTTATCGGAACACGCGCAACGGTTTTGTCAAACGCCTATCCGCTGGCCATGAACGCCCTCAATCCGGAAGTGGAGGTCTTTTCCGCGGCATGCCCCTTGTTCGTCCCTCTTGCGGAAGAAGGATTTATCGATCACCCGGCAGCAGAGATGATCGCCCGTGAGTATCTGCTGCCCCTTCTCGATCATGGAATCGATACCCTTGTGCTCGGCTGTACGCACTATCCCATCCTCAGGAAGATGATCGCGGAGATTGCCGGTCAGGAAGTCCGTATTATTGATTCCGCGGAAGCGGTTGCCCTAAAATCGAAGGAGATGCTTGCCGGGAACGGTATGCTCAACGGATCACAGTGTCACGTCTTTCCCCATCTGCTGGTAAGCGATCTTCCACAGAAATTCAAATCGCTTTGTGAACTCTTTCTCGGCAAGGACATTCCCGATGTCGAATTGATAGAAGTGTAGGATGTTGAAGCAGTGACTAGTAACGAGTGACCAGTGACGAGTAAAAAAATCAAACTGGCCGAATGGCTGGATAGCTGAATGGCTAAATAGCCCCAAGATTACCAGATCGGGCGAAAGATTTTTCGCCCCTGCCAATCACCGCGGGCAGACACAGGGGTCTGCCCCTACAATTCCCGAATCCAGCTATTTCGTCATCTTGCATAAATCACTCAGAACTATTTGTAGACTCATCGCTCATTGCTCTGCACTCATTTCTATTTGGCTAACCAGCTAGCCCTCTTAACACCTAACACTTAGCACATAACACATCCCACGTACTCCCATCCCTATACATTAAATCGGAAAACAATCACATCTCCGTCCTTGACAATGTATTCCTTGCCTTCAGAGCGCATTTTGCCGGCTTCTTTGGCTTTCTGTTCAGAACCGCAGGTGATCATGTCGGTGTAGGCGATTACCTCGGCGCGTATGAACCCTTTTTCAAAATCGGTATGAATCGCTGCCGCGGCTTCAGGTGCGGCAGCGCCTTTTCGGATAGTCCAGGCACGTACTTCTTTTTCGCCGGCAGTAAAGTATGTGTGCAGTCCGAGCAGGTCATAGGCGGTTTGTATGATACGATCAAGGCCTGACATTTCAAGACCGAGGCTTTCGAGAAATTCAGGACGCTCCTCTTCAGGAAGTTCAGCTATTTCCGCTTCGGTTTTTGCACAGATAATCAGCATTTTTTCGCCTTCCTTTTCGGCGATTTCAGCAACCTGAGCCGTGAAGCTGTTGCCGTCGGGCAGATCGTTGTCGGAGACATTCGCAGCGTAAAGGACGGGTTTGGCTGACAGCAGGAAAAACTGTTTTCCCAGAGATTTCTCCTCTTCCGTTTCCATCAGGACGCGCGCGGGGATACCTTGGCCAAGCCCTGAGATGATTTTTTCAGCAAGGGCGACCGCCGGGAGGAGCTCCTTTTCTTTTCTTGCGTTCTTCTTCAGTTTTTCGAGCCTTTTTTCCATGCTGTCGAGGTCCGCCAGCATCAGTTCTGTTTCGATCGTTGCGATATCGTCAGCCGGGTTCACCACGCCGTGGACATGGATTACATCGGGATCGTCAAAACAGCGTACAACGTGAACGATGGTATCGACCTCTCTGATATGCGACAGGAACTGGTTTCCCAGACCTTCGCCTTTGCTTGCACCCCGCACGAGGCCCGCGATATCCACAAGTTCGATTGTGGCCGGAATGATCGTCTGGGTTTTGACGATATCAGCCAGTTTTTGAAGTCTTTCATCCGGAACAAGCACCATTCCTACATTGGGCTCAATCGTGCAGAAGGGATAATTTTCAGCTTCGGCCTGTTTGGCCGTTATGGCATTGAAAAGAGTTGATTTACCGACATTGGGTAACCCGACGATCCCGCAACGTAAAGCCATAGAAAATGTGGATGAGTGTTAACTGAAGTGTTAGAAACAGTATTGTATGTCATGTCCTGAGTTCGGCATAGCGCGTCTTTCGCTGTACATTCAGCACTGTTCACGCTGAACATGGCACTTGAAGAAATCAATATATTTGCAAAAAGCAAAATTTTTTTATAGAATATCAGGCTAACTCAAAATAATACAGGTATCGGCTGCGAAACCAAAATAATCATCGCTATAGACGGTCCGGCTGCTTCAGGAAAAAGCACCACGGCCCGGCTTCTGGCAAAGAGACTGGGATATACCTACATCGACACCGGAGCGATGTACCGCGCTGTAACGCTCAAGGCGCTCAAGGCGGGATTGATGGAAGAACTGCAGAAGTCCCCTGATTCGATCGAAGCTCTGCTTCAAACACTTGACATAGCTTTTGACGGTGATCGGGTTCTGCTTGACGGTTGTGATGTCACTGACGCTATCCGGGAGAACAGTGTTTCACGTAACGTCAGTTTTATCAGCTCATTGAAGCCGGTTCGGGATTCGCTCAAAGTGATACAGAGAAAGATGGGAGGCAGACGGGGTGTTGTTATGGATGGCAGAGATATCGGCACCGTCATCTTTCCCGATGCCGAGCTGAAAATATTTCTTATAGCTGACGCTGCTGAAAGAGCCAGGCGCAGGTATGCCGAACTCCTTCAGAAAAAAGGGGAGAGTACGCTTCTGCCGTCAGTTGAAGAGATGGAACAGGAAATTCTGAAGCGCGATCGGGACGATGCGGCCCGAAGGCATGCGCCTCTGAAAAAACATGAAGAAGCGGTAGAAGTAGACACGTCCGGTTTGTCCATAGAGGAACAGGTCGCGCTGGTATATGATCTTGCAATGAAAAAAACAGCTGTCTGAACGGCTGCATATTTACTAACCATAAAATCTTGCGCTGAAATCTCTCGCAGCGGAAGGCAAAATTCACAGAGAGGAAGGAAACAATTAATGTCAGAAACGCAAACAATCGAACAAAAGAAGGTAGTTGAGAAAGGGCCTAAAAACCATCATGTGAAGTTTTTCGCAAACTACGACTCTTCGGAACTTGACCAGATGGAGCTGCTCTATTCGAGCACGCTTAACGAGATTACCGAAGAGGAAATCGTTAAAGGTACTATTGTCGCCATTTCGAACAAGGATGTTACCATTGATGTCGGATTTAAATCCGAGGGTATCGTTTCGAAGCTTGAGTTCAAGGACGAAGAAGAGCTGCAAGTCGGTGACGAGGTAGAAGTATACCTCGAAAACATCGAAGACAAAATGGGACAGCTTATTCTCTCGAAGAGAAAAGCGGACGTTCTGAGGATCTGGGACAAAATCTATGATTCCATCGAGAACGACACCATTATCAACGGAAAGATAATTAACCGTGTCAAGGGCGGTATGACGGTTTCGCTTTCCGGAGTCGAGGCATTTCTTCCGGGTTCGCAGATCGACGTCAAACCTGTGCGCGACTTCGATGCGCTCGTAGGACAGACAATGGACTTCAGAGTGGTAAAAATCAATCCTGTGACACAGAATATCGTTGTCAGTCACAAGGTTATTCTCGAAGAAGAGTACGCCGCGAAGCGCGAAGAGATGCTTGCCAATATCAAGGTGGGTATGATTCTCGAGGGTTCAGTAAAGAATATCACCGATTTCGGTATTTTTGTCGACCTTGGCGGTCTCGACGGGCTTGTTCATATTACCGATATCACCTGGGGCAGGATCAATCATCCTTCAGAAGTTGTCGACCTTGATCAGCCGATCAAAGTTGTTGTTGTTGCTTTTGACGAAAATACCAAGAGGGTCTCTCTCGGGATGAAGCAGCTTGAATCTCATCCTTGGGAAAATATCGAGATCAAGTACCCTGTAGGCATCAAAACGAACGGTCGAGTTGTTTCCATTACTGATTACGGCGCATTTGTCGAGATAGAAAAAGGTATTGAAGGCCTTGTTCACATCTCTGAAATGAGCTGGACTCAGCACATCAAGCATCCAAGCCAGTTTGTTACTCTCGGTCAGGAAGTTGAATGTGTTATCCTCAATGTCGATAAAGAGCACACCAAGCTATCGCTTTCCATGAAGCGGGTGAACGAAGATCCATGGATCGCTCTTTCAGAAAAATATATCGAGAATTCCCTGCACAAAGGTACAGTCAGCAACATTACCGATTTCGGTGTTTTTGTCGAGCTTGAGCCCGGAGTCGATGGCCTTGTGCACATTTCAGATCTCTCCTGGACGAAGAAGATTCGCCACCCGAGTGAACTGGTCAAAAAGAATCAGGACCTTGAGGTAAAAGTGTTGAAATTTGATGTCAACGCCCGCCGAATCGCGCTTGGTCACAAGCAGATCAACCAGGATCCGTGGGATGAATTCGAACAGAAATATGCGGTCGGGGCGGAGTGTGCCGGAAAAATATCGCAGATCATAGAAAAAGGCGTTATCGTTATCCTTCCTGGTGACGTTGACGGTTTTGTTCCGGTATCGCATCTTCTTCAGGGTGGCGTTAAGGACATTAACGCATCCTTCAAGGTTGAAGATGAACTGCCGCTTCGTGTTATCGAGTTCGATAAGGAAAACAAACGGATTATTCTCTCGGCGCTCGAATATTTCAAAGATAAGAGCAAAGAGGAGATTGAAGCCTACCTTCAGGCTCATCCGAATGAAAAGAAAGAGATTGAGGATGCCACTGCCGAGCTGGATTCACAATCAAATACCGATGACGCTAAAGACGGCGAGTAACACCGCCTGACATGCAGACAGTCAAAAAGCCTCTTGCGGTAACCCGCAAGAGGCTTTTTTTATAGGAGGAAGAGTCATGCGGCACAACCCCCGAAAAGTCAAGCCGCCCTGTGAAATCCAAACATCTGTTTCACGGAGTGATCCGCCATCCATGCTCCCTGAAAGTCATGCCGGACTTGATCCGGCATCCATCCTCCCGAAAAGTCATGCCGGACTTGATCCGGCATCCATGCGGTTTTGCAGGAGAAGAGTGGATTCCCGTGTCAAGCACGGGAATGACAAGAAGAAACGGCACGGGGGTGACAGGAGGGAGAGTCAGCGGCACAACCCCCGAAAAGTCAAGCCGCCCTGTGAAATCCAAACATCTGTTTCACGGAGTGATCCGTCATCCATGCTCCCTGAAAGTCATGCCGAACTTGATCCGGCATCCATCCTCCCGAAAAGTCATGCCGGACGTGATCCGGCATCCATGCGGTTTTGCAGGAGGAGAATGGATTCCCGTGTCAAGCACGGGAATGACAGGAAGGAACGGCACGGGAATGACAGGAAAAAGAGCACTGACATGACTATCTTCACCTCAGCACTCAGCACTCAGCACTCAGCACTCAGCACTCAGCACTCAGCACTCAGCACTCAGCACTCAGCACTCAGCTATACAGACAACAAGCCTAATAGCCGAAACTTCTCAGCATCCCTTTTTTCTTTCTCCAGTCAGGCCGTACTTTCACGAACAACTCCAGGAATACCGGTCGACCGAGGAACTCCTCGATCTCTGTTCTTGCCGCCATGCCGAGCTTTTTCAGGGCAGAGCCTTTTTTACCGATGAGGATATGTTTTTGCGTGTCACGCTCGACGACGATCGAACAGCGGATCAGATCTTTTCTTGAGCTGTCGTTTTCATGCTGCTCTTTAAATTCGTCGACGACGACTTCGGTTGAATAGGGGATTTCCTGCCCATAGAAGAGAAAGATTTTTTCCCTGATAATCTCGCTGACGAAAAAACGTTCAGGAGCAGTGCTGAGGATATCTTCCGGGTAGAGAGGAGCAGAAGCGGGAAGTAAAGGGATAAGCGCTTCAATCAGGTCATCGGTTCCTGATCCTTTTAAAGCAGAAACCGCCAAAGCCTTCTCGGGGTTCCATCTTTCTTTGATTATCCGCAGGGCTTCTTCCTGTTCCCCGGCATTCAAAAAGTCGGATTTGTTCAGGGCGGCAATAACCGGTTTTCCGGTATTGGTAAGCCATTCACGGAAAAGCAGCTCCGTGAAATCCTGATCGAACAGGCCATTTTTTTTTGATGCAGGGATCATCGTTATGATGACGTCAGCTTCTTTCAGGGTCGAGCGGGTTGCCGTCAGCATTGATTGATGCAGTTCCTGCATGGGTTTCATGATGCCAGGCGTATCAAGAAAAAGTATCTGGCAACGGTCACTATGGTAAATCCCCGTAATTTTTTTTCTTGTGGTTTGCGGTTTAGGCGTTACTATCGATAGTTTATGATTGAGCAGCCGGTTCAGCAGGGTGGATTTACCCGCATTGGGAGGCCCGATGATGGCGACATAGCCGCAGGAAAAAGATGTATTGTCTGACATGGATCATGGTTTAGGCGCTTGCAGAATGTTTATACTATACAAAAAGTCAGGGAGAATCAGGAACGGATGGTAGGTAATAGGGAGTAGGAGTTCTTAGTGCTGAGTACTGAGTGCTGAGCAATGAGCGGGGGGATGAGGGAAATGGATAGTGGATAATGGATAGTGGA
>JADHTF010000059.1 GCA_016776555.1 Chlorobium phaeobacteroides
TCTCTGCGGCGGCAAAAACAGGAAAAAAATATGTAACTTACTCACACCAAATCCGCCCTTGGATGGTGGTACACTTTCGAGCAGAATCGGTGGTACACTTTGCTCCGGAATGGGTGGTACACTTTCCCCGGAATTCTCATTGAGATAGTAAGAGCAGAAAACATTCAAGTTCTGAAGATTGCTATTCAGCTCTCTAATTCTGCTATGGGTCAGCTGCGCAATTTCTTCGAAAGCACCATTTTCTGGATTCTTTCGTTTGAGAATACCACCTCGCCGATTTTTAACCCGCTGAGCGCCTTCATTAACATCTCGACGCTCGTCATCGGCCTCTAGTGTCCGGTAGAACTCCAAGGTGTTCATGTAGATTACGCCATTTTCAAATAGCGGCTGCATGTGTTTATGATCTCCGAGCTTAATTATTAGCTCGATTTCGCCATTTTCTGGATTGATGGCGTCCTCCTTTAGAATTGCTAACAGCCGACCGAAAAACGCGCAGCGGTTTTTGGGTCAGCTGGATGTGATTGTTATGAGCCATTTGTGATTGCGCTCATCACAGTATGAAAAAGCTCATCCGCTCTGTTTGTGGAGCCTATAGCCCCTCGCTCTCTTGCCATTTTTTTGTGTTCAGGCAAATTTGATGCTGCGTAGATCATGAAAGGTGTTTGATTTTCCATGGCCCTGAGCTTCTCAAGCAGAACGTAGCCTTCTTGCGGACCTTCTTTTCGCCCCATATCAGAAATGATGGCTGCGAATTTATTTTTTTTGAGAAGCTCTAAAGCTTCATCTGTAGAAAGCGCAAGTGAAAATTCCATGCCTTGAGCTTCAAAAGCTTGTCGTTCGTAGACATTATTTTCGGGGCGATCATCTACCCACAAAATGCGATTACGCCATTTTTCATGTTTATTCTGCCGCTTAGCACTAGATACAACATTTACAATCTCTCGGAGTTGTGTCTCAGTGACCCCCGAGCTGTTTTCTGGTTGTTTTGCAGTCGCTGCAGCGAGAGATGCAGCTGTGGCCATTTGTGCTTTTAGGAAATTATCCTCGTCTTTAAAATCGGATGGCCCATAGAGCTTGTTGTGATGTTTTGCTACAAGCCAGAGGAAGCCAGCGAACACAACCACTGGAAAGAACACCATAAAATAAATTAGCGGTGCGACATGCTCGGCAAGGCCGTTTCCGAAACCTACGACAAGAGAGGCAAACCCGTACACAAGAACGATAAATAGCGCAATAATACCGAGCGGGCTTTTGGTAAACCCTTTCGCTGTATCTGCGAATTTTTCTGGCTCCATTTCAAGGCTCCTTATTGCTCATAACGCCCGCAATAAACGGCGCGAGGAACGAGCGTCCGGCGACCGTAGGGAGCGAATTTAATTGCTTTGTTAGGTATTTGCATGGTCAAGCACCCCAGACAAAACTGCTGCATCTATAACCAGATATTCGTTTGTGTATTCATTGTACTCAATTACAGTGCCACCGAACCGTACATTGCCACTCAGATCCTTACCATAGACCGCGCTACCGCTCATACCCCTTGGTGAAAAACCCTCAGGAATCGGTGTTTTGACTTTAATCATATGACAATGATCAAAAGTACTTTTCCTCGAAGAAACTATTCCGTTTGTTACGTAGGCTTGCTGTCGAATCTTGCATTGTTCGTAGCAAACCTCGTGAGCTGGATTGTCGAAAACGAAACCCCTCAACCAAATATCGCTCAGGCCAGCTTCAGAGAGCGAGATAGAATTGCTGGGTATGCTAAGGTCAAGCGCGACAACGGAATCAAGACTGGTTCGATCATGTATCTCACAAGATACCTCTAGTGCGATCTGGTCATAGTGCTTTTGATCGCTAACCCCCTGAACTTTCCCACGCAATGTGTTGCAGAAGCCGAAGAAGCTTCTTTGATCGGATGGAATTGAGTAAAGCGTACTTTCAGGAGCAATCTGGTGATTCTCGTAGCAATGATATGCTGAAACAATGTACAGAGTCTTTTTCCAACGTACGGAGAAGCATGAACCGGCATACCCATAAGGCCACTCGTCAAACCCCGTCTCATAAAGTAACGGCTGCGTCGATTTAAGGATTTTCGGAATATCGCTCATATATTTTATTTATGCCTAACGTTTAAGCTGTGGGGCGCGAGCCGCAAAGCGGCGCAGCGTCCCACACGAGCGAATTGTTAGCTCTTTCTTAATCAAGCTTTAACTCCACCCTCATTTGCTTGATTATTTGTTCTTTGAGCTCTTTGGCTTTCATCCCTTTTTCTTTCATCTTCTTTGCTATCGGTGCGTCAAAGTCTGGCACGGCAAGCGCCTGCTGCATTTCATTAAGCCACTTAGACGACATTTCTAATATTTCTTGATTCAGCGCCTCAAACTCAGTTGTAAGTTCCAGCAACTTAGATGAACCAAGAACTTTTAAGGTTGTAATTTCTTCTGTTGCCTTTCTATGAGAGTCCTGGATTTGATGGGGAAACTTGCCAACCTCATCTTGGAACTTAATGATTGCATCGGGTGAGTTATCTGATTCTAGTAACTCGCGGAATGCATTCTTTAACGTGACTTTTGAGAATTGCTCATAATCAACTCCAACTCCACGCGCAGCCTCCTCAAATCTCCTGAAGTACTCTGTATATGCTTTTGTTCTTATTTCTAACAGCTTGTCTTCCCGTTCTCGTCTTCCCTTGAGGGTATGGAGCAATATCGGAACTATCACTGATGCAAGAACAACTCCAATGGCTGGAACAATCAACTTTGGATCTAACCACGCCGATGCTGTCATTGCTTGAGTAACTTCTTCTGCCACATGCTTTCCTTATTGAGAGCTAACAAGTTATTAGTTCGTTTCTTCATATCTCGTCTCATGTGACGCTCATCAACGGCGCCTTGTGAGACTGTTCTGTCATGAAATTTTAAAAACTACCATAAAAGTTAAGTAAAATCAAGAAAAGTATAAATCTCACCTTATGGATATCATGTTATATTCAGGATAGTTGCGAATGGAGATATCACATATGATCAAGCTGCCGAAAGCGCTTGTAGACAAATTCAACGACTGGCTGGAACGTGAGGCGGTTGATGCCCGGCGTCATGGTGAGTATCGGAAATGGTTGCGCTATTATCTGGATTTTTGCCACAAATACGGGCATGGATACCTTCAAGTAGGGGACTGTCGTTTATTAGGTGAAATAACGCTTGATTATCCTCCGCAATCCCCCCCAGCCCTACATGCACGCTCTTTTCCGTGCATCTGTTCTGGCGGAAAGTCATAAAGCAGCACTTGCCGCCGATCATGCTATCGTGATTTTTCAGTGACTTCATGATTGGGACGGTAATCTATTCCATCCATTATTCTCATTTGTCCGGCGCCGCTCATCGTCAGAAGGTCAAACAAGCCATTTGATCGAGTGCAATGAGCGGTTGCAGTAGGGAAGTTGATCATCAGGCCTTCTGGTGGTCATGTCCGACGACAAAACCTATCACTATTACTCCCTTAAGGATATTCCCGATAAACAAGATAAGCCCCGTCAATCGCACTAATCCCCTTTCATAACCCCGTACTTCTCACCGACAAGACCGTGCTTGTAAGCCTTCGCCTTATCAAGTTCCACCGTCATTTCAAACCCCGCCTTTTCCTGGAAGAGCATGATGAAATCTGAACCGCCGAACAGGAAATTCCCGAGCATGTCACCTTTCTTAAATTTGTTGCCAGCCTGCACGTTTTTTTCGAAATTCACCGAAGAAACATGCGCCATCCCCATGGGTATGAGTGCAACCAGACCGTATTTCCCGGTATCGACAATCACATAACCGCGGGTCTGGGTAAACTGCCAGCCTGTGGAGTCGAGGGGAATATATTTCCCTTCCTTTTGATCCCAGGCAACCTCGAGAGCGACATTCTCCGAAAGTATCGCCGTTTCCTTAACCTTGCCGCCGACAGCGAAATGATAACGATGATAATCATTGACATTAAGAAACGAATGTGTCAGAACACCGTTGGCAAACGCATCCCGGTATTTGCTCTTTTCTCCCAGCAGATCCCCTACGTTATAATACTTTGCAAGTTTTACCTGCAAGCCGTTCTCCACATGTATATTCGATTTTGCATCAATAGTCCAGGTCCCCTGGGGAACAGAATCCGCAGGGAAAACCACAACTGAAGGATCATCTGCTGCTGTAACCGGACGCTTGTCAGGTGATCGCAGATATTTTGAGAAAAAATCGTTAAATGTCTTCCAGTTGGAAGGATTCTCATACCAGCCTTCCTGTAAACCGAATTCAGGAGCATAGTAAATCTGCCGGTAAATTTCCTGATTCCACGATGCTTCGGTATCGAGATACTCCCCCCAGGCATCTGCATACTTTCGCAACCAGCTGGAAAAAGGAGGATAATACTGCAGGGAATTCTTGTAGAGTCCTTTTCCCTGAAGTTCATCCAGAGGTTGGCCGACAAGAAAATAAAAGTAACAGATTCCCTGAAGCATCTGATCACGCAGGGATTCGGCAGGGCGTTCGAGCACCTGCTGGGGAAGCAGTTCAGATGCACGGTCTATGTAATCATAGTATTCGGACAGACTCTGTGCCGGATTCGTTTTTCGGTCAGAATTGATTTTTTTGGCTTTTGCTATCGAAGTTTCAAGCATTGAACCGATTTCAGGCTGTTCCTGTATTAACAGTATAAGCTCCTCTGTTATCGGTTTATGACGACCCTCTCCGGAAAAAGCCGTTGTTGCCGAAATAAGCAATCCCAGCATAAGAGCCACTGAAAGAAAAAATCTTTTTCCTGTTACGTGCTGATTCATGGTTTCTCTCCTGACTTCGCCACATTGAGCCCATTTTCGAGTATCTAAAAAATAAGTCATTATTTTTCAGATACTTAATTTTTTCTTGGGCTCGGGTATCCGCACTAATGGTATCTTCCACCATGCGCGGAGACCTGACAATCAGAACGGTAAAGACTGCATCTGGGGCAACAGCCGTCCAGGTGGTCCAGAACAAGGGCAAGCAACGCTCTTTCCTCAAGCACATCGGCAGTGCTCATACCGAGCACGATCTCGAGTTGCTGATGGCCGAGGCTCGGCAGTACGCCGAAGCCCATTGCTGGCAGCCGAACCTTTTTGCTGAAACACTGCCAGAGCCCTCTTCATCAACGCTTCCAAACGTTCTTGCTCACGCCAAACTTGTTGGTGTCACCCATCAGTTTGCCCGTCGAGTGCTGCTTGCCTGCGCTCGGAAATGCGGCCTTGGCAACCTGCATGAGCTCTATCTGGACCTGGCGCTCATGCGTATCATCGAGCCCGCCTCGAAACTGAAAACACTGGAGTTGCTGGAGCGCTATTTCAGCGTTCGATACATCGGACGGACGGCCTATCGCATGCTCGCCAAGCTCATCGAGCATCAGGCAACGATTGAGAACGCAGCGATCCAGACCGCCCGTGACGACATGCAGGAGATGTTCAGCTTCGTGCTCTACGACGTCACTACGCTCTACTTCGAGTCCTTCAAGGAGTACGAGTTTCAGAAACCGGGCTTCTCCAAGGACAACAAGCCGATGCAGCCGCAGATCGTCGTCGGCCTCATCACCACACGTTCAGGGTTTCCGGTCATGCACGAGGTGTTCGAGGGGAACACCTTCGAAGGCCATACGATGCTTGCTGTCGTGAAGCGGTTCCAGGAGCGGGTCGGCGAAACCAAGCCGGTCATCGTTGCCGATGCGGCGATGCTCTCGAAAACCAACATGCAGGAGCTCGAGAATGAAGGGTACTGCTACATCGTGGGGGCCCGGCTGGCAAACACCGCAGCAGGCTTCATCAACCTGATCGATCGAACGCTGCCTCGTACCGACAAGGCAATGAGGCGTTTCGATTACGGTCACGCCGTCAAAAACGCCGCCATGATCTGCGAGTTTTCCGACGCACGCTACAAGAAGGATAGGCGGGAGTTCGACAAGCAGGTCAAGCGGGCGCTTGACCTGCTTGAACGAAACGAACCCGGACGGCGGGCAAAGTTCGTCAAGAAGTCGAAGGAGAAGAACAAGCCGTTCATCTTCGACACGGCCTTGCAGGCCAAGACGGAGAAGCTGCTCGGCGTCAAGGGCTTCGTCACGAACATTCCGGAAGAGACGATGTCGAACGCGGATGTAATCTCATACTACCGCGATCTCTGGCATGTGGAGCAGGCGTTCCGCATGAGCAAGTCGGACCTGCAGGCAAGACCGATCTTCCATCGAACCCAGGACTCCATCAGGGCCCACATGCTCATCTGCTTCATGGGCCTCATGATGGGCAAATACATGGAGATCAAAACGGGGCTTTCGTTACGGAAGATCCGCGAAGAGCTCTGGAAGGTCCATGAAGCGCAGATAGTCGATCAAAGAACCGGCGAGGTGCACGTGATGCAGGTGGAAACGAGCAAACTCACAAACAGCCTGCTCGAAAAGATCGGGGTGTCAGAGCATCCGCACTAATTGGCGAACTCAGGAAAAAATCTTTTTCCTGTTACGTGCTGATTCATGGTTTCTCTATTTGTTTAATGACAGCCACACTATTTCAATGATCTGATAGTGACTGATATGATAGGTGATTGTACAAAAGGCTTAATATCCTTGGGATCGTCGACACGCTTCAGCCCCCCGAAAACCTCCGTTATGCGCTGACGATCAAGAGTCTACAGACCCTGAAACCGATTCGTCCCTGTTTGTCGCATTCCATTCAAGCTGAGGAATCTGTGTGTACTCGCCTTCCTGAAGACTATCCCTTACTTTTTTGAGTATCTCTTCACGTACAAACCGATCTCCGGACTCCCGGATCGCGTCACATAAATAATAGGTAAACGCCCCATGCCAGGAATCACCGATCATTGCGTCCGCGCTGGTCTGATCCGCCTTGCATCCGGTCCAGAGAATATGGTCGGTCCGAAGCGGCTGAACATACTTTCCTGCAAACCCACGAGAGGTTCTTCCCTCAACGTCCTTGAACGCTTCAAGTGATGGCGGAGGCAGGTATCTTGGCCTGCGGGTCAGAAGAAAATCAATGGACTTTATACCTGTACCGCTGTGACAGGTATCCAGAAACACTTCCAGCGAAACGTTGTCAGGAAGTGCTACAAACAGATCGTTCAGTTCGTCATCGCTTATGATATATTCAGGATCCCATACGCTCCCGGTCTGACTGAGATCATATGGACAAAATGCTTCATCAGCCGCATCATCCTCGTCACCGTCAAGATCGGGGATACGGGTTCCGTGACTCGAAAAACTGAAGACCAGAGTATTGCACCTGCCTCTTCTGGCGTCCTCTACCATTGATTCGAGATGGCTCATGATGTTCGCCTTGAACGCATCTGCATCAGTCAGAAGCGTGATATCCTCTATTCTGAAACCGAATTTCTCCTGCAGCAATGATGACATGGCATATGCATCATTGACACATCCCCTGAGGGCAGCCTGGGGATAGTTTTTAAACTGGTTGATTCCCACACAGAGAGCCCTTCGCCCGACCGTTTCGCCTCCTTCCATTTCTCCCCCCTATTGATTGATTGACGGATGTATACAATCAAAAATCATCGCTATGCCAATGACAACCTCAATGCCGCCCAAACCGAAAAACACGCTAAAAGCACTCACGCTTTAAGAAGTTTAATGAAGAATACAAGATAAAACAAAGCCGGACGAAAAAATACCGATGACCCCTGAACAGTGAAACTGATTCATTTCCACCTCTGAAAACCGAATAATTTTCTTGTACACTCTCATAATTTGAATCCATGAGAGCATCATAACCACTTGTCTATCAGCATGATATTGCCTATCTTTAACAATTGTTATTTTTCCCAAACAAATATCAATGTGTTATATCCGGAAAAATATTCACCATAAGGAAATCAATACATCATGTCAAAAAAGATAGTTGTCCTGGGCGCCGGTACCGGCGGAACGATCATATCCAACAATCTCCGAAGACATCTTCCTGAAGAGTGGGAAATCACGGTGATCGATCGTGATGACAAGCATATCTATCAGCCGGGCATGCTCTTTGTACCGTTTGACATACAAAAATCCAGCACACTGACCCGGTCGAGGAAGAAATACATTCTTCCCGGCATTAATTTTGTCATCGATGAAATCACTCGAATTGATCCGGAAAAGAGAGAAGTTACAACCAAAAACCACAGCTTTTCCTATGACTTTCTGGTGATCAGCACCGGCTGCAAAATTGTTCCTGAGGAGAATGACGGATTGATGGATGCGTGGGGAAAAAATGCATTTACTTTCTACTCGATAGAGGGGGCTGATCAGCTGCGGCAAAAGCTCAAGGAGTTCGACGGCGGCAAACTGGTACTTAATATTGCAGAACTGCCCTTCAAGTGCCCTGTTGCACCTATCGAGTTTGTCTTTTTGGCTGACTGGTATTTCAAGAAAAGAGGCATCAGAAACAAGGTAGAGATCGAGCTGGTTACTCCCCTCACCGGAGCGTTTACAAAACCCAAGGCCTCGGCTGTTTTTGGAGAATCCGCTCGGGAAAAGAACATTACAATAACGCCGAAGTTCGAGCTGAATGAAGTGAACGGCAAAGAAAAATACATAGAATCAATACAAGGTGACAAGATCCCCTATGACATGCTGGTTATCATACCAACGACTATCGGCGACGAAGTCATCAGCGAATCAGGAATGGATGACGGCATAGGTTACGTCCCGACGAACATCAACACCCTGCAAGCCCTGAAGCATGAAAGAGTCTATGTTATCGGCGATGCGACCAATGTGCCGACATCAAAGGCCGGATCTGTCGCTCATTATGAAGCCGATGTGGTTGTTTTTAATATTATGTCCGAGATCCACGGCACCAAACCGGAAGAAATATTTGACGGTCATTCGACCTGCTTCATCGTCTACTCAAAAGGAACCTCTTCACTGATAGACTTCAACTACAAAATTGAACCGCTGCCCGGCAAGTTCCCGTTGCCACATATGGGCCCGTTCTCCCTTCTCAAGGAAACAAAGGCCAACTGGTACGGAAAACTTGGATTTGAGTGGCTGTACTGGAATGTCCTGCTCGCAGGAAAACATCTTGGCATGCCTCCAACCCTGGTCATGGCCGGAAAAGAAGTCGGATAATTCGCATCACAGCAAAACGACTCCATCTCATTTCTCCATCTGATTTTTTACCCCGCGAAACGTCAATCAGCAGGCCTGAACTGAAAATGCCTGCTGATTGTTATGTTCACTATCACTTCAACGCACACATTTCTCCCTGAGGTATCTGCCGCTACCGGAAAAGTGCATCGCCCGGACCATAGCCTGAATAATTCACGAGAGTTCGAAAACCCGAATTGTAGAAATATACATTGGGCCAATCATGTACCCGGATTCTCTCTTGAAAACCGACAAAAAAGCTCAAAATCACATACAGTCATGCCGCCCCGTGTAATAGTATTACACAGGGTGATCCGGCATCCATGCAAATCCCGGCATCAACGATGGATTCCCGTGTAAGACCTGTGAAATAGATGCTCAGATTTCACGG
>JADHTF010000060.1 GCA_016776555.1 Chlorobium phaeobacteroides
GACGATCTGGCTGTCGCAGAAAAACCTGGGGCTTCTTTTTGAGACGACACCGGAAAACGTGCTGATGCACCTGAAGAACATTTACGCCGAACACGAACTGAGCGAGGATGCAACTGCTAAGGATTTCTTAGCAGTTCAAACCGAAGGAAAACGCCAGGTTCAGCGCAATATCCTGCACTACAATCTGGATGCAATCATCGCGGTGGGCTATCGAGTGAATTCAAAGCGCGCCACGGCCTTTCGGCAATGGGCCACGGGCGTCTTGCGAGACTATACGCTCCGGGGCTATGTGATGGATCGGAAGCGCATGGAAAACGGGGCGTTCCTTGATGAGGACTACTTTGAACGCCTGCTGGAGGAAATCCGGGAAATCCGCCTGTCCGAGCGGCGCTTTTATCAGAAGATCGCCGACATCTATGCTACAGCGATGGATTACGACAAGGACGCATCAATCACTCAGGAGTTTTTTGCCAAGGTGCAGAATAAGATGCATTACGCTGTTCACGGCCATACCGCTGCAGAGTTGATCTTCAGGCGGGCAGACCACACGAAAGAACGGATGGGCTTGACCACCTGGGCCAAAGCCCCCGCCGGCAAGATTCTGAAAAGCGACGTCGTGGTTGCAAAGAACTACCTTTCAGCGGCGGAACTGGAAGATTTGGGGCGCATCGTGAACGCCTACCTCGATCTGGCGGAAAGCCGCGCCAAACGCCGCGTGCCCATGACGATGGAGGATTGGGCGAAGCGGCTCGACATCTTCCTCTCGGCGGATGAGCGGCAGGTGTTGCAAGACGCCGGACGCATCAGTGCCGAAATCGCCAAGGAGCACGCTGCGGGTGAATTTGAAAAATACCGCGTGATTCAGGACCGGCTCTTCCAGAGCGATTTCGATACCTTCGTTGCGTTGGAGAACCATGAAAAGGACGAGCCAAATGAGTAAACCCATCGAGCAAATCCTGGAGCCGAAGCCGGAGGCCCGTCCGCGTGTTTACGCCTATTCGATTGACGATCAGGCGCACAAGGGGCTTCTCAAGGTGGGACAGACCACACGCGATGTAAAACAGCGTATTGCTGAGCAGCTTAAAACCGCCGCGATCCGAAATTATAAAATCGAGCTGGATGAATCCGCCGAGCGGGATGACGGCAGCATCTTTTCCGATCACGAGGTGCGGGCGGCTCTTGTTGCAAAGGGTTTTGAAAACACCGAACTGGAGTGGATGCGCTGTTCGGTGGAAGACGTAAAGACTGCGCTTGCCGAATTGCGCACGGGGGAACGGTGCACCGGTACGCATCACAAAACCTTTGCTATGCGCCGCGAACAGGCCGAAGCCATTAATAAGACACATGATTATTTCCATTCCATATGGAAAGAGGATATGCACGCGGTTCCGCGCTTCCTTTGGAACGCAAAGATGCGTTTCGGCAAAACCTTTACCGCTTATCAGTTGGCAAAAAAGCTGGGAGCCACGCGTGTGCTGGTGGTAACCTTTAAACCCGCCGTCGAGGATGCGTGGCGGACGGATTTGGAGTCGCACGTTGATTTTGACGGATGGCAATACCTTTCCCGAAACACGGACGGCGACCCGCGAAAGGTCAGTCGCAAGACGCCGGCTGTTTATTTCGGTTCGTTTCAGGATTTGCTGGGCCGCGACACGGCGGGAAACATCAAGCCCAAGAACGAGTGGATTCACGAAGTGAACTGGGACCTTGTTGTTTTTGATGAATACCACTTCGGCGCATGGCGTGAAACGGCCAAAGAGCTTTTCGAGGGGGAAGAAGATGCCCAGAAGGAAACCAAACTGGAATACGCCGCCGGTCTCGAAAATGTGAATGAGGATCTCAGCGAACTTGCGGAGAAGGAGGCCGAATTCCTGCCGATCACAACCAAGGCTTATCTCTACCTATCCGGCACGCCGTTCAAGGCGTTGGCCACGGGCGAGTTTATTGAAGAGCAGATTTTTAACTGGACCTACACCGATGAGCAGCGAGCCAAAGAGAAGTTCGCGGCCAAGCACCCGGCCAAGCGGAATCCCTACGGCGCCCTGCCGCAAATGCGCCTGCTGACCTACCAGATGCCGGATGAGCTGTTGGCCATTGCAAGTGCCGGGGAGTTCGATGAGTTTGATCTTAACGCATTCTTTGAGGCGTCGGGTACAGGCGTGCTGGCGCAGTTCAAGCATAAGAGCGATGTTCAAAAGTGGCTCGATATTATCCGTGGCGGGTATGCTCCTAAGTCGGTAGAGCATTTAAAGACAGGAACACGCCCACCGTTCCCCTATTCGGATGTGCGTCTTTTGCCGTACCTTCAACATTCATTCTGGTTTATGCCGAATGTCGCGGCCTGCAACGCCATGGCCAATCTGCTGGCCGAGAGGCAAAATACCTTTTGGCATGACTACAAGGTAATTGTTTGCGCTGGGGCTTCGGCGGGGATCGGGTTGGATGCGCTTCTGCCTGTGCGCAAAGAGATAGGGAGCGGGTTCGATACGAAGACGATTGTGCTGTCGTGCGGCAAGCTTGTCACCGGGGTCACGGTGTCGCAATGGTCATCCATTCTGATGTTGCGTAATCTCAAGTCGCCGGAGACCTATTTTCAGGCCGCGTTCCGAGTGCAGTCGCCTTGGTCGATCAAAAATCCGAATGGCGATGACCCGAATGAGGAGGAAATCCTTAAACCGGCCTGTTTTGTTTTCGACTTCGCGCCAACACGCGCTCTGCGGCAGCTTTCAGAATACGGCATCGGTCTGTCACCAAGCGAGCCGAACCCGGAAACCGCAGTCAAGGATCTCGTTTCCTTCCTGCCCGTGCTGGCCTACGACGGTGCAAACATGACGCAGATTGATGCGGGCGGCATTCTCGATATTGCAATGGCGGGTACGTCGGCCACGCTACTGGCCCGCAAGTGGGAAAGCGCAGTGCTTGTGAACGTGGACAATGGCACGTTACGCCGCATTCTCGATAATCCCGAAGCGATGGCCGCGGTTGAGCGTATTGAAGGGTGGCGTTCTCTGGGCGACAGCATCATCGAAACCATCATCAATAAGAGCGAGAAGGTCAAAGAGCTGAAGAACAAGGCCCGAGACGGTGAGCTGACTAAGAAGGAGAAAAAGGAACTCAGCGACGAGGAGAGAGAGTACAAATCCAAGCGCAAGCTCATTCAGGAGAAACTGATCAAGTTTGCAACGCGCATCCCGGCGTTTATGTATCTGACTGATTTCCGCGAAAACACCTTGCAGGATGTGATTACCAAGCTTGAGCCCGACTTGTTCCAGACCGTAACCGGTCTGACGGTGGAGGACTTTCACCTGCTTGTGAGACTCCGGGTATTCAACACCGAACAAATGAACCAGGCCGTCTTCGCCTTCCGCCGTTATGAAGACGCCTCGCTTCGCTACACCGGGATCGAAAGTCATGAAGGCCTGACCCATTACGGACTGTACAATACAGTGGTCGCAAGGGAGGAAGCGCCGCCCTATGAGACTTCGGGCTAACAATTAATTGCATGCAGCGGACGGTGCTGCGCGCCGCCGCTGATGCTGAACGTCAAGCGACGAGAGATGGATGCATGAACTATAGGGGCATAGCGCAACCATAACGCGGCATCTCACTACTACGCAACTTCTTCCAGTTTCCTACTTATCCGATTCCGCTCATCGCTTCCGACCGTTGACAAGCGAAGGATCGGTATCCCGCACTTCGATAGAACAGCATCCTTCAGAGCATCTCGTTCAGCCTGGCGTGTTCCTTCACGATGGAAAGCAAATCCATCAACTTCGATAACCAGCACGGGACTTTTGTCGACTTTACGGAAAATCAGAAAATCGATTTGAGTCCATGGATGGGTAGCATAGCTGGATTCTTCTGCTGTCAAATCATAAGTGTCCCGCAAGAGCATCGACAGGGGGAATTGAAAAACGATACCGAAACCCCGATATGCTTTCTCTTTGAGCACCGCCTCTATTTCGCTGAAGACAAGGTTCTCAGAATCATATTTTGAAATCCGTGTCTGCTTTTTCAGCAGATGAAAACGCAGCTCATTATAATCTGAATAGAGAAGATCGAAGATCGACCGAACCCGGCCTGGAATGACCTCGCAATTGTTGTATCGGATGTAACGAACAAGGTCCGCGACATTGCCGCTCCCCTCGGCTATCTCTTTGGAGACGACTAACCGGAGCTTATCCTGTGCGCGGGATACAGCAACATTGAGCAGGTTCGGATTATCGACAAATTCGTTGGATTCATTCGATACGGTGGTTATGACGATAACCGGCTTTTCTCTCCCCTGATACTTATGCACCGTATCGACATCGATCTGCTTAGCATTAAGAGATGCCTGCATCCTGGTTTTCTGAGCCCGGAAAGGAGAAACAATGCCTATGTCTGAAGGCCTGGTTGACGCCATTTCAGGAAGAACATTCTGTATAATCTCATCAATCTGGCGCTGATTATACGTGCCTCGCGCGTGTTTGCCCTCGACAGTCATATAGGCTTTTAGAACATCGGTCTCGCCTTGGTCTTGAGTCATGACAAGTAGTTCGCCACCATAGAATTTCTGATTGCAGAACTGAATGATTTTTGGATGGCATCGATAATGCTCTCGCAACAACGTCTCCGGAACATGAGGGAATGCAGTGCGCACGGCAGAAAGCAGGCTATGCTGATCGAACCTGGCATGATCCGGCAGATCGTATTGCAAGGCAATCTTTTTGGCACGCTTTTCATCCTGCTCGGTCAATACATTTGGCAGCTGCATAGGATCACCTACGATAACAAGCTGATTTGCACAAGCCATAGCAAGAACACCGCTGAGTAAATCTACCTGGCTCGCTTCATCAACGATGATACAATCGAACATATGACCGTTCTTGAGCGACGTCATGACAGAAAACGTTGTGCTCATGATGACAGGATATTCATCGAGAAACTCGTCAGGCTGCTTCCAGAGATCATTATGTTCGAATATTTTCCGCTTACGGTTGTTGTATCGTTCCGCCAGACGGTGCTTGAGCAGTTGCATTGAAAGCGCGGTCAGTTTTTCAAGACGCTCTTCGAAACGGAATCCTTCGAGCGACTTCTCGAGCATATGCCGCCTCTTTTCCATATCGGCCAGCTTGCGGTCGTAATAAGCCTTCTGCAACAAGGGGATGCGCTCCTCAGCGCTAACCTTGAAAAAGACTCTTCCGGCCAAACCGAATCGCAACAGAAGGCCGACCTTCTCAGCAAAATCAACTCGCCTGCCCGAAAGGCCTGAAGCAGTTGAAGACAATGGCGAATTTGAAGTGGATGGAGAAGCTGAAGGCGGCTGCAGACTGGATTTCGCTTGACGCTTCGCTTGCTTCTCAGAATACAGCCATGCTTTCAGGAGTTTCCTTGCGGATAATCTTGACCGGGATAGCTGATCCCCCACTGATAGATCACTTCTCTGCGTCTCCTCATAGAAGTTTTCGAAGTACGCCTTTTCGAGAAGAAAAGCATCAATCTGCTGAATTAATTCAGCCTGCTCGTTTTTCTTGATATACGCATCATCAAGTTCTTGATTTAACAGGAGAATCTCCTTGTGCACAGATGCTTCCTCTTCCGGCATAATTGTGGGCATCAGAACCGCTTCATCAGTCTGACCCTCGATGAACGTATTCTTGTTTTTTGTGCTGCCGAGAGTTGCAGCCACAAAATCGAGCTCATACTTCCTAAGCTTTTCCAGCACATTCGCTGTAGCCGAGTTGTTATTGGAAACAACTGCAACACGTTTCTTAAGCAGCAACATGTTTGCTATCAGGTTCAGGATGGTTTGGGTCTTGCCGGTACCCGGCGGGCCCTGAACCAGGGAGACAGAATTCTGAATCGCCTTTTCTACGGCTATTTTCTGGCTCATATTACAACCGAACGGAAAAATAAGGTCTGACGAGACCATACCCGATTCAGGTAAGCGGGCAAGCAGAAAGCTGGATAGAATACTGTGTCCCGAAACTTTATCCAGATGTTTGTATTTCATCGCAATCAGGGACTTGTCGTCATCCGTCCTGAGAGCAGAGGTCTCGGTAAGCTCCCTGAAATAGGCGAGCACATCGGGATTATGCCCATTTGATGATGGCAGAGGATGAAGGGAAAACTCAGAAATCCGGCAGCAAAGGGTTTCGCTGGCTCGAAAGATTTTTACCCAATCACCAAACTGTAAAACCTCTTCGATCTCGAAAATCAAATCACCACGGACTTCTACATGATTATGCTCATTCGATATTCTGGTCGGATTTGAAAGCCACTCTACATTCTTTCGGGCATAGAAATAGGTTTTCCCACTTCTGAAAGTCACCCGTGTACGTTCACCGTGCGGACCGATACCCAATACCTGATCCGTTATATCCTCGCCCTTGATGAGGATAAGATCTTGCCTTGAATTAATGCTCACCGATCTGATTATTTCTTTATGGATAAATCGCTTGCAGCAAGCCCGAGAAGCAGCTAGTGCTATAGACTCAATCCATTCAAACTTGCATATCCTGCTCTATGGTGAAGGCTCCCCTTTTGCTTTGCTCAGAATATCCCGAACTGAATGCGGATTCAGATTACGAGCCCCGGTGTTCGAGAGGAAAAGAAAATGATTGCACAGCCAATCCCTGATACCTGTCGAGGTCTCGAACAAAAAGTCATTGTATTTGAGACGCTTCTGCGCCTCACATAAACGCTCTGCAACGGCTCTTCAACTCATCATCCACATGCATGAACAGAACCAATTCAGGATCGTGCAAACTCAGACAGGAGGGTATAATCTCCGCGGTCGGCTGCCTTAACCGCCTGCAGGTACCGATCCCTCGTATTTCCTTGAGCACAAAGATCATCGGAACCCCAGGAGAAATGTTTACGTTTGAACACCTGCTCGATGATAATGTCCACCATTAACCGGCTATGCCGCCCGTTTCCGTTCGGAAAACAGTGAATGCTGACAATCCGGTGCTTGAAACGCAAAGCGATGTCATCCGGAGAATACACGTCATTCGTTATCCAGTAACCGGTATCATCCAGCAGGCTTCTCAGTTCCACCCCGATCTGCCATTTGTCTACCCCGATATTGGTATCGGTTTTCCTGAATTCTCCAGCCCATGCCCAGACATTACCGAACATCCGTTTATGGACGTCCCTGACAAACCGTTCAGTCAGGATATCCTCCTGTCGAAACCTGCGCGACAGCGTCCATTGAACTGCCTGTTCGATATTTAACTGCTCGAACTCATCCAGTTCTCCACGTGTACTGATCGTCGGAACAAGCAGGCCCTGTTTGTCGTCTTCTTCAATGGGCGTCTGGCCCGGCAGATACTCGAGCTCTAATCCCATAGCATTCTCGGCATTGTCCGCTTTATTTCCGCCTTCCGCTCCATGATCGCTTTTTCAATGCGTTCTGCCGAGTTTTCCTGTGCTTCCAACCTCATATTCTGAGCCGTGCGCAGTACAATTTTCTCGGCCAGCTCGCGCGCTTTTCTGTCAATCAATGCATCGAGGGTTCCGTCCTTGGGAATAAAACCGTAAACAAGCTTCATATCGAGAGCGTTCGCGATTTCACTCAACGATCTGATCGTGACGGAACCCTCTTTTTCCCGCTGTTCCACATCATGGATGCTCTGCTTTGTAACACCAAGCCGCTTGCCCAACTGTTCCATCGACATCCCGAGAGCTGTCCTGACCGCCTTTACCCATCCGGTAGGTGGTGTTGCAATAGAGCCGGCTGGGCACAAAACCTTCATTTTCTGACTCATGTGGTCTATCTGTAAAATCCTGCTCTTCATGATGTAAAGTTATTATTTTACCATACAAGCATAATAGTAAATATATAGCTTGACATTTTATATTCAAAAAGCAACCCATAGCCTTACAAAGTAACGCGATCCAGCAAAGATCATGAAAACGATCTCCACAAGATAACGGTACCGGACCGAGTCGATAAGACCTTAATGTCTGGGGGATAAAAGGAGCCGATCAATGTTCATCTCTTCTTCCAGAAATTCAAGATATGCCGTTCTTGCAGCGCATAGCCAGACAAAAGACGGCACATGAAGCAAGACAAGCCCTCAGGCCCGCTTTTCAGAAGAATATGGGCATGGTTATTCGCCAGGGAAAACGCATACATACCGGTACCAGACTGCTTTGCCAGAATACCCAGGCGCTTGAGAAACTCGCTTCTGTCTGTATCGTCATAGACAATACATCCTCGCTCGATCCCACGGATCATTACATGATACAACGTACCCGGCGCATCCAGTCTCGGCCCTCGCGGCATAGAAAAAGAATGTGCTTGCGTTTGTCCGCTGTTCCTTTCTGACTCCGGCGCCTCAGGCTTTTATAGCACGCTTTGACCACCTGATCCGTGAAGCTTTTCACGTAAGAAACGTGCATTCTCTATCCTCTACCGGTTTTCATCGGCGCTGTCACAACATCCCCTACTTCGAAACGAAAGCTTAGCTACTGTTACCTATTACATCGGTATATCAGCAACAATCGTGTCCTGCAGAGGCCTGAACAAGTCCTTTCGCATCACTATTAGCAATTTTTGCGCGTTCTTTCAAGTCCTTGTTGGGAATGACTTCGCTCAGCTTACCCTTCTGCTCTACTTTCCTGCTTTGCCCTTTCTTGCTCTGCACTTTCTTGTTCTGATCTTTCTTGTCTTGCATTTTTCGGCTCCTTTCTGTATTTGCGTACATGAGCAGAAATTGCTTAAGTACGTGGTTTTGAAAAGTATGACCTTATCTATTTCTAAACACAATAGCGTCAGCAAATTCAGATCTCCTGCCCTCTCTCTATTCTTCTATACTATCGCTCAAAGGCATAAATAAGAGAAGGTAGCTTTCTCTTGATAAACTCATCGAGATATCGATTAAAGAGTCTTGTTTTCACCGCCTTATGGCAGGAAGGCTTTAGCATCTCACCATCTTTCCATACTCTTTCTGCGGCACAACCTCCCCCGCACAAAGTTGCCATCTCACAACCGTAGCACTCACTTATTCTTGTTATGGTTCTCTCACTCCACTTTTCAATTGCGTTGTCATCAATCTCTGCCTTGCCTTTTGCATACCGCCCTATTGCGAACCCTTTGTTTCCAATAAGGTTCAAGCAATTATAGATATAACCATCCGGAGAGAAGACGTATTTTGCTGAATCTACAGCAGCGTGACAATAAATAACTCTTGGCCCATAAGAATCGTTCCGAGTGTGAATACCCGGAACGTGAAAATCAAATACCGTTGCAAGGTAAGAAGCCTCTGAAGAGAAACATGTCGTCACGAAGCGCTGTTCGTCTAATTCAGGATCCCGAACAATACACGAATCGTATACATCAAATAACATCTTCAACATCACTACTATCTCCTGAATTGATCGATTAGTATCTGACCAGCAGCATCAGCCGGTGAAAAAATCCCGGTTGTCCCTATAGGGCTACCGTTTTAACGTTTTGTTCTGGTCTGTGCGTACGTCACACGCCAGTTTAATGCCTGTGATAGGG
>JADHTF010000016.1:0-27500 GCA_016776555.1 Chlorobium phaeobacteroides
GGTTGGTACATGAATCGGCGGTATCGAGGTGCAAGGTTTTTGGGGCTTTTTCAGGCTTTTCCTTGCATTCAAGATACGAAAAATGCCGCTTAATTCATTACCTAAAAACGATTTAACTATTATTCAGCAAACCCTAATTAAACAATCATTTCCTCAACCCTGCTTTAAGGAGTTATTATGTCCAAACTCACCAGCGTCTTCGATCTGGTCTCTGTACTCTCTTCCCATCCCGGCGAACTCGAACTTTTTCGCAAAGACCCTGAAGAAGTGTTGAACCGATACGGCATGGCCGGCAAAATCAGCAGTGAAGAGATCAGAGAAATCCTCTCTTCTCAATCACTTGAAAAGCATGGCTCTTTTCTGGCAAAAAGCATCACGGTCATAGAGTGTCCAAATGCCGGCACATAAGGTTTTCCCCTGGTTTATTCACAGTCTTGCCGCAAACCTTTCCACAGCCTGCCCCGCCGGTTGCACACACTGCCTCTGGAAAGCGAGACAGGAAAGAATAGCACTGCATCATGCTGTTATGACCCAGAGTCAAATGCAGCGTCTCGTGGCTTTTGGAAAATCGTTCGGTATAAAGGAAGTAGTTGCTTCGGGCGGCGAACCGTTCAGCCGCCCTGAAGCCCTCAAAACCCTTTCAGCCCTTTGCTCCCGTAACCTCATGGGGCTGCACGCCATCACCTCCGCAATCTGGGCTGATACCCCGCAAACAGCCCGGACCATGCTTGAGAAAACCGGTCCCTGGTCTCGTCTTGCGGTCAGTATCGATAATTTTCATCAGGAAAGCATACCACTGAAAAACTGTCTTCATGTGCTTGATGCGTCAAGATTACTGGGTATTCCCGTTACGATCGCATCGGTTGAAGGTGCTGATGATGTCGTTCGGGAACTTCCGGACAAGACCAGAAACGAAGTTCCGATTGTCTCACAACCGCTTATGGGGATGCGGCTCATGCAATGGAATGAACTTGACGCGCCCTGTATCAACATGTCAGTCCCCTATTGCGAGGAAGGTGACGCCATTTACGGATGTTGCGGAGATCTTTGTGAAATGAGAAACGAAAGCCCCCTGTTTTTCGGAAAAACCGATGAGCTGCCTCAAAAAGGTATTGCTGAAGATCGTATCACACTCGTCAAATACCTTCGTCTTTTCGGCCCCGTTTCGCTCTACAGGGAACTGACAGGGGAAATACCTGATGGCACGTCACCGTTCACCAGCCAGTGTGAGCTCTGTACATCGATCTTTACTCTCCCGCAAGCCTCAGAAGAGACAACACGTTTTCTGAACCGTGAACAAACCCGGGTGCGCATAGCGCTTGCGGAAGCCGTTCTTTTTTCCAACACCCGACAGGAAGTGAACACCGTCAATATAAAGCGTTCATGACAGTTATCGACAGCACCTTACGCTTGTTCAACAAGCTATTCAGCGACCCCAGGCTCCATATCGAATTTTTGAGGCAGCCTGAAAAGTTCCTGCAGCAACGCAACATGCCGGAGCTTTGTCCGTATATTCCGGAACTGCTCGACAGGCCGGTGCAACAATCAGCATGCCGTCTTGACACGGCGATCCTCTGCCTGACGGAACAGTGCAATCTCAACTGCATTCACTGTTCCGTGAATGCCTCACCAGGCGGAAAAACACATCTTGATCCGGGTGTTCTGCGCAGATGCATCGAAGAACTCTGCTCTCTTGAGGTCAGGGTCGTTAAATTCACCGGCGGAGAACCGCTCACCTATCCTGGCATAGAAAACTTTCTTCTTCAGGCCCTTCATGCAGGAATATTTGTCGAAGTTGAGACCTCGGGAACACTGCTTACCGAAAAATTTCTTACAACCTTCGACGGCTTTCAAGATTCTATGCGCTTTGCTGTCGGTTTCGACAGCCTCAACGCGGATACCTACGAACGATTCAGAAACACGCCGGGCGCTTTCGAAATGGTATCACAAGGCTTTTCCCTCCTGAAGAACCACGGTTTTCAGGTCAAGATCATGACAGTACTTTCAAAACTGAACCGTCATGAGATTCCTGATATTATCGACTGGACTCTCTCGACATTCGGAGTACATGGATTTCACCGGCTTCTTCCGGTGCTTTCATCATTCGGACGCGGAAAAAAATCATCCCCGGAATCAGGCCTCGACGCTATCGGGCTTCATGATTTTCTGCACAATGAATACTTTCCTCTTTTCAGATCACGTGGTAAAGAGCAAAAGGAACCGCAGCTTAACATTGGTCTTCCCCTCGCCCTCGTCCCTTTCGATCTGCCCATCTATCCGGTTTGCGGATGCGGCACACAGAAAATCGGCGTCACGCCAAAAGGCAATGTGGGCCTCTGCCATCTTATAGAAGGTCATGAGTTCGCCATCAGCGGCCGTGCAGATGAACCGCTCGGACAGCACTGGCTGAAAGGGAAACCATTTGAAACCATGCGCGGCCTCGAACGACACGGAATGAAAGGCATCTGCTCCGACTGCAGATTTTTCAGGGCTTGCGCCGGAGGCTGCAGGGTGCATGCCGAAGCGGTCTACGGAGACGCTTCGTATGCCGATCCCACCTGCCAGTCATTCATGGAAGCGGGACTGTTTCCGGAAGAGAGTCTCATGACATCCATCTCAGAAGAGTTTTACTCGTAACTGTTTATACTGAAAGCCATTACCAGATATAAACACTCCAGAGGACTACACGATACGAACCATGACCCGTCCCGAAGTCGATATTGCAATAGAGTGGGCTGCCCCTGAAGGATGGAACCCCGGCCTTGAAGACGCGGAAGGTTTTCTGATCGGACTGATCAGGATCTGGTCAGGAGGCACAACATGACAGTGGTCTTCGAGACCACCCGCATGTACAAAGGCAGTATCCCCGACCTTACGCTCAAGCAGATATTCGGTGTCACCTCTATCGAGCCTGGATGAGATGAGAGCCACGAAGAATCAGTGACTCACTCAGACTCTTTTACTGCAACCGGCTCCCCTGCGCCGCTAATGGCAGTTGCGCAAGTGTTTCGACCAGAAAATCCCGGAATCGCAGGACGGAAGTACTGCTCACCTTTTCATCAGGAGAATGAGGATACAGAATGGTAGGCCCGAAAGAGATCATGTCGAGTCCGGGATAGGTCGCGCCGATGATACCACATTCCAGACCGGCGTGAACCGCACGGATTTCCGGTGCTTCTCCAAACATTTTCGTGTAGATTTCCGTCATGCTCTGCAATACCGGTGAACCCGGGTTCGGTTTCCAGCCGGGATATGCCCCATCGAAGAGGCAAACCGCTCCGGCAGGCTGAAAAATGCTCCTGATCATATTCTCCAGTTCTTCCCGAGCGGAATCCACGGAACTTCTCAGCAGACACTCCACGGTCATGGCCCCTTCACCGGATTTGACCACGGCAAGGTTGTTGGATGTTTCAACCAGCCCTTCCATCTCGTCGCTCATGCGCATCACCCCGTTCGGGCAGGCACAGAGCGTGTTGAACAGATTGACCGCAACACGTTCCTCAATGACCCTGTCCGGGACTCCCACAGAAACAGCGACGATCTCAAGATCAGGATCAGCCGTCGAAAACTCTTGTTTGATTTTTGCTGCCAACCTGTATGTGTCTTCAAGAAACCGTTCGGCCTGCCTGGCAGACACAGCAACCATGGCCGTCGCTTCACGTGGTATCGCATTGCGAAGGCTTCCGCCGTGAATAGCGCTCAGGAGCATTCCATGGCGGGTATATCCCTCATAGAGAAGACGGTTCAGGATCTTGTTGGCGTTCCCGCGGCCTCGGTGGATATCCACACCGCTGTGACCACCCTTCAGACCGGTTACCGCTATACTGAACCCGATATACCCATCCGGAACAGGTTTTTCAGAATATCTGAAGGTCATGGTTGCGTCAAGCCCTCCTGCGCAACCGATTGAGAGTTCACCTTCCTGTTCGGAATCCAGGTTCATCAGGATCTTTCCCTGGAGCAGACCGGGTTTGAGACCGAAAGCTCCGGTCATGCCGCTCTCCTCATTGCTGGTAAACAGCGCTTCAAGAGGACCATGCCTCATCGGGCCTGATTCAAGCACAGCCATAATCGCCGCGACGCCGATACCGTTATCGGCCCCTAACGTAGTACCTCTGGCACAAACCCACTCCCCGTCAACAATGATGTCGATGGGATCGTTATAAAAATCATGCTCTGTTCCGCTGTTTTTCTGCGGCACCATGTCGAGATGGGCCTGCAGAATAACTCCCTTGCGGTTCTCCATGCCGGGTGTTGCAGGTTTGCGGATAATGACATTTCCAACCCTGTCTACCATTGTTTTCAGCCCGAGATTTTTCCCGAAAGTGGCGATAAACTCCCTGACTGCATCCTCATGTCCTGAAGGACGCGGAATACGGGTCAGACTGTAAAAAAGTCTCCACACCTCCTGTGGTTTCAGTTGCAGGATATCATTTCCCATGCCATGACTCTTTTCAATGAACAAAATTATATGAGGGCACTCATAACCTTGAAAACCGAAACTGTTTTCCTTCGATCAATATTGCTATATTCAAACAGTACCCTCTTTCAGAAAACCGGGCAATTTCTCAGCTAAGCGTTCGTCCGGTTGATCAGGAATCTGTTTTTTCTCGCACAGTTATTTATAACCTTAACACACCTCACGTTATGGCAAACAGCAACGGTGTCTTTTCCGACCTCTTCAACGCGACAGGCAATTCAGCCCAGAATCTGGCAGACAACATGGTTGAGGGAGCCTCATCAGTCACGTCCGTCGCCCAGACTTACGCCAATCTCTGCATCTCAATCGCCACCGGCGCGGCGACCACGGCCCTCAAGCTCATGCAGGATGTCACCTCGGGCATCTCATCAGCACTGACCCCGAAGCAGTAACGCTCATTTCCATGAGAAAAACCTTCCTGCCAGACGCTGCACAGGAAGGTTTTTCGGGAACAGCCCATGTTCTATCTGCTCGAGAAAATCATGCAGATCTGTTCGAAGCATTTCCTCGACAGTCGCATATCCAAGTTCGGCCTCCATTCGCCCGATGAGTCGATCTACAGGATTGGAGTAGTGCAAAATACGAGAGGCCGCCCGTCTGAGACAGCCTCTTCAGAGGTATCATGAGTGAATGGTCACGACTACCCTTTACTCTCTTCCTTTTTTTCTGCAGCATGCTCATTCCCTGCATCACTTTCACATGAGTGCTTCACTTCTTCACCGTGGCACTTTTTTATGACATCCGGGGTGCAATCTTCAGGTTTGCCTTTAAGCATCTCCGGGTTCTGGCAGCAGCATCCTTTATTTTCAGACATAGTGTTCTCCTTTTTTTACGTAGTAAATCAAGAGGTGTTCCGTAACTGTTCATAATGCTTCATAATCAAGCAACTGCATCGCAGTTACTCGAAACCTCTCAAGGGTACGCACATTCAATCTGTAATGAACATAGTACCCTCTCTTATCGTCAATCACCATTTCCGCGTCACGAAGAATTCGAAGATGCTGTGAGACAGCAGCGGGTGTTATGCCCAGCGATTTGGCAAGAGCGTTCACGCAAAGAGATCTGTCTCTGAGCAGTTCAATCATCTGTACACGTGTCTCCACCGACAAGACCTTGAACATCCTCGCTATTTTTCCGGCTTCAGACACTTTGGTATTTTAATTAAGTGATTGCGCATATAATATATTAAAACAAAACGAACAAAAAAAACCGCCTGTGCGTTATGCACGGCGGCTTTACTCTATTGAATAGAGGGGCTATTCTGCTCAGTAACGAGGTCTTGACGGACGTTCTTCGCGAGGTCTTGCCTGGTTGACCTTGATAGAACGACCATTAAGGTCGGTATCGTTCAATGCATCGATTGCCTGGTTTGCTTCTGCGTCATTCGGCATTTCAACAAAACCAAAACCTTTGGAACGGCCTGTGAATTTGTCAGAAATGATGTTTGCGCTGGAGACTTCTCCAAACTCGCCAAAAGCTTCGCGCAAATCTTCTTCACTTACGCCGTAATCCAAATTGCCAATATAAATGTTCATGTTTACCTCATGGTAATGTGTGCTTTAATAAAGAGAGAAACGCCATCAAACAATCAAAAGCACAAATCATCGGACAGCGATCAACCAACCATTGGCTAACGATTGATAATACTCTTTTACTTGCCATATAACAAGAAGAAAATAATATACACGCAACACAGGACAATCCCTTTGGAGCATTGCAAGCAGAGAATTCCTTCCTGTTTTCTCTACATTACAGCATAACTGCTCCACTCCACAACGGACACTCCACGGGTCAGGGCAACACTATCTGACACCCATCAGGCAGACATGACGCTGCTTATGAATAAATGACCGGATGAAAAAAGCACTCACCATTACAGGGATTTTCGTTGCCGTGATTCTTGTCGGCCTGCTTCTTCTGCTGACAATCGTGGAAACCAATAAACCCAAACCGCCAAAGGCCATTACTGAAGCTGTCGCGGTAACTGTCCCACTCTCCACCTTCAACGTGCCTGTCAGGTTCAAACTGGAAAAACTCGAGAAATACCTGAACACGATAGTGACGGGCACCTTTCTGGAAAAAAGTATTTTTCTTCAATCCTCTAAAAAAGAAGCGGTCTACCTGACACTGACCAAAAAAGAGGCACTGACTGTCACCTCCGACGGAAAAGTACTTTTCTGTACACTGCCCCTGACTGTCGATGCAAAGCTTGTCAAGAGCCGATTTGGAAACCTACTGACCAGGCTGTTCAAACCGCTGCAAACAAGTCTCCTGATAACAGTATCGACCCCTGTAGCTCTGGATAATAAGTGGAATGTGTCAACAAAATTCACAATAACCGGCTATCAATGGATCAAAGAGCCTGTTCTTCGCTTCGGCCCTTTCAGAAAAACCATTACAAAATACCTGGATAATGAGATACAGAAGCAAAGCAGAGTCTTAACGGAAATTCTTGACAAGGAAATCAATGGGAAAGTCTCATTGCGTCCCACAGTATCAGGTGTCTGGAAAAGCCTGCAAAAACCGATCGCGATCCACAAAAAACCTCCAAAGGCCTGGCTACGTTTTATATGCGAAGATATACAGGGATCCGTAAAACTGAGCCGGAAAGAAATAATCTGCCAAACCCTTCTGAAAGCCCGGGCACTGGTTGTTACCGACACCACGGCAGAAAAAGCACCGCTTCCTCTACCATCGTTTTCACAACTGCCGGAAAATGGAACTGCTCAGCAATCCGATATCTACCTCTACGCGTTTACAACTTTCAGTGAAATCAATGAACAGTTGAACGACTATTTCAAAGGAAAAACATTCACAGAGAAAGGTCGAAGTATCAAAATAAACAGCATCGGAGCGTACGCTTCTGAAAAAGGCATAACCATAGCCGTCGAGACAAATGAACTGTTCAAGGGAAAACTATATATCAGTGGTCAACTGGCTTTTGATGTGCCGAGTCAGAAACTGCAGGTTCATAACTTTGATTATGCGCTTAACTCAAAAAGTGCGTTGATACAAACCGGGGATGATCTGCTGCATACGTCGATTAAACAAGCTGTAGCCTCGAAACTTCATCTTAACCTGGAAACAGAAATTGAAAAGGTGCCCGCCATCGTGCATCACGCCATATCGAAGGGAAAAGCCGGCAAAACCATTGACCTTGCAGTCAATGACATACAGATCAGAAGTTGCGATATTTTCATGGGAAAAGAGAAAATCCACCTTATAATAAACGTCTCAACTGAAGCCAAAATAGATCTGAAAAGGATAAAGCCAGGCAAGAGAATCACCATCTCAAAAGTCCTCCCGCTCATGCCTGTAGCGACAGATACTGAAAAATCATAGTCTGGCACCCCCGGAAATCTCAAGAATCTGTCCGGTAATGAACGACGCGTCGTCAGAGGCGAAAAACAGAGCCGCCCGGGCGACGTCATCAGGGGTCGCGATACGCTGCATGGGGTAGCGTGACGCCGCATCGGAGGACATCGCCTTCCAGCGTTCCGCGCCCAGCACACGTTCGAAAACAGGCACGTCCACAAGGGCGGGAGCCAGTGCATTGACCGTTATGTTGTCCTTGCCGACGGCCATGGCAAGCGAACGGGTAAAAGAGAAAATCCCTCCTTTGGCGGCGGAGTAGGAAAACTGCCCGGGACTTCCCCTGTAGACCAGCGAACTCATATTGATGATCCTCCCGTAACGCCGGGACCTCATGACACGCACGGCTTCGCGGCAGAAAAGAATACATGATTTCAGATTGAGGTCCAGGTTGCGGCTCATGCTATCGTAATCGATCGCATCGACATCGGCCACGGGTTCCCGATCACCTCCCGCGATATTGACAAGGATGTCAAGCGAACCCACAGATGCATTCAGTTCGGCAAAAAGGCCTACGACCTCCTGCTCTTTCGTAACGTCGGCCGTAATGACCGATGCTGAGCCACCTAACTCAAGAATCTGATTCTGAACGGCAATGCACCCCTCCCTATCGCAGTCCGAGAGAACGACCGTTGCACCTTCCCCGGCCAGACATAGTGCGGTAGAACTGCCGATACCCCCAGCCGCACCGGTGACAAGTGCGATTTTTCCAGAAAGTTTCATCCTCATGAAGCGTTTAGGGTTCACCTGTTTGTCATGACAATATACATCCCTGCTTCTCTCTCATCTCTTCTTCGAGCCTGTTTCTTTTGATTCTACATCAGCCCATAACCTTCAGATTCGCGTGAGCAACCCAAAGCCAGCCTTTTTCCGTTTTCTGAAACACCGAAAGTCTCCGGGCAGGCTCTCTATCAAGACGATTTCCATCAATCGTCTCTTCTGTAGAAACCGTGTAGGTGACGACAAGCACATCGCCTTCGCGGCTCTCCTTGAAGTCACCGAGGGAAAACGTCCCCATCTTCAGGTTTCTGATGAGCTCGATCTCCTGGTCACGGTCGCGGGCCCCGTCCTGGTGTGCCGACTGGAAAGCCGGTGAAATCATGGCCTCGATCGACGTCACATTCCCGGATTTCATATCCGCGAAAAGTTTTCTGACAAGCTGTTCGCCGGGATACTGAGCGTTGACGGCCGCAAAAAGTGGCGACGCGATCAGCATGAAAAGCGCGAGAGCGAGACTGATACTGACTCTGGACATGGTAAAGTTCCTGTACTTGATTGTTAGCAAAGAATATTTCAGACGACAGTCTCTTCTTTCAGGCCCTCATGCGATCGGCTATATGAAGCAGATGCTCCCTGAGAACATACTTCCAGTTGCAACATGCCATATTGTCCTCTCCTCCCCTGCTGCGAAGGTTCAGTTCTGGGCAACCGCCCATGCAGACCGGAAGCATATCGCATTCAGCACAGTCCGATCCCGCATCGAACGGACGAAAACCCGTCCACCGCGCGATCCTTTCGTTCAAATCGGGCCCGTTTTGGCCGATCATACCGACAGAATGCTCTGCACGGCCGAGATCGAGCCAGCACTTGTAGAGCTCACCGGAAGGACCGATAACATAGGAATCAGCTCCGACAGCCGTGCAGACGGATTCTTTCAGCGAAGGGTACTCCTCGACAACCTGAAAACCGTCGTCGTTGATGCCCTGCCGGAGAAGATCGAGCTGCAACCGATAGAATGCGCTGTTGCTGAGGCAATCTCCACCCTGACATGACGAGGTATAGGAACGGACAGGGGAAACATACAACGCCGTCCTGCCCTGATCATCGAGCATCCCTTCGTCACGCAATACCCGTTTGAGGTCCATGACGGTGTCGGCGTTTCCGGCATTGACGTTCATCCTGATACTGAACCTGAGAAAATCCCGTGATGACCTGATGTTCCGCATGATACGCTCGAACGACCCGGCACCGTTTTTCATGATCCTTGTACGATCATGCAGCTCCGGCGGACCATCAAGCGTAATCTGGGCAAGGGCAACCTTCAGACCGGCAAGACGCGAGGCTTTTGCCCGATCAAGAAGATAGCCGTTGGTGATAATGTTGGCCGAATACGCCGTTCCATGAAAATCACAACCGGCAAGCAGTTTTTCGGAAAGCGATACGACGACCTCGAAACTCCCGGAAAGCAGAGGCTCTCCGCCATACCAGGTAACATGCATGCTGCTGTAGCGGCCGGAAGCAAGCTCCCCTTCAACATATTCCGCTATACGCGAAACTGTTTCAGGACTCATGGTGAAACGTTCGGGACGCTCGTAGCAATAAGGACACGAAAAATTGCAATCGAGTGTGGGCGCTATGGTCAGACCGAGATGCCCGCCACTTTTCCTTCGCCGCTCGAAACGTGACGCAACGCCTTCTCGCTCCCGCACGGGATCCTCGACGAAAAATCCCTTCTGACGCAGCAGAAAAGCTGTCGACCGCACGTCCTCATCAGAATTCTTCTCCACCCGTCCGCAGTTGAGATCATCGACGAGAACGAGCACATTTCGGTAGAGAGCAGCGTCAAGACGACCAAAATAGAGAGTACGGGTATTGAACAACAACAGCTCGTTACCTTCAGGTACGGCGACAGTATAAAAAGAAGGATAGAGCTTCATTCAGCAAAGTCCTCCGCATCCTCCGCTTTTGGGCGGACAGAAACCGGTCTGTTGACAATCGGCGGCCTTCATGACAAGACGACCGAGGTTGAACGGTATTCCCGACCGGGATACCATAAACCGGCCGTTCGCAACGTCGAGCGTCCGGTTCAAAGGACCTTTGTAGGTCATCCCTCTGCCATCCAGCATACAATCGGAGGCTGACGCCGCATCAAGAACGAGACAGGCGGGCCGGACAGCGCTGTCTATCTCTTCACGGGGATCGAGCACCTGACAATACACATCGCTGAAGCCGGAAGCCGTGACGTCCATGCTTTTATCGTTCTGACCGCAGAGTTTATTGGGTGCCTTGCAATCACAACCTGTATTGCCTGAAACACAATCACAGGTAAGCGTTCCGCCCGAGCAGGAGGAAAGAGTCGAACCAAGGCAGCAATCGTCGTTTGCCGCCAATCCCGCCAACGTCACCGAAGGAGTCCGTATCCAGGACAGCCTCGGTTCGTAAATACACTGGCGCGCGTTAGTAAAGCAATGTTTCTGATCGACACCGGCAAAACAGCATGCGAGCTTGTTTTTGACGGTCTGTGCCGGAAAGAGCGGATCGACCTTTTCCAGCCACTCGACCAGCCAGCCGAGCGAATCCATTTTTTCGATATGAAACCGCTCCATGCCCTTCCTCATGGAGACAAGAGCCGCACGATCTTTCCGTGACGCCCCGAAACCGGACATGTTGACGATCTCCACCGGTTCAAGGTAGGAATGAAGAAAGTCCACTGCGCAATAGACCGCGCCGTGAATACTGTCCGGGACCTTTTTCGAAGCCTGTTTGACAAGCGGGCCGTACTGCTTCGAGGCCGCCCCGAGCTGCTCCGGAGAGATATCCGTGAACTGTTCGTACCAGCTCACAAGATTTCCGAATGTTTTCTTCATCTGTCCCGAACCGAGAGGCTGTTCTTTTTTTGTCAGCCCGGACAACGCGCCGGACAGGTTGATCCAGTTGAGAAGAATGGCGTTGGACATGGGGGCCTCCTTTGATGGCATTTGCGCGCATGCTGCGCGTTCAAGGGAAACGGAATAGTGACCTGACCGTCCGGCCGCGACCAAGCTTGAAGAGCGACGAAGCATTGAGACTCTTCGGGATCACAAAATACGCGAAAGGTTCGAGAGCTCGGCGTAGATGGCCGGGGGTACCTGAACTCTGAATGAAAGTTAAGAAAAAAAACGAAAAAAGAATGTAGATCACCCGTTCGCAGCAGCCTGGCAATGCTCTTCGACAAGCTTGCGGCGCAGCACCTTTCCTACCAGGGTTTTCGGCAGGGACTCCGTAAAAGAAATATACTTCGGCACCTTATAGGCCACCAGTTCCTTTTTACAGAACTCACGCAACGTTTCGGCATCGAGCACACACTCCTCACGCAGCACGACCCAGGCTTTGACGGCTTCTCCCTGATAGTCGTCCGGAACTCCCGCAACGCCGACTTCTACTACGTCCGGATGTGACGCGATAACCTCTTCAACATCCCGCGGCCAAACCTGAAAACCGCCAGGCTTGATGACATCCTTTTTTCTGTCGATGATGAACAGATAGCCGTCATCATCGAGGTAACCAAGGTCACCGGTGTACAACCAGCCATCACGAATAGTCGACATGGTTTCTTCGGGGCGCTTCCAGTACTCTTTCATGAGCTGGGGAGCGCGCATTATCACTTCACCGACTTCATGAAACGGCAATTCACGGGACGCACTCTCCTGATCGACTATACGAATCTCCACATCCGGAGCAGGTATGCCCACGGAGCCCTCTTTGTAGGTTCCCAGCACGGGGGTAAGAACGGAACCGATCATCGACTCGGTAAGAGCGTATGCATCTATGATTCTGCCTCCTGTCAGCTCCTCAAACCGCTTCTTGGTTTCAAGCAGCAAAGGGGCCGCTCCGGAAACACAGAGCTTCAGTGAACCCAGAACAGTGCTGTCTTTGCGTGTCCTTGGATGATTGATCAAACCTGAAAAGAGTGTCGGAACACCCGGAAGAACTGCCGGTTTAAGCTTTTTGATGGTAACCAGCAGATCATCGAGATCACGAGGGTTCGGAACAAGCGCGAAAGGATAATCATCGACAATAGCTGCTCCAAGTATCCCCACCTGAGCATAAACATGAAACAGGGGCATATTGAGCATTATGATATCCTCCCCCCGGTCAAGCACGACACTGAACCACCGTGCGATCTGCATCCCGCTGACCACCAGAGCCTTATGGGTACATACCGCGCATTTGGGCAGTCCGGTAGTACCGCCGGTGAACAGAAATAAAGCCATGTCTTCCGGCGTTACGCCTCTTTCAGGACAAGGTGCGTCACGATGTCCGGCAATCATCTCTCCAAGCCAGAGATCACCCGGTTCAAGCACTATGGCATGGCCATCTTTCTTCTCCTTCAGAAGAGAAAAAAGCACTTTTTTTAACGGCGAGAGATATTCCTTGATATTGGTCGCTATGATCTTTCGCAGACCAATAGAAGCCTGCAACGATCTGATCTTCCGGTAAAACGGGGTAAGAACTATAGCTGTCTCCGCCCCGCACTCCTTCATTGCATGCTCCAGCTCATGACCGGTATAGAGAGGGTTCATCGGTACCGCTACAGCTCCCGCCTTCCAGATAGCCAGTTCACTGAGTATCATCTGAGGAGAATTCGGCATCAACAGCGCCACACGGTCTGTCTTCTTCAGCCCTTCTGAAACCAGCGCGGCCGAGAGCGCATTGCTCAGCCTGTCCAGCTCGGACCATGACATGGAAGATCCCTTGAAAAAAAACGCTGTCCTGTCGGGATAATCAGCCGCCCGGTCTCGGACAATATCGACTATGGTATGATGTGGATAAGGCGACAGAGAAGCAGGAACTCCCTTGTCATAATGCTCGATCCATGGTGCAGAGGACATATCGCTTATTCCTGTATCGGATCACAAGCAGACAACCGGGGATGAAGCACTGCGTGTTCCATTGTCATTGATTGTTTGTTCTTTGTTTCAAGATAGTGAAAAATCAACGTTAATTGCCTCATATGGCAATAGTTATGCATCAACCTTTTTTCTCATCAACCTTGCAGCCAGCAGATCGAGGTTCAGCACCTGGTGGAGAATCACAGCAAGAACGGTGGTTGTTGGCAGAGGATCGGTAAAAAACATGGTTATCATGACCGGCGCGCGCGCATACAGCTCCGGCAGAAAGGCCGTACTCAAGCCAAAAATCAGTGAAATACCGACAACAAAGGTTTTTCGTGAATCCCACTCTTCACCGAACATTTCAAGCAACCCTGTGCAGATCATAAAACATCCGGCAAAAATGATTGAAGCACCAAGAACAGGTTTGGGCATGAGCGTTAAAACGACCGTAAGTCTGGGACAAAAAGCAAGCACGATAAAAATAATCCCGGCTGTGACGCCTATCCAGCGACTCAACACTCTTGTGGAGCCGGCAAGCCCGATGTTGCTCGACGACGTATCAACCGCCATGCCTCCCAGCAAACCGGCGAGAAACGTTGAAAAACCGTCTGCAAGCAGCCCCTTTCTGATCGGAACAAAATCAACCGACTGACGGGCAGGTTCGGATATTTTCTGCGCAGCCAGAAGGTTTCCAAACGATTTAAGCGATCCGCTGATGGAAATAACCACAAAAGGTATGAGCAGTCCGAAATCAAACCTGATGTCATGAAATTGCGGTCCGATAACCGGAAGCGCAAAAAAAGGTGTCTGGCTCACCTTTGCCAGGCTCAGCAGATATTCCGGTTCAAGAATACAGGCGAATATCCATCCGGCAAACATGCCGGTTAAAAGGCAGTAGATTTTCATGAAGCCTTTTCCCCAAAGATTGCTGAGCACCATAACCATGAGAGAAGTAAAGCCAATGAGAATATCTTCACTTCGAAGAGCGTCTCCCTTGTATTCAAGCCCGAAAAGAGAGGTTACCGACATGTTAATGACACTGACCCCCACCATAGCGACAACGAGTCCGACTATGAACTTCGGGAAAACATGCTTGAGCTTCTGGACAACGGGAGCAAGAACCATCTCGATAAGTCCTGCGATCATAATCATTCCGCGCATGAGGGGAAGACCGCCAATCCACGCTGCTGATAATGAAACACTGAAATAGGAAGGACCACAAACATTGGGACAAAGGTAGCCTGAACCGATAAAAGGCAATCCGACAGACTGCAGTATGGAACCAAGACCGGATGCGATCATGGAAAACGTCACCAACGTAGCGGCAAACTCTGCTGATTCGCTCATCTGACCGGCAAAGATAACGGGCAGCGCCACAGAAACGAACATCAGAAGAACGTGCTGTATCGAGAGCATGACAAGATGTCCCGCAGGCGGCACATCATTCACCCCGTACTCCAGATTCCTGTTGTTTTCAGACATCATACACTCCCTTGTATCGCCCCGCTGTTACATCCTTCTGCGGCAGCACTGCCTGGTCAGCATTCGGGAAGTTGCAAGATTTACAATGACAAAACCATAGCATATTCTCACTGATTTTGTAGTCAAGTTCCCAAAAATCGTTACGGAGGTTCGGGCAGGTCGGTAACCGCCCCGACATACACAACGCTGTCTTCGAACATTGTTTTTCGTAGATAGAGGCACTTTTTTATCAGTCCACGTTTGAATCGGCTTTTGGCAAGAAAAACCTCCCAGACACTCTCCTGCTGTTCAAGACGCTCCAGGGCCTTATCAAATGGCTTATGACCAACCTCATCGACACAGCCGACAATACTCATCTTCTGAAACCGCTCATTCATAACCGGAGAAATCAGCATTGAACCGTCTGATTGAAACGCAAAAACCCGAACCTCCCGATAATTGAATTCCGACGTCGGGTCAGCAATTTCATTGACTGCCGCCATTCCCTTCCGCTCGAAACCCGACACGGCATCATCAACAACAATCCGGATAAACTCTTTTTCTTCTTGAGGATAGTCAATACCTCCACCGACAAAAAGCTCTTTTCCTTCAGGGGTGATCACCTTGAAGTGACAGGAAGATTTCGGAACAGGATAAAATTTGCCGGGCTCCCACCATGTATAGTGAACCCATCCGTGGGGATTGGCAGGGTTTTCTATCGCACGCAGGATCATTTCTGTTATCATCTTGCCGTTCTTATCGGTCGCCAGGAGCAGGTTCCTGCCCTCAAGCTCAGGCATGCCTGCATGGAAGAGGTTGGTGCCGTCCAGGGCATAGACGTAGAGATAATAATTTTTCTGCTTGTAAAAGCTTCGATTATTGCGGAAATAATCAATACTCGTCAGGCCGTTCTTCTGCAGTACACCTGCCGCTTCATTAACAAAGCGTACAAGATCCCTTGTATCCCGGTATTGATACATACTGAGATCAATATCACGATGCCCGGGCTGACACCCTGAAAAAAGCAGAAAGAACAGAGCGGAAAACAACAAACGTATCTTTCGGTTTCGATTTTTCGAATATTTCATGATCGGGGACTTACGCTGTTCAAAACCTGAAGGATACCTGAAATGGACTCTGTCTGTTGCTGGAGACACCCTTTCTCATAACGGTGCTTTCTGTAAGATAGGTAACCTATATCTTATTAAGTAAACTGTTTACGTCAATCCTCCCTGTTCGGATAATACTTTACTTCAGGAAAATCCTTGAGACAGGCATCCTGAGTCCATATCGTGGCATGATGCAACTGAGCCGTCGCTAGCGTAATGGCAGGGGAAAGTCGGATAGTGTGCTTTGCACTTAATCTTGCAGCATGAACAGCAATTGCATCGGTCAGCTCAACAGACTCCGCCTGCTGCATGAAAGCCACAACCTGAAGCGCCTCAGTATCACTCATTCCTCTCATGACATAGGTAAACACTTCATAATAACAGAGGGTCGGTACAATGACCTTGTCCATATCACGAAGCGCTTCGAGGAAGTACGATGCGTAGTGTCCATCGTTAAAAAACTCTATCCATCCCGAACTATCCACGAGATTCATATGATACCCTCCACGGCATTTGATTCAGCGCTAATTGTTTTCAGAAAACCCCTCATCTCATGCGCCTCTTTATGAGGAATCAGCTCGATACGTTCCCCGTATTGAACAACCTGCATTTTCTGTCCGGGGAGAAGCTTTAACGACTCCCTTATTTTTTTCGGGATAACCACCTGAAACTTTGGAGAAATAGTCACCTGTTGCATAAATCAAAATTATTTATCGATTATAATTATGTAATACAATAGAACCTACGATCAATTTATTGAAATACGAAATACTCATCGATACCGACTCAGGGCATGAACAGCAAAAACACAGGCGCCATTCCGGTATATGAGCCACTCATCCCTTCAGGAATATCATATGCAGCTTCTGTCACAAAAAAAACGCATCCGCAAGGATCTTGTATAATAAAAGTGATAACTTTACATGATGGTGCATTTTCCATCGTGAAAACCCCATTTCAAGGGAACCTCAGTACAGTGCTCCTGGATATGTTTTCGTAGTGCATTTTTTTCAGAACGAAAAAAGTGATCATCGAGTATTGAGGAACCAGGAAAAAACAATCAACAGGGAGAAACATTATGCAGAAAAAATTTAAAGCGGGATTTGCCGTGATGATCTCATTGGTGGCATGTATTATCATGGCCCAGAAACCGGTTATGACTCAAGAAATGAAACCGGCCATTACCAAAGAAGTGAAACCGGTTACCAATACACTTATTAAACCTGAACTTAAGAGAACAAAGGTCATGTGGCTGAACCACCTCGACCTTTTGCCTGGTGATCCAAGTGTCAAGACCTCCTTTGCTGCTCTTCGGTCGCTTACGGGAGGGCTCAGCGGCTTGAATATCAAATCAACCACCACCGGAGATACCGGAATTCCCGGGGGAAACAAAGTTGTCGAAATGGGAGTCCCCACCATTCCGGGATATACCATCGTCGGTGTCAAGGTCTGCTATGAACTCTCGAGCCCGAAAAGTCATATCACACAGATTCGCCTGAGCCAGTTACAGAACCCGCCCTCCACCGCACTGGTAATGCTCGATGACGGAACAGCTCACACAAACAAAGGGCCGGTCTGCATCACAAGTACACCAACGTCGATAGACCCTCAAAAAGGCGCCGTACGCCTGAGTCTGCGCCTGGACATCGGAAACACGGCTGATGTAATCGTGATCAGAGGCGTCGGTCTGATTTTGAAACCGACCTCATAAGACCGCATGCGGGGAAGCTGCTGAAAACCGCTTCCCCGCTTCCCGGCCGCTCTTCGCCCCGAAAAGACGGATTACCCGATATTTGAGTACACCTTTTTGGTTTATTGCTTCATTAATTGTAAATAGACGTACTCAAAACCTCAGGCACACAAGAGGTATACAATTCATTGAGGTGTCTCGAATAACTCTACGGACATTTCGGAAATGAGCCGGCGTAACAAAGCTGACCGAAGTGTTTTATTTCGTTATCCCCTCGTCAGAAAGGTTAGAGCTTCACTATTCCATTTATGCTCTGCCGATATTTTAGCAACCGTTAAAAGCAGTTGTTATGCTGAAATATCGCTCATATACAGCAGACAATCTTCACACACTCCCTCAGTACGGGGAGATACCTGAAGAACAGATTCATATCGTTAAAACCGTGGCAACTGTTTACCCCTTCAGGGTAAACAGCTATGTAACAGAAAACCTTATCGACTGGTCGAACATTCCCGAAGACCCGATATTCAGACTGAGCTTTCCCCAGGAGGAGATGCTCAATCCTGAAGATTTCCAACGAATGTCCGGCCTTGTCAGCACAGATGCCCCGCAAGATATAATTCGGCAGGCAGCAAGAGAGATACAGCTCCTGCAAAACCCCAATCCAGCGGGTCAGATGGAGCTGAACACTCCCCTGCTGGATAACGAGGTACTTCACGGCATTCAACACAAATACCGGGAAAGTGTACTGTTTTTCCCCTCAGAAGCCCAGGTTTGTCATGCCTACTGCACCTACTGCTTCAGATGGCCGCAGTTTTCAGGACTTGAGAGCCTCAAATTCGCGAACAACGACATCACGCTGCTGCTTGATTACCTTAAAGAGCACCCCGAGGTAAAGGACATCATCTTTACCGGTGGTGACCCTATGGTCATGAGCACCGCTCTTATCAAAAAGTACATACAGCCCCTGCTTGACATCCCGACGGTAAAAACGATCAGAATAGGCACAAAAGCTTTGAGCTGGTGGCCCTACCGCTTTACCGCCGAACACGATTCCGATGAAATTCTCAGCTTTTTCGAACAGATCGTCTCATCCGGCAAGCACCTTGCAATCATGGCCCATATCAGCCACCCGAGAGAAATCGAGACATCTCAGGCTGTCGATGCCATAAACCGGATTCGCTCAACCGGGGCAGTCATTCGCAGCCAGTCACCCATTGTACGGCATGTCAATGACGATGCCGACATCTGGGAAGCCATGTGGCAGAAACAGCTGCAACTGGGAATCATTCCTTACTACATGTTCCTTGAACGGGACACCGGTCCTAAACAATATTTTGAAATCCCCTTGTCAGAAGCGGTAGAGATCTTCAATACCGCCTATCAGAGGATGTCCGGACTCGGCAGAACCGTCAGAGGACCATCGATGTCTTGCGCTCCCGGTAAAATAATTGTCCAGGATATCACAGAAATCCATGGAGAAAAAGTATTCGTCCTGAAGTTCACTCAGAGCAGAAATCCTGAATGGACCAATAAGATTTTCTTTGCTGAATATGACGATGACGCATCCTGGATTGATGATCTTTCTCCAGCATTAGGACACGAAGAGTTCTTTTTCGAAAACGAAATGGAAAGACTTTATACCTGCAGTTAAACCAAAAACAAGAGATCATCTATCCATTTATAAAAGCCGTAACAGATCATCAACCTGATTTGTAACGGCTTTTTTTTTATTTATAAAACAACATAAAAACACATTTATCGCCCACAAATAACCAATTTATGCAGAGTCAATAAACATCTAAGAATATAAAGCATATTTTACATAAAACACTTTAAACTCTTTTTATGAAATTTGTTACATTATTTACAGGACATATATTTTAATACACGACACGCTCCGTTTTTCAACAAGGAAACGCAGAACAATGGAAAGATTAACACAGAGCACTACTCACCTATACGGATTTGATATTGAGAATACTATTTTTAGCGGGCAGTGCTTCAGGTGGAAAGTAACTGATAACACTCCTACAGTACTGTCAGGGGTTATTGGGTCTGAAATGTTTATTATTGACAGATCAAACCCTGTGAAATACACCATATCAAGCACAATAAAATTCCGGAACATCAACGCATTCAATGAATTTAACCGAAAGTATTTCAGCCTTGATGTAGACGTCAACTCGCTATTCCCTGAAGATTTCAGAAAACGTTATCCTGAAGTATGGGACCGTATACAACCCTATACAGACATTAAAATCCTGAGACAGGACCCGTTTGAAACCCTTATCACCTTTATGTGTGCCCAGGGCCTTGGCATGCACCTCATCAGAAAGCAGGTAACGTACCTTGCGCAGGAATACGGCACCAGACATACCATACGCCTGAACGATGTACCCTACACCTATTTCTCCTTCCCCACCCCGGAAGCCCTTGCTTCAACCAGTCCGGAGTCTCTCAGGCTCTGTACGAACAACAATTGTATCAGGGCGGATAACATTATACAAGCCGCTCAGGCCGTTGTTTCAGGGAAACTTGATCTCCAGGCCCTGAAAGATCCTGCTATGCCCCTTGAAAACGTCAGAAAAACACTTTGCAGCCAACCGGGAATCGGCTTCAAGATCGCTGACTGTGTCATGCTTTTCGGGCTTCACCGTTTTGCCGCTTTTCCGATAGACAGACATGTTCATCAATATCTTGCCCATTGGTTTTCCATAGGTAACCCGCTCCAATCATTGTCTCAAAAACACTATCTTTCTCTTCAGGAACAGGCTTATCGTATACTGAAACCGGAACTTGCCGGTTTTGCAGGCCATATACTCTTTCATTGCTGGAGAAAGGAGATAAAGCACCTGCAGTCCTATTAACCTCATCAACCTGACTGAATTTATGAGAAATCTACTATCGCAGCTCTCGTTCAAAATACTCAGGGCAGATGCCATAGCGCTTTTCGTCTGCGCTCTTTTTCTTACCTCATGCGCGACTGTCCCGGTAACCGGCCGATCTCAGTTAAACCTTCTCCCCTCCTCTTCCATGCACTCCCTGAGTAATGAACAGTACCGGGAGTTTCTTAAAACAAACAAGCGCAGCACAAACAGCAGCGAATCGGCAAGAGTTCTCCGGGTAGGCCGGAAACTGCAAACCGCTGTTCAGGCCTATTTCAGGCAACGGGGCCTCTCTTCCGAACTGAGCGATTACTCATGGGAATTCAACCTTATTGAAGATGACTCTCCCAACGCGTGGTGCATGCCCGGCGGCAAGATCGTTGTCTATACCGGTATTCTCCCCTTTTCGAAAAACGATGCCGGACTTGCGGTTGTCATGGCTCATGAAATCGCTCACGCCGTCGCCAAGCACGGCAATGAACGCATGAGCCAGATGCTGCTCACGCAGATGGGAGGCATGGCTCTCAGTTCAGCCCTGCAATCAAGTCCCAAAAAAACCCGTCAGTTATGGGCGACTGCCTTCGGCGTGGGCTCACAGCTTGCCGTAGCACTCCCCTACAGCCGCCTGCAGGAGTATGAAGCCGACAGAATCGGCCTGATCTTCATGGCTATGGCAGGCTATAACCCGAATGAGGCTATCGGCTTCTGGGAAAGAATGTCCGCCGCGTCACCAGGAGGCAAACCACCGGAATTCCTCAGCACGCACCCTTCTGACGCATCCAGAATCCGTCAGATAAAGAATGCGATCCCCGACGCGATGAAATATTACGGGAATTGACTATTGAGGATTGTTGATGTGTTGAGATGTTGAGCTGCCTATTGACTGTTGACTGACTACTGACTACTGGCTACTGGCTACTGGTCACTACAGGAAGACAGGTTTTTTTAACTTTTCACTTCCCCCTCCTCCCCTCAACTAAACTCCCCTTGTTTGCGTTATCATACTAATAGAATCATTGCTGTAATTTTTCGGCACCTCTAAAATTGTCGTTTGCGGCCTGAGTATAAGGGCGTGAAGGAGAAGAGACTATGCAGAGAGTCCTTGTTGCCGGTGCTTCAGGGTATATCGGACGGTATGCCGCTGTGGCATATAAAAAAAGAGGCTGGTTCGTGCGGGCGCTGGTTCGGGACCGGGAAAAAGTCAAAACACCCGGTCCATCTGGTGAACCGGCGCTGGAAGGGGTTGTTGATGAAATCGTCACGGGTGACGCCACCAAACCGGACTCGCTGCACGGTATCGCAGAGGGCATCGACACGATCTTCTCATCCATGGGCCTGAGAAGCTCAAAACCCGGCATGACCTACCATGACGTCGATTTTCTCGGCAACGTCAACATCCTGCAGGAAGCCCTTCATGATGAAGTACGGAAGTTCGTCTACGTTTCCATCTTCAAAGCCGATGAAATGATGGAGATGCAGATCGTCAAGGCTCATGAAGCATTCGTCAAGGCACTGAAAGATTCGGGTATAGACTACTCCATTCTGCGTCCGAACGCCTATTTCCCCGACATGGCACAGTTCCAGAACATGGCCGCTTCCGGCGTCATCGTCTGGCCCGGCGACGGGAGTATGACCATCAATCCGATCCACGGCGAGGATATGGGAGAAATCTGCGTTGATGCAGCCGTTCCCGGTCATCGGGAGATCAACATCGGCGGCCCGGACATCTTCACTTACAAAGAGCTGTTCACCCTCTCCTTCACCACCATCAACAAACAACCAAGGATCATCTTCATCCCCCTCTGGTTCGTCAAAAACGTTCATGCCTTCATAAAACCCCTGAACGCGCGTATCGCCGACATGCTCTACTTCGCCATCGCCGTCAACGAAATCGACAACGCCGCGCCGCAGTACGGTGAGCATCACATGAAGGATTTTTTCGAAGAGTCTGGAGAGAAAAACGTATCAGCGAAATAATGCTTGGGCTTTTTAACAATCCCTTTAAAACTGAATACCTGAATAATTCACCAAGGGAAAAAATGCGTACAAGGACAGGATACTTTCCCTTTTGTGTCATTCCCGTGCCTGACCCGTGAAATTTGAGCATCTATTTCACAGGTCTTACACGGGAATCCATCGTTGGGGCCAAGGTCTGCATGGATGCTGGATCAAGTCCAGCATGACTCCTCTCCACTCCCTGTCATTCCCGTGCCTGACCCGTGAAATTTGAGCATCTATTTCACAGGTCTTACACGGGAATCCATCGTTGGGGCCAGGGTCTGCATGGATGCCGGATCAAGTCCGGCATGACTCCTCTCCACTCCCTGTCATTCCCGTGCTTGACACGGGAATCCATCGTTGGGGCCAGGGTCTGCATGGATGCCGGATCACCCCGTGTAATAGTATTACACAGGGCGGCATGACTCCTCTCCACTCCCTGTCATTCCCGTGCTTGACACGGGAATCCATTCTTGTCCTGTAAAACCCCATGGATGCAGGATCACCCCTTGTAATAGCAGTACACATGGCGGCATAACTGTATATGGTTTTGAGCTTTTTTACCAGTTTTCACGAGGGAATCAGGGTATATGATCAGCTCACTGTATATTCTATAACTTGAGGTCTCAAACTCACATGAATTATTCAGCTTAAAGCATATCACATGACATTTTCCCTTGATACTGAAAACATTCTCACCCGGGAAGCAGCGGAAACCCGCAGCACCCTGGTTTCCAATACCAGCTATACCCTTGAACTCACCCTGAAAGAGCATGCCGCCGAGTACCGGGGACGCTGCAGTGTTGCGTTTGACTATCGCCGTGGCGGTGTAGCCCCCCTCAAGCTTGATTTCATAACCAAACAGATCCATGCTGTCACGCTCAATGGCAAGGCGACGGAGGAGTATCTCAAGGGTGATTTTGCCATCTATCTCAATGAAGATCATCTGACAGAGGGCCGCAATACGCTGGAAATCACCTACACCAGCCAGTTCGATAACACCGGATCGGGCTTTCACAAGTTTCACGACCCCGAAGACAGTGAAGAGTACATGCACACCGACTTCGAGCCCTACGACGCGCACCGCCTGTTTCCGTGCTTCGATCAGCCCGATATCAAAGCCACCTACCAGCTCACGGTAAACGGACCCTCAAAATGGACCTATATCCACAACGCCCTGCCTGAGCATACCCGAACAAACGATGATGAGGTAACGATTGCGTTTAAACGCACAGCGCTCTTTTCCACCTACCTCTTTGCCCTGGTCGTAGGCCCTTACACCAGATGGGAAGAGCGTTACAACCAGATTCCGCTTGGGATTTACTGCCGAAAGTCGCTCGCGAAATACATGGATCCGGACAACATCTTTGCTATCACCAGGGAAGCCATGGCCACCCTGGAAGCCTACTTCGACTACCCCTATCCGTACGACAAGTACGACCAGGTTTTTGTGCCGGAATTCAATTTCGGTGCCATGGAAAATGTGGGTTGCGTCACCTTTACCGAACACTATATCTTCCGTCATAAAAAGCTCTACAGCGAGCACCTCAACCGCGCCAACACCATCACCCACGAGATGGTGCACATGTGGTTCGGCGACCTGGTGACCATGAAATGGTGGAACGACCTCTGGCTCAACGAAAGCTTTGCCGACTACCTCTCCTATTTCGCCATGTCCAAGGGCACGCTGTTCAGAGACGCGCTGGAACATATGTATGCTCGCAAAGAGTGGGCCTATCAGCAGGATCAGTACGCAACCACCCACCCCATAGCCGCTTCGGCCCGCGATACCATCGAGGCCTTCAGCAATTTTGACGGCATCAGCTACTCCAAGGGCGCCTCGGTGCTTCGCCAGCTTCAGTACTTTATCGGCGACGAGGCCTTCCGCGCAGCAATTGGCCAGTACTTCAGACGATTCGCTGAACAGAACACCACCCTGGATGATTTTCTTTCCATCATGTCGGAGAAAAGCGGCATCGACATCGTGGCCTGGAGCCGCCAGTGGCTTGAGACCACCGGCGTCAACACCCTGTTGAGCCGCATCGGGAACGGCAAACTCAGGATCGAGCAACAGGGCTCGGCCAAAAACAGCCTCATCCGGCAGCATGCCATCGAATTTACCGGCTACCGTCAGAGCGGCGTCGCGCTCGTCATAAATGAAACCCGGAAGATCATCATTGACGGGAAAACCGCCGAAGCACAGCTCAAGCCCGATACCGCGTTCGTTATCCTCAACACGCACGACCACGATTACGTGAAAGTGTTTTACAGCAATGATGCTCTCGACACCGCCCGCAGGTCACTGCAAACCATTGAAGATCCGTTTGCCCGGCGGCTGGTCTGGGGAAGCCTCTGGCAGATGGTGCGCGATAATGCATTCGCCCCGACCGAGTTTATCGAGATGGGCATCGAACTGGCCACGGAAGAAAAGGATGTGTCGATCCTGAACAGCCACATCATCGCAAAGATAAAAGCCATTGTTTCGGTCTACCTGACTGATGACAACAGAGCGATCTGGATGCCCGAACTCAACACCATGGCCCGCGAACGCCTGGCCCGGCCTGAAAACAGCGAGCAGGAGCAGATCATCTGGTTCGGCCTCCTGCTTGAAACCGCTCTCCTGCCCGATGAGCTGGATTACCTGCACACGCTTATCACTGGAGCCGAGTCTGTCGCGTCGCTTGAGATTGATCAGGAAAAGCGCTGGAACATCATTGCCCGCCTGATGGCCTGCGGCCATGCTGAAGCCGAACAACTGTTCAGCAACGAAAAAGACCTGGATATAAGCGACCTTGGGCTGAAAAAAGCCTTTATGGTGCAAGCCTCAAGGCCCGACAGCACTGAAAAGGAAACCTGCTGGCAGGCTTTCACAGAACAGTCATCCCGCTCCACGGATTTCCTCCGTTACGGCATGAAAGGCTTTCACTGGCACATGCAGAAAGAGCTTCTGGCGCCGTATATTGACCGGTTTTTTGACGCGGTTGAGAAGGTCTATACCGAACGCGACGTGCATTACGCCGGAGCCTTTGGCCACGACCTCTTTCCGCATTGGCGCCAAACCCCGGACATGCTGCACAAAATTGAGACCTTTGTGAATGAGAAAGGTACAAACGGCTCGGAGCTGCCTGCCTTGCTCAGGAAACAGCTCATCGAACAAGCCGACGACCTGAAACGGATCCTTCCGATCCTGGAGAAACAAAAAGGGAAATAACACTCATACTTTTCAACCTAATAAACAACCGCCCTAGCCCTAACACCATCACCCTGTGCACCGATGCTGAATCTTGTCGTCCTGCTCATACTTTCGTGTCTCGTCACCCCCGCATATGGAAAGGGTAAGCCTGCATATGAAATCTTCGATGCCGGGGGCGACAAGGCAAGCTATCGCAAGCTTTACAAAAAAGCGAAAAAAGCTGACATCATCCTGTTCGGAGAACTGCACAACAACCCCATTGCCCACTGGTTGCGACTGGAACTGACCAAAGACCTTTTAAATACCAACAACCTCATACTCGGTGGCGAAATGTTCGAAGCAGACAATCAGCAGGCGCTTGACAAGTACCTCGACGGTTCGATCAACGCAATAGGCCTCGATTCTCTTGCCCGGCTCTGGACCAACCACAAAACCGACTACACTCCTATCGTCAAGTTGGCCAGGGAATACAACATCCCGATTTTCGCGACGAACATCCCCCGACGGTTTGCCCGTATGGTCTACAGACAGGGCGACTTCGGCGTTCTGGAACGGCTCAACGACGAGGAAAAAGCCTGGATCGCTCCACTCCCCATACGGTTCGATCCCGAATTGCCACAGTACAAAAAAATCCTCTCGATGACAGGTGACCACGGCACCCCCGAACTGGTCAGGGCTCAGGCACTCAAGGACGCCACCATGGCGCATTTCATCCTTCTGAACTACCGCCCCGGCCATACCTTCCTGCACCTCAATGGCTCCTACCATTCGGATTTTTACGAGGGCATCGTCTTCTATCTGCGGGAACGTAACGACACCCTGCGCATCCTGACCGTCTCGACAGTCGAGCAGGAGAACGTTCGCCGTCTGGAAGAGGGGAACAGGGGCCGGGCGGATTTCATCATCTGCGTGGACGAGGATATGACGAAAACACACTGACAGACCGCAAGCCTGCCGCAGGCACGGAAGCAAACTATTTGCCCCATGGCATAGTTTATACTCCGAAGGTTCGTCACGGGAGACGGCCACTTCCCTTCACGGTTGAGCAACAAGCTGTCGTCTCTCTCTACCCTTTGTCCCCCCGAACGTACAAAAGGCTACTATAGCAGATAACTCACTATACGGAATACGGGATGGCGTCCCCTGATCCATCAGGCTTCTGAAAGAAAAAATGGAACCAGTGCTGGTACTTTTAACATCATAAACTACGTCCACTACCAGAAAGGAGCTCATTATGGCTAACGAGATCATCATCACTTACGAGACCAGGTACAACGCAACCAGGGAGATTGCTGAAAAGATCGGTGAAGTACTTGCCGAAAGCGGTCTGGGCGCCGATGTTTTGTCTATTGATCAGATCAGCGCCCTCGGCCACTACAAAGTCATCATTTTGGGAAGTGCGGTTTTCACCGGCAATTGGAGTGAAAAGGCAGCCAAATTCCTGGAAACCAATGAAAAAGTGCTTTCTGAAAAGATGGTGTGGCTGTTTTCCAGTGGCCCGCTTGGCGAAGGGAGTGTTGAAGAAGATTCCAAAGGCTGGCGGTTCCCTGAAAAGCTTCAACCCATAGCCGACCGCATTGCCCCCCGGGATATTGCACTCTTTCATGGCAAAATCGATAAAGACAAGCTCAGCCTGATGCATAAATTCATGATCAAGGTCGCAAAAGTACCCGTTGGTGATTTCCGCAGATGGGAGGAGATCAATGCCTGGGCTA
>JADHTF010000016.1:30000-43134 GCA_016776555.1 Chlorobium phaeobacteroides
ACAACAATACGATATATCTCGAGGTCCTGTTTATTGTGAGGTCTGGCCTGATGCCAAGTCACAGGAAGGTCCTCTATCCGCACACCCGCATCTTTCTGCCATGTCCCACTATATGTATTTGTGGCACAAGGTCCAACATCTCCTTCACCGGCACTTATCACGGGTAGATCTTCGAATACCTCGCTGACCTTTACGTTGGGATTCCATTTTTGGGGTTCTGGATAAAAACCTGTTTGTCGCCCTTTTTTTCCAACAAGAATGACCCTTTTCCGACGTTGTAAGACACCGTAATCAGAAGCTGAAAGAGCCATATACTCAGTTTCATAACCGCAGTCAAAAAATAGGTCTCTCATAGTGTTGAAATACAAGCTGCCATCATCGTCCCTAGCAGAAAGTAGACCTGTCACATTCTCGAAAAGGAAATATGACGGTTTGTAACGCTTAAGAAATTCGGCGTAATAAGTATAAAGGTAATTCCGCTTATCGCCTTTCATCCTATTCTTGTCACGTGACCTACCTATGACGGAATATGCCTGACAGGGAGGACCGCCGACAATCAGATCCAGAGAATGGTTACCTAGCAGAGCATCAACCCGCCGAAAAATATACGGGAGTGTTATAGCACTGATTTCAGCATTAATGACAGAGTCGATTACCTGCCGAGGAACATATTCATAAAATGCCTCTCGACTTATAGCACCTTTCAGATATTCCGCATATTGTTCAATCCGTCTGCGTTCATTCAACCAATGGTAGCCTATGCGTGTCTGGAGAGTGAAGCAGGCGGCCTGATCCGACTCTACATGTGCTACAGGTTCAAACCCAGCCCTGATAAAACCCTCGGACAAACCTCCGGCCCCAGCGAACAGATCAAGAAATTTCAGTTTGCTATTCACGATATAAAGGGAAATATCAACATAGAGGTTATGTTTGATCTAAAATCATCATTTTCTATAGCTAATGGCGTCTACACTGCTCTATCATTCTCTGAACAAGACTTTTCAAGCCGCAGAAATTTCACTGAGCAGCTCTGACATGAAACCATGTTCACGCTCATCAGGCGTTCCAATTACAATTGCCCTGTCAAGCCCGTTATTCATGGTTTCACAGGCAGTTTCAGGCAACATGATGCATGCATGGCATGCGGCCAGATTGGCAAGGCGCGTTCCCTGTCCACCAAGATTTTCAGAACAGACTGGATCTGCTGAACACCATGAAGCACGGGATACAGCCTTCCTGATCACCGGCCCTAGACGATCCTTATGCCCGATTCTGACCAGCCCACCTAATGTTCCTTCAGAATCACCGGCTGCTGTATAGATCAGAATCCCTGCCATGGGAGCTCTCCTGTCAGATGATACATACAGACGCTCTTTCAAGGATGCCGAACTGTAACCAGCTTCAAATACCAACTGATTAATAAGAATATGAGAAAGGCTGTGAACAAGCAAGTATCTTGCAGCCCACTCCATCGATGGTCCTTTTTGCGGAGAATATACCTGATAAACATTTGCAAGCCTTACCCTGAAAGCCTCGTTTAAGCGATGAACCAACCATTCATAGTTGGCATGTATCCAGGCATTTATTTCAACTTCAGCAAGCTCGATATAGATTCCTTCTCCAAAAACTGTTATAGCAGGGAGCCATTTCTCAATATTTTGTTGCGGTGGATGAAGAAAAAGTTGCTTCAATGCATTTTCAGGCATATCATCAAGGGGGTGTTCATCCGGCACCAATCTGCTAAAGCCATAAAAAGCTCGGGTTTCACGCAGGCGTTCTACAAGATGCACCTTACCAATCCACCTGACAAGATTATCAGGGACTTCCGACGGTATTACCCTGAGATCCCGTGACCTAAGGTCATCGTTAACACTAGTTCTGAGGATATTGAATTCATCACGCCTGAACGCGAGATCCGGGGCGTCAGGTTGCTCAGGCATATTGTTTCGCTCAGTCAAAACAGAGGAATCGGAAAATAAACGCTCAAGAACACTCTCGATCTTATTCTGTTCAGCTTCAATCCCGTTTTCTTTCAGTGCAGAGTCTATTATTAATATCGCATCATTTTTGTCTCCAATTCTCCACAGGGCTTTTGCCGTAGCAATTTTGTGTTCGCACTTTTCTATATCATTCTTCAGGTTAGCGACTGACTCATCTTCAATGGACAGGTCCGGCAGTGAAATGGATGACATTACTTTGGCAAAATACAGATTGCTCTGATTAATCAGTGCGCCTACAAGAGGTTCCTGACAACCCTCGCCACGTCTTAAATCTCCAAGCCAGGGACGATAACCCTGGCAAACAATACCACTGCTTTGAAATGCACTCTGTTTACCTGCCTCTTTTTCCCCATCCAGCCATGTAACTCCAGCAAGGGATTTTCTTCTGTTACAAGTCCGGCACTCCACCCAAACGCTGGCAAGGTCTGCCCCTCCAGCATCATGGAGATATAAGTTCCCATTACTCTGACATTTACAGCCGACCCATTGTTTCCATGGAAAATCACCAAGATGCCCCGCCTTGCAGGCTGAAATAAACCTTACTGGAACCCAGCGTTCATTTCTTTGCGCATTAACAATCATAGACTCCAGATTGACCTGCTTCAGCCGGCCTGTATAAACTTCACGATACCAAGTCGGAAACCTTAAAACCGGGGTAGTAATCCTTGCATTCTGATTTGTGCGATCAAGTCGAAAATCGGCAGGCTTGCGAAACCTGTCGACCCCTAACAATACCGAGAGCCTTGGCTCGAAAATCGAAAATTCATCTATATGAATCTCCCCTGTCTGATGATCCGATTTATACCAGTGATCGAGTCCTCCGATAATCAGCGAGGTACCTTTTGAATCTGTATAAAGTGCTCCTGGTCCAAAAGGAGTAATCAGCTGTCCAATGCGTATATTTTCCATTCAAATCCTCTCCTTCAGCCATCCTGTTGGTTTATTTCTGCATCAAAGTATGCAGACGAAATTCCGAGACCGGCCATAGCATCAACACTTCGCATGCTCGATGCCACATCGACCCCTTTATTATTCTGCGCCACAGTCCTGTACTGTCCAGGCCATAACATCAGATACTCGCCTCCTATACGATGCGGGTATTCTTGCCATGTCTGAGGATTGGCGTTCCACTTCTGTATCAACTCATCCCTGACCTGACTTAGTTTGGATAAGGCTCTTGCTAGTTCCTCATCGTTACCATCAAGCAATGATTTACATCTTTCTTCCACGAATCCGTATACTTCTTGAAGTGCTTCACAGAAACGCTCGAAATCAACAGGATTTTCAGCATCAATATTCTGCCGAACCCAGCTGATTAAGATCCCGGGCAATGCGCGGGTAATGGCAGATCCAGAAAACGGTGTTGCCGACGTCGGTTCAACCTGTTCATACAGGCGTTTATGATAACTGTGAAAATGCTCATAATGAGAACGATCACGACTTTTCGCCGGATTGTAGAGCATCAGGACAAGCCCCGGACTCTCGGCCCATCTGCGTCCGACACGGCCGGTAACCTGAATGTACTGGGCTGTTGTTTTCGGTTGACCGACCACACCCATCAAAGATAACCTGTCGATATCAACACCGACCTCGATGATATTCGATGCAAGGCATACGTCAACAATCGCTCTTGCGCTTTCATTATATTTTTTTGAAAGCCTGTCCATCATGGAAACAATAGCAGCATTGTCAATCCTTCCGGTCAATTCTTCAGGATTGCCGATATATCTTCGTTCTTGTCCCTGGCCCTCCCTGCTGAAGAGAAATTTCATCCTGTCCCTGATATCGGAATCAAACAACGTACGGGCACCGCCAAGTTCGCGGATACTGTTAAAAAACACCAATAAAGTCCACCATGGATCACGCTTTTCGGACTCGATAAAAAAGCTCCTGAAAAGAGCGGAGGCGAAAACCCTGTTTTCAGCTGTGAGAATATTGAATTCGTTGGCATGAATACCAAGATACAAGCGTCCGCTCCTGAGCCGGTTATTTTCATCCCTGGCATAGGTGCCGAAAAAGGAATCGCCCATAGTCCAACCAGGACTAGGGAAAAGGCTCAAACTGTCTCTTGCGAAAACGGCTTTCACCTGATCCTTTGCTCCCCGTATGGTGGCAGTCGAAGAAATGATTTTGGGTTTGACAGAAACCCCGTTGGCAGATACTGTGCAGAGTTTCTCGAAAACGCTTTCATACATTGCATACATTGTACCCAATGGTCCTGATATCAGATGTAACTCATCCTGAATAATCATTCCAGGAGGAGAGTACGTTTGCCGTACAACACCATCCTCCCTGCTTCTTCCAAAAAGCGCCCCTGCATCAGGTTGGTATGCAATCATCGCAAACTTGTCTGCAGTTCCGATGACAAGTGAAGGTCTTGTCTGGTAAATGCGCTGATCAATAACTTCAATCGGAAGCCATGTATCGACTGCCATCTGTCCAAACTCACAACATGAATCCGGACAAAGAAGTCGTGGACCTTCATCTTTTGAGCTATTGATACCCTTGACTCTTTCTTGCTTACTGATGCGTCGTGGAAGCTCATTGTGAAAACGCCCGATTTCCGATCTGCACCATGGACATTCAGTGAGCACAAACGGGTTTCCTGTATGACCGTTCCGCTGTTTGCGAAACTCAACAAGCTTATTAGCAGCATCACTGATTTTATTTGGCGTAGCGTCCTTTCCCACCCACAATCCAATGGAAAAACGTTTTCCGGGGATTGAAGGCAAATTTTCCGCTCCATTCAGCCTTCTTAGAAACTCCATGGCTGCAATCAGACTTGCCGCCCTCTGAAACTGCTGCGCTGTAAGCATCCTCAGGGTATAACGCATCAAGACGTTGGTGCCATCCAGTCGGTGTTCTTCATCGCCACCATCAGCCATTTGCAAACGATTGTAAAAAATGTAAAATGATACAACTGCAAGATACGCTTCGGTTTTGCCTCCTCCTGTAGGAAACCATATCAGATCAACCGTATCCCTGTCTGGAGATTTACCATCAATTACTCCCTCAATCGACATCAGCAAAAACGCAAGCTGGAATGCCCTCCATTGACCTATTTGTCCACCTTCGTTATTGTTTTTGTATATGAGCCATGGACTTTGCATTTCTCCTTGTGGTCTAACCCTTTCCATCTGACGATCATATATCAGAGGTCGACGTTTCAGCTTTTTGGCTGCTATTTGCTGAAGAAGCATCGCAAGGTTGGCAAGTCTGAAAGCGTTAAGGGCATTTGTATTACTTTCAAGAAGCTCAATTCCTTTTCTTATTCTTCCCAGGCAAACCATAGATTGCTCAATATGTCGTTTAGCAACAATTTTCAGGTCGTTATTCTCAAGATACTCCAAAGCGTCACGCTGTTTTTCAATCCATTTATAATATTCTTCAGCAAGACGGAGCAATATGTCGGCTTCATTAAAATCTGGTGTAAATGATGACAGCTGACGCATGGACAGCTGAATCATGTTACCATCAACGTCTACAATATCAGGTGTCATGCTAGGAAGTTCAACCGCAGGCATGACATCGGCATAAACACAGGAAGGACTATTGCCTAGTTCCGCATCCCAGCCCGCTGCACACCCATGACCGATGGCCCATGTAGAAGAGTCACGGTAAAGCAATGCGAGTGATTGTTCATCTTCATCCAGTTCAGAAAATCCCCGACTGCTTTCTGGATAAGCCACGAAACAGCCAGCCCTGACCGTCACCTCGAAAAAAGCCTGATACAAAGTTGCTGCATAATGCTGAGGCTGTAATCCAGATCCAGAGGTGTTTTGCAAAACGACTGTAAGGAGCCAGCAATCATCCTGTTCCGAAATCCGTCGGGGATAGACCTTTAAAACCAGGTGCATATTGCCTGGGGAACCTTCCGGCAATTCGATATCCCTACTGATTACTTGTCTGTTTTGTAATTCATATGCAGAAACAGTGATTTTAGTATCAGGATTGAAGCAGGGATAGCGTCGCCAGACAGAAGGATTTTCCTTTCCATCCGGAACCCGGTGGATACATTGCTCGTAACGACCGTTAACAGGAAATGGCCGGTCATTGCCAAGCTGCCAGAAAAATCTTTTCTCTTGCGGAAAATGTATAACTATCTCCCCTTGAGGATCAATCTTAATGTTTATTGTGATCCCGATCGTGCTTGGATAGCGTACATCAGTACTCGATACCTCAAAATCATCAGCATCAACCTGTTCCGTCCCCTGATAGTCTGTTGAGGTATTTTCCATACTCTCAGGTACTGTAAAATCTTCTTCCGGTAGCACGTCATCACCAGAAATTCCATTGCTCACCTCATCAACCTGCTCCTCTGAAGGATGACCATCAGGATGAAGCAATCCCACCCCATATTTCTGGTGAGGGGCGTCACCCTTCATCAGAAGTACTTCCTCCAATTTTGATCCGGGTTCAGGTTGCCATACCTTCGGGCCTCTGACACATTGACCGTTATCAATGAGAACATTATTCTCGAACGTTACGGTTACTGGTTCCCTTACCGGTTTTGACGGCCCGACAATCTCACCGCGCATCCAGGTTATCAATGCTGCCCTCTCGTCATTCATGTCCAGACCCTCCTGTTTTCATCCATCCTGAAAGGATATCCTTGCTGGTTTCATGACAAAGGATCCGGATTGACTCCGTTGATCTTGTCATGCCTGTATAGAAAAGATCCCGCTTAAAACCTTTTTCGGTCAGGAAAACATCCGTAAGTATGATAATCTTGTTTTCCATACCTTTAAAAGCATGCACAGATCCATAGTGAATCCTGTTAATAGCATCCTGCCATAGTGAGGCAAACTGCCATCCCTGCACCATGCCTCTTCCCGCCAAACTTTTAGCATCTGAAAAAAACGAGAGAATGGTGATATCCTCAGGTTTATACCCTGTTTTCCTGAATTCCTTCAGCCAGTTAGATAGGATTGCTGCCTGTTCAATGTCGGAGGAGTAAAAGTCAATATCAAAATTCCCGATACTCCCACCAACACGCAAAAACCCTGAATATACATTATCATCAAGGCCACTCAGCCCAATGGAAGTGCGGGCAACAATTCTGTAATTTCTGCAGTTTTCAGACAGATGCCATCTGGCAGGCCGTGCCTCTCTTTCCAGCCGGTTCAATGACTGATCGAGCATATCACGTGAAGCCAGCACCTGATTCTGGAAATCCCCGAACAGAACATGTTTGCCGTCCCTTATGCCGCCTGTGAGAAAAGTAAAAAGGCAGTTCATGAGTAGTGGTCGGGAAAGAATGTCCTGGGCCTCATCAACAACCAGCCGGTCGAATGCAACCATTGCCTTCATATCCGGATCGGTAAGCCTTTCTTCCAGAAGCAGAGGCAAAACTTTTTCCCAGTAATCGCTGTCGAGGTTTTCAGGAGGTATGATACCTGCCATCTTGGTAAGGACCCGGAAGATCCTACCAACCACAAGATTGGGCAATTGCGGCTGGACAGCGTCCATTTTACGATTGAGCCAGCTGCCAAACAGGCTATTGAAACACAACAAGGCAACCCTTTCTCCAGATTCGGCATAACGACGTGCCAGCTCAAAGGCAACAAGGCTCTTTCCTGTCCCGGCGCCACCGGAAACAATGATTCGCTCGTTATATTCGGCTAGTCTGAAGACGGGCTTCTGCTGTATGCTTAACAACGCCTCCAGTTCCTGTTCGCGGTAACGGATAGATTCTCGACAATCCGGCCTTCTTTTCTGGATGGGAATACAGCACTTGATAAGGTCATCAAGAGCGTGGGTTGATAAGGGAGAGCCAGGAAGGAAAAGGTTCCCGTCTGCGTTGATACTCGCCCGCATCCGTCTTTTCAGCTCGTAACAAAATGCGCTGCTGCTTGAACAATTTCCGAAAGTTCTTGAATCCATGAGTTCCGATTCTGCAACGGACATATTCGGTTGCAGGACGAAAAACGCGTTGGGAAAGATGCAGAGGTGCACAACAGGAACATGTCGGAAGCGTGGAGCAAGCTCCTTGAGCTTTCTGTAGAAAGTGTATCTGGCATCTGACGCCTGCTTGAATGGTGATCTTCTGATATCCGCAGGTGTCCAGTTGCTGCCGTCAAAGCCAATTTCCCTATGCGATTTGACCTCAATGCAAAGGATTCCCGTATCAGGAACAATTACAACGAAATCGATCTCTGTTCGGAGATCTCTGTTCCAGGGAGCAAGGTCCAGTGAATGCATGACGGCCCAGTCCTCGGGGCCACCTGAAAGCATATTGAATACATCCCTTTCACCGGGAGGGGACTTTTCGTCTATGTAGCTTGGCATCATCCTCGCCATATATCGAACTCCGTCACTGAATGAATCTCGCGCAAAACCGTATCGGGAACAACCAACCCCTGCTCAACAGATTCAACCAGAAAAAACCTGTAAGATCCCTGAAGATCATGATCCGGTGCAACTGGCACGATAAACTCGTCCCTGCCTGTATTTGTGTTGACAATTTCCGACATCAATTTTATTAACAGATCAAACTCCAATTCTTTTTGAGTTCGACTCTCTTCCCTTCCTTCATTAATTGCATTTCCCCTCGATCGCCTGATTTCGACCCATGCTTTTTTTGCAAAATCGTCGGCAAGTAATTCATGTTTATTGTAGTGCTCGCCCAAAACAGCAATCAATGCATTGAAGTGTTCCCATTTCCGGGGCGCTGGAATAACAGTACTGGGAGGATTACACCATTCGGGCAACCTCCCTTTCAGATTTTGAAGACCCACCTTGTTCATTCTCAACAATCGAGACAATTCGGATAAATCTTCTGGATGACTCTTGATTACGTCAGCAAGACACCCTTTCCATATCTTGCTGTATTTTATTTTTTCTACATGTACCTCTCCAAAGTCTGCGATTTCGATCATGGGCAGTACAAAAAAACAGCCTTCAAGATGCTTACCAGTAGGCAGCACCAGTTCTATAGCACCATCCTCTTCATTTTTTTCAGGATCATAGACTAAAACCTCTTCACGAGACGGAATAAGTATTCCATAGGCATTTACAAATTTGATCAATGCTGCTGAGCGCTCACGATTAACATCCGCGTAACGTGACTTGATTCTTAACAGAAAGCTGAAATCATCTTCATCCGGTTCATCCTTGATGCCATTTTCAGGATCATTTACAGTATCCCCGATTCGGGTGTTCTTCAAAGACCATTTCAAGGCATCAGGCACGCCGTTAAGAGCCATACCGGTTTTGTTTGCCAAAACATCGACAACAGATGCCCCCGTTACCGGATCCAGCCCAAAGTGTTCTTCATCGGATGAACCAGACCACACAAACTGAGTCAGAATCCTGAACCTCGGTGAGGTCAACAGCGCATCAGGGCACTTGCCCCAACCAACCGACCGTAAAGGCCCAACCTTCAGCAGGACATCAAATGACTTTGAAGCCGAATATACATCATAACCGTAAAGAAAATGCTCTTCTGTCAAGGTATTGCAAAGGGAAATAAAATACTCAACAGACTTAGGATGAGCATAAATCCGGATAGATGTGTTTTCCCGTAACAGTTTTTCAATTTCATCCCCGAGAGTTCTTCTCATGGGGTTCCCGTTCTGCTGCATGGATTCCGCAATACTGACAGCAGCCTCAAATGCACGAACCACCTCATCTCCCCAACGTCTTTCAATAATATCCCGATTCCCAAGCAACTGGAGAGCATTAATCAACACTCCATCAAAAGGAACAGGAACAGTCAGCCATTCTGAAAGACTGTTCCTCAATTCATGCGCAATTTCAATTTCATGATCATTACCACCTTCATACATGGCCTCAAGAATTACACGAATCTGCTTCCTCAGGTCTCCAAACAGGTTTGAAAAAATTTCCCTGCGATCCAGCATAAAGCATTCGCAGTTTGCCAGAAAATTAAAACAAGAAGTGACGTTCATGATCATATCCTCTTGAAATATGTTGCTAAGGCAATACCCTTTGGAGGAGCAGAAAATTCCTGCAAATCTGGCTCATACCATTGACGCAACTCGGATACTTTAGCCTGAAGAGAATCAAGCTTTTCGCGTTTTTCTGTACGGTCTATTACAGCAACGATATTGGCTCCTGAAAAATTATTGTTTGAACTCCTTTGCATTTCTTCCGTGATTTTCAGAAATGCATCAATGCCATCTACAACAACAATTTCAGGCGGCAACCCCGGACGATCAATTTTCCCTGTTCTGGCATTATACATGGTAACACGCGATACCACATCAAGCGTCCCATCAACCAAGGACAGAAGTTCATGAAGACTGGCCTTCTTCCCACCTGCCTCGAAATACGTATCAAACAAGAGGGCTTTTGTGACACTCACACCTTTTCTTTTTCCGGCCATGCAAACAGCAGAATGGCTTTGCTGAAGAGTTCCCTCATTAATCACATTACCTTGAGGAACAAGCTGTTCATAAATCTGCAAGTTAGGCAGTGCTTTATTGCTGGAAACAAGAATCGTCTCATCCTCGAATCGCAGATCAAGCCCTTTTAATGAAGCGGTTCTTGTTATAGGCTCCTTCTTTGGGCGTTTTGGATTACGTCTTTTATCCAACCTAATTATTTCCTCGATCACCGCATTTCCGTCATCCTCTCCGATATATCTGTACATATCCTTTCCACTGAAAAGCATTCTCGCTTTAACGTCTTCAAGATGTCGATGTATCTCCTCACCACTTAATGGCTGAGCCGACAGATAATATCTCATTGCTCCGAAAGCCACCAATCCCGCGCCGGGAGAGTCACAAGGCATTGATATCAAAGAAATTTTCTGTCCTTTATTGATGTAGCCAGCAAAATCGTAACCCGTTATTAAAAGATAATTAACCCACTCAGGCAAGCATTCAAAACATGTTCCGTCTGTTTCCGTGAATTTCATGGCACAGAAGCATTAGCTTGAAGATCCAGAAATACAGAAAAATCTTTTATTGATCAGGCTTAACAAAAGTGTAGTCATAAGCCAAATTTTGCATAAAAAGAATACAGGACCTTATTCAACAAATCAGACAAAAATAAGCAACATACTTTTCCCTCTCTTCAATTTTCAACTCCCCTTCCCCACAATCTCCCGGATCATTTTCCAAGCTCTTGCAATAAACCGTCGCTGTTCAGACCGGACTTTCCAGATCGCCCCCATCATAACCGGAAAACAAACATGCCCATTCCTTGAAGATGCTCCACAAGACAGGATTTTTCCGTTGAGAAAGCCATAAATAGGGAAGATTTAAGAAGAAAGAGGTTAAGCCGTTCTATGATTATCTGCTTAATTCAAATAAAATAATCAATTACAGTCAAAACACAGCAAAATATCCTCAATAACAGCGATATCATTTCCACCCTACCAGCTACCGGACGCGCCGCCGCCGCCTGATGATCCGCCACTGCCTGAAAAACCCGATCCGCCTGAGGACCACGATGAGCCGGAACTGCCGGAACCGATCGTCATACCCCCGATCGAGGCCTTACCCTTGGTGCGCAGATCTTTTTGAGCTTTCTGATACCAGTCGATGTTTCGTATATACAACTTTGCTACCGGGAAGCCGATCAGATACGCTATAAATAGTTTAAACGCGCCGTCTGACCCCAGGACAACGATCGGAAAGGATGCCCAGAACGGTATCAGGAACAAGTAGAGGAACCACCCGAAACCGGGCGTCACGATCCCAATCGCGGTAAACAGTCCGATGATGCCGAAAATAAACGCCCCGAGGAGAACACGTTCCGTAATCGAAAGGTCCGGTCCTTCCATTTCAAAGAATTTCGACTTTTCCGCAGAACCGCTCCTGACAGCTGTCTCCGGCAATGCTCCGCCTTCGAGCACTTCCATCACAGCCCCGGCCCCATCGGCGATGCCGGCATCGAAGTCTCCGTTTTTGAATTTGGGCGTCATGACGTTTTGAATGATCCGTCCTGCCATTGCGTCTGTGAGCGTTCCTTCGAGACCGTAACCGACTTCGATACGCATCCGCCTGTCGTTAGGCACCACTACGATCAACACACCGTTATCTTCCCCTTTCTGGCCGAGTTTCCATAACTCGAAGACCCTGACAGCGTAATCTTCGATGCTCTCACCGTCGAGAGTGGGAATCGTCAGCACAGCGATCTGGTTCCTGGTGCGTTTTTCATGCGCTTTCAGGCTTTCCGACAGTGACCGGTTGACCTCCGGGGACAGAATCTCCGCGTTGTCGGTGATCCGTCCGGTCAGATAGGGAACATCCGCGCCATAGAGAGAAGAGCTGACAAAGAACAGGATCACGAGTGAGAAAAACAAGGGTTTCGTCTTCATATTCCCTTCTCCTCGATAATCTCGTTGGGCAGCTCGTCGTCATGGCCTTCAGGAGAGGCGACCGTCAGTTTTTCGACGAGGTAGTCCAGACCGGTATCGAATGCCCGTGCTATCTGTTTACGTTTCAGAAGCGGGGTCATTGCAGCGATCATGTTTCGGATATCCTCTTCCTGCAAACGTTCTTCAAGACCCTTGTCCGGCAGAATGACAACCCTGCGCTCGAACAGACTGACCAGCAGCAGAATGCCTGTCCTGTTTCGGGTAGCGAACAGCTGGCGGTCAAGAAAAAGTGACTTTGCATACTGCTCGACTTCCACTTCGGAGCGATAGTCGGACAGGAACCATTTCGCAAAGCGCGGAATCATGACGGTCAGCAATGCCAGAAAAGCGCTGCAAGCCAGCATGCCCACCACCATGACCAGTGCAGGCAGATCCGGATACAATGCAAAGAAGCGCCAATAGAGCACAAGAATGATCAAGCCGGCAGAGGATGCTCCCAGCGCAAACGCTTTCCATGGCAGCTCCACGTAGGAGTCGCTGCGCTGGATGACCGACAAGACGATCTGGGTGCGGGTGAGCTTTTCCGTCTCGGCAACCCGTGCGTCCAGACGACGGCGATCATGATCTGATAATTGTTCTCTCATTCAGTTTCTGTCTCTGCCCCGGTCAACTCCACTTCCCTGAATCTCTCCCGGGCTGACACAAATCAACCTCTTATTCAGGAACATTCGGGATTTTGGTGGTTTTTCCTGTGTGGTTTCGGAGTTCGTACTCTTTGTCGTTTTTGTCGATCATATAGTAGTCCGGCATCAGCGGGACTTTGCCTATGTTGGTTGCCAGGACGTA
>JADHTF010000061.1 GCA_016776555.1 Chlorobium phaeobacteroides
CTGATTTTCAAGTCCCCACGCATGAGGGAAAAGATAGCATTAGTGCCAAAATCAAGGAATTCTAAAATATTAACTACAATAGAATCAATGACTTAGTTTTTTCGATTAGAGCTTTTTTAGATTTTGGCACAAGTCAGGATATAACGGCTAAGGTAAAGCACCGGGATGTCTAAGCGCTCCTTCAATACCAGATATAGCACGTTGATAATACGACCTGTCCGGCCATTGCCATCATAAAATGGATGAATGCTTTCAAATTGGTAATGGATGATGGCAACCTTGATCAAGGGATCAATATCTGAAATAGTATCGTCGTTGATGAACGACTCAAGGTTCCTCATCAAATCTACAATCGTATCATATTTCTGCGGTGTGGTGTAAACAATTTCACCACTCTGTTCATTTTTAAGTTCTGTGCCAGGGAGTCTGCGAAAGCCAGAGTTATGCCTCTCTAGCTCAGCGTGTATGGTCAGAATCGTGTTGGCTGTCAGCAATCGGTCCTTTTGGACGCGTTCAAAACCAGTTCGTAAAGCCATAACATAATTTCTGACCTCTTTGGCTGCGGCACTTCTTGCAAAATCAGGGAAAAGCTCGTCCTTGAACAACTCGTCATTGGTGGTGATAATACTCTCTATAGCAGAGCTGTCTTTAGCTTCTTACAGAGAGAGTGTATTGATCAAAATACCTTGGTTCGGGATAGATCCGGAAACCCCTTTAAGTTCAGCAAGGTATCTGTTTGCCGAGGATAATTTTTTTAGGACAGCTTTTGTCTCCAACTGGTCTGAGTCAATCGGAGGGAGCGGGGTAAGTGCAGATGACATGACGTTCTCTCTCTATGGACATGTATAATAAAACCCTTAAATCTATGCATAATACCATGAATGTGCATACAATTGTGCTCATTTTTATACATAATGATCCGTTCTTAGACTGTTTGAGCGTCCGGGTTTGATTTCGATTCCAGAAGTATGGGACGTTCGTAACTATGTAAACAAACGTGTACTATCCTTACCGATTTGATGTAGAGCAATGGCTTGAATAACAGGAAGGCTCGGAGATGCTGATTCGTCTTCTGCTAAGATAGGCTGTTCTTCGGATTATTCCACAGGTCTCCATATGGTGCCATAGTTCTCGTCATCACTGCCGATACTCATCTGACTTCCTGCGACAGATTCAGCAGGTCCGCTCAACCCCTCGATCTTTATCGAACTGATCGTTCGCCAAACCTCAGGATGTTGATCGGCAATAACGGGAAAATTGAAATTTCCGGATATTTTGCCCGCAGAGTATATCACCGAAGAGAACGGTCCGTTATCTCCATTGTCTTCTGCGGCCGATATGTATAGCTCACCTTCGGGCGAGATATACATATCGCTGATATCACGGTTTGTTCGCTCATTTTTCCATTTCCCGGGAGCATTGACCTTCATGCCTTCAAGCCCCTTTTTGGTGAATACCAGCTCATGGCTATCAAGATCAATAACGCCCCATCGAATGACTCCCTCCGGAAATCGTTGTGATCCTCCTCTTTCGCCAAGCAGTAGCAATAACCGGCCATCAGCCCCTTTTATGCATTCAAGGCTCTCATACTGATCGCCAACCTGTTGAGGATTGTTATCCGCTAACACCGGCAGTTTTATGACTCCAAGGATTACGGCTTTTTTGGTTTCAGAGTCAAGGCGAAGATGAAATAATCGCCCGTACTTCCCCTTCCATGTTCCTGATTCGGCCATAAGATATTCATGTGAACGCGAGGGAACAGCGCAGAGGGACTCAAGATCGCTTGCCCGGCCGTCGCCGTGTGACCAGGCGTCAATCGTAACAGGATGGAAAACCGGAGCAGCATTTGCCGATAGCGTTATGATCGACATCCTTGGGCCGTTTTCAAACGACAAGGCATCATGAACGACCAGATAGGAATTGCCGTCGATCTGCGTCATGCCGCTTATGCCGGCAGCTTGCGGCAGCGATGTGGTTTCAGTTGCCTGATCTGCCTGATGAACAGAACTGCAGCCATACATCGGTAACCACAATGGAAGCAATAACGTGACGACAAGCAGCGAGAGACGAATCTTGAATTCCATAATAATTATGCTATCAGAGGTTCGACAAATTGTTACAAGCAGTGCCGGGAGGAGCAAGGCTATCACGGATGACCCGGACGATATGCCTGAATCGCTTTACGGCACATGAAACCGAATTGCTTGATCGAGCAGCGGCAGGGCCCGGACTTTGTACAGGGTTGTCTCGCCAAACTTCCGTTCGGACTTCTCGACATGTGCGAGTCCGAAGAATCCTGTGAACCGGTCGATTGTCCGGTGCAGATACGAGGAACAGACGATTTCTTCCGTGCTCATGTAGTGACACTCAGGTATGTCATCAAGATAGGCCGGAAATGCTATGAGAAATGCGTCAACATAAAAAAGGCCGTCTTGTTCTTCCGAGCCGAATACGTGCAGCAGGTACAAGGTGTAGAGAAATGAACGCTGCATGAAATAGAGCTCGCCGTATCCGTCGCTATAGGCCCAGTTATACTTTTCTGCATACGCCCTGAAAAGCACCGGCCAGATTCCGGCCATGCCATGCCGGTCAAGGATTGTCCGGCACTTTTTCGTGAGAATAAACCGGCCCTTGTATTTTCTGATGAGACCGGCAAGTCCTGCAACAAGTCGTGTAAGATGGAGATCGAAATAATCTGTTTCTTTCTGTATCCGGTGTGGAAATCTCTCGCTCCCGAAGGTATCCGTACCGTTCAGGGCTATTGAAATCTCGCGAACGGTATTTCTTGGCAGGTTACCTGTGGCGGTTGGTTTGAGTCCCTTGTCGCCAACAGCGTCAGCAAGCGCTTTGAAGAGTGTTGTAGCGGGACAGACCGGCTCCTGCGGAAGCACATCGGCAAAGGATGCAACCTCATGGGCATCAAACGGGGTTGCTAGAACAGCACGCATCTCGGAGGGTGACAATCCTGCGAAATCATCGCAAGGCGTTGTATTCTGCCGGGTCATGAACTCATGCATAAACCGGTTTGCATCCTCGATGGAACTGAACTGCCGTCCCTGTTGCTCCTCGCGCAGTGTTCGCATCGCCTCATCCATTGGATTACCCGATACTCGGTTGTTCGGTCTGAAACAGCACTCGTCAAATGGTTTGCCGCTGCCACAGGGGCAGGGAAGTGAGTGATACGTATTTGCGTCGATCATAAGCTTTAATAATAGAAATATTATTTATTCCGAAGCCCGATTACTGCGTTGGGTGGTGTTCGAAATCCTCATGTACGCAGTGTATACTCCGGTTTTTCTGCTTCGTCCGCCTTGTCCTCGGGCTTCTCATGACAATAAATAGAGGTGCCCTCAAACAGGTCGTACACGGATAGGCTATTCTGCCTGGTTTCCAGCGCTTTTATCCTGAAATGTAGGGAAAAACCGTTACAAGCGTCGTGATACGACGGTTTTCATGTGCTTTTTTTGAACAGTTTGGTGTCTGTATCCACGGTTGAATTTACGAAGGATATTCCGGAAAGTTGCTCCGTATCCTTGTCAGTCAGGCAGTTTTCATGTTTTTGTAGCGGGATGTATGGTTCATCATCAGCGACATGTGCATACAGGGATTTGGTCGTTTCAATAAACAATTGACGTAAGGGAAGGTATACGTCTGCCTCGTCCCGGTATTTTTTCGAGAAGTCAGTATCCACCCAAAGTGATGTATCAAAACCCGATATTTGCATGCTTATCTCCTTTACTCAGTTCGGATTTCACGAAAGCTGTTCTTCAATATATCAGATATCTAGCATCGGGGCCTGATGATGCCGGAGATAATCCTGTCTCGGAGGGCTGAAAAAATCCAGCACTTCCCCCGGTTCGATAATTTCAATGGCATGCTCTGCATTGGATGGAATCGTATATGAATCGCCGGGACCGATTTTGTGCCTGGCATCCTCAAGTATAAGTATGTATTTCCCGGAGATTACATAGCCGCTTTGTTCGTTCGGATGCTTATGGACCGGCACCGTGTTTCCATTTTTGTACAGCATTTTCGTCACCATGGATTCCTTGCCATGAGAGAGCAGGAGAAAATCAACTCCGACAAAGCTTCTTTTTAGTGCCTCTTGCGATGTTACTATCATAGTTACCGTGATTAGGTATGGAATAAGATCGGGGGTTGCCCGCGAACACCCGCGACGCGAACGCATCTACCTGATACAGTCTTATCTTCATGTTTTTCTGAAATCGAAGCGCACCATTTCTTTGCCGTCATGCAGCATATGGTGCAGTTCCTTGATACAGATAAATCCTTCATGTTTTAGCAGGTTTTCGAGAAATGATCTGTCGACTTCCTGTTTATATTCGGACAAACGTTCGATCGCTTTTACCCCTGAACCGGAAATGAACGGTGCATCGTGCCTGATCTGAAATACCACAGACACGATTGTGCCTTTTCGCGAAACCAGTTTCAGTTGACCGATGAATCGCTCGATATCGATGAATTCCAGCACCAGATTCGCGATGACGAGATCGACCGTGTCTTCGGTAAAATATTCATGGTGGATATCGAGACACCGGGTCTGAAGCGAACCGATCCTTTTTGCATACCGGTGGCTGCAAGTTTTGAGAAAACCGTCGTTGATATCGATGCCGTACACAATCTTTGTCGTTTTCTTGCTGACATGCTCCAGTCCGTTCCCGGTGCCCATGCCGATACAGAGCAGTTTTTCAGGCAGGTATGTTTCGTTCTGACTGCGGAAGATCGCATTGACGGCCTGCTACTGGCGCACCGCAGGGTGCGACATGTGTCTTTCATAGTCTTCGGCAGTTATACCGGGCCACGGGTTGGTAAGCTCCAGAAGAGAGGTTTTTCGAGTGTGTTCCGAAGCGTCAGGCATTGGTTGCATCGGGAAAAGTCACAGCATTATGAAAAAAACATCGCAAACTGCAAAGCCGTCAACGATAACCCCAGAACGCCGCCTACAAGCACCTGCATGACGGTATGCCGTTTCAGGACAACCCTTGATAGCCCTACAAGTACGATCAACGGATAAAACAGATAGATCACAGATCCGAATCCGAACGTCAATGCCACCAACGGTCCGGCTATCCCGGTAGTGTGAACGCTTACTTTCCACCACCTGGTAACCAGCATCACAAGCAAGGTGTTCGAGCCATAACAAAACATCAAGCCCTGGACGCTGAGAGGGGCGCCTGAAAACCGAAGAACAAAAAAGCCAATAAAATAACTGAGAATACTGAAAGCGAACGGGTTCAGGCGCTGCATCCTTTCCGTAATATCGACCGTTTCAAGATGCCCTTTTCTCTTGAGAGAGAAAATATAGAGGAAGGGAATGATCATCGAGAATGAAAGCGCGATGACAAAATAGATCGTTTTCATCGCAATGTCGTTGCTTCCGGCAAACATAGTCAAGAGGAAAAAAGCGATCCCAGCATTTGTTATCGGATGAAATATGTCTGAAACAATTTCAAAGAGCCTCTGCGAATTGTGGGTCATTATGATTTTCTCTCCCGACATATTCTGTCTGGCTATAACATGTTTATTCATGTATTCTTACAAGATATCCATCTGACTGTCAAGGTGAGCACAATTGCTTACGGTTCGCAGAGCTACTTTCGCATTCAATGCTCCTTTGATCGCAAAATCAGCCAGATGAACTCTCCCTTGAGGGCTTGCTCGCCGTTTTCGGATATTACCGTGACCGTCACGACGGTCAGGATTTTACCTTTGTCGTAGGTAATTCCGGGTTGCCGGTGGAATGGTATATCCGTTACGCTTAGGGACATTGTCTTGTTTTTCAAAGCCGGAAAATGAAGTTTGCAATGGATGCCCGTTCTTCCCACCCGAGTTTCTGGTAGAATCCTCTTCTGTAAGAGTCGCGGTCGCGGTTGTTGCAGAGCATCAAACGGGAACACCCTCTTGTTTTCGCTTCTTCTTCGGCAGTTGCCAGTAACTGTTTTCCGATGCCTTGCCCGCGCCAGCTTTCGGCGACAAACAACTCCGATACATACCCTTCAGGGGCCGGAAGAACAAGGTAAGGCAGCCACTGCACGGTAAGGTACCGCAATGCTGTTCCGGGGCGTTTCGGCTACATAGGCCGAATGGGAGGCTGTATCACTGTACGCATTTTCCAGAAGGGGCTCGATTCTTTCAATGTTTTCCGATATATGCTTTTCGGAGATATGGGAAAACCACCCCGTTTGCTGGAGAATCGACACCAGTGACTCTGCATCCGGAGCTCCGGCTTTTCGTATGGTTATCGTTTCTTGCATCGCAGGGTTGTCTTTGCTTCTGTCGATTGACGAACGTGTTAGTCCTCACTGAACGGAATTGTTTTTGTCTTGGCGTCGAACAGCGGTCTGGAAAACTTGTGTTCTTTTTATAAGCTATAAATTCGTCAATAATTCGACAAAATTATTCCTCCACCCACACCGACACCTTCCCCCCGAGCGTCCTGAACGGGGCCCATCCCCATTCGCTGGTCTCTACCGTTTCATCGATGTGACGGGTGAGGTCGCGGTAGGTGCGGTGCGGCCTGACGGTTTCCGTCCATTTGGTGCCATGCGTATATTTATAGAAAACATCCAATCTTATCGATATCCTGTTAGTATACATTCATTAGTCATGCAGAAGTATTTAAGGAGTATATTGCTTTGAGAGTTTTCTGAAATCTGTAGTACAGATACTGAATAATTTATAATGTTAAACATGAGCAGCACCTTAAAAACAAGACACAATAGTCGTTTTGAAAAGAGTGATTTTTACACTTTGTCAATGTGGAAAGAACCAACTTTCACGTTTTTAGCATGGGCGTTACCGTCATTCTTGTTTGTTTTATGGAGTCAAAATTATGCTCCAGATGTAGAGTTTTACCAAAATGCCATCAAAGAAGGTATAGGCCCCAACCTATGGAATTTGATCGGTTCTTTAGCACTCCTCATGTTTGGTTGGTCAGTTGTCCTATCAGGCTGGAATTCACTTAGAAACGTAGCACGGCTGATTCTCCTAAATACATACAGCATAGGCTCATTAACATTTGGGCTGTTGTTTGGTCAACTTGTTACCAACTTTCCAACTGAAAATGTGAAATGGTGGCAGCAAGGGCTATTCGGAGTGACCTCTATTGGCTTGTTTGTGATGCTTATTGGTTACAATTTCTCTATCTGGTACCTTAGCTTTTTGCTCGGAGACGCAGCAGGGAACAAGTCCCGGTTTCTAATAAATCTGGAGCAGATGAATTTTATTTGGCGAGCTGCAATTGGCTTGGCGGTTGCCACTCTTGTCACCATACTTTTCTTCTCAGAGAAATAGGCTGAGCAAGGTCAATTTGAGCGGAAATGCTTTGTAATAAGCCATAGGCTGACATTGGAAGTAGGGGACGTTGATCCGTAACTACCATAACTCCAATGCAAAACCGGCTTTTTCGTGTCTGCTACGGTGGGTCATTTCAGCATCACAAGCATGTTTTTTCCGATCTCTTGTAATCGTCGGAGTATGGGATGGCGTATGCCGAAGCAGAAACGATTTGTGAAAAACGCCGTTTTTTCAGATTATTCAACAGGCAGGTGTGACTGACACGAAAAGCACGTTGGTCATTGATCGTGCCTGCCGCAAAACGGCACGGAGGCAGTCGAATTCTTGCCGCAAGGTGATGACGAAACGACGGGTTCTTTTCAACAGAACTGATCAAAAAAATAGAGACAGGAGTATCTGAATGAAACGAGTGGTTCTTTTTTTGTTGACCAACCTGGCGGTGATCGCGGTGCTGTCAATCACAGCCCGTATTCTGGGTGTCGACCGCTTTTTGACCGCCAACGGGTTGAATATGGGTATGCTGCTGGCATTTGCCGCCCTGATAGGCTTCGGCGGCGCCTTTATTTCGCTTTTGATGTCCAAAACCATGGCGAAGTGGAGCACTCGCGCACGGGTTATTGAACGGCCGGGCAACCAGGACGAGGCATGGCTGGTGGATACTGTGAGACAGCTTTCCAAAAAAGCAGGGTTGCCTATGCCTGAGGTAGCTATCTTCGACGGAGCTCCTAATGCTTTTGCCACCGGCGCCAGCAAATCGAAATCGCTGGTGGCTGTTTCGACCGGGCTGCTGCAAAGCATGGATCGCAAGCAGGTTGCGGCTGTTCTGGCTCATGAGGTCGCTCATGTTGAAAACGGTGACATGGTGACCCTGACGCTGATACAGGGGGTTGTCAATACCTTCGTGATTTTCCTGTCTCGCGCTCTTGGGTATCTGGTCGATAACTTTCTTCGCGGCGATAATGAGGAGTCGACTGGGCCCGGTATCGGCTACTGGATCAGCAGTATTGCCTTTGAAATCGTGTTCGGCGTTCTGGCGAGCATCGTCGTCATGTACTTTTCACGCAAGCGTGAGTTCCGGGCGGATGCGGGTGCGGCGAAGCTGATGGGTGATCGACGTCCGATGATCGACGCGCTACGGACGCTGGGCGGTCTCCAGGCGGGTCAGTTGCCGAAGGAAATGGCTGCCAGCGGGATTGCCGGGGGCGGTATGATGGCGCTTTTCAGCAGCCATCCACCCCTTGAATCGCGGATTGCGGCGCTGGAATCCGCTACTCCTCCATCCACACCGACACCTTCCCGCCGCGGGTCCTGAACGGGGCCCACCCCCATTCGTTGGTCTCCACCGTTTCATCGATGTGACGGGTGAGGTCTCGGTAGGTGCGGTGAGGCCTGCCGGTTTCCATCCATTTCGTGTCGTCTGCGCCGTTGGTCATGAGGATTGCCATGCTTTTGTGCTTTGCGTCGCCCTGGAATGTCCAGCCGATGGTGTGACGGTGATCGAAGTAGTCGCGGCGGTGGCCGAAGGTGCACTTGCTTCTCGCGTTCAGGAACAGGTCGATCATCCAGCGGTGGGAATCCATTAGGATCTTGTGCCCTTTGTCCTCGTATTCCGCTCCGAAGTAGTCCGCGCTGAAGACGCAGGGATACCCTTCGTCCCGCAGGAGGATGATGGCGTAGGCGAGCGGTTTGAACCAGGATTCCACGGGTGATTCGAGGCTTTGCAGGGGCTGCGTGTCGTGATTTTCCACGATGGTCACTGCAAGAGAGGGTTTCTCTTTGAGCAGCGAATTGTTCAGGATTGAGCCCATGTCGTAGCCTGCTCCTGCCTTTGATGCGTGATGGAAATTCTGATGCAGCGGCACGTCGAAAAGGTGCATCCGGCCTTCGGTCTCTTTGATATATCTGAGGAGTCGGCCGAGATCCGACGACCAGTACTCTCCCACCGCGAACAGGTCTTTCTGCGCGTGGCGTCTCATGTCGTCCAGCCAGTGTTTGAAAAAGAACGAGCGGATGTGCTTGACCGCGTCAATGCGGAAGCCGTCCATGCCGAAGGAGTCGAGATACCATTTTCCCCAGTAGTGCACTTCGCCCC
>JADHTF010000062.1 GCA_016776555.1 Chlorobium phaeobacteroides
AAGTCCGGAACCGACTGCACGTATCGGAGAATGGGGGTTGTTCTACGGCTTATTATTATATAATTTCTATTTGTTTTCATATTTTTATTGATTTTTGAATTGTAGTGCAAACCAGTGTAAAGGACAGGACTTGAGATGGCTACTATTTCTACGTATGTATCGGGACATGCTGAAGCGGGTGATATCGCCGAGTTTTTTCAAAAGCAGCTGCTCAATGCAGGAGAGCGCCCAATAGCATTTTTTGATGGGGTCTTCTATGAATCACATCAGGAAAGGGTGGGTAATATTGCCTTTCAGGATTACCTGGTTTACTCGGACAGAGCGGTATATCTCTGGGCCAGAGGGGCCAACAAGGATTATCTTGACAGGTTTGCATTGGGAACTGTTTCTATTAACAGCAGAAACAAGGACAACGATTTCGCAACGCTCAATCTCAGAATCAGAAGGGATGGGAAGGAGTCTGTCTACGTCATATTTGATATGGTTGAAATAGAAGAGGCTGAGAAGATCAGTACATTGCACACGATTATTGAGTCAACAATCGAGAATTACCTGGGGAACAATTTCCGCGAAGAAATACCTGACCAGATCACCGAGCAGATATTTGCGTCAGCGATCAGTATTTGTCCTCCCTCTCCTCTTTCTTTCTCTTCTTCGGCAGGTCAGTCATCAGGTTCGGAGCATAATAGCAGTATAGGGTATGGCCAGGAACTGCTGGAGCAGTACAAAACTTCCATGGGGTATTCTTCAGGCAGTCCTTCTGACGCTGAGCCGCAACGCGGGGCATCTTTCACGGTTGGAGCTACACCTCAAGAGTCCGCAGGAACTCGCCGTCAGGCAATACCGGGTATTCCGAAGGAGATCGAGGGATTACTGCCGACAGATCCTGAAGCCTTGAAGCGGATGGCCGGAAATTTGAAGGATATGGTCGGTGATGCGCCGTTCAGGTTGCGTGATCAGGTGATGAAAGATCTTCAGAATATACCAGGTGACGTCGCCACGGTGATTACCGCGGTTAACGAGCTGGTGTCAAATATTTCCGACAATCCCCAGGCTGAGAAGTTCGTTCTTACAGCCATACAGACAGCTGTGAAAAATGACGGCATTCTGGGTTCTGTCGGAAAAATGATCAAAATGACACAAAGTTTCGGTCCCATGGGCAAAAAGCCTGGTGGGCAGCAATCGTCAGCAAGTCGCTCTGCGGCTGGAAGAACTGCGCGTGGCACCGATAACGCAAGGTCTCAGCCTGCAGATGACTACGCCGGTACCTCCCGGCGCAAGAAGCTGAAAATTCATATGGATAGCGATGAAGCTCCGGGTGGCGTTTTCGCCGACTCATTTGATCAGGCTCTTCCTGATGTCGAGTCCGGTATTTCTTCTGCTCAATCAGGAGGTTCTTCCGAAGAGAGTGAGGGCGGTGTTTGCAGGAAAAAAGTTACTGTCATAGCCGACGTTCCGGAAGAGTCGGTATCCAGCATTCCCCTCGGGGCTTCTCATCAGGAACAACTGCGGAAGAAGGTTTCTTCGGTTGAAGGTTCCGGGAGCGGCATGGTTGCGTCACGAAAAAAAATAAAGGTGAAAACTGAAACTGAAGGTATTCCTCAAGCGGCGGAGGAAGAGTTCAGGGAAGCTTTGGTAGAACCTGAAGGGCCTGATGAAAGTCCGGTAGAACAAAAAGAGTCAAGGGTGTACAGAACAGTCGAGTCAGAAACCCGTCAGGATGAAGCTCAGGAAGGAAAGGGCCGACAGAAAAACCCTGAGCCAAACTCAATATTTCGAGGGTCTCACAATAAAAAAGCAAATAATCAAGGTTAAATCCTCACAATAGTTTTTCAGTACAAAACATGAGAATTATTCTTTATCTGGGAAAAGGCGGAGTTGGTAAAACAACAGTTTCAGCTGCTACAGCGACCTCAATTGCGCGCAATGGTAAAAAGGTTCTTATCATGAGCACGGATGTAGCACACAGCCTGGCCGATGCTCTGGGTGTTGAATTGACTCCCCAGCCTCAGGAGGTGGAAAAAAACCTCTTTGCGATGGAAGTGAACGTTCTTGCGGAGATCAGAGAGAACTGGAATGAACTGTATTCCTATTTTTCATCGATTCTGATGAGTGACGGTGCGAATGAAGTTGTCTCCGAAGAGCTGGCTGTCGTTCCCGGTATGGAGGAAATGATCAGTCTGCGTCATATATGGAAAGCGGCTAAATCGGGGGATTATGATGCTATCGTTGTCGATGCGGCTCCGACAGGCGAAACCATGCGATTACTCGGCATGCCCGAATCCTATGGATGGTATTCAGAAAAGATTGGAGGATGGCACTCGAAAGCGATAGGTTTCGCGGCACCATTGCTCAACCGGTTCATGCCCAAGAAGAATATCTTCAAGCTGATGCCGGAGATAAATGAACACATGAAAGAGCTTCATGGTATGCTTCAGGACACAAGTATCACAACGTTCAGGGTTGTGGTAAATCCTGAAAACATGGTGATCAAGGAGGCGTTGCGCGTTCAGACATATCTCAATCTTTTTGGTTACAAGCTCGACGCTGTGATTGTTAACAAGATTCTGCCGCAGTATTCATCCGATGACTATCTCAATAGTCTTATCGCTGTACAGCAGAAGTATCTGAAAGTTATTGACAACTGCTTTTATCCCATTCCTATATTCAAGGCCTCCCAGATTGCCCATGAAGTCATAAAGACAGATCAGCTGAATGAGTTGGGCCAGGAGATTTTTAACGGGTATAGCCCGTCCGATGTGCTTTATAAGGATGATAAGACACAGTCACTGGAGAAGATAGATGGAAAGTACGTCCTTCGTCTTCATATGCCCAACGTTGAGATTACCAAGCTGAATGTGAACATCAAGGGGGATGAACTGCTTGTCGATATTAACAATTTCAGAAAAAGCATTGTTCTTCCGAACATTCTTGTGGGAAGGAAAACAGAGGGGGCTGATTTCGACGAGGGCCATCTCAATATCACGTTTACCAATTAGCGGTATCGCTGTGTAAACAACGGTGTGCATAGATCCGTTTAAGAGGCTGTCTCAGAAGCCTGTCACCTATGGTTCAAACCACATACAGTCATGCCGGACTTGATCCGGCATCCATGGGGTTTTACATGACAAGAATGGATTCCCGTGTCAAGCACGGGAATGACAGGGAGTGGAGAAGAGGTCATGCCCCAGGATGACAACCAGGATGGATGCCGCTCACTATTGCCTGCTCAAAATACGAGAGGCCGCCCTTCTGAGATAGCCTCTTTTTTTTGCAGAGAAAAGCCGCGTTGAAGAATCGGTTTTACAAAGCGGTTTCCGCTCGCGGTGTTCCTTATGGATACCGCATGCTTTAGGTGACGGTAAGGAGCGTATGCCCAGTGCGTTCAATGGATGACGTATCGGGACACGTTTCGAGCAGTTCCCGCATTGTTTGTCCAAGAACAGGGTGAACCGGATTGGCAAGGTCAAGAATTGGAAGAAGAACGAACCTTCTGTTGGAAAGTTCAGGATGGGGGATAGTGAGGTGTTCCTCATTACAGGTTCTGTTATCATAAAGCAGAATATCGAGATCTATGATTCTCGGTCCCCATTTCTTGTGGTCAGCCGGTCTTCCCATAAGGCACTCTATCCGTTTGCACTGCACAAGACAGGTTTCAGGGTTCAGCTCCGAACGTAGTTCAAAGACGGCATTGTAAAACCATTCCTGAGCGGAAAAGCCAAGCGGTTCAGAGTGGTAGACCGCTGAAGTTTTTTTCACTGATGTCCGGGGCAGTTGATTCAGCAGCTCAATGGCTTTCCTCAGGTTGTCGAGCCTGTTAGCCATATTTGAGCCTGCACCAACATATATGGTATGGTTCGCATGCCGGATATTCATGCTCATCTCATGTTCTTTGTGTACTATAGACTGCCTCTGCATAATCGCACACGCCTCCGATGGGTGGATTACGCTTTCTGACTTTTATAGTTACGCTGTTGAGTTGATGAAACGTTTCCAGAAATTCCATTGCGATAGCATGGGCAACGGCTTCAATCAGGTAAAACTTTTTCTGTGTCACCAGATGCCTGATTTTTTCGTAAACAACTCTGTAGTCGATCGTTTCGGCTATATCATCGTTTCGTGCGGCCTGACTGTAGTTACAATACATTTCCGCGTCAACTTCATATTTCGATCCTACAAAATGCTCTTCTCTGTGTACACCGTGGTGAGCATAAAACATCATATTGACAAGACGTATGCAGGATTCGGGGGTATTGCTGTTCATTAAGTGCTATCGATAGGTTGCTGCAGAGGATTTTTTTCCGTTCTGTTGCCGTTTCCCGGAAAGTTATTTTAACGATTAATAGTATGTTCGCAAAACAATTTGATTGAGGGGGTTTTCAGTCTTATCATAGTAAGGCCCGGTAAGCAAAGAGGTGCTTTTTTCGTTATCTGAGTATACAACTATGAAAGAAAGAGATTTTCACGATTTTTTTGCCATGTGCAGGATGCGGGCTATCATGCAGGCCCTTGAAGAGGATCGCTATGATGGTGATCTGACAACTCTTGCGACGATTGATCCGCTTCAGACAGGATTTGGAGTAATAAGAGCAAAGACCGACGGGGTCGTCGCGGGTATTGCTGTCGTAGATCAGGTTTTTCGGGCTATTGACCGGGATATAGTCGTCAATCCTGCGGTCTGTGACGGGGCGCAGGTTTCTGAAGGAGATATCGTTCTGGAAGGGGAAGGAAAAATAGCTTCACTGCTTGTAGCTGAACGTACCGCGCTAAATTTTATGCAGCGCATGTCGGGTATCGCTACCCGCACCCGATCATTTGTTGAGAGGGTCTCCCATACCGGCGCAAAAATACTCGATACCCGAAAAACCGCTCCCGGGCTGCGTTATTTTGACAAGGAAGCGGTGAAGATCGGCGGGGGAAAAAACCACCGCTACGGTCTGTTTGACCTTGTGCTTATCAAGGATAATCATATCGATGCTTCAGGAGGTGTTGTTCCTGCAGTCGGGCGTGCGAGAAAATATCTTGCTGAAAAAGGTATGGCCATGAAGATCGAGGTGGAAGTACGGTCTTTCGAAGAGCTTCAGCAGGCGATAGGAGCGGGTCCGGATATTATTCTGCTTGATAATTTCAGCGTTGACGAGCTTGCAGCGGCGGTCGCTTTTGCACGGCAACACGCACAGGAGATTCTTCTCGAAGCCTCAGGAAATGTCGGGCTGCATACTGTCGCTGAAATTGCCGGAACGGGAGTTGATTATATCTCTGTCGGAGAACTGACGCATAGCGTTTCAGCTTTGGATCTGTCCATGACCATCCGGTTCAGGTGATGCTTCTCCGTTTCTTCCACGCATCCAGATGAAGGTGGAAGATCGAAGAAAACTGGTGATGTCTGGATTTCTTATCCTTTGTGCTCGGGAAGCGGCTTGTTCTCGGCGTTTATGGTCACCGATGACTTGATGATGGTGTAAATCTTGTCCTTGAGAATGGTGTCGGTCATATAATCTCTGAATTCCGTAGACATATAGGTTTTCAGCAGCTCTTCGGCATTCAGTTCGGGATTCTTCTCCGCTTCGTTTTCCGCGTAGGCTTTAATATCATCGTCAGTAACTTCGAGAGAGTTATTCTCGGCGATTTTCTGACTTATCAGCATCCATCGCGCATGTTTTTCAGCGTTGGGACGAACGGAATCACGGAACCCGTTTTCATCCATCCCCGGAGGGAGCTGTCCGCCCATCTGTCGTTTCGCGTTCTCAAGCAGCATGTTTTCGAACGAGTCAACCATGGATGACGGTGTAGGAACCGGATTTTCCTCAATAAATCTGGCGGAAATAGATTCCAGGAGGTCCTGCTCGGATTTATTGCTGAAGTGCTGTTCGAGCTGTCCTCTGACATCTGTACGGAAGTCCTCTACCGAATCAAACTTTTCCTGAGAAATTTCTTTTACAAGTTCATTGTTGAGTTCCGGAAGTTCCAGGCGCTTGACCTCTTTGACCGTTACTTCGTAACGGTATGTCTCTTCGCCTTTCTCCTTGCCTTCGATATCGACAGTTACCTTTTCGCCGGATTTTTTCCCGACAAGAGCATTGTGGAATGGATTGTCTTCGGGAAGATACTCGAGGTTGAAACTATAGTTTTCGGTTTTCTGTCCCTCGATGATATTTCCTGAATCGTCATATTTCTCAAGGTCTGCAATGATGGTGTCTTTTGCTTCAGCAGGTGTCTCTACCGGAACGAGTGTGCCGTGTCCTTTAGTGATAAGGTTGATTTCCTTTTCGACATCTTCATCGGTTACGGCGTATATGTCCTGAACAAACGTGTAATCTTTGAAATCATTTACTTCGAAATCAGGATGAATCTCATAGGAGAGTGTGATGCTGAGGGTGTCGCCGTCAAAAGAATAGTTTTCGAGTTCGGCACGGCTTGCGGGTTTAATATTTTCAGATTCTGAAATCTCGACAAAATATTTTGAGGCAAGTTTTTCCGCAACCGAGGCTTCAATGGCAGGTCCCATCACTTTTTTTATCATACCTGCAGGAACATGCCCTTTTCTGAACCCTTTGATCTGAATGGTTTTTCTCGCGTTCTCAACTTCGAGATCTATTTCAGGGGTGAATTCCTCTGCTGAAAGAGTTATTTCCAGCTTCTGTTCGGTATCGCTGACGTTATTGATGTTCTTTTGCAAGGCAGTATTCTCTTGTTGATTGATTTGGCAGAAAAAAAAGTACCTCTAAAAATTCACATTCTTAGAGGCTTTCTCATAAACAACAAATATACAATTAAATTCCGGACTTTGGAAAAGTCGCCTTTCAGAAGTAGAACGTTTTATTACCGCCACAGTGAAGCGATTCAAGAGATGCTAAAAAACAAACCCATTGGGTGAACGTGAAAAAAATCAGAAATCTACTATCGTTCAATTAAGCCTGAATAATTCACCAAAGGAAGAAAAAAGGGAGTACAAGGACGGGAAACGTTCCCTTTTCTGTCATTCCCGTGCCTGACCCGTGAAATCTGAGCATCTATTTCACAGGTCTTACACGGGAACCCATCGTTGGTTTCGGGGTCTGCATGGATGCCTGATCACCCCGTGTAATAACTTGAATAGTACACAGGGCAGCATGACTCCTCTCCACTTCCTGTCATTCCCGTGCTTGACACGGGAATCCATTCTTGTCCTGTAAAGCCCCATGTATGCCACATCAGGTCCGGCATGACTGTATGTGGTTTTGACCTTGCTAACCGGTTTTCAGTAGCAAATCCGGGTACATGATCGGCTCTATGATATTTCTACAATTCGGGTTTTCGAACGCTCATGAAGTATTCGATGTAGACGCCGGTAAACGGTTCAGCGCATATCCTCATCCGGTTCGTACAACAGTGTGGACGCCTCTGTATGCTGTTGCAGATATTCTGCAGCATACCCCAGATCATCGGGGGTTATGTTGTCAATGCGGCTGATTTTTTCTTCCAGTTCGACAGCTTTTCCGAAATAGAAGATATCTCTTGCAGCTTTTGACATTCTCTGGATCATTTTTTCCATCTCCATCAGCATCCCGCCGCGCAGTTTGTTTATTGCCGCCTGATGTTCTTCCCGGGAGATTTTTGAAATGTTCTCCGCATTGAGGACGTTTTTGATGATCAGGAGTGCTTTCTCTGTATTCTCCGGATCTGTTGCCGCATAGATATTCAGCAGCGTGGCGTCGTCAAAAAAAGTGAGCGATGAGTAGGCATTGTATGCCAAAGCGTTGTGTTCTCTCAGTTCAAGACTGAGTATGGAGCTCATACCTCCGCTGAGAAGGGTGTTGAGCAGGAGAAGGCTGTAAAAGAATGTATCGTTCCGGGGAACCGCCATGCCGTAAAGCAACTGGGTCTGGTAAAGCGGTTTTTTCCTTTTAAGGTGAAAAGGATGGTAATCTTCCTGCCGGAACGTCCTTGCAGTACCGGAAGATGATGGGCGGGTGTTGAGCCCTGAAAAACTTTTTTCGGCGAGCAGCATGATCTCTTCATGCGATATGTTGCCAACTGCCGTGACAAGCATGTTTTCGGCGACATAATGCTGGCGCATGAATTTCCGCAGTGAGCCGGTTGTGATCCTGTTTACGGTTTTTTCCGTGCCGAGGATTGTCGGACCGAGAGGGTGGTGGGGAAACGCGAGGGTATCGAACTGATCGAAGATGAGCTCTTCAGGCGAGTCGTTAATGCCGTGAATTTCTTCTATGACTACGGCTTTTTCTTTTTCTATCTCATCTTCGGGGAAAGATGGGTTGCAGATCATGTCTGAAAGAAGATCAAATGCAAGCGCCCGATGTTCTTTGAGACAGCGAATGTAGATGCAGGTGTTCTCCTTTGTCGTATATGCGTCAATATAGCCGCCTACCTGCTCGATGCATCGTGAAATGGCCAGATGATCTTTTGAATGCGTTCCTTTGAAAACAGCGTGTTCGAGAAAATGAGAGAGACCGGATAATTTTTCGGGATCCTCTCTTGAGCCTGCGTTGATCCAGATACCCAGCGTTATAGTATTGACATGGGGAGTATAGTTACTGACTACCCGGAGACCGTTTTGGAGATTATTTTCAATAACCTGCCCGGCTGAAATACAAAGATTGTCATGCTGCATGAACGTCGCTGTTAATTCAAATTAAAGCTCCTGTAGTCTGAACAGACAACGGTGGATGTGAGTGCAATGTAATTTTTCTTCTTATCTTTATAAACAGAAACCTAAGTTGATCGATTTGCAATAAAAAAAGCCCTCACCTATGGGTGTAAAGTGTTATATTAGCGTGAGTAACGACCAAGTCACCACGTAATAAAACACAACCCAGCAGGTGGAGAGCTTTATGGCAAAAGATAAGA
>JADHTF010000017.1 GCA_016776555.1 Chlorobium phaeobacteroides
GGCATCAGTAAATTCCCGATAAGGGGTGAACGTATGACGCGAAGACACGGCAGGTCGGGATCTCAGGTTGGCTTCGCCTTTGGCAGGCCCACTTTTGGCTCGAGAGGCCTCTCTTTTGCAGTCTCATGAATTATTCAGGGTAGATTATGAATCATTCCGAAATGATAAGAAAACCCAATATGCTGTTATCAGAGCACTGGAAATAATTGGCGAAGCATCGAAAAAAGTGCCGATAGAAGTACGTGATAATTATGCGGTTATACCATGGCGCTCAATTACCGGAATGAGGGATAAATTGGTTCACGATTATTTCGGTGTTGATACTGAAGTGGTTTGGAATACAGCAAGTAAAAAAAGGATACATTAGTGAGATGAAAGCGCAGGTTATTGAAAGGATTACAGACTTGTCAGAGAGCTCTGAACCGCTGAGGATGGTTGAGATGCCGGTTCCTGAGCCTGCTGCTGGTGAGGTGCTGCTGAAGGTGCTGACCTGCGGGGTTTGTCATACGGAGCTGGATGAGATAGAAGGGAGAACCCCGCCTGCTTTTTTTCCGATCGTTCCGGGCCATCAGGTTGTGGGAGAGGTTGTCGCTCAAGGAGCAGGGGTAAGCCAACCCGAAATCGGGAGCAGGGTAGGGGTAGCCTGGATATATTCCGCCTGCGGGAAATGTGAACTGTGCCTCGACGGTAAAGAGAATCTGTGCCTGGAGTTTCGTGCCACCGGACGGGACGCTCATGGGGGGTATGCGGAATATATGACTGTTCCCGTTTCTTCTGCCTATTCACTTCCTGATCTCTTTTCCGATGCTGAAGCCGCGCCTCTTCTGTGTGCGGGTGCTGTCGGGTATCGGTCACTGAAGCTGCTGAATCTGCAAAACGGCCAGCCTGCGGGGTTGACAGGTTTCGGGGCTTCAGCGCATCTTGTTTTGAAATTGATGCGGTTTCTCTACCCTGATTCGCCGGTTCATGTTTTTGCCCGAAACCTGCAAGAGCGTGAATTCTCCCTTGCTCTCGGAGCAGTCTGGGCTGGAGATACAACCGATTCATCTCCGGAACTCCTTGCCGGTATCATCGACACCACGCCGGTCTGGCTGCCCGTCCTGTCCGCACTTGAGAATCTCAGACCATCAGGCCGTCTGGTCATCAATGCGATCCGCAAAGAAGCGTCGGATACAGATGTGCTTACGCAGCTCGATTATGCGAAGCATCTCTGGATGGAGAAGGAGATCAAAAGCGTGGCCAACGTTGCCGCTGAGGATGTCAGGCAGTTCCTGAAGATTGCTGCATCCATGCACATGAAGCCGGAAGTGCAGATCTATTCTTTTGAAGAGGCGAACAGAGCCCTTATTGACATAAAGCAGCGCCGGATCAGGGGCGCGAAAGTGCTTCAGATTGCCTGAGGCGACGACGTGCAGTTTGCTACGTTGTGATTTTTTCCGAGATGGTCTTCATGAGCGCTTCGACGTCCGGGATACTGTCAATATCCTCTTTGGAGAGCACTGTTTCAAGTTCCTCTTTTTCTTCAAGGACAACAGGATAGGTAAAGGTTTTGCCATACTTTTTTTCGAACTCATCTCTGTGAAGGAATTCCATTTCGGCATCGGCTTTTTCCCTGAACTCTTTCCATATTTTCTTTTCAGCAAACGTGTCGAAGGTCAGGCTGCACAGCCCGCACTGATAGGTGTCAGGGCTGAAAAGCTTGTGACCGATATCAAAAAGGCCGCTGACAGGACCGCTGTCGGCATTGTAGACAAAGATAAGCTTCATGGTGTTTCCTCCGTTTGGCGGGCATTTCATGGAAAAGCAGGAACCCTTAATAACAGTGTAACGGATTTGACATCGATCAGGTTCCGGCAGTCAGCAAATTATCCCGAATATTTCATCGATGGAACTGCACACCTGATACAGGTTTTCATGGTCAGGCTTTACAAGCTTCTGACCGGCAAGAGTATCGAAGAACTGAAGAAGCGGGTCCCAGAAACCGGCGATGTTGAAAAGGATAATCGGTTTGCAGTGATGACCAAGCTGCCTCCAGGTGAGTACCTCTACAAGTTCGTCGAGGGTGCCGAAGCCGCCGGGAAGAACGATGAAGGCGTCAGCCAATTCGGCAAGCATCATCTTTCGCTCATGCATGGTATCGACGATGTGCAGCTCTGTTATACCGGAATGGGCGATTTCTCTTTCCTCGAGGAATCGGGGCATGATTCCTTTGACGGCTCCGCCGTTCCGCATGACCGCATTTGCTATGCATCCCATCAGTCCAACATTGCCGCCCCCGAAAACAAGGGTGATAGCTCGTTCAGCAAGAGCTTTGCCGAGTTCTGCCGCTGCATCGAAATATTCTTTCGGGCATTGGCTGCTCGAACTGCAGTAGACGGTAACGGATGTTGTCATGGGAAGAAATGACTATTGACGAATGACTAATGCCTATTGAATGATAATACTTGAATAATGCGATGATGACTAATTACTTGTCTGGCTTTGTACCGTTTTAAAAGAGGAAAGGACGAAAATTTTTTCGCCCCTACAATTCAACACCTCAACACCTCAACACCTCAACGCATCAACGCATCAACAAATCAACAAATCAACATCTTCTCTTCTACCGATTTCTTGTGATGCTGTCACCGGAACGTTCGTAGACATAGGTTTTCGGTTCGGAGAGTTTTTTGACGTTGAAGCGTTTCGAGGCGCGTTTCCAGAGGTCTGTGTCTTCCGCATAGTCGAGGTTTCCAAATCCTTCGAGTGAGAAAAACAGGTTGCGTTTTCCGAAAAGGGTCGCGCCCAGAATGCATTCCTGAATGTGAATTTTCCTGCCCGGGTGGTAGCAGTCAGGCACATAGACATCGTCATCTCCGCAGAACCCCCCGGAAAGCAGGTCTGTTTCAGGATGCTGTTCCAGACAGGAAACACGGGATTCAAGATGCTCGGGAAGATAGTAGTCATCACTGTCGAGAAAGGTGATGTATCTGCCGAATGAGGCCTGTATTCCGGCGTTTCTTGACAAAGCAGGCTTGCGGTTCGAGTGCTTCATGTAGCGGATGGTATCATACGTTGTCAGGAACTCCGACAGACGCTCGAAGGTTCTGTCCGTACTGCCGTCATCGACAACGATAAGTTCCCAGTCTGAAAACGTCTGGTCGATGACACTCCGCACCGCTCGTAGCAGCGGTATTTCCCGATTATAGGTTGGCAGGATAATCGATATTTCAGGTATGCGGGTAAACTTCATGGTTCTCGTGCACGGAATCAGTTTTCGCCGATGAGCTGGACAAAAATTTCCCGGTCTCTGGATCGGTTGTCATGATCGATATAGACTACCTGCTGCCATGTTCCCCGAACCAGCCGCCCGCTGCTGACAGGCATGGTTACTCCCGGTCCCATGAGCGAAGCTCTCATGTGTGAAAAACCGTTATCGTCTCCCCATGTCTCCGAGTGTCGGCTGTGTTCTCTGCTGGAAATGAGCTGCTCCAGCTTTTCTTTGAAGTCCTCTACAAGAGCAGGCTCGAATTCCATCGTGGTTATCGATGCGGTCGAACCTATAGCCGAGATATTGACAATGCCCTCATTGATACCGGATTGGCTAATAACGTCATCGACCAGATGTGTCAGGTCAATGATATCCGAAAAGCCTTTGGTTGTGATTTTTATGGTTCTGGAATAGGTTATAACCTGAAGTATTTAATTGCCAGGGCGCACACGAGCATTCCCGCGACCAGAAAGTTCTGGGCAATGGCGTTGTAGCGGACATCCATGGTTTTTGGTGACCTGACAAGGCTGAACTGCAGATAAAACTGGGGGACGATCAACAGCGCGACAATAAGTGCGAATGTGCTTTGACCCAGCATGAGCATATAGGCGGCAGCCATCAACTGCCCTATATTGATCAAAACAGCGGCAATAATTGCAGCCTTCCTGTCTCCGAATACGACAGGTAATGTTCTTACCCCTATCTGTCGGTCGCCTTCTACCGATTTAAAGTCATTGATGGTCATGGTTCCCGTACTTGAAATGGTGAAAAGGGTGGCAACGACAAGTGACGGGGAGAGGGAGTGCATGGTGAATTCAGGGTTATAGGCTATCTCTCCGGCAATCCATGGGATAACCAGGTAGGAAACGGCGACTATGATGTTGCCGGCCCAAAGTCTTTTTTTGAGCTTTACGGGATTGGCGCTATAGAGATGAGCATTGATAATGCCTATGACTACGTAGAGCGCAATAAGCGGATGTATGAGATAACCGACAAGTACTGAAAAGAGGGACCATACGGCTATCAGTATCGTTGCGTTTCTCAGCGATATGTCGCCGCCGGGTATTGGACGCCACGGTTCATTGATTTCGTCGAGGTCGCGATCGAAATAATCATTGAGCATCTGGCAGGTGCCGCTCGCAAGCGGGCCGGTAAGGAGAATGCCGAGCAGGAATTTTATGCCGATGAAGTCTTCCCAGCCGAATGAGCCGCTGGCAACTGCACCGCAGAGAAAGCTCCAGATAACAGGGATCCATGTGACGGGTTTCAAAAACCGGATAAGGAGAGCGATATTCGAGAGGTGTTCCGCAGGTTTTTGTCCCGGAGTGATCAGCTTCCGGACATGAAGGGTCGACTCATGCTTTTTGCCGTATTTCCGCTGTTCAGCGGTACTTTTTTTGAGGAAAAAATCACTCACCCCTGCTGTGGTTATGGTTTTGTGGGCGAAAGGCCCGAAAAAATAACAGGTAAAGCTAAAGAACGAGATACCATATCACAAATTCTATGCATATTTTATATGCGGATTCAGGGTGTTTTCCCGGACCCAGTGATGTGTCGATGAAGATGGAAAAAGAGGTAGTCGGGAAGATCCTGCAAGACGGGTTGCTTTTTTAACAAAAAAAGGTGAACAATGAAAAAATTAGTTTCTCAGGTAGTATTGGCCGGTATACTTCTGGCTTTTGCTCCGGTTTTCGCGGCTGGTCCTCAGATAACGATCTCCGACCCCAATACCGGAGAAACTGTCAGTGTCGACCCCTCATCTCAAGCTGGTGGTGACGCTTCTGAGAACGGACAGATGGGGCCGGCTCCGAATTCAGGGGACGGCGTTCCAGACGGCAGCGGCATCGAAGCGCCGAACGGACCTAACAGATGATTGCCGTCGCGGTTGAAGATACATCAATAAAAAAGCGGCAGGTTGGCTCCTGCCGCTTTTTTATATACTAAACGAAGCAAAAAACTTATCCCTGTACAATGCACTCTGCCGGGCAAACAGCAACACATGCCTGCTCGTCAAGACCTTCACACTCGTTGCATGAGTTAGGGTCGATAATATAGATATCGTCACCGGCTGAAATTGCTTGTGTAGGGCATTCAGGCTCACAGGCTGCACAATAGGTGCATTCTTCAGTAATGTAAAGTGCCATGTTTACTTCCTCTTAAGAGTTTCAATAAAAATTAGTTGTAATAAAGGTACTCTCTGTATTAACAGGAAGTTAATATAAAACTTTTTTTCTCTGGACAAAACCGGTTGACAGTTCATATTTCGACACAGATCAACGCCCGCAAGATGCAGCTGCTGTGAGCATCGAAATTATACCTTGATGATACAGTCTACCGGACAAACGACAACGCACGCTGCCTCATCAAAATATCCTTCACAGTCAACACATGCATCTTCATCGATGATGTAGATGTCATCTCCGGCTGTTATTGCACTTACCGGGCATTCCGGTTCACATGCAGCACAATAGGTGCATTCGTCATTGATTCTATGTGCCATGATCGTCGTGATTTATGAGGTGTTTGAAAGCTGTTGACAGCAGAACTGGCATGCTCTGTACTGTAAAGCAATAACAGATATTTTGAAAAGAGAGTTCCGCAACAGCTTTTTCACTGACGTCTTACTCTGTGTAAGAGACGCAATCGCTATTCTTCTTCTTCTTTTTCATATGCGCTTATAATGTCCCGAACAAGACGGTGGCGGACAACGTCCGATTTATCGAGAAATACAAAACTGATCCCGGAGATGTCTTGAAGAATATCTCTGGCGTTCATGAGGCCTGACTCAATTTCCCGTGGAAGATCTATCTGCGTCACATCGCCGGTAATAATCGCTCTTGAGTTGACGCCGAGCCGTGTAAGGCACATTTTCATCTGTTTGTTCGATGCGTTCTGTGCTTCATCGAGGATGATAAATGAATTATTGAGCGTACGTCCTCTCATGTACGCGAGTGGTACAATCTCGATAATTCTCTGTTCGGTAAGGGTTCTGAGTTTGTCGGCTGTCAGCATGTCCTGAAGCGCGTCGTAGAGGGGCCTGAGATAGGGGTCGATTTTCTGGGCCAGATCTCCAGGCAAAAAACCCAGGCTTTCACCGGCCTCGACCGCCGGCCTTGCCAGTACTATTCTTTTAACCTGTTTCTTTTTCCAGGCGGCGACGGCAATTGCTACCGCAGTATAGGTTTTCCCTGTTCCCGCAGGTCCTATTGCAAAGACAATGTCATTGTTTCCCGCTTCCGAAACCATTCTTCTCTGTCCGTCTGTTTTTGCTTTGACGGCGTAATCCCTGGTCATGACAATTGTGTCGCTGTCCGGAGAAGGTTTTTTCCCTGCTGCGGTTGTTGAGGAGACCAGTGCGATACTGAGGAGCGCATGCAGATCGGTATCCAGGATTTCTCCGTGCTGATCGGCAAGCAATTTCATTTCACTGAAAATATGTTCCAGAAGTATCAGCTCATCTTCCTCGCCTTTTAGCGATATGGTGTTGCCTCTGGCAGTTAGCTGCACTTCGGGAAATTCCTCTCGTATCTTTTTCAGCCAGGAGTCGTGCGGGCCGAAAACGATCACAGGCTCGATACCTTCAAAATGTATGGTTTGTTCTTTCTTCAAGCTGTTTTCTGTATTGGTGGTTACTGAACATCGTGTTCGAGGTATGGGACGGAACTGTCAAGGTAGTTGCACACATAATCCCTGACGCCATCTTCAAGAGAGGTCAGAGGTGTGGTGTATCCAGACGCTCTCAACCTGTTCATTTCAGCCTGTGTGAAATACTGATATTTGTCACGAAGGTGTTCGGGCATAGGGATATAGCTGATTTCCGGATCAAGTTCAAGAGCGGAAAATGTTGCCGTGACGAGATCTTTGAAGCTCCTGGCTTTTCCCGTTCCGACATTGAAAATTCCGTTTATCGATGGATTTTCAAGCAGCCACAGCATAATCGCCGTGCAATCCTTGATGTAGATGAAGTCTCTCATCTGCTCACCATGTTCAAAATCTTTCCGGTGAGATTGAAAGAGCTTGACCTTCCCATTTTCCTGTATCTGATGAAAGGCCTTGAAGACAACACTGCTCATGTCATCTTTATGGTACTCGTTCGGGCCGTAAACATTAAAGAACTTCAGCCCGGCAGATGTTCGCAGAAGTCCTTTTTTGAGCATCCACAAATCAAACAGCTGTTTAGAGTATCCATACATGTTGAGCGGTCTGAGTGATTGTGTCTCCGTTTTTTCGTCGCTGTATCCGGCAGTTCCGCTTCCGTATGTGGCGGCACTTGACGCGTAGATAAAACGAATGCTCCGGGAGGCGCAGTAGCTCGCGAGTTGTTGTGAATAGTGATAATTATTTGTCATCAGGAGGTTCGCATCGGTTTCCGTAGTCGCGCTGATGGCCCCCATGTGAATAACTGCGTCTATTTCAGGGAAATGACCGCTCTCCAGGCTTGAAAGAAAATCATTTTTATGGATGAAATCAGTGAACGAAAGCCCGGAAAGATTTTTCCATTTTCCGGTAGTTGTGCTGCCGAGGTTATCGACGACAAGGATATCATCTCTTCCGTGCCTGTTGAGTTCCCAAAGCATCGCACTGCCAATAAATCCAGCTCCTCCAGTGACGACTATCATGTGTTTGTTTTACGTGTTCCCGATTGCGGTCTCTTTCTGTGTATCATGTTCAGTTGACGTCCTGACCGGCAGACAAGTAGCGTGACGACTTTCTTTTGACGAAATGTTGAGGGGTACAAGTCAGGTAAATCGCGCAATGCACGCGAACCGCGACTATGATAGTGCTGCAGCTCAGGGCGTGGTTGCTTTTCCAGCCAGCATGTTCTTTGTTGAATATAAAGCGGGAGTGGACAAAACAAAAAGCCGTTTCGGGATGAAACGGCTTTTTAACAGAGCGGAGAATCAGGCTGATGCCTTGAGTAAGGTTTCATTGACAAGTGATTTTCTTCCCCACAAAAGCCACAGCCGTATAGTTTCCACAGGCTTTTCCATTATTTCAGAAATCTGCCTGTGTTTCAGTCCCGATATTTCCGACAGTAATACGGAAAGCTTTACATCAGCCGCTTTTTGTCTGATGCTCTCTCTCAAGCTCTTGTCGGTTGCAAGAGCGCTCTCCTTTATATACAGATCGGAATCCTGACCATAACGCTTTACATACGAGTCTCTGAATGACTTCAGCAGATCTGTTTCCTGTGAACAGTTACCCGCATTTGAATAGGTTGTCTTCACAAGCTCACCTGATGCATGTTCATTTCCTGTCATCCAGTATGCCAGAGAGTAGATGTTGTCAAGTATATCTCTCGGTGATTTATTGATTCTGATCATGTTTACCTCCTTTAAATAGGAATAATTTTGTCTTGTTTTAAGTTATGAAAAAAAAACAATAAGTCAACCTTTTTCGCTCTGAATTAATAAAAAAGAGATATTCTCAACCTGAAGCAGGACAAAAATCAGTATTTTAATCGGCAGTAAGCATGTACATCCTCATTGAGGATGTCGAGAGGTGATGAAAAGAGTATACTCATGGACGTGTAGCGGTCAGGTTCGTGCACTTCCCCTGAGCGGCGTCTCAGAGTGATTGCAGCACCGGTAGCAGATGGTCTATCTGCTCAAAGAAGTGAATATGGCCGATGAACAGCAACAAAATATTTCAAGAGATGAGAGATAAAGATTTTTCCCGCATGTTAAATCCTGCCTTGCAGCGTATAGGAGCATACAGCGTTGAAGGAGGACAGAGTGCGGAGATAAAACTGAATCAGAACGAAAGCCCTTTTGACCTGCCCGAAGGGCTGAAGGACGCGATACTCGATGAATTCAAGCAGGAATCATGGAACCGTTATCCTGATATTCTGCCATACAGGGGAATTCAGGCATATGCCGAATTTACAGGTGTTTCGCCCGAATCCGTTATGATGAGCAACGGATCGAACGAGATGCTCTACACCATATTCATCGCCTGTCTTGAGAAGGGCAGCAGGATTGTTCTTCCCGAGCCCTCTTTTTCCCTCTATGACAAACTCGCGATCATGCTGCAGGCTGAGCGGATTATTGTGCCCATGCATGATGACCTTGGTTTCGATGTGCCTGAAATAATTCGCAGGGCACAGGAAGAAAGAGCGGCTTTTATCGTTCTTTCAACGCCCAATAATCCTACAGGCAAATCGCTTTCAATCGAGGATATCCGGATGATTGTCCATGAAGTCGATGCGATCGTCCTGGTTGACGAGGCCTATGTCGAGTTTTCCCGTGAGGACTCCGCGTTGTGCCTGATTGATGAAGCGCCTAATCTGATTGTATTGAGAACCATGTCCAAGGCCCTGGCGCTCGCGGGTATGCGGATCGGCTTCGCTCTTACCAATCCGGCCCTTTTGGCGGAAATCGCTAAACCGAAAATACCGTTCACATCAAGCCGTCTTGCTGAAATTACGCTACAGCATGTGCTTGCGAATTATCATCTCGTTGAAGAATCAGTCAGCTATATTCTACAGGAACGGGAAAGAATATATGAGGCCTTGAAAGGAATTAGTGGCCTGCATGTGTTCGAAAGTGATGCAAACTTTATTATTATACGAGTTCGAAACGCTCAGGAAGTTTTTTCATTTCTTGCCGGAGAAGGTATCCTTGTAAGGAATGTTTCAGGATATCCGCTCATGCAAAACTGTCTTCGATTCAATATAGGGTTGAGAAAGGAAAATGATCTTCTTCTTGAGAAATTACGGATGATGTAATGAGAAGGTCATTCAATAAATTGCGGGGTGATGAAATGTCCCGTTTAAGTGTTGAAGAATACTCCAGGAAACAGAAGCATCCTGTAACGGTGTTGCTGCATAATATTCGCAGTATGTATAATGTGGGGTCTGTTTTTCGTACAGCGGATGCAGCCGGGATTGATCGATTGATCATTACCGGTTATACCGCGACCCCTCCGAGAAAGGAGATAGATAAAACCGCACTGGGAGCACAGGAGAGCGTTGACTGGGAGTATTATACACATCCTGAAGAGATTCTGGGTGTTCTCAAGGATTCGGGTGTGACTATCTGCGGTCTGGAGATCACAGAAAACAGCCGTCCGTATACTGATATTAAGAAAGATGATTTTCCGCTCTGCCTCATTCTCGGTAATGAAGTTGATGGAATCGATGATGATGTGCTTCAGTTTTGTGATCATGTTTTTGAGATCCCTCAATATGGAACCAAGCACTCCCTGAACGTATCGGTTGCCGCGGGGGTGGCGCTCTATGAAATGGTGAAAACCTTTACTAATCAATAAAAAACGTATGCCCGGCAAAATTTCAAAGCTATAAGTATTATGCTTCACTACAGGACATATGAACTTTCTGAGACGGCGCCCTGGGTAGTATTGGTTCACGGAGCAGGGGGGAGTTCATCAATATGGTTTCTTCAGATAAAGGAGTTCAAGAAGCACTTCAACGTTCTGATGGTAGATTTAAGGGGACATGGGAAATCCAAAGGACTCCCTCTTTCCCACAAAAGGCCCTATAGCTTTGAGGATATAACGCTGGATATTATCGAGGTACTCGATCACCTGAACATTCAAAAGGCTCACTTTATCGGTGTTTCGCTGGGAACTATTCTTATCCGTCAGATCAGCGAGCTTATTCCTGACCGGGTTTGCTCAATGGTCATGGGCGGCGCGATTATCCGCCTGAATGTCAGAGCGAGATTTCTGGTGGGGGTGGGGAATGCGTTCAAGCGTTTTGTTCCGTATATGTGGTTGTACGGATTTTTCGCCTGGATCATCATGCCCAGAGCAAGGCATAAAAAATCACGTCTTCTGTTTGTCAACGAGGCCAAAAAAGTGGCGCAGAAAGAGTTTATGCGGTGGTTCAAATTGACCTATGAGCTGAATCCTCTTCTGAAGTATTTTGAGGAAAAAGATACAGGTATTCCGACCCTCTATCTCACCGGACAGGAGGACTACATGTTTCTTCCTGCGGTCGAGTATATCGTGCAGAGGCACACAAATTCATTTCTGGAGGTGATCCTGGATTCAGGCCATGTCTGTAACGTTGACCAGCCGAAAGATTTCAACGCCAGAGCCATTTCGTTCATGCAGCGCAATTCGATCTGCCAGAGTACGAATGTGATGCAGACAATGGCGGGTTAGGCGTTTTTTCTGTTAAACCGGTTCATAGCATGTTCGATGCCGTGTACAACAAAATCAAGAGCGGCTTCGGCACATTCAGGAATAATACTGTCAGCGGTCTTCCGTTCTTCTTCAGAGAACTTTCCCAGCACAAAAGATGAGTAGGAGCCTGAGGGGTGATCCCTCCCTATGCCTACACGCAGGCGGGCGAAATCTTCTCTGCCGAGGCACTGGATGATGTGTTTGAGACCGTTCTGGCCTCCGGCTGAGCCTTTTGCTCGCAGTCTGATCGATCCAAGAGGTATGTTGAGGTCATCACAGATGACGAGGATCTCTTCCACAGGGATTTTATAGAAGTTCATTGCGGCAACTACGGCATGGCCTGAAAGATTCATGTAGGTCATCGGTTTGAGCACGATGACTCCTTTTCCTCTGTGGGTGATTTTCGCATGGTGAAAATTGCCTTTTCCCGTGGTCATGCCTGTCTGAAAGAGCCGGGCCATTTCATCAATAACTTCGAATCCGATATTGTGTCGCGTGTTTTCGTGCCTTTTTTCAGGATTTCCAAGGCCGACAATGAGTTTCATAGGTATGGCTGAGAGGCTTGATGAATGGTATTACGGTTGTTAAGATGGTAAATAATGTTTTAAATAAAAAAAGAGGGTTTCTCAGAAGCCTGTCACCTATGGTTTAAACGCCATAAAAAAGCTCAAAACCACATACAGTCATGCCGCCCTGTGTACTATTCATGTTATTACACGGGTGAACCGGCATCCACAGGGCCTCCCAATAGTAAGAATGGATTCCCGTGTCAGGCACGGGAATGTCAGGGAGAGGGGAGGAGTCATGCCGGACTTGAAGGGCATGTACCCCGTCAGAAAGTCATGCCAGACTTGATCCGGCATCCATGGGGTTTTCAGGAAAAGAATGGATTCCCGTGTCAGGCACGGGAATGGCAGGGAGTGGAGGGGAGTCATGCCGGACTTGAAGGGCATGTACCCCGTCAGAAAGTCATGCCGGACTTGATCCGGCATCCATGGGGTTTTCAGGAAAAGAATGGATTCCCGTGTCAGGCACGGGAATGACAGGGAGAGGGGAGGAGTCATGCCGGACTTGAAGGGCATGTACCCCGTCAGAAAGTCATGCCGGACTTGATCCGGCATCCATGGGGTTTTCATGAAAAGAATGGATTCCCGTGTCAGGCACGGGAATGACAGGGAGTGGAGGGGAGTCATGCCGCCCTGTGTACTATTCATGTTAATACACGGGGATGACAACCGGAAGGGATGCCGCTAAGCATTTCCTGCTCAAAATACAAGAGGCTGCCCTTTTGAGGCAGCCTCTGCATATGGTGCTTATCGAAAGTTATCACCGGATCAGTGGGGCTATCACAAGCGCCACAACCGCAATAAGTTTCATGAGAATGTTCAGGCTCGGGCCGCTGGTATCCTTGAACGGATCGCCTACCGTATCGCCGACAACAGCCGCCTTGTGGGCTTCGGTTCCTTTCCCGTAGGTGACTCCATCGAACTCAATCCCGCCTTCAATCCTTTTTTTCGCGTTATCCCATGCTCCACCGGCGTTTGACTGGAATATGGCAAGCAGTACGCCTGAAGAGGTCACTCCAGCCAGCAGTCCGCCAAGCATATCTTTTGAGACAAACCCCACGACTACCGGAACAAGCACTCCGAGTGTTCCCGGAAGTATCATTTCCCTGATGGCTGCCTTTGTGGAGATGTCCACACAGTGAGCGAACTCTGCCGGAGCGGTGCCTTCCCTGAGGCCGGCAATTTCATTGAACTGACGGCCGACTTCGGTGATCATATCCCTTGCCGCCCGGCCTACAGCGTTCATTGCCATAGCGCTGAAGACAAACGGCAGCATAGCTCCGAGCAGCAGGCCAGCCATGATCACCGGTTCAGAGATGTCTATGGATACAACATCCGCCTGCTGGCGGAAAGCGGCAAAAAGCGCAAGTGCTGTCAACGCGGCACTGCCGATAGCGAAGCCTTTACCGATAGCGGCGGTGGTGTTTCCTACTGCGTCCAGCGTATCTGTTCTTTCCCGGACTTCCGGAGGAAGGCTTGCCATTTCTGCAATGCCTCCTGCATTATCCGAGATTGGTCCATAGGCATCGACGGCAAGCTGTATGCCGGTTACGGATAACATGCCGAGCGCGGCGATAGCAATTCCGTAAAGGCCTGCAAAGTAGTGAGAAGCGATAATCGCGGCGGACAGCACAATGATAGGAAGTCCTGTAGACATCATGCCTATACCCAGACCTGCGATAATGTTTGTGGCAGCGCCGGTGACGCTCTGGTAGGCGATGCTTTCAACGGGTTTGTTGTGCGTGGAGCAGTAGTACTCAGTAATCAGGCCGATCAAGACGCCGGCGAGAAGCCCTGTAAGAACCGCAAAAAAGACATTGAGAGAGGTATAGGTGACGTCGTTTACAACCCAGCTTGACGGCAGGATGTTTGTGATGATGAAGTAACTCAGTATGGCCATGATGAATGAAGCGCCGAATTCACCGGTGTTGAGTCCTCTCTGCGGGTTGCCTCCTTCTTTAACGTGCACAAAAAACGAACCGGCAATAGAGACGAGAATCCCTACTGCAGCAATGGCAAGCGGGAGAATTACAGCTGCTATGGTCGATTCGCCCATGCTGCCGAATACGGGGACAAACGCTGCGCCGAGAACCATGGTCCCAATAATCGAGCCGACGTAACTTTCAAAAAGGTCAGCGCCCATTCCGGCTACGTCCCCTACATTGTCACCGACGTTATCTGCGATAGTTGCCGGATTTCTCGGATCATCTTCCGGAATTCCTTCATAAACTTTTCCGGCAAGATCCGCGCCAACGTCGGCAGCCTTGGTGTAAATGCCGCCGCCGACACGCGCGAAGAGCGCGATGGAGGAAGCGCCAAGAGAGAAGCCGGAGATCAGATTGATGACCTGATTTATTTCAGAAAACTGGCTGGAGTATACAATAAAAAGAACCGACAGTCCGAGTATGCCAAGTCCGACGACCGACAGCCCCATGACGAGACCTCCGGAAAATGCTACGTTCAGAGCTTTCGATAATCCTGTTCGTGCGGCATTTGTTGTTCTGACGTTAGCTTTGGTTGCTACTTTCATTCCGAAGTATCCTGCAAGTGCCGAGCAGATTGCTCCGACAACAAAGCTTACGGAGATAATCGGAGAGGAATCCGGCCTGCCGCTGTTGGCGAAACCCAGAAGAATGGCTACAGAAATGACAAAGATGGCTAAGACTTTGTACTCCCGTTTCAAAAAAGCTACAGCGCCATCAGCGATGTGGCCTGCGATAGTTACCATTTCTTCGGTGCCGGGATCCTGCTTTGACACCCAAGCGGCTTTGTACAATGCATAGAGTAATGCAATGACACCTGAAAGGGGTATTGCATAAATGAGTAATTGGTTGTCCATTTTTATTTTTGCGTTAATAATTGCGTGATGTAAGAAGCAACCGTGAAAAGCTCTCGCTGAAACAAATTCAGGTTTCTCGTCAGGCAATCGCGGGTAGTTACGTGAACCCGTGAAAGAAAGTGGCGGAGTGTATGTGGAGTACAATCGTAAAGATCATAACGAGTGCAAAGTTACAACTTCTCAAGGGTTCTTCAAAGCAGAGATCACTATCTGCCAGGGGTTTTTCTTCTCTCTACGGCTTGTGAACTTCAGCTTGAAAAAGAAGAGGAAAATGATCTGAATAGCCGCCGAGATATTTCGGTCCTTTGTAGGTCGCATAGGGGCGCCTGTTGCTTCCTTTTTCCATATGACGGATATGAAAACAGCTGAAAGCATCTTCCGGAACAGATAAGCCCCGGTCATCGAATAGTCCGGATGAAACCATGACCTGATCGAATTGAAACCATCTGCTCCGGAAGTAGCAGCTTCCTTTTTCACGACTTTTTGTCCAGAAGTTGAAGAGTTTGCCGATACTCTTTCTCGAGAAGGCATCTCTCTCTGTTGTCGCATGCAGGATTTCCTGAATCGATTTGTCCCCGGGGTCATCGTTGAAGTCCCCCATGACCACAATGTCTGCGTCTGTACTGATTTTACGGAGACTGTCGATAATTGTCTTTGCGGTTTGTGCGGCCTGAAGCCGAAAAGGTTCGGACCATGCCTGATCGAGAGACCTTGAAGGCCAGTGGTTGACCAGCAGGAAAAAGGGGCAGTTATCTGCTGTAAAGCTGTAGAGTGTTATGTCTCTCGTGTTCCTTTCCCTGAGGTTTACCCGATAGGATAGCGTTCGAAGCAGCCTGATTTTTTCCGCGTCATATGCAAGTGCTATATCGATCCCTCTTGGATCATTGGAGGCATGGTATGCGGTTTTGTAGGAGTTGTCAGGCAGAAACGAAAGCAGTTTTTTGAACACGTTGAGATTTTCAACTTCTGCAAACGCCAGAATTCCGGGGTAACCGCCGGTTTTCAGGGCCGCGACTTTAACAATGTGTGAGATGCGCATGCATTTCAGCAGAAGTTTTTTCTCTGTCCATCGCTTTTTCCCTTCAGGAGTGAATTCGCTGTCACGGGTCAAGGGATCGTCAACCGTATCAAAAAGATTTTCCACATTCCACCACATCATGGTGAGTTTGTCGTTGTCCGCAAGAGCCTGATTGAAAGGAGAAACGGCCGTCAGTGACAGCAGAAGAGTTATGCAGATAAGGCGTGACAGTTTTCGCATGGTATCAGGAGATGTGTTCAGGCTCTGCGGTGATTTGAGTGGAGTAATAAAAAAGTATAGCAAAAGATCTCATATTCTGAATACGTTATCTGAAAAAAGTGTCAGGCAAATATGTTTCTTTGGGCGATTCTGCAGGAGAGTGTAACAGGCGTGGAGCAGTCAATGACGAAGGATTGCCGGTAAGTCGCAACCTCCCGTAGTGCTCATACACACTATTTTTTTTTCTTTACAAGAATGATATGTAACTTGTCCCGGTGTTTTTATCTACCTGAAGCATAAACATCCTACGATCCTCAGCAGTATGGCTAAAAAGCTTGATGTTAAAGAGAAGGCCAAGGATATTCTCGAAGAGGCACTTGACAGGGAGGCTGTAGATGTCCTGGCCAGGATATCCCGGGAGATGCAGCAGATATTTGACGAGAATCCTCAACCGTCAGAGGCTGATGTCGTGCGAATTGTTACAGACTATTTCAGCAGTGACGGAAAGTCTGAACAGTTTATTGCAAACTGGATCGATACAGCTTGTGAGCATTGCCGGTCAAGGGGGTTGGGTGAAGAGGATCAGCCGAAAGCCATGCTCTCTGATCTTGGCGTTTTTCGTTTTATGAATTTTCTGATGGAAAAGGGTCTGACGGATGACCAGGTGCATATCGTGCTCCGTGGCGCTGTTCAGCGGGCCAATGATGTTGAAAACGGATAAAAATTATCCCGTCCCGATCGGTTACCGGCTATAGAGAATCAGCGCGACACCTCCTGCAACGAGAATTACCCCTGAAAGCCTTACCGGATTGAATTGCTCGTTGAGTATAAACACAGCCATTGCATAGGTTATAAGTGGAGCGGCGGCAATGATCGGGTTGACGAAAGAGACTTCGGTTGTTTTTATGGCTGAAAGATAGAAGAAAAGCATGACGGTGATGGCGACTCCCTGAAGAAGGGCGTATATTGTATATTTTATCGGTATACCGCCTTGAACCGAGGATGTTCCAAGCCAGACAACGATACCGAGTATGATTGTCTGGGAAAGACTTCTGAGAAAAATCATCTGCGTGACATTCATTCGTGCCAGCGTTATTTTTTCCAGAATCGGCAATGAACCAAGTATTGAAACTGTTATGACGAGCGACAGAAGAAGAGCGGGTGTTTTCATGACGTGAAGCGTTCGGTAAGGATGTTGCTGTCAGGTTCTGTGGTAAACCTGTATATTGGGTTATAATTTAAACTAAATCATAAAATTGTTTTTACAGCATGAATAAAACAGAGCTTCTTCACGAGGGAAAGGCAAAGAAAGTATTCCTGACGGATAATAAAGACCTTGTTATTCAGGAATTCAAGGATGATGCCACCGCGTTTAACAACAAGAAAAAAGGTACGATCGGTAACAAGGGTGTCGTTAACAATGCGATATCCTGCAAGCTGTTTACCTACCTTGCTGAACATGGCGTTTCAACCCATTTTGTTGAAAAACTTTCCGACAGGGACATGCTCTGCAAGCGTCTTGACATTATCCTGGTGGAAGTGGTCGTTCGAAATACGGCGGCAGGGTCACTGGTGAGACGGTACGGTTTTGAGGAAGGCTTCAGGCTTGAAGATCCTATCATTGAACTCTATTTGAAGGATGATGATCTTGATGATCCTCTGATGAATGAAAGTCATGCTGTCGCCCTCGGCCTGGCGAACTATGAAGAACTCGAGCTGCTCAAAGAGCAGGCGGCTACGATCAATACGCTCCTGAAAACGTTTTTTGCCGGGAGAAAACTGAATCTGGTTGATTTCAAACTTGAATTCGGACGACATAACGGTGAAATTCTGCTTGGTGATGAAATCAGTCCCGACACCTGCCGGTTCTGGGATCTGGATACCGGTGAGAAGATGGATAAGGATCGTTTCCGGTTTGATCTCGGTGGTGTTGAAGATGCGTATACAGAGGTGCAGCACCGGGTTCTTGATTTACCATAGATGTCGGCCATGAGCCACAGGAGTGCATGCTCGAAAGTATTATAGAATATCTGAGGTCGGCGGATCCCGCGGCGGTCTACCTGTTTCTGTTTTTCATCTCTTTTCTTGAGAACGTAGTACCCCCTGTTCCGGGTGATGTTCCTGTGGCTTTTATCGGTTATCTCTCGTTTTCCAGCGATATTGATTTCTGGTTTTCTGTTGCTTTCGCATCAGCAGGCTCGACGCTCGGGTTTATGGTGATGTTTCTTCTGAGCCGGACAATCGGTCTCAGAATATATTCCAGGGGAGAGAGCAGACTGCGGCATGGCGTTGTAAGAACCGTTCACAGAATGTTTCCTCCCGATCTCATGGAGAGAGCCCGTCTCCGGTTTACCGCGCACGGCTATTTCGCAGTACTGATCAACCGCTTTCTTTTTGGCTACAGGGCTATCATTTCAGTGATGGCCGGCTTCATGCACCTTCACGTATCAGGTGTTTTTTTCGCTGCCCTTGCAAGTTCACTCATCTGGTATGTGCTGCTCTTGAGCGGCGGGTATTTTCTTGGAGAAAACTGGCAGGAAATCGGTGCATACATGGCTCTCTACAGCATACCATTGAGCCTGGTGTTTCTCTGTATTATTATTATAGGAATTGTCAGGTATAGAAGGGCTCATGCAAAAGGATGAGCTGTGTCCCGGAAACACTCATGAGGGAAGAACGCGTGACAGGTTTCCGGATGCTCCCAAATGTGTTGGTTTTTTATTCCTTTGCGATTACCTTTAGGGCTCCTCTATTAATGGTCGTGAGCGAGCTGAAGACAAGGCGGACGGAGCACAGAAGCCTGAGTGTACACAGAGTACATGAGGATTTCGAGCACCGACCAACGAAGTATTCGGGTCGCGCAACAAATTAATCGAGGTGCCCTTTAGTTTTTCTGAATCAACATATAACCAGTCAAGAGGTTTTATTCTACTACAGTAATGGCAAAATTTTTAAAGCCTTATCCTGCTGATCGAAAAGGAAAAAAGGTTGTTCTGGAATCGACAGGTGAATTGCAGGAAATGGCCTGTCAGGTGCGACGCGATGTCGTTCGTATGCTTACCATGGCATCGTCAGGACATACCGGCGGTTCGTTGGGCATGGCTGATATATTCACGGCGCTCTATTTCAGGGTCATGCGTCACAACCCTCACGGTTTCAGAGAGGGTGCTGATGAGGATGTGCTTTTTCTTTCAAACGGTCACATCGCGCCAGTGTGGTACAGTGTCCTTGCGCGAAGCGGTTACTTTCGCCTTGATGAGCTTGAGTCTCTGCGTAAAATCAACAGCTATCTTCAGGGGCATCCTGCATCAGAGTCAGGATTGCCGGGTATACATATCGCATCAGGTTCGCTCGGTCAGGGGCTCTCGGCTGCCGTAGGCGCGGCTCTGGGAAAAAACATCGACGGTGATTCCGGAGATGTTTTCTGTTTAATGGGAGACGGTGAGTGTCAGGAGGGACAGATATGGGAGGCCGCGATGAGCGCTTCACATTACGGGCTTGGTAATCTTGTGGGTATCGTTGACTGCAACAACCAGCAGATAGACGGTGAGGTTCATGATGTGATGAACATTGAGCCGTTTGCCGATAAATGGAGGGCGTTCGGCTGGAATGTTCTGCAGTGTGACGGCAATGATATAGAGGATGTTATCGCTGTAACGGAAAAGATTCGATCTGCAGAGGTTCGAACCGGACCATCGGTGATTCTCGCTGTAACAGTAATGGGAAAAGGTGTGCCGTTTTTTGAGGGAACGATGCCGGACAACACAAACTGGCACGGAACAACCCCTTCTGTCGAGCAGTGTCAGGAGGCTCTTGCGCTTCTCGGTGAAACCTCTTTCGGTGATTTTTAAATCACAGTATGAAAATACAGTCAGGCATATACAAGGGAAGGAATCTTCAGCGAAGCACAACCGGTTCTATTCGTCCCTGCAGCAGCAGGGTGAAAAAGTCTCTGTTCGATATAGTGTCAGTGCGCATGGAGCTTGCCGGTATACACGTGCTGGATCTTTTCGCCGGCTTTGGTTCTCTTGGATATGAAGCGCTGAGCAGGGGGGCTGAAGAGGCGACATTTGTTGATACCAGCGTTCAATCCCTGAAATCACTGAAGGAAACTGCGGCAGAACTTGGTATTGCATCATCGGTCAGCATCGTAAAGCGTGACGTCGAGCAGTTCATCAAAACAGAGAAAGGGTCGTATGCTATCATTTTTTGCGATCCTCCCTACAGCTGGCGTGACTACAGGGCGCTGATCAGGGATATATTCAAAAGCGGTCTGCTTGCACAGAACGGTATGCTGCTCATTGAGCACAGTAACCGGCACGGTTTTGAGGATGAGAAGCACTATGCTTTTCATAAGGATTACGGGATGACGAGAGTTACATTTTTTTGCTGACTCTTTCCTGGAAAGGTCTCAGGAGAGCATGCCGAAGAGGGCAGCCAAAGAAAAAGAGGGAGTACAGGGAGAAGGGATGGGCTGCGGAATAACAGTAGGGGAGTTGTTTAACACCTGTCGTTTAATTCGGAGGGATCACTATGGAGAGGCTTGCCATCTATCCGGGTACATTCGACCCGTTCACCAATGGCCATCTGGATGTTCTTGAACGTGCGCTGACTATTTTTGACAAGGTCTATATTGTTCTTGCCGAGAACAGTAAAAAAAGCTCTCTGTTTACGGTTGATGAACGTTGCAGTATGATCAGAGAGATCACCGCATCGACTTCCGGGGTAAGCGTGGAGGTGCTTCATGGCGGGCTTCTGGCAGAATATGCACATTCGGTTGGAGCTACCGCCATTGTCCGTGGTTTGCGTCAGGTGAAGGATTTTGAATATGAATTTCAGCTTTCGTTGCTTAACAGGCACCTGAATCCTGAGGTGACGACTGTTTTTCTGATGCCTAATGTCAAGTACACCTATGTGGCGTCGTCGATTATCAGGGAAGTCGCATTGCTCGGCGGGGATGTCAGTAAATTTGTGCATCCCTGTGTTCTTGCTATGTTGAAGAAAAAGTATGAAGAGCAGAATGCTCAATAATTTGAAAAACATTGAAACAGTTATGACTACAAACAAGAGTGCCGGTGAAAAATATCTTACCCGTCGGGTACTGAGTATGCAGGAATCGCAAACAATGAAGATTACCGGGCTTGCAAAGCAGATGAAGGCAGAGGGAAAGGATGTTGTCAGCCTGTCTGCAGGTGAACCGGATTTTCCGACTCCTGATTTTGTCGCAGAGGCCGGTATAGAAGCGATCAGAAGCGGTTTTACTCGCTACACTGCAAATGCAGGGATTCCTGAGCTGAAGGCGGCCATTATCGAAAAATTCAAAAGAGATAACGGCATCGATTTTTCCCAGAAGCAGATTATTGTCAGCAATGGCGGAAAACAGACGCTCGCGAATGCTCTTCTTGCGCTTTGTCAGGAGGGCGACGAGGTGATAATTCCGGCCCCTTTCTGGGTGAGTTTTCCTGAAATGGTAAGACTTGCAGGGGCGGAACCCGTGATTGTATCGACAACCCTCGATTCCGGATACAAGATGAGCCCTGAACAGCTTGAGTCGGCCATAACGGACAAAACGAAGGTGCTTATTCTGAATTCGCCCTCAAATCCCTCGGGAGCGGTCTATGCAGAAGAGGAAGTCCGGGCGTTGATGGCGGTACTTGACGGACGTGAGATTTTTGTTCTTTCCGATGAGATGTACGATCAGATTGTCTACGGTGAGAAGAAACCGTTTTCACCTGCAAGAATTCCCGGGATGCGTGACTGGGTTATTGTCAGCAACGGCGTTTCAAAGACCTATTCGATGACCGGTTGGAGAATCGGATACCTTGCAGGCCCTGAATGGCTCATTGATGCTTGCGGGAAAATTCAGTCCCAGACCACATCCAACGCAAACTCTATCGCTCAGAAAGCTGCGCTTGCGGCTCTGACAGGCGATCAGCAGGTGATAAAGGAACGGACGGAGGAATTTGAGCGTCGCCGTGATTATATGTTCAAGGCGCTGAATGAGATTCCCGGAATAACTACAACGCTTCCTGACGGCGCGTTCTATATTTTTCCGTCTATCAGTGGGCTTCTGGGTAAAACATTCAACGGCAAAGAGATGAAAAATTCGACGGATGTTGCCGAATATCTTCTTGTCGACCATTTTGTCGCTACGGTTCCGGGCGAGGCTTTCGGCGCTCCTGAAAATCTCAGATTGTCCTATGCCGCGTCGATCAGTGAGCTGGAAGAGGCTGTGGGAAGGATCAGGAATGCATTTTCCTGATTGAACAGTTCTGCTGTTATTGTCATTGTGGATGCCGTAATCCATTATCAGTCTTGAAAACCCTGATGGATAACCTGAAAGTCACTATGAGCCGCAGCTTATGTTAACAGTCCGTCGAAGCAGTGCGTACACGCGCTGGTTCAGCTGGTATTCCCGACGGCAGTTCAGGAAACATTTTCACGCTGTAAGGGTTTCAATGCCTCCTGAAACTCCTGCTATGGACCTTGATTATCCCGTTGTTTTTTATTGTAATCACGCGTACTGGTGGGACGGTTTCTGGTCGCAGCTCTGCACTGAAAAGTATTTCAGACAGAACCTCTATATCATCATTGAATATCAGCAGCTTGTAAAGCACCTTTTTTTTACCCGCCTGGGGGCCTTTTCCATTGATCGCAGCCGTCCGAGAAGCGCTGTTCATACTCTGGACTATGCCGCGAAATGTCTTACGGAGGAAAGCGGAAGACAGAACGCTTTATGGGTGTTTCCACAGGGGAAAATAGAGCATGTCGATGCGAGGCCTGTCCGTTTTTTCAACGGCACCGCATCTCTTGTCTCACGTGTGCTCCGGCAAACCGAAGGGATATATCTGGTTTCAGTTGTCAGCCGGATTGAATATCTTGAAGAACAGAGGCCTGACCTGTTTCTCTCTTTCAGACCTCCTGTACGTATTGAGTCGTCTGGTTTTGCCGGTGTGCGGGAACTCACTGTTCACATGCAGGATACGACAACCCGGCATCTTGACTGGCTGAAAGAAAAAATAATTTCCCGTGAGACAGATGATTTTCATATCGCTGTGAGGGGTGCCGAGTCAATAAACAGAAAGGTTGAACGCTTGAAAGGTTATTGTACATTGAGAGGGAAGGCCGGGAAGCAGAAGCAGTGAGTATCATGCATTGTTATGGAGAAGCCGTTCGTATGAGGCAATGGAACTGTAACTTACAATGGGTCTTATGGCCCGCTTAAATGATGTACGTTCATGGGTAATGTTATATGCAGTTGTACGTTAGGTGACTATGCAAAGGTTCGTTTACAGCTTTCACGCATGTTGCATCGTGAAATTGAACAGCTTTACGGTGAAGAAAAGAATGGCAAAGATATATGCGAGATCGAACTGAAATGCTGTCGCAGGGAGTTTTTCATAAACGCTACAGGTGAGGCATCGGATATCGGAACGGCGGTTATCGTTGAGGCTGACGGTGGTTTTGACTACGGGATTGTCTATTCGACAGGAGCCATTGCCCGTAAAAAGATGCAGTTGAAGGGCATAGATCAGAGTAAGGAGACTCTGGGAAATATAGTGCGTTTTGCCGATGAACATGACAAAGAGGAGCTGCATTCGGTGAGGGAGAGAGAGCCGGAGATTCGTGATGTGTGTATGGCGAAGATCAAGGGGCATAGACTTGATATGAAGCTTGTCGATGTGGAACTTCGTATGGACCAGCAAAAAGTAACGGTTTTTTATACAGCGACACACAGAGTGGATTTCCGTTCTCTTGTACGGGATCTTGCAAGTGAGTTCAAGGCAAGGATCCAGATGGTGCAGATCACCTCCAGGGAGGAAGCCCGGAGGGCCAACACTTTCGGGGCTTGCGGTTGTGTCTTATGCTGCTCAAGCTGGATACAGAAAATTCATGCCAATCCTTTCGCGGAAAAACAGAACGGATATGAAAATTCCCATGGCGAGAATCACTCCTTTAATGTTATCGGCCAGTGCAATCGCCCCAAGTGCTGTCTCAGTTATTCCAGGAATGACAAGTGCTCCAAAAAATCCCGGCCGAACAGCTATCCGCCATTGGGCAGCAAAGTGACTACTGCCGAGGGAATCGCTATTATCGAAGGCATCGATCCGGCAAAAAAAGAAATTTCTCTTCGTTATCCGACGGACGGAAAAGAGGTCATCATGCCGATAGAGGAGTTTAAGGCGTTGTTTGTCAAGAAGTAAACCACGAACGTAAGATATTTATTCTTTCGCATGACTAATAATTTTTCAAGAACACTTGTTACTACAGCCTTACCATATGCAAACGGCCCGGTACATCTCGGGCATCTGGCAGGCGTCTACCTGCCGGCTGATATCTATGTCCGTTTCAAGCGAATGCAGGGAGAAAACATCATACACATTGGCGGTTCAGACGAACACGGAGTCCCTATAACCATTACGGCTGACAAGGAAGGTATTTCCCCGCAGGATGTTGTTGATCGCTATCATAGCCGGAATATGGACGCTTTCGAGCGTTGCGGCATTTCATTTGATCACTATGGCAGAACAACCTCGCCTGTTCATTTCAGGACAGCACAGGAGTTTTTTTCCGAGATCGAGCGCAAAAATATTTTCGTCAAGAAAAAAGAACGTCATTTTTATGATCCTGAAGCACGCCGGTATCTTTCAGACCGTTATGTGGTGGGGACCTGCCCGGTTTGCAACAATCCGGAGGCTAATGGAGATCAGTGCGAACAATGCGGCACGCATCTGAGCCCGCGAGAACTGAGCAATCCGAGGAGCAAGCTTTCAGACCGTACACCGGAACTCCGCGAGACCCTTCACTGGTATTTTCCACTGGGAAGATTTCAGGATCAGCTCAAGAACTTTGTTGATTCCCATGACGATGACTGGCGTGCAAACGTTCTTAACTACACCAGGACCTGGCTTAACCAGGGGCTGAAGGACAGGGCGATTACAAGAGATCTTCACTGGGGGATTCCTGTACCTCTTGATACCGACGAAGCGCAGGGCAAGGTGCTTTATGTATGGTTTGATGCTGTTCTTGGCTACATATCTTTTACCCGGGAGTGGGCTGAGAAAGAGGGGAACCCGGAGTTATGGCGGGACTACTGGCAGAGTTCCGAGTGCCGAATCATCAATTTTATCGGTAAGGATAACGTTGTTTTCCATACCCTCATGTTTCCCGCTATTCTCATGGCATGGAATGAAGACAGAGTGGGCGGGAAGTACTCTCTTGCAGATAATGTTCCGGCATCGGAGTTCATGAATTTCGAGGGAAGGAAATTTTCGAAATCCAGGAATTATGCGGTCTACCTCGGGGAATTTCTCGACAGGTTTCCTGCCGATACGTTGAGGTATTCCATAGCGATGAATTATCCTGAAAGCAAGGACAGTGATTTCAGCTGGTCTGATTTTCAGAACAGGACAAACGGCGAACTTGCCGATACGCTGGGTAATTTCATAAAACGTTCTATTGATTTTACCAATTCAAAATTTGATGGTGAACTGCCATATGCGTGTACCGGTGAGGACTGGGACGCGCTTGGTATCGACTGGGCAGACTCTTTTGAGAAACTCGATCAGGCCTATGAGCAGTTTCATTTCAGGGAAGCGGCTTCTCTGACGATGCAGATAGCCCGTTTGGCAAACCGTTTTCTCACGGAATCCGAGCCATGGAAAGTCATGAAAACCGACAGGGAAGCGGCCGGAAAAACCATGGCTCTCTCGCTTAACCTCTGCTATACGCTCGCGTTGGCATGGTACCCGGTTATCCCTCATACGTCGAACAGGATATATGCTTTGCTGGGATTTGATCAATCCCTCGATGATGCTGTAAAAAAAGGTGATGTCACCTGGCATATGGCGAGATCACCGCAGTTGCAAAAAGGTCACAAGCTGCACAAGAAGTCCGAAATCCTGTTTACAAAGATCGAAGACGGGGACATAGCTCCGGAACTTGAAAAGATTGAACGTCTGCTTGAGGAAGTCAGGAGTCAGGAAAAGGGGGAGTCGAAAGAGGAGCTGAAAATCAAGCCTGAAATCAGTTTCGACGACTTTCAGAAGGTTGATCTTCGCGTTGGAACGGTTATCGGTTGTGAGAAGGTGAAAAAAGCCGACAAGCTCCTCAAGCTGCTTGTGAAGGTGGGCTCTGAAAACCGCCAGGTGCTTGCAGGTATCGCTCAATCCTGTTCTCCGGAGTCGATCATGGGAAAAAATGTGATCCTTGTCGCAAATCTTGCTGAAAGAAAGATCAGGGGTGAGGTTTCACAGGGAATGATTCTGGCCGTTGAAGGATCTGACGGTGCTCTCCATCTTGCAGATGTTGAGGGAACAGGAGTAAATGGAAAAAGTGTTCAATGATGTTTGTATGAGAAAGGATATTTCTTATATTAAGGTACTATAACATCGTGGGGTGGAGCAATTGGTAGCTCGTCGGGCTCATAACCCGAAGGTTGCAGGTTCAAGTCCTGTCCCCACCACAATAAAAAAGCCGCATTACAAAGTGCGGCTTTTTTATTGTACATCGACAAATTTCTTTTGCGTTTCCGGGAAGGGTCGTATTTTTCTCATCATGCAGATAGTCAGGTATTCAACTATGCTGCGAGGATCGTGTTGAAGTGTCTTGTATGAATCCGGAACAAATGATGTGAAGAACCCAGGATTAATTTTTTTCTTTTTTCTCTGTTTTTTGATCGTCTCCCGGCCGCTTCTGTCGCGGCAGCTGCTTTCGGGCCTCGATGTGCTCGATGCGGAACGTTGCCAAAGGCTCAAGGGGAAAAGAGTCGCATTGATAACCAATGCCGCCGGAGTAAGTTCTACAGGGGAAGACGGCTACAAAGTATTTCTTCGCCACGGTCTTGATTTGAAATACCTGATGGCTCCGGAGCATGGTTTCCGTGCAGTCGTCAAGGCTGGCGATAGTGTTGAAGATGAAACGCTTGCCGGTGATCTCAAGGTGTATTCATTATACGGTGCCGCCAGGAAGCCGGATGTTCAACTGTTGAAAAATACGGTTGACGTTCTGGTTTTTGACCTGCAGGATGTCGGTGTCCGTTGTTATACCTATATTTCAACCATGCGGTATGCCATGGAGGCCTGCCAGGAAGCTGGTGTTTCTTTCATGGTGCTTGATCGTATGAATCCTCTTGCCCCGCTGCCCGCGGAGGGGTTTATGCTGGATCCTGAAAAGAGTTCTTTTGTCGGTATGGTTCCTGTTCCGTTTATTCATTCCATGACGGTAGGCGAGATTGCCTGTTTCCTGAAAAAACGGTACTATCAGGAGCTCGATCTGAAGGTTGTCGCCATGAACGGGTATGATTCGCGCCGCTTTGCTGATGAATATTCCTCAGCACAATTCATCTCTCCCTCTCCGAATATTCGAGATCTTCAAACCGTTCTGGTCTATCCTGCGACGGTGTTCCTCGAAGCGACAAATGTCAGCGAAGGTCGCGGGACTCTGCTGCCGTTCAGGCAGTTCGGAGCCCCGTTCATCAATGCAGGTTTTTTGAAAGATGAACTTGACGCACACAGGCTTCCAGGTGTTTCCTTCAAGGAGGTACAGTTCACTCCTTCATCAAGCAAGTTTGCGGGTCTGCAATGCGGAGGGGTGCAGCTGAACGTCACTGACCGTATGGTTTTTGAACCGTTCAGAACCGGTGTCGCTATTATGCTGACGTTGAAGAAGCTCTATCCTGAACTTTTTGATCTGCATTCCAGGGGCGACTTTCTTGATAAGCTTGCAGGAACATCTCTTTTTCGCAGGATGGTTGAATCAGATCTTACGCTTGAAGAGATTCTTGCCGCATCGAGGTTGCAGGTTCATGCGTTCGAGCAGGCAAATCCTGACAGGTTTCTGTATAAGTAGTGGCGAGGGACGAGAGATGAGGGGAAGTCAGGAGTCAGAAGCAAGAATTTAGCCGTAGGGGCGGATCCCTGTGCCCGCCCGAATGAACGGTTGACATGCAAAGTTTGTAGGGGCGAAAAAATATTTCGCCCTTTTTTTATTGATCTAAGTTCTGAGTGATGAGTGAGAAGTGACAAGAGAGCAGGGGGTGTTTTTTTCCAGTTATTCCCGTGCCTGACACGGGAATCCATTCTTCAGCCTGATCATTTTTGTGGATGCCGGATCAAGTCCGGCATGACATTTTCCCTTATGGCTTGCCTTATCTCGGGACACGGTATCTTCCGGTAATTCCTTTGGGTGTCAGAAGGAGCTGCCATATCTGAAGATGTCTTGCGCGGAAAGCGCCGGCGCAGCTGAGCAGATAGTATTCCCACATTCTGAAAAACCTTTCGCAGTAGTCGACCTCAAGGTTCTTCCGGTTATTCAGCACATTCTGATGCCATGATTTAAGCGTAAGGTAATAGTCGTAGGCGAATACATGCCAGTCTTCAAGTACCAACTTCCCTTCATAAGAGGAAGTTATCTGGCTTGCTGACGGAATCATCGAATTAGGAAAAATATACCTGCTTATCCATGGGTCCGTGCAGGTCGAGGGTTCGTTTCCCCCGATAGTATGCAGCAGGCAACGCCCGTCAGTTGAAATACATCGGTCGATTACGTCAAAGAAGTGGCGGTAATTCTTGTAGCCTACATGTTCAAACATGCCGATTGAATAGATCCGGTCGTAGTTTTCTTGGAGTTTACGGTAGTCGCAAAGTTGTATCGAAACAGGCAGACCCTCGCAGTATTTCTTCGCGTAATCGGCCTGCTTTTGCGAAATCGTAACTCCTGTGACCTCCACGCCATAGTTCTCGGCGGCATATCGGGCAGCGCCTCCCCAGCCACATCCGATATCAAGTACCTTCATGCCTGGTTGCAAGGTCAGTTTTTCGAAAACAAGTCGCAGTTTCCTGTTCTGGGCTTCTTCGAGATTGTCGCAGTTTTCCCAGTAGCCGCAACTATAGTTCATACCGGGGCCAAGCATTGCGGCAAAGAGGTCGTTGCCGGTGTTGTAGTGCTTTTCGCCTACAATGAATGATCTTGATGGATTCTGAAAGTTGCGTATATGCCCGATAAGAGCGTGCGCCAAATGATTGAGAACACCTACTTTTCTGTTTATGCGGTTGCGAAGGATCCTGTAGAACAGCTCGTCAAGTGCATCACAATCCCAGCAACCGTCCATGTAGGTTTCCCCGAAACCCAGGTTGCCGTTTACGACAATGTGTGGGTACAGACTGTTGTCATGTACCGTGATGTCCCAGGGATTTGAACCGTTGACACGGATGCCTGCACTGTCAAAAAGCTTTTCAACCTGATATTTGCAGTATTGGTCAAACATTTTCAAGGCTGATAAACGGTTACCTGTAGCCTGACGTCACCTGTAGTAAAGCTGTTATAGAAAAAGTATAAAAACTGCTGTTTCCATGTTACTCTTCAGAGGTTGTGAAACGGTCTTTTGAGCAATGCGGCAAGGTGCTGCTGCTCTGGAGAACTTTCGTTCTGAAGGCCGAGAGTCAGATTCCTGATATCAATGTTGCTTTTGAAGCTCCCGAAAAATCTGTCCCAGAAAGAGAGCATGCTGCCATAATTGGAGTCATGTTCTTCTCTGACGACGGAATGATGCACGCGATGCATCATGGGGGTGGGTATGACCGTGCGCAGCAGCCTGTCGGTCGATGAGGAGATGGAGATGTTGCTGTGGTGAAATTCGATGACGGGGGTCATCAGCATCGAGTAGATCAGAATCTCCTGTATACCCGCACCGATGAGTATGAAAACAGGGAGCCGAAGCATTTCGGAAAAGAGGATTTCCACATAGTGAAACCGCCAGGCGGTAGTGACATCCATCGATGGGTCACTGTGATGAACAGCGTGGAATCTCCAGAGGAAATCAACGGTATGGTTCATTCTGTGCCAGCTATACATCCAGAGGTCTATGAGGAGAATGATCACTATGGTCTGGACAAATACCGGCAGATCAAGTGATCGAATACCCGGCCAGAAGGATTTTGACTGTTCGAGTATTCCTGCCATCAGTATTCCCGCCGGCAGGAGGATAAGAAGATTTACGCCTGCGATCGAGAGATTTCCTGCGGCGTGAGTACCGCGGGCTTTTCTGTTGGCGAAAAAAGGAATAACTCCTTCAAGAATCCAGAGCAGAATACCTCCGGTGACGGTGGTAATATAGGAGAGGGGCAGAAGATAGTCCATACATGACGGTTTTTTGTTCTATAAGCGGTATTTACCGCAAATCGTTCACACCGATTTCAAGCGATTGAACAGGTTTTTCCTGTTGCATACAGCAGGTTGACCGGGTTCATGCGGGATGAAAAATCGTTTGCGATGAGATATCCTGGTGTTCAGCTTTTCGCGGCGTGAGACGGGAAGCGAATCTCTCCGTCGCTATTGCTCAGGGGTTGGTGAAACGGAGGTTTTTCTGGGTCTTCCTCTTTTTTTCTGAGGTTGTTTGGGTGACAAGGATTGATCTTCAATGTCCGCCTTATCAATGATATCGTCTTCGATCAAGTTTGCTGATGCAGCGTGATGTTCAAGTTCGTTTTCTTCGTTACTCTTCTTCCTGGTCGCTGATTTTGAAGAAGAACTGTTTTTCGAGCTCTTTTTCCCTTTTCCCGGAGTTTCTATCAGGGTCATGACTTCATTCAGGGAAGTGAAAATATAGAGTTGTCTATCCAGACCGGAAAGCTTCAGGAGATCTTTTATCTGCTTACAGAGAGAGACAAATATTGCGACCCCCTCTGACTGGTTAGCTTTCTGATGAGCGAGCAGCATGGAGCTTATTCCGCTTGAATCGATAGCTTTAACCGGAGAAAAATCGAAAATCATGTTCTGCTTGCTTTCTTTTTGCAGAATTTTTTCGATTGACAAACAAAACTTCTGCGCATGGCGAACATCAAAGATTGTCTCTTCAATTTTAACGATGGTGCAATCTTTGCGTTTTGATACTGAATGTTTCATACGACATGTAACTCTTGAACCAGTGCCAGGGTACTCATGACTACAGCTTTGCTGATGTTCTTGTATCGATGCAGAAGTATTACTCTGGTCAAGTCCCTTTAAAGAAAGGTATTACGTTTTGGAATACAGCGTAATGAGCTGCTCTTTCTGTTCATGCAGCTCTTTCAGGTTTTCAGGTGCCGCCAACCACTGAACATTAAGTCTATTTTTGAAAAAAGTCAACTGGCGTTTTGCATAATTTCTTGTGTGCTGTTGTATGAGTTCTACTGCACGAAGAAGACTGTGTATGCCGTCAAAGTACTGAAACAGCTCTTTGTATCCCACAGTCTCCAGCGCATTGATTGTTGCTCTGTTTTCTGCAGACAGATAGCGCTCATAGAGCTGTTCAGCTTCTTTAAGCAGGCCGGATGCCATCATTGCGTCCGTTCTTGTATTGATTCTTTCATAGAGCCTGTTTCTTTGTAGAGAGAGGCCGAAGGGAATGAATGTGACCGAAGAGAGACGGGAATGTTCAGCGGCTCGCAGCCCGGTAACGGTTTTTCCCGTAATCGTTATGATCTCAAGGCTTCTGACAAGACGTTGTGTTTTCGAGGGGTCGAGTGTTCGTGCATGTTCAGGATCAAGGGTGGTAAGGCGTGCATAGAGCTTTTCGGCTCCCCCGGTGTTAAGCTCTTCCTGGAGCCTGCGCCGTATGTCAGCATCTTTTTTCGGCAGTTGTGAAAAACCGTGAAGAAGTCCCTCGATATAGAGGGTCGAACCACCTGCGACTATAGCGTCATGGCCTTTTTCATGGATAGAGCGGATTCTCGCCATTGCGTCGGACGTGAAATCCCCTGCGTTGTACTCCTCGGCGATCTCTTTTTCGTTGATAAAGTGATAGGGTACTTCAGCGAGCATTTCCATTGAAGGCTTCGCTGTTCCGATATCCATTCCACGGTAGATCTGACGGGAATCCGCCGAAACAATTTCCGCGTTTATAGCTTTTGCCAGAGCGTGAGCCAGGGCGGATTTGCCTGAAGCCGTAGGGCCTGTTATCAACACGACGGGCCTGCTGCAGGTGTGCTGTTCCGCGCTACTCATTACAAGAGCGTAAGGTGGCGTAAAACCGAGTATATGCGTGACAGGGGGAGCCCTACCACGTTATAGTAACAGCCTTCGATGCGCTGAATGAAACAGGACATGTAAGGGTCCTGAATACCGTATGATCCGGCTTTGTCGATGGGCTTTTGCTCGCTGACGTACTGCTGTATTTCCTGTTCACTCATCGGAGCTATGGTGACGCGTGTTGTCTCGAAGTCTTTCCGGCAGCTCTCTCCGTGCAGAATGGCAAAACCTGTCATGACTTCATGTGTCGTTCCCTGAAGCGTTTCGAGCATTCCGTAAGCGGCTTCAGAGTCCGGAGGTTTGCCCAGAGGCATCTCTCCATAGACAACGGTAGTGTCTGCCCCGATCACTATCGTGCCGTCAGAGTGTTTTGTCTGTTTGTTCGCGACAGCGCGTGCTTTTTGTTCCGCGATGCTCATGATATTTTCAGCGATCGAGAGCTCCGGATCGAACGTTTCATCGATATGAGCAGGAACCGACGTAAACGGTATCTGCATCAGTTCCAGAAGCTCCCGGCGACGAGGAGACTGCGAAGCAAGCACTATGTTCAGGTTGGACATTTCTATGGTATGCGTATTATTAGACCGCTGCTGTTTTTTGCCTCTTGACTTTTTACCTTTGACTTCATTCAGCTCAGTTGGTTCCACCCCCTGCGACTCAGGTCAGTGTAGATGAAGATGCCCGCAAGAAGGGCCGCTCCGTAGTATATCATGGCTTCCATCGGCTCTCCGAAAATAATTTTTCCCGTGCCGAAGAGTATCGAATAGACAAGAATAACGCCTGAGATCCAGTCGAGAAAAAGTCTGAAGAAGCCTTTATCAGAGACTATGTCCGGCATCTGGTCGGATATTTTTTTCCAGAAAAATCCTCCGACCCTGGTGACCGAGTAGAAGGTCTGAAGCTGTTTCTCATCCGTAGGCGGTGTTGCATAGGTGACAAGCAGCGTTGTTGCTATGGTAAAGAGAACGATAAGGTAAATAGAACCCGGGAAAGTGATGTCGGTATACAAGACAATCCAGGCGTAAGCGGCAAACGGCGCGATCATGGAAACGATCTCCGACCATGCGTTGAGTCTCCACCAGTACCAGCGCAGGATGAGTACGAATCCTGTGCCGGCTCCGCACTGGATAATGAATTCCCAGGCACCGGTGATGGTTTCCAGCACAAAGAAGGTTATGAATAGGGAAAAAACCGCAACGCAGGCGGTGAACATCTTTGAAATGGTAACGTAGTGAGCCGAAGAGGCTTCCGTTTTGATAAAGCGTTTATAGAAATCATTGACCAGATAGCTTGTCCCCCAGTTGAGGTGCGTTGAGAGGGTGGACATATATGCGGCCAGAAAAGCGGCTATGAGCAGCCCTTTGAGGCCCGGCGGCAGAAGGGACTGCATGACATAGACAAAACCGTCTTCTTTCTGATCAGCAGGCAGGTCAGGGAAAAGTACCAGACTCGCGAGTCCTACTATGATCCATGGCCAGGGTCTCAGGCAGTAGTGTGCGATAATGAACCATAGCGTTGCAAGCAGCGAATGCTTTTCGTCTTTTGCGCTCATCATGCGCTGAGCGATGTAGCCACCGCCTCCCGGTTCCGAGCCGGGATACCAGGATGCCCACCACTGAATGAAAGCGAACGCGGCAAACGCAGCAAAGGTAAGTTCAAGAGTGCCTCCTGATCCTTCAGCGGACGGGTTTGCGGTGATCGAGGGGAAAAAGTTGAACATCCATTCAGGCAGGGCGTTTGTTATACCCCCCGCCTGGGTGATTTCCGGAGCCTGAAGCGCCAGGACGGCCAGAATAATACATCCCGTCATGGATATGACGAATTGTACCATGTCTGTTATGGTTACGCCCCAGAGGCCTGAAAGACCTGAATAAAGGGTCGTCAGCATAACGCAGGCGACAATGGTGATTTCAGGATTCAGTTCCGGAAGCAAGATCCTGATGATCTTGTACATGGCCAGGTTCACCCAGCCGATGATCACCGCATTGATAAAGAGCCCGAAGTAGAGCGCCTTGAAGCCCCGGAGAAACTGTGCGGGTTTGCCGCTGTAACGTAACTCGATAAACTCAAGGTCGGTGAGAATGTTTGCCCTTCGCCATAGTCGGGCAAAGAAAAACACGGTGAGCATTCCTCCTGATACAAACGTCCACCAGAGCCAGTTTCCCGCAATGCCGTGTTTGGCCACAAGGCCTGTAACGGCAAGCGGCGTATCGGCGGCAAACGTGGTGGCGACCATACCGGTTCCGGCAATCCACCAGGGTAGCTTACGCCCCGAAAGAAAAAACTCGCCGACGTTCTGAGAAGCTCTTTTTGAAAAAAAGAGCCCGATAAGCAGGGTCAGCACCAGATAGCCGACGATGATGCTGAAATCAAGAGAGGTAAGCTGCTCCATAGTCCTGAATCTTGATCAATAAGAGATCATTCACTGATACGTGAGAGATCGAGAAAGCTTTGATAACGGTCTTCGATTTCGAGAAGGTTCAGGCTTGCGAGTTTTTCCGTTCCGAATTTTTCAACACAGAAGCTTGCCATTGCGCTTCCATAGAGAACGGCCTTTCTCAGTTCGCTCTCATTGATCTGTTCAGCTCTCGACAGGTGACCGAGGAATCCTCCCGCAAAGCAGTCTCCTGCGCCGGTTGGGTCGTAAATCGATTCAAGAGGATAGGCAGGCGCTGCGAAGATTCCTGTCTCTGTAAATAGGAGAGCGCCATGTTCGCCTTTTTTTATGATAAGTGTCTTTGGTCCCATTTCCCTTATGATCCGCGCCGATTTGACAAGGTTCGGGTCACCGCTCAGGAGACGTGCCTCGCTGTCATTAAGAATGAAGATGTCGACTCTTTCAAGAGTTTTTTTAAGTTCTTCCGGTTTCCCTTCAATCCAGAAGTTCATTGTGTCAAGAATGACAAGTTCAGGATTTGAAACCTGGTCCAGCACTTTCATCTGCAGTTCAGGGTCGATGTTGCCCAGACAGATATATTTTGCTTCACGGTACTGTGCGGGGATATGCGGCTTGAAGTCGGCAAATACGTTCAACTGCGTGTCGAGTGTGTCTCTTGTATTCATATCATAATGGTAACGCCCGCTCCAGCGGAAAGTTTTTCCGTCCTCGATGACCTGAATGCCTTTGGTGTCAATGCCATTCGCGTGAAGCAGATTGAAGTGCGACTCTTCAAAATCATTGCCGACGACACCGACAAGTTTGATCTCATCTGAAAAATAACTGCTTGAGAGGGCGATGTATGTCGATGAACCTCCCAGGGTATCGAGAGAGCTGCCGAAAGGGGTTTCGATGTCATCAAATGCAAGTGAACCAACGACAAGAATAGACATAATGATAGGTGCTTGATTTATTGGAGTAGTACAGGTTATTCAGTCAAGAGGGGCCAAAGGCACCTCAAATAAAAGACACTGTCCGGGCCCGGTTTCAACTTCAAGATTGTGGTCGTTTACCTGAAAAACCTTTTCGGACAACATATCAGTCAGCGTAAAGTTTTTCTGGTGAAATTCCATATGACCCCGGACATTTTTTTCCGGATTGCTGTTTCCGATAAAGAGAATGTTTTTGTCTTTACCCTTGCGCATAATTGCCAGCAGGTCAGGTGAAGAGATATACGGCAGGGTAAGGAAGCCGGGGTCACCGTGTTCGATGATGTCGATATATCTGCTGCGGAGATGCAGCAGCTTCCTGATATATCCGGTAAGCGGTTCGACCCCGTTGCAGGCTGCCCAGTCATAACTGCACGCACTGAATAGCGGCAGTGTATCGGCAGACCATCTTTTTCTGTCTTCTTCGGAAAAGTTCAGCCCGAGGTTGACCGGTTTGGATTCACAGATTTCCATTCCTGAGTGAATGAACGGTATGGCCGGAAGAACAGACGCGAGTCCGAATATGAACCGTGAACGGTTTTTGCCTGACTCCTTTCCGTCAAGGTTATGGCAGACTCTCGGTGTATTATGATTTTCACCGGTCCCGAAAAATGGTACGACCACTCCTGTTTTGTTCAGATAGTTCAGGAGCCCCCTGATATATATCGGGTCCTGAATGACAAATGGCAGAGAGCCGAAAACAGCGTTGAAGCCTTCGTCCCGAATGGAGGGTGATGGATCGAAATTTTCATCCCAGAATGCGAAATGAGGGTCATGCTTCCGCGCATTCTCTACTATGGAGGCTTTAAGAGAGGAAGGAAGAGCGTGACCCATGTCAATCATCGCTCCATTGATGGCATAGTGCTTCTGGAAGTAGGGGATGATGCCCGCAATGGTATCCCACAGTTCCATGTTGCTATGTTCCGGGCGGTCGAGATCGGTGTCGTACATCCGTATCGTATTGTATGCGATATAGTTGAACGACTCGTGCCGGTGCAGCTTCAGATAGGCGACATCCGTCCAGGGCGGTTGTTTATCGTCAGGGGGCCAGTCCGAGAACGCGCTTGCGACAACGCATGTTGAGCCGTCGGTGGCTTTGCCTCTGACTTCCCGGTCGGAAATGATGACCTGCTGTGGAGCCGTGGTGAACTGTTCTCTGAAATCTACTGACGGTTCAGGCAGATCTGACAGGTCGTGCTTATCGACCTTCTCGTAGATCGTATTGAGCGTTTCCTGATCAAAAAGCGGCGGAGCGTATGAGGCGGGTACAGATCCTTCCGGAGAGGCCCGCAACCAGTAGTACCACTCCGGATGTTTTTTAACCCAGTCGCTGTCAACCGATGATGTTCTGAAAACAAATTCAAAAACCACCTTCATTCCCATGAGATGCGCGGCTTCCATAAACGCCTTTAATTCCGTGTCCGGAGAGAGGGCGAGAGACGGTTCGGCAAGAAGAGGGTCTATCTCATAAGGGTTTTTTACAGCGTAAGGGGAGCCGAGGTTTCCTTTTCTGTTCACTTTCCCGGGTAGTGTTGCCGGCAGCAGATAAATGGTATTGATGCCGAGACGTGCGAGGTAAGGCAGCAGGGCGATTGATTTGAGAAACGTTCCGGTTTCACGAAACCCGCAGTCGAGGGGGGTGGCTGATACGACTCCGTCACCATTGTGATCAAATGCGGTGGTGAGACGCACAAACATGTTATAGACAATGCTCTTCCGGGTCCACTCATCGGCTGAAACGCTTTTCCCGGATGGCAGCTCAGGGTTAGTGGAGAGCAGCTGTTCAATACTATCTTTATAGTATTTTACAGGATCGACTTCTCTAGTTCCGATACTCTTCTCCTGCCATATTTTCGGAATGAAGTAAGACGAACATTGAGCGCTTGTCTGCATCCGGTCAAGCGCGTTGTGTAGAATTTCGAGGTGGTGTGAACTCAAGTAAGGATATCTGTCGTTGTGCGAAACACTCTTTTTAGGTACCAGTAAAGTAACATAATGTACATAAAGCTAAATTAGTCCCCAATGAGGAATATTTCTGTGACCATAGAGTATGACGGTACCGATTTTTCAGGCTGGCAGAAGCAGCCTGAGGGGGTGGTGACTGTTCAGGGTGTTCTTGAAACGACGTTGAGCCGGATTGTACAGGAAGAGGTAGTGATGACCGCTGCGGGCAGAACAGACCGCGGGGTTCACGCGAGAGGACAGGTTGCGAATTTCAGGACGGCATCTTCCTTGTCAACCGGCAGGCTGCTTCATTCGCTTAATGCTCTCTTGCCTTCAACGGTGTATGTCAGGGATATGCAAGAAGTTTCTGATTTATTTCATGCCCGTTACAGCGCGCTTGTAAGGGAGTATCGCTACTTTATTCTTGAACAGCCCTCAGCTGTATACAGGAGATATGCCGGTGTTTATGGGGGGACGCTTGACGTGGAAACACTGAATCTTCGCGCCAGTGAGCTTGTCGGCAGACATGATTATTCAGTGTATTCAAAGGAGGACGCGCAGAATGGAAGTACTTTCTGTACTGTGTTCGGCGCGTCCTGGGGGCGTCAGGACGAGAAGGTCGTTTTCAGGATCGCAGCCAACAGGTTTCTCAGGACCATGGTTCGTCTTCTGGTTTCTGCCCAGCTCGAAGCTGATCCGGGTGAACTGAGTGTGAGTCTCAGGAATGGAAGAGCTCTGAAAAACATTGTCCCGACAGATCCTGCCGGTCTTTTTTTGTGGAAGGTGCTCTATTAGAGAAAGGACGCCGGATATAGTACATTCTTCTCCGGTTGTATTAAAGGGAATGGATATGTATGTTTTCCATGTTGCAGGTGAATAGAAGCTGGATTATTATCAATCTCCAAACGAGTCGCTGCTTGTGAGAGTTTCGCATGTTTACAGAGTTCCTTTGCTCCTGTGCGTTTTGTTGACGGCGGTATATTCCAATGGATTTGCTGCACGCAATGACAGAGAGCCGGACGATACGAAGGTCGCTGAAATACTTGACCGTCTCGTGACATCGGAATATTTCAGCGACAGCCATTTCAAGGAGTGGAAAGATGGCGGAGTCAATGGTTATCCTCCACTGTTTATTCCCCAGTTCGACGATCAAACCTATTTGCAGCGAATAGCTCAGCTGAACAGCAGGACACAGCTCGAACTGGTCTATAACAGCCATGTTAAAGGCTTTATCAGGCTGTATTCGGTGGATAAACGGAGGCTCACTGCGAAGATTCTGGGCCTTACAGAGTTGTATTTTCCGTTATTCGAGGAGAAACTGCGGCAGTACCGTATTCCTCTTGAGCTGAAATACCTTGCGATTGTCGAATCCGCTCTCAACCCTTCAGCCGTATCAAGCGCCAATGCGAAAGGTCTCTGGCAGTTCATTTATGGTACCGGCAAGATGTACGGACTCGAGTCGTCTCCGTTTGTCGAGGATCGTTTTGATCCCGAACAGGCAACCGTCGCCGCATGCCGGCACATGAGAGACCTTTATAATATATATGGTGACTGGTTTCTGGTGCTTGCCGCCTATAACTCGGGAGCGGGCAATGTCAACAAGGCTATTCGCCGTTCGGGCGGGGCAAGGGACTACTGGAAGATCTGGTCGAACCTTCCTTCTGAAACCAGAGGGTACGTACCGGCATTTATAGCCGTTACCTATATCATGAACTACTATCACGAGCATAATATCAGGCCCCTGGAGCCCGTTTATTCTTATCGCGATATCGGTTCAGTGAAAGTTTCGGACGTGGTCGCGTTTGATCAGGTTAGTGAAATGATCGGGATTTCAGTTGAGGATCTTCAGTTTCTCAACCCTCAGTTCAAGCTGAACCTTGTACCTGCTGATGCCGCGAATACCTACTATCTGAGGCTGCCCAAAAAATATCTCGTTCAGTTCGCGAGGAATGAAAAAAAAATCTATGCGAAAAAGAGCAAGCAGGGGCTGGACGGTGCGGCTCTTCTGGCAAGAGTTCGTGAAACAAAGAAAGAGCCCGAAGCAGGAAAACAGAATACCCATGTCGTCAGGCGTGGCGAGACCCTCGCCTCCATCGCAAGGTCTTACCGCTGTTATGTCAGCCAGCTCATCCAGTGGAACTCTCTGAAGGACTTCAGGATCTATCCCGGCCAGAAACTCAGGGTTTTCGGCGCGCCGGCATCTTCTGTCCGTGGTGGCGATAAAGCATCTTCGATGGCATATCATACGGTGAACCGGGGAGAAAGCCTGGGTTTGATCGCTAAAAAGTATGGCGTTTCGACGAGCAAGCTGGCTGCATGGAACAATCTCGGCAGAAAGCGCACGATCTATCCGGGTCAGAAGCTCAAGGTCTACGGTGTATCATCTGCCTCTTCATCAGCATCCTCTGCAAAGGCGACATACCACAAGGTTCGTCGGGGAGAAAGCCTGGGCTTGATCGCTAAAAAGTATGGCGTTTCGACGGGCAAGCTGGCTGCATGGAACAATCTCGGCAGAAAGCGCACGATCTATCCGGGTCAGCGTCTCAGGCTGTATCCTTCGACGAAAATTCACAAGGTTCGTCGGGGAGAAAGCCTGGGCTTGATCGCTAAAAAATACGGCATCACGATCGGCAAGCTGGCGTCATGGAATAATCTCGGCAGAAAGCGCACGATCTATCCCGGCCAGAAGCTGACAATCCGGACAAATTGACCGTTGACGCGTTCGGATATCGTTGAAAACAGGCTTTTCGCTGTAATAAAAAGTTTTCCCCTAATTGTGTGATCCATGGATTCTGTTTGTATGTAAAAAGGATAATTTTATTATCTTTAGCCTTCAATTAAACGGTGTGGTGGAAATAGAACTTCACGTCAGCCCGGTTTGTGCTTGCGATACGGCTTTTCA
>JADHTF010000018.1 GCA_016776555.1 Chlorobium phaeobacteroides
GGTTGGTACATGAATCGGCGGTATCGAGGTGCAAGGTTTTTGGGGCTTTTTCAGGCTTTTCCTTGCATTCAAGATACGAAAAATGCCGCTTAATTCATTACCTAAAAACGATTTAACTATTATTCAGCAAACCCTAATTCTTCCCCTGTACCACCGCTTTGAACCTTTGAATGAAGACTGTCGGGTAAGAGGGCGTATTCCTGTTTTCCTCCCGGTCAGATAAAGAGCGCCATAGTCCATAAGAGCATTATGCCACTCACGGCTTCTGCCCTCAGGCAGCATTTCTTCAGCGAGAGAAAGCAACTCGCCCGGTCGAATATTTTCCGGTAATCCGAGTTCGTGGATATAAATTCTTCTGATATTGGTATCGACAGTCGCAATATCGAGATTATCAGCAAAGATCGGTATAGAACGGGAGGTGTAGGCTCCTATGCCGGGCAATTCAATCAGCTTTTCCTGCGATGGCGGCACAACCCCGTCGTGCTCTTTGAGGATAGTCATGGCGCAACGATGAAGACGCTGCCCCCTTGCATTATAGCCAAGACCGCTCCATGATGCCAGAACATCTTTCAGGGACGCCTCTGCAAGAGCAGGGATATCGGGAAACCGCTCCATCCATGCAAGATACTTCCCGACAACCCGATCCGCCTGAGTCTGCTGCAGCATCACCTCACTTATAAGAACAGCATAACGATCGACGGTTTCCCTCCAGGGAAACCGCCTTTTGTTGTCACGATAGAAGGCAAAAACCTTCTCCTGCAAACACGCAATCTTTTCCCTCTCACACCGCACAACACGCTCCTTTTTATAAACAGTCCTCAACACGGGCAGACACAGGGGTCTGCCCCTACACTCTCATTGCTCAGCAAGCAGTGACTAGTGACTAGTAACAAGTGACCAGTGACCAGTGACCAGTGACCAGTAGGCAGCTTAATAGCCCTCATTCCTCAACACTTTGAACTTTGAACTCCCCACTCCCCCTCTTCCCTCCTAACCCCTAACACATAGCACCTAACACATCCCCCACTCAGCACTCAGAACTACCCCTCCCGTCGGCTGAATTAAAAAAGCCTGACCGACGCCAGGCTTTTTCATTACAACTCACTGCGCAGCAGAGCAGAAGCTGCGGATTTCAGGGCCTTCCTATTTGGATGGAGTGAAAACCTTGCGCTCTTTGACTTTCAAGGCTGCTTTACCGGTACGTTTTCTGAGATAGGACAGTTTTGCGCGACGGGTTTTTCCTTTTCTCAATACCGTTATGCTTTCGATGTTCGGTGAGCACAAAGGAATGATACGCTCTACGCCGACACCATTGGATATTTTCCTGACCGTAATGGTTTTTGAAGTACCCATGCCTTTGTCACTGATAATAACACCCTCGAAAGCCTGCAAACGCTCTTTTTCGCCCTCGATAACTTTCAGCTGCAATTTCACTGTATCGCCCGGATGAATATCCGGCAAATCATTTCGTACCTGCGATGCCTCTACCAATTGAATAAACTGATCCATGATATAAGTAAATAAGTATTAACGTTAGTTGTTCTTTAGCTCTTCAATAATATCACCGTCAAGAAGATCCGGGCGCCGTTTCACTGTTCTCTCAAGGGCGTTGCGACTCCGCCACTCCTCTATTTTCTTATGATCTCCAGACATCAGAATCTCAGGAACTCGCATTCCCCTGAATTCTGCGGGACGTGTATACCAGGCAGAATCCAGCATTCCAGTCTGAAAAGAATCTGTCAGCGCAGACTCACTGTCACCCAGAACCCCGGGAATCAGACGGACAACCGCATCCATCAAAAGCAGTGCCGGGATTTCTCCCCCTGAAACCACTATATCACCTACGGACAATTCCATGGTGATCAGCTTTTTTCTGATTCTTTCATCAACGGCTTTATAATGCCCGCACAATATAATCAGATTTTTCAACCCTGAAAGCCTGTTTGCTGTCGGCTGATCAAGCTTTTCTCCATCAGGAGTCAGAAAAATCACCGCATCATACGACCGTTCAGCCAAAAGCCCTTCAATACACTCAAAAACCGGTTCAGGCCTGAGTATCATCCCCGCTCCCCCGCCAAAAGGGGAATCATCAACCTGCTTGTAATTTCCAATCCCATAATCATGAAGATTATGCACCCGGATATCAACAAGCTCTTTTTTTCCGGCTATGCCCAGCAGACCCTTTTCGAGTGGTGAGTCAAAAAATCCGGGAATGACGGAAATGACATCTATACGCAACGTTTCCATCAGCAGAGCAATTCACCGGTTAAGCGTTTCACCAACTCAGGAAAAACAGCACAAGCCATCGTTCCGGAACTCGTAAAGCATCAATCACTTCAGGTATTCTATCACGACGTCAATGAAAGGCGCGAACCACTGTCAGAGAAACTCTTCAAACCGCTTCAGCACCATATACCCTTCATCGATAGAAATCTCCTCAACAAACTCTTCAACCGCCGGCACATAGACGAGACCCCCTTCAGCGCGTATTTCATAGACATCATGTGCAGGCATACCCAGAACATCCTCTATAATGCCAAGCTCTTCATGGCGCTCATTGAGCACTTTCAAGCCTCTCAGTTCATGCAGGTAAGCCCTGTCGGGAGGCAGCTGGATCAATGCGTCAGAACGAACAAAAACACTGAATCCTACGATTTCTTCAGCTTTCTCCCTGGTATCGATACCTGAAAAAAGAAGATAGGCAAAACCTTTTCGCAACGCTGCCTGACGGACTGTGCGACGAACCGCCTCCTCTTCCGATTTTCCGACATAGAAAATCTTTCTCTCAAGATAACTGTCAGGAAAATCCGTAACCGGCTGGATTTTCACCTCACCCCTTAAACCTTTCGGCTTAAGAATTTTTCCAGCCAGATAGAATTCCTCCTTCATACGTTCACTCAAGCACTCTCCTGCCCCTCGGCCTCAGCTGCTTTTTTTGCCTGACGGCGACGTGTTTTGATCGCAAGCCTTTTCTCGCGTCTTTCATTCTGGCGAGCCTGCCATTGTTCCATCTCAGCCGCAATTTCCTCTTCGCTGCGCCCTTTACGCTTCATATTCATTTCATGAAGAAGCCCTGTAGCGCGAATGAGACTATGCGCGGTCGTGGTCGGCTGCGCTCCCACTCCAAGCCAATACGCTACACGTTCCTTATCCAGTGTAATTGCATGGGGCTTGGCGGTCGGCTGATAGTGGCCGATCACTTCCAGAAATTTCCCGTCCCTCGGCGCACGAGCGTCTGCTGCAACAATCTGGTAAACAGGTAATTTTTTTCTTCCTGCTCTTCTCAGTCTGATTTTAACCAATGCTTATAAATTTAGGTTAGTTATAAATACAAGGAATTATCGTTTCATAAGTTTTTCAAGCGGAAGATTCTGTGGAAGAATCTTGCGGCCTGAATTTGTCATCTTGGTCACCGAACCCATCATCTTTTTCATCTCTTTAAACTGCTTAAGCAGCATATTCACATCCTGAACACGTGTTCCGCTTCCTTTGGCGATTCTCTGTCTGCGGCTTCCGTTAATAATTTCAGGGGCATTTCTCTCCGCTTTGGTCATGGAGGATATGATTGCTTCAATAGGCTTGAAATCGAGACCGTCAAGATCCTGCTTGGGGATCATTTTGTTCAGTCCGGGAACCATTTCCACAAGACCCTGTATCGAACCCATTTTCTTCAATTGCTGAAGCTGTTCAAAAAAATCATCCAGATCAAATTCATTTTTCAGCAGCCGTGACTGCATCTTTTGCGTTTTCTCGAGATCGAGCGTCTCCTGGGCTTTTTCAACGAAACCGACAATATCGCCCATGCCGAGAATTCTCTGGGCCATACGATCAGGGTAAAACAGATCAAGATCATCGACTTTCTCGCCGACACTCATAAACTTGATCGGCTTGTCGACAACCTGCTTGATAGAGAGTGCCGAACCACCACGCGCATCACCATCGAGTTTGGTCAATACAACACCGTCAAAATCAAGGCGCTCGTTAAACACCTTTGCCGTATTGACTGCCTCCTGACCGATCATGGCATCAACAACGAACAGCAGTTCTTCCGGCTTCAACTGATCTTTCAGCGCCTCTGCTTCCGCCATCATGCCCTCATCGACCTGCAGGCGTCCGGCTGTATCAACAATAACAACATCGTTTCCATTATTTCTCGCAGACTCGACCGCGTCAAGCGCAACTTTCAGGGCGTCTTTGACTTCGAGAGAAAACACCGGTACCTCGATCTGCTCTCCCAGCGTTTTCAACTGCTCAACCGCAGCGGGACGATAAACATCGGCAGCGGCAAGCAATGGATGTTTACCATTTTTCTTCAATCGCTTTGCCAGCTTCGCGCAAAAAGTCGTCTTGCCCGAACCCTGCAAGCCGGCAACCATAACAACAGAAGGCAGTTTATTCGTTGTGAGGTTCAAAGGCTTATGCTCACCACCCATGATCTCGGTCAGCTCATCACTGACTATCTTGACGATCATCTGGGCAGGCGAAACACTTTTGACCACATCCTGACCCAACGCCCTGGACCTGACTTCGTCCACGAATTTCTTTGCGACCTTATAGTTGACGTCAGCGCTTAACAGAGCACGTTTGATATCACGCATGGCGATGCCGATATTCACTTCATTGATCGTCGCCTGTCCGGCAAGCTTTTTAAAAGAAGCCTCTAACTTGTCGCTTAAATTGTCAAACATTTCACAAGACTTTATGTGACTTGCAGAGTTAAAAATGAATAGCTCTGAGTATAACAAAAAAAGTGAAAAAATAAAAGGCATCACCCTCATCCATCATCCCGCGATGTTCTTATAATCCCCGCCTCTTTTATATATTTCAGCACTGAGCGCATCACTCCGATCATCTCCTGACAAAGAAAAGAAAATCAGTCGTTTGTGATCCGTCGACCGGCTCATTGCCCGCAATGAGAATGCATAACCTGAACCAGGCATTTGTGGAAACACTCAATTCAGGAATAATCCAGATCATCAGAACCTGAGCAGAGCAAATCATGAATATCGACACACTTTTTAACTCCTTCAGAAAAAAAAAGATAGCGGTTGTCGGCGATATAATGCTCGACAAGTATATTTTCGGACATGTATCACGCATCTCCCCTGAATACCCGGTACCTGTTGTTGATGTCACTCACGAAACTCTACGGTTGGGCGGAGCAGCCAATGTAGCCATAAACGTTCATGCCATGGGAGCCTCAACCATGCTTCTCGGTATCACAGGGCGGGATGACAACGCGGAAGCCCTGAAAAGGCTTATGCACAAACACGGGCTGGAATCCCCCCACCTTTTCCAGGACCCGTCAAGGCCGACAACATGTAAAACCAGGATCCTCTCTCAAAACCACCATATTGCAAGAGTGGACAACGAAAGCCGCGAAGCGATTCCGGAGGCTGCCGAGAACTTCATAGAAGAGCAGCTTAGAGAGGCGATCGACGAATTGGACGGCGTTGTGCTTCAGGACTATAACAAAGGAGTACTCACCCCCAGCCTGATAGAACGCATCATTTCGTTAGCCTCATCGCATGAGGTGCCGGTCTTCGTCGACCCGAAACTGGAGAGCTTTTTCAGCTATAGGGGCTGTACTGTTTTCAAACCGAACCTTGCCGAAACCGCATCTTCTCTCGGTATCACCCTGAAGAACACCGACAGGGATATCGAAGATGCCTGCAGAAAGCTGAAGGAAGTCCTGCAATGCGAGCATCTCGTCATCACAAGAAGTGAAAAGGGCCTGACGACCTTCAATGAGCGCTTTACCCATATTCCAGCCGCATCTCTGGATGTTGCCGATGTATCAGGCGCCGGAGATACGGTAATAGGAATCCTTTCCCTGGGAGTTGCCTCAGGACTGGATATCGAAACAAGTGCTCAGATGGCCAACCTTGCAGCAGGAACTGTTTGCCAGGAGGTGGGAGCGGTACCCGTGAACCCTGAAAAGCTCAGAAAAGCCTGCGTCAGTCACTTCAATGAAGAATAGCGTCAAGGCTGGATAGCGAAATAGCTGAACGGCGAGATAGCTGGATAGCTTAATAGCTCAATAGCTTCATGGCTGAACAGCTTTTAAGGCTTACTCGATAGAGATGTATTCGTCAACCTCTTCAGGATACGGCGGGTTATAGCTTGTATCGAAGGCAAGACTTCTGAGGTTCTGAAGGGAGTAGAACGGCACTTCGAACATTGCCGTATTGCTCATGGGAGGAGGAATATCCTTTCCGGGATCGACATACATGATAAACGTTATCCGAACGACATCATTTTCAATCGGCTCGAACACCCATCGCCCGTAGGTCTCCCTGATCCTGAAGTTTCCCGGCTTCACAGGAATATAATCAGGCTCCGATTTCATCGTTACGGCAATTCCGTTTTCTCCCTCCATATCAAGCCCCGTTCGCACGATCATCTCCCGTTTCGGGAAAGGCCATGGCGTATTGATAGCCTGATAGATAATATATTCGAGATTATCGCCCTTCTCGAGGATTTTTATGCTTGACAGCTGATGCACCCATCGCTTGTAACTTCCGGTATCATGAAAAAGACCGATTAACTTCCTGAGCGATACAGGAAACTCCACAACACCTTTGAAACCAAGAATATGCGAATCTTTCATTTTAGCCGAATACACAAGAATATCCTTATGTTCGACCCGAAACTCCCAACCACTTGCCCTTGCGCCCTCAATATCCATAATACCTGATTACCTGATTTTTGTTGACCCGGCAAATCCATCTCCTGTCCTGAGGATGAGAAACAGATCACCAATCACCTATTCAACAATAAACTCCTTGTAATTCCTGTCAATACCTTTCTCAGAAACCATAAACGGAACATCGATCGGTGTCCTGTACTTTTCCCGTTTGACCATCTCACGCATATTCTTCAAGGTATTGTAGGGCGTATCGATAACCGCGATATTTGCAAGCCATGAGGGAATCTCGCCACCGGGCTCAATATGCAGCCTGAACACAACCCTGCATTTGTTTTCTGAAAGCGGCATGATGTTCCATGCCCCCTCGAGCTGGCGAACACGAACATAATCCTTGTTTTCAGGAAGCGCGTCGGGTACGGCGGTCATCTTTATGAACACTTCCGAGGTTGCTTCATCCCTGTAACCTTCCGAACGACTGATAATTTCACGGTCTGAAATAGGCCAGGGCGCCGAAATGCGCTGGTAGACAATCCTTCCCTTTTCGCCGTCGATCTCCTCTACCACGTTCATTTCGTCAGTCTTCCAGATCCACTCAGTCGCCGCTTCCAGATCATAAAGCAGATGCAGCACGCTATGCTGGGGTGCGTCTATTTCTGCAATACCGACAAAAGAGAGAAAATCGGATGTGGGCACCGGACAAGTATAGATCTTGAGCCAGTCTTTCTGCAAGCGCAACGAACAGGTATTGTTCTGTATTTTCTCAAGCAATGATATAGACATAGGTATGGCCTTAGGTTTAAGTGGAATATATGCTTTTTCATCGTCAGTACTCTGCCGTGAAACGCTTAAGAAGCTTCACGACGCAAGTAATACCTGGCAAACTGCAGCATCTTGTCAGACTCATCGGCAAGAACCCTTATCTGCGCCTCTATGCCGAAAAGCTGGCGGGCAATACGTGATTTCACCGCCGTCAGCATAGCGGGCTTTTCACGCCTGAACACAGTCTCATCGAAAGGAATATCCTTTTCTGCAGCTATTTTCCTCAGGTAGTCTTCAGCCATTGCATCTTCTGAATAAGCGCTAATAAACCTCTTTTCATCTTCACTGAATGTCCTTACCGCGCTTGATGGATCATCGATGACTCGTAACGCGGTTTCATCAAAAACCCCTTCTGTCAGCAATCTGCTGTAAAAATCATCAACAGGACGCTCAACAACCCAGAAATCAGGCACAATACCTCCTGATTCAGAAAAAAGGCCTTCTTTTGGCCTGTATACCGTAACACCATCGACATCGCTGCCAACCTCTAAACTGCCGCTGTCCTTAAACAGTTTCTCTCCATCTCTCCCTTCTGCGCTCTCATGATAATACTCTTCCCTCCCTTCGCTTCCCGGACTGAAATCCCGCTGTATCCTTCTGCCTGAAGGCGTATAATACCTCGCGATCGTCAAACGCAATGCCGATCCGTCGCCAAGATCAAACTGACGCTGAACAAGTCCCTTGCCGAAAGTCAGTTCTCCTGCTATCTTTGCCCGCCCGTTATCCTGAAGTGCGCCGGCAAGAATCTCGGCAGCAGAAGCACTCCCCCTGTCAACAAGCACCATAACCTCACGGTTCTCGAAAACACCTCCGGAAGTCGACGTATAGCTCATTTCATCAATACCGCCATTCCTGCTCTTTGTATAGACAATAAGCTTTCCCTCCTGAAGCAACTCGTCAGCGATCTCTACCGCCTGATCGAGATACCCGCCCGGATTTCCCCGAACATCGATAATAAGTTTCCTCATACCCTGCTCAAGAAGTTTTTTCATCGCCTCTTTGAACTCGTCTGCCGTAGTTGCAACAAACCTGCTCATCCGGATATACCCGGTAAAGCTGTCGAGCATAAAAAAAGCATCCACACTATACGTAGGAATCTTGTCTCGAACAACCGCAACGGAAAATGTCCTGGATGAATAGGGCCTGTAAATTTGAAGGTTCACAACAGAACCCTTTTTTCCGCGAAGCCGGCGGACAACCTCCATAGGGGAAATACCAACAGCGGAAAGCGTATCGATAGCGATGATCCTGTCACCCGGCATAATTCCTGCCGAACTACTTGGTCCGCTCGCCAGAGGAGTCACCACGAGAAGCGTATCATGAACAATATCGAATTCGATACCTATGCCCTCAAAGTTGCCCTGAAATTCCGATTCTGAAAAGCCCACCTGTTCAGCGGTAAGATATGTCGTATGCGGATCAAGAGCCTCTGTCATGCCCTCGATTCCTGCATCGATCACATGCTGATCATCCACCTCATCAACGTATAGCGCTGAAATCATATTCAACACATCAAGCACCTTTTTCTGTTGACCGAAAACAGAACCTGAAGAATTATTCCGCGCCATATAACCGATGATGCCACCCAGCAATAAACACGCAATAATCAGGAACACTTGAGATAGTCGTGACATAGTCAGTTACAAATCAATATGAATATTGTTCATGCGGGGAGCAGCTTACTTCATTATTTTACCTATCGGAAGGCAAAAACCCAAACAAAAGAACGAGCAAACCGCCTTACTGAACCGGAAATATGCATCGAGCCGTAGCTTTTATGAACCCTGAGAACATCAACGGCATACCCAGACACAACGCAGTCGCAATCAGTCGATCCCAGAGAGAACACATACCACCTCAACACCGTAACCCCTGACAAACCCCAGAACACAAACCAAAAGAAACCAATCATAACCAAGAAAAAACGAAATACATCACACACAAAACCCAACACAACAAAAAAAAATAGACAAACAAAACAAACCGACAAAAAAAATAAATACAAACAAAAACAAAACAACAAAACAACAAAAACAAGCACAAATATTAAATAAAACAAAAAAGAACAAAACAAATATTAATACTTTTATTTTAACAACTTAAATACTTTTACCTAACAAAATATTTACCCAATTAAAACACACAATTACAAAAAAAACAGAAGCAATGAAACATAAAACAAAAATAATCACACAAGCAATATCAATCATGTTAATCATGAATCTTTTGTCGTGTTATACGTCGACTTATCAGGATGATAAACACAATAAAATCTCTCAGGTAAGAATAAATAGTGAACGGATTTCGGTTGAAATAGCGGATTCAGATGAAGAAATATCAAGAGGCTTGATGTGGAGAAAAACGCTTGATAGAGAGAAGGGAATGCTGTTCATCTATCCTGATAATGCCGTCAGGTATTTCTGGATGAAAAACACCTATATCAAGCTTGATATGGCATTCATTGACGCAAACCATGTAATAAGAACAATTCATACAGCCGACAGGATCGGTGATGAGAAGACGCTCTACAGCTCTCTTGTCCCTGTTCAATACGTTCTTGAAGTAAACGCAGGCTGGTTTAAACAGCATAATATCGGGATCGGCGATACCGTTTATTTCGATACCATGCCTTCAGTTCATATCGACACTTGCAGAATTAATCAGAACAACTGACAACAAGCTCAAGCTCCACACTGGCATCCAAAGGAAGCTCTGCTACCCCTATGGCACTTCTTACATGCTTGCCATTTTCACCAAACGCTTCATACAATACCGCCGATGCTCCATTGGCGACGATGTGCTGATTGGAAAAAAATGATTCGCTGGCGACGTAAACCGTCAGTTTCAGCACCCTTTCAACAGCGTCAAGGCTGCCTACCGCCCCTTTTACAGCCGCAAGAGCGTTCAGGGTCGCCACACGTGCGGCAATCGCTGCCTGAGCCTGATTGATTTCGTTAACTTTGCCCCTGCCCCCCTGCTCAAGGAGGCTGCCGTCAACGAACGGGAGCTGTCCGGATGTATAAACCAGCCCTCCTGATCGCAGCGCGGGAACATATATACCTGCAGGAGTGGGCGTCTCAGGCAGCAGTATGCCTGCATTCTTTAATCGTGTTTCAATTTCAGACATGATGACTCCATATATGTATGAGAATGTGATTATTAAATGTACGTCTTTTTCATTGTCCTCCACGTATCGCACTATCGACACCGGGAAAAACAACGCACTGTTTCACCGCAGCTTCCCGATGCAGAAACCCGTCCGAAATTGAGCGAACAGCCCTGAAAAGAATCACTTTGCCATGAGATGAATAATCCTTATAGTGCAGATGTAGTTGAAGCAGTGGAACGACAGATTGTCATCGAATCCCGCCATATCCTCGAAGCAATCCATAAACAGGCATGAAACCGGTAAAGAAAACGCTCCCGAGGCTCTATGTGGTCAGTAACTGCCGGGAACTCCCCTCCCCCGAAATTCAGCTTCCTGAACTTGTCAGCAGAATATCCTCGCACCTGCCTGTAATCATTCAGCTCAGGGAAAAGCATCTTTCCGCAAAAGCACTCTATGAGCTTACGCTGAAGGTGACAGCCCGGAAACCTGACAGTGCCTTCCTTCTCTCTATCAATGAACGGTTTGACATCTCGCTGGCGACAAATTCCGACGGCGTTCACCTCCCTGAAAACAGCTGTCCGCTTGCCAAAGTAAGGTCTGCCGCGCCTGATCTGCTGATAGGAAAAAGCACACACTCGCTCAAAGAAGCTGTGACAGCTGAATCCGACGGAGCGGATTATCTGTTTTTCGGCCCTGTATTTGAAACGCCGCTGAAAAAGCGCTACGGACCTCCTATGGGATTGGACAAGCTTGCAACAGTGTGCAGCAGTGTTTCAATCCCTGTCTATGCGATAGGAGGCATCACACCGCAAAACGCTGCCCATTGCCTGGAGCACGGCGCCTATGGCGTTGCCGCGATGTCCATTTTTACTTCGACACAAAACCTTGTCCGTACATTGGATAACTTTCATTCCTCTCTTGATCGATGAAACAACAAGACATACTCTGCTGTATCACCGCCGACTCCCTCTGCCCGGTTTTACAGGCGGAAAAAGCGCTTGGCGGGGGCGCTTCAATGATTCAGCTGCGAAACAAATCGGCCTCCGGAGCTGATCTCTACAGCTGGGCAAAGCGAATAAAAAAACTGTGTCAGGCGCACGATGCGACATGCATCATCAACGACCGGCTTGATATCGCTCTTGCCGTCGAAGCAGACGGAGTCCACCTCGGACAGGGCGACTTACCTGCAGATGCAGCGAGAAAACTGCTTGGAAGCAAAAGGATACTCGGTGTCTCTGTCGCTTCGGTTGACGAAGCGAAAAAAGCAGTTGCCTCCGGAGCTGATTATCTTGGTCTCGGGCACATCTTTCCTACTGTGTCAAAACATAAATCATCTGAACCGATAGGCCTTGAACGCATTGCAGAGGTCACAAAGACGATCAGCATACCGGTTATCGCTATTGGAGGCATTACAGAAAATAGTGTCTGTGCTGTACTGCGTGCCGGAGCTTCCGGAATCGCCGTGATTTCCTCGGTGGCACATGCCCCTGACCCTGAAAACGCGGCAGCTTCTCTCACCAAAAAAATACAGGCATGCCGACAGTAGCTCCGGAGAGATACACCACCGTTCTCACCATCGCCGGTTCAGACGGCAGCGGTGGCGCAGGAATACAGGCTGATCTTAAGACATTCGCGGCCCTCGGCTGTTACGGATTGAGCGTCCTTACCGGTGTTACCGCACAGAACACACAAGGCGTTATTCGAGCTATTCCGCTGGAGCCCGATTTCATTACAGAGCAATGCAGCGCACTTGCCGATGATATCGAAATCCATGCCATCAAGATCGGGATGCTGTCGTCCTCAGCCGCTGTTCAGGCTATTGCAGCCTTTCTGCGAAGCAGCCCCTCCATACCGGTCATTCTCGATACGGTGCTGCGATCGACTGGCGGCATGGAACTGGTTCCTCCTGCGGCCAGGGACTCGATTATTCATGAGCTGTTTCCACTGGCGACGCTCATAACGCCAAATCTTCCGGAAACCATTGAACTTGCGGGGCTGGATGGAATTCCCGCCTCAAAAAAAGAGATAGAACGTGCCGCCGAAATTCTGAGATCAAAGGGAACAGATGCAGTGCTGATCAAGGGGGGACACATGACAGGAGCTGTCTGTGATGATTATCTGCTTTCAGAAAGTAAAGGGGAATGGTTTTCCTCATCCAGAGTCCGGACAATAAACACTCACGGAACAGGATGTACGCTTTCATCGGCTATAGCAGCCTTCACTGCGAGGGGTTTCGCTCTTCACGAAGCTGTCAAAAACGGTCGGTCGTATACCCGCGAAGCCCTGAAAGCCGGCTCCAGCTTTATGCTTGGCAAGGGAACCGGCCCCCTGCATCACTTCTATCAGTGGTGGTGAATGCTATTCAACGCACCGCGGCAGCCTGCCGATGGAGTAATAGGAAAACCCGAGCTGTTCCATCATATCGGGGTTATAGATGTTACGACCGTCGAAAATGACCGGTGATGCAAGCTCCTGTTTGATCAGTTCGAAGTCAGGACTCATGAAAACCTTCCACTCGGTGACGATCACGAGCGCGTCAGCACCTTTCAGTGCTTCCTCCGGATTATCAGCCAGAATCAAATCGTTTCTCTCGCCGTAGATCCTCTTTGCCTCATGCATGGCAACCGGGTCATACGCCCTTACCTGTACCCCTGCAGCCCAGAGCTCTTCAAGAATTTTCCGGCTCGGAGCCTCACGCATATCATCCGTATTGGGTTTAAACGCAAGTCCCCACATCGCGATGGTCTTTCCCTGCAGATCATCCCTGAAATGCTTCTTTATTTTATCAACCAGAGAAAACTTCTGGTCATTGTTGACCGCCTCGACCGCCTGAAGCACCCGGGCCTCGTAACCAAACCTGGTAGCGGTTCGTTCAAGGGCCTGAACATCTTTCGGAAAACAGGAGCCGCCATACCCTACCCCGGGATAGATAAACGAAAATCCTATCCTCGAGTCAGATCCTATGCCATGCCTGACAGCTTCAACGTCCGCCCCTACACGTTCGGCTATATTGGCGATCTCGTTCATGAAACTGATTTTTGTGGCAAGCATGGCGTTTGCCGCATACTTCGTCAGCTCGGCCGAACGTATATCCATTGCGATAAAGCGTTCATGACTGCGGTTGAATGGCGCATAGAGGGTGCGCAGGAGCTCTTTCGTCCTTGGGTTGTCAACGCCGACAATGATCCGCTCCGGCTTCATAAAATCGCTCACGGCATCCCCTTCCTTGAGAAACTCAGGGTTTGATACGACATCAAACTCTCTTGACACACCACGCTCCTGAAGTACGGCATTGACTTTTTCCCTGACAAGATCGGCTGTCCCGACAGGAACCGTCGATTTATCGATAATGATCCTGTAATCTTCCATATGCCGTCCGATGCTCCCGGCGACGCTCAGCACATGACGCAGATCAGCCGAACCGTCCTCGTCAGGAGGAGTCCCTACGGCAATAAACTGATAGAGACCGAATGCTACGCCCTCTGCAGGATCTGATGTGAACTGAAGGCGCCCTTCACGAGTATTTTCGACGACCATATCCTCCAGACCGGGCTCATAGATCGGAATTTCACCTCTTTTGAGGCGGCTTATTTTCTCCTCATCGATATCCACGCACAAGACATCATTTCCCACTTCAGCAAAGCATGCTCCTGTAACCAGCCCAACATATCCTGAACCAAATATGGTAATCTTCATAACACCCCTTTAACTCGTTGAGAAATATATCACGATACAGCTGTATTTGACAGGCCTAACCTGCACGATAAATGCTTCTATATATATAAAATTTATAGGAAATACGGTACTTTCCTCTTACGGTAACCTAACCTGAATAATTCATGAGAGCTCGAAAACCCGAATTGTAGAACTATACATTGAGCCGATCATGTACCCGGATTCCCTCCTGGAAACCGGTAAGAAAGCTCAAAACCACATACGTCATGCCGCCCCGTGTAATAGTATTACACAGGGTGATCCGGCATCCATGCAGACTCCGGCACCAAAGATGGATTCCCGTGTAAGACCTGTGAAATAGATGCTCGGATTTCACGGGTCAGGCACGGGAATGACAGAAAAAGGAAAGTTTCCCGTCTTTGTACGCCCTTTTTTTCTTCCTTTAGTGAATTATTCAGGCTAAGTTGAGCGATTGTTGAGCATGCTGTAGATGCAAGGCACAGGGGACGCCGCTGTAGTGTACTACCGCAAGTTCCCTGTAACGAAGCAGATGCAGCATGACCGACAATCCCATTGGGTTTCAACACATGCGATTTTTCTGTTTTATGGTCGCGCAACCCGTCGGGTGAGATGCTCGCTGCAAGAAAATTCAGCATAACGCATTATATAGTATAAAGTTGACACCATAAAGCATTTGTTGAAACGATCAACTTAGGGGTAAAAAACAATAATCGATGAAGGAGGAGTTTGAATTTTGCAAAATAATAACAAACTGCTTGCAGGAATAGTCATCGGCATTACGGGCGGCGCACTTCTTGGAGGCTTCAACCCGGAAGCCGGTCTGGCCGTCAAATTCATAGGTACGCTTTTCATTACGTTTTTGATGATGATCGTCATGCCGCTCATCATCTCCGCGATGATCACCGGAATCAGCCGTTTCGGAGATGTCCGTAAACTCGGACCACTCGGTTTCAGGACATTTGTCTACTATATGAGCACAACAGCAGCAGCCGTCCTGATCGGAATTATGCTTGTCCAGTTTATACATCCCGGGAAACCTGCTTCTGAACATGAACAGATTGAAGCAAGAACAGGAATAGAGCTTGAAGCGGGTGCACCTGCTGTTACCGGCAAAGAAATCGCGGTCGACAAGCCTCCTGCGGAACGGTTTCTGCAGGAGGAAAGAGAGATAACCGACATCCTCAAGGAAGTTCTCACAGGCCTGATCCCTTCAAACCTTTTCAAGGCCATGGCAGAAAATGACATTCTTCCCGTTATAACATTCTCGCTTCTTCTCGGGGCTGTACTTTCGACACTTGGCCCCCAAGGCAGACCGGTGATAGATTTCTTCGAGAGCCTCAATGAAGCGATCATGAAAATCATTCAACTTGCCATGTACGCCGCTCCAATTGGCATCGGTGCACTTATCGCAGGACGACTTGGAGAGGCCGGCGGTTTTTCCGGCTTTCTGCCCGAACTGCTCGGGCTCGGCAAATATGCGTTCACGGTAATAGCCGGGCTCTTGATCCACAGCATGATAATTCTGCCGCTAATCCTTAAATTTTTCGGGAAAACCGGTATAGCACGCTTCGCTTTCAACACCTCTCCAGCATTGCTGACCGCATTTTCAACCGCATCAAGCTCAGCAACTCTGCCGCTGACAGTGGAATGCGCGGAAGAGAAAAACGGGGTTTCGCCGCGTACCGCCGGCTTTGTCCTTCCTCTCGGAGCGACCGTCAACATGGACGGCACAGCGCTCTATGAAGCCGTAGCAGTGATCTTCATCGCCCAGATTAACGGTATCAGCCTCGGAACGCCGGAACTGGTCATTATATTTCTTACCGCGACACTTGCGGCAATCGGAGCAGCCGGTATTCCTGAAGCAGGATTAGTGACCATGGTGCTGGTACTCAAAGCCGTCAACCTTCCGGTAGAGGGGATATCCCTGATACTTGCAATAGACTGGTTTCTTGACAGGTGCAGGACAACCGTCAATGTGTGGGGAGACAGCGTTGGTGCAAAAATCATCGACAGGTATGTCAACGGCGCTCAGAAACAGGTGAAACCGCTGGAAAGTTAGTCATCGGTCACGATGACCAGACACCTTGATTTTTTCCAGAATTCAGACTCGTCCCTGATAAGCAGCAATGATGACATTCGGCCCGCGACAAGTTCATACGAGCTTTTCGTGTGAGGCGTCAGGATTTTCAGGCTTTTTACGGGCTTATTGAAATACAGGTCACGAGTTTCCGTAATGTCGATCCTGCTGAAAAGAGAGACATCGAAATCCTGGGCAAGTCTGTAATCCGTATCGAAAATCCTGGACAGAGGACTTTTAGCCCTGGAAAGAATCCCTTTTTCCGCCAGTTCCTCATAACTCCCGGATATGTAGTAGGCAGCGGTGTGCATATTCTCCTGCTCGAGAATAAATTCATCAAGCACATCGACTGTTTCAAGCAGTTCGGACACCTGAGCGTCAAGCTGCTGCACTTCGCGTTTAAGCTCCTGCACTTCCAGGTCCTTCTCTTCAAGCGTTTTTCGCACTTCCGCCACAAGCAGGTCAAGAGAGGCTATTCTGTACGCCGAACTCCTGTTTTCTTCTTCAAGTGTCGCGATCAGATTTCTGCTCGCTTCAAGTGTAGAGTCAATAAAACGAATACTCGCGTAAATATCCTGGCCGATCTGATCGACGCTTTTGTCTTTCCGTTTTTCGATATTGGATGAAAGCCTTTCAACAACAGCTTCTTTCTGCTGAATCCGCCCAAGATTCTTCTGCACCTGAGTCAGGATTGTCATCATCGAGTCCGTATGCTCACGTTGAGGCTCGGATCTCTTCTCAGGTTCAGCGCATCCATAAAAAAACAGAAAAAACAGCATAACAACCGTCAAAACCGGGTACGAACGTAGCGTTACATCCATCCTATCCATTGTTCTATCCCTTCTTGTGTACCATACCACCGGGTATGCGGCGTCGGCAAATGCTCCACTCCTGAAATTGTGACATTTTCAGCACCTTTCAAAAAGCAGCTTTTTACCGGTACAATGCCGTCTCCGGCTATATTCCCCCGACCTGACACATTTTTGTAGAACATATAGCACATACGCTCTACTATTCCTTTATCCAGTGCGCCGGTGTACTTATCGCTTACTATCGAAACAACGCTGCACCGGTTGAAAAAACCGGGAGTGAGATGCGTGTTGATAAAATCGGTTTTAATCTTTGCGAAATGCTCGATCGTCTCAAAGGGAGTCCCCAACGCGACAAGCCTGCCCACCGAGGAACCGCGATGATAGACATCTCCCTGAAACTCCTGCTCAAGAAGATAGACAAGAGCGACTGTGCCTCCCCCGCTATGAGCCACAATGGTGATTTTTTCATCGGGAAAGCGCTTCTGCATTACCGCGAGCGTTCGGTCAAGCGCGGCCATCACCCGGTTGGTCGAACGCTCCGGAGAAGGAGGAAATCCTGTCCAGTCGACAATGGTGATGGGGACAATTTCTATCATGCTCTCAGGCAGATAGGCCGAGAGAGCTTTTTTCATCCCCGTATAGAGTTGATCCCAGAAAAGTACTCCCGGCAGAATCACCACCGGGTTCCGAGGCGCCTGCATCATAGTTAATGATCTATTTCCAATCTCTCAGAAGGTCTATAAGAAGCCGGACACCAAACCCTGTGCCCCCCTGAAGGTGTTTACCGCCCTTTGCAGAATAAGAAGGCCCGGCAATATCGATATGTGCCCACCTGGTGTGACCGTCAATGAATTTCTCCAGGAACCTGGCGGCGGTTATCGCCCCGGCCCCCTTCCCTCCCGTATTGTGTACATCGGCAACCTCGGATTTGATAAGATCATCATACTCATCCCATACGGGCATCCTCCATACCTTTTCCCCGGAGCGCTGTCCTGCCTCGTAAATCTCTCCGGCAAGCATGTCATTGTTACTGAACAGACCCGCGACCGAATAACCGAGCGCGACAATACATGCCCCCGTAAGCGTCGCGAGATCGATAACAGCATCTGGCTTGTAGTGCTTCACCGCATAAGCGAGCGCGTCAGCAAGAATAAGACGGCCCTCCGCATCAGTATTTCCCACTTCAGCGGTTATCCCTGAATACGTTGTAATAACATCGCCAGGCTTCTGAGCCGATCCTCCCGGCATATTGTCCGTAGCGGGAATAAAGCCTATGATACGCAAAGGAAGTTCAAGAAGCGCCGCCGCCTCGACGGCACCGATTACAGCCGCAGCCCCGGCCATGTCGGATTTCATATCATCCATCCCGTTTGCAGGCTTCAGAGAAATACCCCCTGAATCAAAAGTCACCCCCTTGCCCACAAGGGCAACGGTGGCTTGAGGTGCCGACGCCGGCTCATAGTCAAGTATGGTAAACGTAGGCGGTTTAGCGCTGCCTTTGTTTACCGCCACAAGACCTCCCATTCCGAGTTCCTCAATCTCCTCTTTTTCAAAAACCGTCACCCTGCAGCCGGACTTGTCAGCCGATTTTCGGGCAGCATCTGCAAGCTCTTCGGCATTGAGCAGATTTCCCGGAAGATTGACCAGGTCACGGGCAAGATTTCTTGCTTCAGCGATGACCCGCCCACTCTCCGCTCCGGCAGCGGCGGGCTTCAGAGAACCTGCGTTGACACGAATCTTCAACTCGCTCAGTCTGCTCTTCTTCTCTTTCTCTCCCGCTTTCTTTTTCTCCAGTTTTCCGCTTTTGAGTTGATCGAAACGGTAGGTGCCGTAAAGAATCGTGTCAACAAGCAGTTCGGCTACCGACGCTGTCGTCCCCTTGATCTTTCCGGCCCACGCGGTTATGGATGAACCATCGAAAACAAGGGTCTGCACCTGCCGGGAGGCAATCTCATGAGCGACACTACTGGCGGCTTTACGGATATCTTCCGTCCCGGAAACCTCACCAAGACCAAGCAGAAGAATTTTTGAGCTTTTCAGCTTTGACCCGCCTGAATACAACAAAAGCGAGTCACCCGCATTACCCTTGAAATCCTTCAGGGCGTTTTTATCGAGACCGAAGGCCTCAAAGGACTTCGCGGCCTCTTTCTTTAACTCCCTGACCCCAAAAGGCATCACGAGCAGGTCGCTTTTAAGATTTTTAAGCGAGCTTTTTGTAACGGCAATCTTTGTCATGATGAACTTCTCTTTCTTTTCAGGAAAGGGCGGCAAGGATGAAACATGAATCCCCCGGCCACCTTTTACCCGAGCCGCCCGAAATCATACAATTTCCGAACTTTTCAGGAACTCTCGTATATCAGATAAAACAATCTTCGTGGCTTTTTCAGGCGCCATGTGAAGCAGGCTGCCCGCCGCGTTCTTGTGCCCCCCGCCTCCATACTTTTTTGCGAGAAGATTCACATAAATGTCTCCTCTTGAACGGAAACTTGCTTTAGTTCTCCCGTCGAGCATCTCAACCATAAGCACAGCGATCCGCACACTCGGAACACTCAGCAGATATCTGATGATCAGATCGGTGTCAAAAAGCTTGCTTTCTGTATCATTCAGCATTTCCTGAGAAATATACAGCCATGATACCCTGCCGTCGTCAAAGAACCTGATTTCACTGAGTGCAGCGCCAAGAAGCTTGAGTGCCTGGGGCTTGAGCGCATTGTATACCTTGTCGTATATCTCGTTCGGGTCCGCGCCTTTTGCGACCAGATCACCTGCCAGGTTATAGACGTAAGGGGTTGTTTTCGGAAATCTGAACGATCCTGTATCAGTCATCAATGCGACATAGAGCCCCGTTGCGACGCCCGGAGAAAAGAGTTTCTCTCCTACCCGCTCTTCCATGGCTGAAACAAGATCATAGATCAGTTCGCCCGTCGATGACGCGTAGGATTCACAAACCATCAGATCGGCAAAATCCTCCGGATCGAGATGATGATCGATACACAGAACCTGAAGCTTGCCGAGTTCCCTGGCAAAGTGTACATGGCTCCATAAACTCCCCATGCGTTCACTCAGGTTCGCATCAAGAAGCACCACGAGATCAGCAAGTGAAATCAGCTCAATCTGCTCTTCGACATGATCATTGAAAACCGTGATCTCGGCAACATCGTTCAAAAAAAGGTAGTTAAAAGGAACTTCCGTAGGGTTGACAATCGATACCGTCTTTCCTAACGTTCGCAGCACTTCGGCAAGCGCGGCTTCACTTCCCAGACCGTCCCCGTCGGAATTCACATGCGTGGTAAGAACAATATGTTCAGCGTCCAGCAGCATATCGATACAAGGCGCCCATTCATTCTCATCAAGTCTTCGTCCATACTCTGCTATAATCATCAGTTCCTTAATTTCAATTTCACCCAAATTGTAATTTACACTTAAATTATCCCGTAGGCAAACGCCAACAAAAAACGTCAAAATGCTGTTTTTATCTCAACCGGTAATTCAATACCTTGTTAAACATATTTTCCTGTAAACTCTTCAGGATAGCGCTCCTGCAAATCCTCTTTCAGCATAGTTCTCATAAGGGCACCTCTTTTATTGTCATGAGCGGTTCCAGGGGCAAGGCGATCGGAGCGCAGAAGCCGGAGTGTACAGAGAGTACATGAGGATTTCAAGCACTGCGTAACGAAGCAATTGAAACGCGGAATACATATAGAGGTACCCATAAGGTAAACCACAATAGACAGATTGTAACTGATGCTTAAAATTTTTGAAAAGGTATTTGGCTCAAAGCACGACAAGGACATAAAAAAAATCAAGCCTCTCGTTGATGAAATCAATGAAATCTACGCGACATTCGCTTCCCTCAGTGACGATCAGCTCAGAGCGAAAAGCATGGCCCTCAAATCAAACCTGCAAGAGGAACTAACCCTGATCAGGCAGCAGAACAGCGATCTTTCCGGCAAGCTCGAGAACCCTGACATAACCATCAGTCAGATAGAAAGCATCAACAGGGAGCTGGATGAACTGGAAAAGAAATACGAAGAAGAAACTGCCGCCGCTCTTGAGAAAATTCTGCCCGAAACATTCGCCATCGTAAAAGATACCTGCAGAAGGCTCAAAGGGCACACCTACCAGGTCATGGATCATACCATGACCTGGGACATGATCCCCTATGACGTCCAGCTGCTTGGAGGCATTGTCCTGCACCAGGGAAAAGTCACCGAGATGGCCACGGGTGAAGGAAAAACCCTGGTCTCAACCCTGCCGGCATTTCTTAACGCCCTTACAGGAAGAGGCGTGCATATCGTTACCGTCAATGACTATCTGGCGCAGCGTGACAGGGAGTGGATGAGCCCTGTTTTCGAATTTCACGGCATTGAAACCGGGGTCATCCTCAGCGGTATGCGCCCGGAAGAAAGAAAAAAAGAGTACGCCTGCGACATAACCTACGGCACAAACAACGAGTTCGGCTTCGACTATCTTCGTGACAACATGGCCGGATCTCCCGCAGATCTTGTCCAGAAGGAATATTACTACGGGATTGTCGATGAAGTAGACAGTGTCCTGATCGATGAAGCAAGAACGCCTTTGATCATTTCAGGACCGGTACCCAATGCGAATACCAGCAAGTTTACCGAAATCAAACCCTGGATGGAACGCCTGGTAAAAAACCAGCAGAATCTGGTTGCAGGGTATCTTGCTGAAGCCGAAAAAGTCGTCAAGGAGAAACCCAACGACTTTCAGGCGGCTCTTGCTCTTCTGCGGGCAAAAAGAGGCCAGCCCAAGAACACCCGCCTGATCAAAATGCTGTCCCAGACAGGCATGGCAAAGCTCATGCAGAGCGCGGAAAACGAATATCTCAAGGATAATTCGAGAAGAATGCATGAAGTGGACGACGAACTCTACTTTTCTATCGATGAGAAATCAAACGCTATCGATCTGACCGACAAGGGACGGGATTTTCTCAGCAAACTGAGCAATCAGGACAGCGATCTCTTTCTTGTCCCTGACGTAGGCGCGGAGATTGCCGCCATTGAAAGCGACGAGGCCCTCGATACAGAGCAGAAAATCAAGAAAAAAGACGAGGTATACAGGCTCTTTTCTGACCGTTCTGAAAAACTGCATAACATCAGCCAGCTTCTCAAGGCGTATTCACTCTTCGAAAAAGACGACGATTATGTTGTACAGAACGGACAGGTCATGATCGTCGATGAATTTACCGGCCGCATACTTCCCGGAAGACGATACAGCGACGGTCTCCATCAGGCGATCGAAGCAAAAGAAAACGTCAAAATCGAGGGAGAGACCCAGACCCTCGCAACCATCACCATTCAGAATTTTTTCCGCCTGTACAAAAAACTCTCAGGTATGACAGGCACGGCTGAAACCGAATCAGCTGAGCTTTTCGATATTTACAAGCTTGATGTGGTGGTCATTCCGACCAACAGGCCGATTATCCGGAAAGACCAGGATGATTACGTCTACAAGACGCGAAAAGAAAAATATGCCGCCATCATCGGCAAGATCATCGAGCTACAGAAAAAGGGCCAGCCTGTGCTGGTTGGTACAGCCAGCGTCGATGTATCGGAAACGCTTTCAAGAATGCTCCGGGCAAAAAAAATCACGCACAATGTCCTGAACGCCAAGCAACATGGTCGGGAAGCGGAAATTGTCGCTTCGGCAGGTCAGAACGGCGCGGTAACCATCGCCACAAACATGGCCGGGCGCGGCACTGATATCAAGCTCGGTGAAGGGGTAAAAGAGCTGGGGGGACTATATATTCTTGGTTCGGAAAGACATGAGTCACGAAGAATCGACCGGCAGCTTCGAGGCCGCTCCGGACGACAGGGCGATCCCGGTGAATCCATATTCTATGTCTCTCTTGAAGACAACCTGATGCGTCTGTTCGGTTCGGACAGGGTGATCTCCATCATGGACAAACTCGGGCATGAAGAAGGCGATGTCATTGAACATTCAATGGTCACCAAGTCGATCGAACGAGCACAGAAAAAAGTTGAGGAACAGAATTTCTCCATACGTAAGCGACTGCTCGAATATGACGACGTCCTTAACCAGCAACGCGACGTCATCTACAAACGTCGGAAGGGGGCCCTCACGAAAAAACGTCTTACAGCAGATATTTTTGACCTGCTGCATGACTATTCGGAAAACACCGTCAACCAGTACGCAAGGGAATTTGATGTCAAGGGGCTTGAAGAACAGGTTCTCAGGGACCTCTCGGTAGAGTTCAGGATAGAGAGCATAACATTTGAAAATGAAGGCGTTGAAAAAACCGCTGAACAACTCTACAAAGCCGCTCTCGAATTCTATAAACGAAAGGAGGATGTCGTCCCGGAAGAGATCATGGGCCAGATTGAAAAATATGCCGTGCTGAACGTCATTGATCAGAAATGGAGAGAACATCTCAGAGAGATCGATTCCCTGAAAGAGGGGATCAACCTGAGAGCCTACGGTCAGAAGGACCCGCTTCTCGAATACAAACAGGAAGCCTACAAGCTTTTTGTCTCCATGCTCGGAGAGATCGAGCATGAAACCCTCTCGCTCGCCTTCAAGCTGTTTCCCGTGACGGAAGAAGCAAGGGAAAAGATCGAACAGGAGCAGAAAAAGTCGCAGGTTCAGCAGGACCGGCTTGTCGCGCGTCATGAAAAGGCTGAAACAGCCTATGAAAATTCCGGATCACGCCCTGAAGGTCGTCAGGAAAAGAAGGCTGAGAATGGAAAAGAGCCCTTGCAGCAACCGGTAATAGCCGACAAGACACCTGGCAGAAACGATCCCTGCTCATGCGGAAGCGGAAAAAAATACAAAAACTGCTGCGGCAAGTAACAGCACAGAGGCCGCGTAACGTCCGAACCGGAAAACAGATACATCTGAAACGCTCAACCGAGACGAAAAATATGACACTTAAGGAACCTGAAGTAAACCCTGAACTTGCAAAGGAACACGGGCTTAACGCAGAAGAGTACGGACAAATTCTTGAAATTCTGGGCCGGACCCCGACCTTTACCGAGCTGGGTATCTTTTCGGTCATGTGGTCGGAACACTGCAGTTACAAAAACTCCATAGCTGTCCTGAAGACTCTTCCCCGGGAAGGGGGAGCGCTGCTTACCTCCGCTGGCGAGGAAAACGCCGGACTGGTCGATATCGGCGACAATCTTGCTGTCGCCTTTAAAATTGAATCCCACAACCACCCTTCCGCTGTCGAACCCTATCAGGGAGCTGCCACAGGGGTCGGGGGGATACACCGTGATATTTTCACCATGGGTGCCCGCCCTGTCGCCTCCCTGAACTCCCTTCGATTCGGTTCACCGAAAGACCCGAGGGTGCGCTACCTTGTGGACGGTGTCGTCAGGGGAATCGGTGACTACGGCAACTCATTTGGCGTACCGACAGTCGGCGGAGAGATCTATTTTGAAGACGCCTATACCGGCAACCCTCTGGTAAACGCCATGTCCGTCGGACTGGTGGAACATCAGAACACCGTCAGCGCGACGGCAGAAGGTGAAGGAAACCCGGTTCTCATTGTCGGGTCGTCTACCGGAAAAGATGGTATTCACGGCGCAACTTTCGCATCGGAAGATCTAAGTGAGGCCTCTGAAGACAAACGTCCGAGCGTACAGGTTGGCGACCCGTTTGCTGAAAAACTGCTCCTTGAAGCGACCCTCGAGGCAATCGCAACAGGATATGTCGCAGGACTTCAGGATATGGGCGCTGCCGGCCTGACCAGTTCCACCTCCGAGATGAGTTCCAGGGGAATAAGCACCAATGGTTCCGGCGGCATTGAAATCGACCTTGATTTCGTCCCCATTCGGGAAAACGATATGAGCGCATATGAGATCATGCTTTCCGAATCACAGGAACGAATGCTCATCGTTGCCGAAAAAGGTCACGAACAGAACATCATTGACGTCTACAGCAAATGGGACATCCATGCGGTCATCATCGGTACAGTAACTGCGGACAATCAGCTCAGAGTCAGGCATCATGGTGCTGTCGTTGCCGAAATTCCAGCCGAATCACTTGTTCTGGGAGGAGGCGCCCCGGTCTATATACGTGAGGCTGTTGAAAAAAAGCCTGACAATCCGCCCGCCGACCCTCGTCCCGACAGCTCGATTGACCTTCGCGACGCTTCTCTTCGCCTGCTTTCACGTCCCAATATCGCGAGCAAACAGTGGGTCTATCAGCAGTATGACTCGATGGTTCAGACAAACACCGTGACCCCGACCGGACAGACCGACGCGGCTGTAATCCGTATCAAGGGAACAAAGAAGGCGCTCGCCATGAAAACGGACTGCAACGGTCGCTATGTCTATCTCAACCCGAAAAAAGGCGGCATGATCGCTGTCGCGGAATGCGCGAGAAACATCGCCTGTTCAGGAGCGACCCCGCTGGCCATCACCAACTGCCTGAATTTCGGCAATCCCTATAAACCTGATGTCTACTACCAGTTCAAAGCGTCCGTTGAAGGTATGGGAGAGGCCTGCAGAGCGTTCAACACTCCGGTCACCGGAGGCAATGTCAGTTTCTATAACGAATCGTCACTTACGGGAACAGCAATCTACCCGACTCCTGTCATCGGCATGATCGGACTGCTGGAGGACATCGAGCACCTTACCGGATCAACCTTCATGCATCCGGGAGACGCCATCCTCCTGCTCGGCAACCCTCCGTTGACTCTCGATGGATCAGAATATCTGGTCATGCAGTACGGAACACCGGGACAGGATGCTCCCGCGTTTGATCTCGATCATGAGCTGAATCTTCAGAAGCTTCTGGTCGGACTTGCTCAATCCGGTCTTATGAGCTCTGCTCATGATATTTCCGACGGCGGACTGTTCACCGCTCTTGTAGAAAAATCGATCATGGACAGTACAAATCCCCTCGGCATGGCCGTGAACCTGGAGCAAGAGATCACCACCCCTTCATTCATTCAGGAGCTACTGTTCTCGGAAGCACAGGGACGTGTTCTCCTGAGCGTCAGGCCGGAAAATGCCGCGCGGGTCATCGAAAAAGCTGAACATCAAGGCGTTCCGGCCAAGGTGATCGGCCAGGTAAGGGAACAGGACGTTTCCATTGCCGTCAACGGCAAAGAAATACTCTCATTCGATACGGCCGAGCTGAAGCAGACCTATTACCATGCTCTCGAAGAAGCGCTGCATCTCGACGAAATTGAAATCCTCTGAGAAACCATGCTTCCGATACTGACAGCCGGGGAAATGTCGAGAGCCGACCGTGCAGCGATTGAACTGCTGCACACCGATGAGCCGAGACTTATGGAACTCGCTGGCCGTGAAGCCTCTCGAATCATTGCGCAAACATTTGAAACAACCGGCAGAGAGGGCCTTCATGAACTCGACTTTCTGCTTGTCTGCGGAAAAGGCAACAACGGAGGTGACGGGTTTGTACTTGCCCGGCATCTGCTCAATCTCGGAGCATCGGTTGACCTGATCCTGTTGTATCCATCGGAAAACCTTGCAGAAATCAATCGAAACGGACTGACCATTGTCCAGGCCTACAGAAATCACACAGAAAAGCTGCGGATCTTCAACGGTCTTGACGAAGCTATGCCGTTAATCTCCGAACGGGAGTACGACGGGATCGTCGATGCGCTTCTCGGAACAGGACTGCGGCTGAAGCGCGACGGAGAGCCGCTGAAGTCCCCGCTTAAACAGGCGGTCGAACTCATAAACACTCTCCGTGAACAAAGCCCTGCCGTAACCATCGCCCTTGACCTGCCAAGCGGCCTTGACGCCACGAGCGGCTTTGCTTCGCAGCCGGCCGTCATGGCGGATCTGACCGTCTGCATGGCCTATATGAAAACCGGTTTTTTCCTGAATTCCGGCCCGGCGCTTGCTGGAGAGATCCACGTGGCGGAAATTTCCATTCCACCGTTCCTTGTCGAGAACTGCACCTGTCATCTTACCGACGAGGATTTTGCCGCGGAACAGTTCACGCTTCGCGATACCGACGGGGCGAAACACCGCAACGGAAAACTGCTCGTGATCGCAGGCTCCTCAGACAGCAGGAGCTCTATGCTCGGCGCTTCCCTGCTCACCGCAAAAGCCGCGATCAACACCGGAGCAGGATATGTCTGCGTTTCCCTCCCCCCGGAACTTTCCGGTCCGCTGCACACCTATGTTCCTTCAGCGACGGTGACCGGAAGAGAGTACGAATCACTCCTCGAAAAAGCCGCCTGGGCAGACGCAATCGTCATAGGATGCGGCCTGGGAAGGGAAAAAGATACGATTGACCTTCTGCACAGGCTTCTTGCAGATCCGGTCATCGCCTCAAAAAAACTGGTTCTCGACGCAGACGCACTCTACGCGCTCTCCCAAAACGGTTTTTCTCTTGCTGAACACGAGTACGCCGACACGCTGCTCACCCCGCACACAGGAGAGTTCAGCAGACTCACCGGCCTTTCCCTTGATGCGATACACGCTGACCCTCTTGACGCCGTTCGCAGTTTTTCGTCCGCGAACAAGGTAAACCTGCTCTTGAAAGGCAACCCGACCTTCATCACCTCTCCGTCGGGCGATCTGCTTGTCAACAACAGCGGAACCGAGGCGCTCTCCACAGCAGGCACGGGCGATGTTCTTGCAGGAATGATCGGCGCGCTTGCCGCCAAAGGAACAGACACCTTCCACGCCGGAGCCGCCGCCGCATGGTTCCACGGCCGCGCCGGAGACCTCGCCAGAGATATATCAAGCCTGGTGTCGTCGGAAGATGTGCTTGGGGCTATCCCCAAAGCCATTGCAGAAATTTTCTTCGCCGAGGAGGAGTAAAGCTCTCGACCGTCGATGCATCACCTCCGGCCTGTTCCCTGTCGAAAACAGTCGCGCGGCAACCAGTGAAACATCCAGGAAAGCGCGTTATGGGAGCAATTGCATGATCAAGCCGTGCTCTCGTTCCCCCTTATGCAAATCGGCAGCAATGCCGGTGAAACCAGCGGCATTGCTGCCGAAAGGCTGGAACCGAGCAGCGATGAATGGGGATGGGTTATTCCGCAGCCACTTCTTCTCCTTCCGCCACGAGGGCTGTTTCCGCATGAAGCCAGTCATCGAGGTCGGTCCCCTGAGGCTCACCGTTTTCTTTCCAGAGGTAATAAGCCGCAAGCCTGACCTGTTCTTCCCGCTGTTCCTGCGTCACCTCATCCTTTTCAACGCTTTTCTGTTTGTCTGACATGGTACATCCTGAACCACCATCCAAAACAAATCCTGAATAACTCACTACCAATTGTATAGTATCGCTTTCTCGAAAAGGCGGCAAAATTTTCACGTTACGTTTCTGCAAACTGTCATCCCTGAAGATTTTCCCCCACCCCTGCCCCCTGCTCGCGTCTCAACAAGAAAAGAAAAACGTTCGTGTAAAGGCTGGTAGATCGAGGGGGACAATCGAAAGTTATTTTACCTAATAAACGACGTCCCCTACTTTTGATAATAGCGAAACCATTTCCGATACTCCCCATGACGCCAGGCATCAACCGCCTCACGTCCCAGCCAGTCGTTGAATTTGTCTACAAGCGCTTTCGGCAAGGTGATCATAAGTGATATCCCTCTTCTCGTTTATCCTGATTTCAATATGATATCCATAAGATGAAGTTTATACTTTTCTTGATTTTACTCAACTTTTATGGTAGTTTTTAAAATTTCATGACAGAACAGCCTCACAATGCACTGTTGATTTGCGTCAATGAAACAAGATATGTAGAAATGAACTAATTAATTGTTGGACGACTGTTAAGGAGTTCAATGGTTTTTCATGCCCACTTTATTCACATCGCCCCGCATGCCGGACTCAGTATGGTTGTGCCATTTCCATGCTGACATTTTGGGAGCCTATCACTCGAATTTCAACAAGGAGTATGTCGTATGGCGGGTATGTTAAGGAAGATCTTATTAAGTATTGCGCTTTTGCTTTTACCCGCTTTCGGGTATACGGCGGCGAAACAGTCAGCCCCTAATGCAAACGATAAAGCAATTCCCTACAAGGTCGGTCAGTGGCAGCCCTCCGACCAGAAGATTCTGAATCAATGGGTGGAAGGCCTCGTCCGGGAAACCAATGCCAACGGCCAACCTCTGGTGCCCGTAGTTCAGGAACTCAAGAACCTGATCGAAAGCGACCCGGAACTTTTCATGCTCTTTATGCAAATGTTCGAGCAGGTTCCAAGCAACACCCCCAAGTACCAGAAAGATCCCACCGGCCAGCCACAGATCAGAGACTACCGGCAAATGCTGCAGCTCATCAACCGGGTCATGACCAAGGCCCCGGAATTCAACCAGACGGGTCTCGTCGGGTTTCCCATTAATGCCATCATCAACTGGCCCATGGCAACTCCGGCCGGGACGACCGTTTTTTTGAATCCAAAAGTCAACAGCCAGCTGAAAAAGATTCTGAATCAATGGGGTGAGTTTCTGAAATCGAAAGAATCCCGATATGTACTAACTGACCATCCCGAAACAGGATGGTTCGGCCGGGACGCAAAAAAAGCGATGCCGACCTTCATCAAGGATTTTCAGTGCGATCCGAAACAGTCTTACTACGGATTCACCTCCTGGGATGACTTTTTTACCCGCCAGTTCCGGGAAGGACGACGGCCGGTCGCTTCTCCCATGGATCATGCGGTCATTGCCAACTCCTGCGAGTCGGCACCCTACCGGCTCGCCAGGGGCGTGAAAGGGAGCGACACATTTTGGATCAAATCGCAGCCTTATTCACTTTACCACATGCTGGCAGGCGATCCGCTCATTGGGCAATTCGAAGGCGGCACCATCTATCAGGCCTTTCTCAGCGCTTTGAGCTACCACCGCTGGCACAGCCCGGTCAGCGGCAGGGTCGTGAAGACCAAGCTAATCGAAGGGTCGTACTATGCCGAAGCATTGTCTGTAGGATTCGATCCTGCGGGGCCAAATGAATCTCAGGGATACATAACCCATGTCGCGAGCCGGGCCTTGATCTTCATAGAAGCGGACAACCCGGATATCGGCCTGATGGCAGTTCTTTTCGTGGGCATGGCGGAGGTTTCCTCAAACGAGATTACTGTGACGGTGGGGCAACATGTGAGCAAAGGCGATCAACTCGGCATGTTCCATTTCGGCGGCTCCACACACTGCCTGATCTTCCGGCCGCAGGTGAAGCTTGAATTCGACCTGCGCAGCCAGACGCCGGGATTGAATTCCACTAACATCCCTGTGCGGTCGAAAATCGCCACGGTTCTGAAGTAGCGGTGGAGTGGCGCCCCGATCATGCCGAGTGGGGACACCGCAATTGAAATGGGCACAGGGAAGGACTCTGCAACTATGCGTTTGGCTTCTTTTCCGGTTTGGCCGGGACTGAATCGCTGTTCCAGAGAACGTCCAACCAGTTGTTTCACCAGACGCCGAAAAGCCTAGTGCTGGTGAACTTTTTGTTAGTTTACATAGGTCTTTGCCATTCCATGCGAGGTGACGATGAAAATATTTGACAGAAACTCCTGTTTTAAGGATTGGCATTGTTTATGACAAGTAAAAATTTTATCCCATTAGTTTACGTAGTTGTGAGCGTCCCCTCATTTCAGATTGACTGGTGACTGGTGACTGATGACTGATGACTGGCGACTATGAGAAAATAGTCACCCTTCTCCGTTTCTGTCCCTGAAAATGACTCCCGGCTTCGCCTCATCCCAGAGCGCACCGAATCTGGACTTCTCAAGTGCCGAAAAACTGACTGATCCAGCCATAAACCATGTTCCGGGATGTTCCTCGGGATCGTTGCCCTGGCGGGTACCCAAATGAGCGAGATCGGCAACCTTGCCGTCTTCGTCGCGAACCACCCTCCAGTCCCCCGTGATGTAGTTTTCAGAATCAGCAGCAGAGACACTCAAGACTTCGGCCACCTCTGCGGCGTCACTATCGCCCCGCAGATCGATTCCGCCATAGGCATAGACAACAGATTCAAGCTCATCGAGGATGTAACGGAGATACTTGTTGCGCATCATGTGATGCAGTTCCAGGTCATCGAGCAGGTAGATGAACTGTCTGCCCTCTTTTGACAGGCCTGAAAGGGATCGTGGCAGGCTGCCGTACTCCGCGGCAAGACCCATATACCATTCGGAATATTCATCGAACAGATCGGCAAGAAGCTGCCCGGAGGTATCGTTTTCCATATTTTTTGCTGTCATGACATACGATCCGAACTCTGGTTTCAGCCACATCCGTGTGACCGAAGAAACTTTCTGACATTGCGTGCCGCCTGGCGGATTCTCTCCTCGTTTTCAATCAGGGCGATTCTGACATACTCATCCCCGTAAGTGCCGAAACCGATGCCGGGGCTTACGGCAATTTTTGCCTCTTTAAGAAGCATTTTGCTGAACTCGAGACTGCCACGTTCCCTGAACGGCTCAGGGATTCTTGCCCAGACAAACATCGATGCCTTTGGCTGCTGCATCTCCCAGCCCGCGTTTGCAAAGCTTTTCACGAGAACATCCCGGCGTCGCTGATAGGTATCCCGGATCTCGCCCACACACTCCTGGCTTTCGTTCAGCGCGATGGTGGATGCCACCTGTATCGGGGTGAACATGCCATAATCAAGCCAGCTTTTTATTCTCATCAGCGCTCCGACAAGTTTCGGATTTCCTGCGAGAAAGCCTACCCGCCAGCCGGCCATATTATATGTTTTCGAAAGCGTATAGCTTTCTATAGCAACATCTTTGGCTCCGGGAACCTGAAGGATAGAGGGCGCCCGGTATCCGTCGAACGTGATTTCAGCATAGGCGATATCACTGATGATGTAAAAGCGCTCCTTTCGCGCCAGAGCGACCAGCTTTTCATAAAAAGAAAGCTCGACGGTGACTGTTGTAGGGTTGTTGGGAAAATTCACGACAAGATATTTCGGCTTGGGAGAGGATTCACGTATCGCCTTTTCGATATTTCGAAAAAACGCGTCCTCATCCAGCGTAAAATCATCTCTGAAAACCAGTTTGAACCGGTGAACATTGCCGCCTGCAAGAATAAACGCCTGTGAATGAATAGGATAACAGGGATCCGGCACCATAGCCACATCACCGGGGTTGATGATCGCCTGAACGAGGTTGACATACCCCTCCTTCGAACCCATCGAAGCGACCACTTCAGTATCTGGATCGAGTTCCACCCCGAATCTCCTTAGATACCATCCGCAGATGGCCTGACGAAGCTTGTAAATACCTTTGGAAACAGAATAGCCGTGCGTTCTGGGTTTCTGAACGCTTTCAACGAGCTTGTCGATAATATGCTGCGGTGTCGGGCCGTCCGGGTTTCCCATAGAAAAATCTATAACATCCTCTCCTGCACGCCTTTCAGCCATTTTCAGTTCATCAACGGCAGCAAAAACATATTTCGGAAGCCGCTTAATCTTTTCAAATTCTATTTCATCAAACATATCTGTCGTAATAATAATTATCCGGGAAAAGTGAACTAATCTTACACAAAAAGAACGAGATGACAAATAGTTAAGAAGCCGGTTAGCGAGTTAGCTAGATAGCTTGATAGCTTGATAGCTAGTTAGCTGATTAGCCGATTAGCCGCTTACTGCTCACTGGTTACTGGCTTCTGTCTTCTGCCTACTGCCTACTGCTTACTGGCTACTGGTCACTGGTTACTTGTCACTAGTCACTGCCTCCTGGCTCCTGACTTCTGCCTTTTCCCTTCCCCTTCCCCCTTTTAACTTTTGACTTTCTCTTCCCCCTTTTCTCTTCCCCCTTTTCCCTTCCCCCTATTGCCTTTTAACTTTTGCCTTCTGCCTTTTGACTTCCTCTTTCCTCTTTCCCCTTCCCCCTTTTCACTTTTGCCTTTTGACTTTTCACTTTTGCCTTTTGACTTCTCCACCTCAATGAAACAGAACGGGTCTTTCTCCGTGAACGGGTCCAGCCCCATACCGTGAACCACCGCCATACATCCGCCGCATACCGGACGCAGACGGCATTCCTTACACTCGTCCGGCCCCATTCTGTATCGCTGCGCTTCTAACGACTCATAGATCGTCAGGAAGCTGTTTTCGAGAATATTGCCTATCAGTGAAGGAAACTTACGGCACGCATGCACCTCACCGTCGGGCAGGAGAGCAACAAAGTTGAAGGCCGCACCGCATCCGAAACCGGTACATCCCCCGAAAGGCGTCACCCCTTTCCGTTCACGCAGAATATTGATCAGATTGTCCTTGAGACCGATAACAGGATTATCAGCAGCGGCAGCGGTATACTCCTTGAGAAATCGCCTGTAGGCATGACTGTCAGGAAGAGAAAGAAGGGCTCCCTCACCAACCTGGGAGAGCCGATTGAACGTAAAGTAATCCGTTTTCCCTCGCAGAATATCGGCAAGAGGAAGAATCTGGTCGATGTTCGCTTGTGTCAGGGTGAGCATCACTGCAGAGGAAACCTGTTTTTCACGAAGAAGATCCAGAAATGCCATCACCCTGCTGAAGTAGCCTTCCCCCCGGATATAGTCATTGTGCTCCTCCAGCCCTTCCAGGCTGACCTGAAAATAATCAGGCATGCGGATATCGATCACACGCTGCAGTTCCTCGGCTGACACTGGGTTGCCGAGCAGAGAGGTGGCCATCCCTTTGTCGACCGCGCTCCTGTACAACAGGAAAAAATGCGGCGACATAAAGGGGTTCCCTCCTGAAAAGCAGACATGACCGCGAACATTTTTTTCCTGACAGAAACGGTCAAAATCATCGATAATCGCGAGACCCTGTTCGGCTGTCAGAGGCGAACGCCTCTCTCTGTCATAGCAGTGTCGGCAATGCAGGTCACAAGCATTAGTTATATGCCACTGCAGGGTAAACACCGATGCGGTAAAGTACCGTTCAGGGATATTGTTCCCCATGGGAAATCCCTGGAGGGATCGAGAGACAAGATAGGGCGCTTTCAGCACAATACCTTTGCGCGCGGCATAATCGATCGCCTGGTTGATCACGTTCAACTGATCGCCCCGCGATACGTGCTCTTCCTCTGAAAGAACTTTCAGGGCAAGCAACATCTGCTCATCCGCCTTTTCAACATAGAGCGTTCCCGTCTCAGGCCCTTTCCAGACAAGAATCCACCCCTCGTCAGGCTCGATGTTCCCGGATATCCCTGTAGCGCTGTCGTTGAAACAAATTGAAATATCATAGGTTACCGGAACAATCTGCAGCCGCGGATTGATGACAGCCCCGCGAGAAGGGCGATTGAATTCCTGATGCATACGTTCTACATTCCAACAGGCAAACTCGACATCCGCCAGATCGGCAAGAAATGCTGCTTTCGGGAAAAAAGAAACATCGCTCCGGATTGCATCGGCAAACGCGTCAGGGCTCTTCCCAAGAACATGCATGCTCTGCGCATCATCGAGATAACCAAGCGTACGGGGGAAAATCTTTTCAAGTGTTGTCGTCATGTTCATATCCTCTAAACGCTCCAGACAAAAAAAAGCCCGCTTACGCGGGCCGTGAACTTCATACAGGGTCTACCATTGTTTCAGGCTATTCCTTGGCTCCTTCTCCTGCGGCTCCATCATCTTTCATACCTGAGCAGGATCCTGTGCCGTGAGACGCAGAATCTTCCATACCGGAACATGAACCTGTCCCCTTCGAGGCATCGCCACCTTCAACCTTCTCGGTCTTGCTGCAACTTCCTGCTCCGCAGCTGCCGTTTGCTTTCTGGCACCCCGTTAACGTTACACTTGTTACCAGTCCTGCGATACTCAGACCAGCAAGAACTTTTTTCATTCCTGACTTATCCATAGTTCGTTCCTTCTTTTTCAGGGAACCTCTTTTCTGCACCAGCAAGAGCCCCTGTGTAGTTAATCAAGGCTTCTTCAGAAGAGGTATACACACTCATACAGAAATATAGACAAATGAAAACGAACCAAAAAATTCCCTTGAGCCCGGCAACAACCACACCCGGGTCAGAACCTGACGCCTGACGCCTTTGCCGCCTCTTCCTTAAAACGGTTTTTCCATTCCTTCCCTGAAAGTTTTTCAGCGATTGCAACAGCGATATGGCGTGGTTCAACCCCGAGTTCCCGGTTTCTTCCCAGCCCCTGAACACACGAAGGACAGTTGGTCAATATGACACCCTCCCCTGTCTCCTCTTTCGCGTCAAGGAGCGCAGCTCTTTTTCGCTGCAGCATCGAATCGGTTATGTCAGGCCTTGACAAGGCCAGCGTACCCGCTTCCGAACAACAGTGTTCGACAGGGGTGACATCGCCGAATCCGCCAAGCTCGTTCAGTCTTTCTACCGCCTTGCCGTCAAGCGAGTCATGGCATGGCGCATGATAGAGACGATTTTCACCGCCCTCCAGCCTGAGCCCCTGCTCGACGGCATAGCTCATGACATCAACAATCCGGCCACCGAACAACTTTCTTGTCTGCATCCCGTTGAGTGACTCCATACATGTTCCGCAGGAGACGACACACGCGTCAAAATCGAGATAGGAAAGCATTTCCCGTATCTGGCTGAATATGACCGTGTTACGCAGCACGATCTTCGCGTGCTGATCTTCCTGGGCGTTTACATGGGCGGGAAATCCGCAGCATAAAAAAGGCGGCGGAAGAACAACCCTGACACCTGCCTGCAGCAGCAGATGTATCGCACCCATGGAGATGGTGGAATGGAGTCTTTCCGATCCACACCCCGGAAAGTAAAAAACGGTCTTGCCGCATCCGTCATCCGGTTCGAATACCAGCGCCTGATCGGGATCGCAATGAGGCAGCAGGTCCCTGAGGGTCTCTTCCGGCACCGGAGGCACCGATGAGCCCAGCAGCGTCAACGGATAGAAAGAAGAAGAACCCTCATCCGGCTGAAGAGGTCTGGCAATCCTGTTGCCGGCACGCATAGCCGATCCTCCGCCCCTTACGACAGTGTTCCTGAACATCTTGTTGATCAAGGGAGAGCGGCTCTCGAGATACTTCAAAGTCAACTGGGTTATCGCGGAAAAGTGCTTGTACCCCCGTGCCTCGAGAATGTCGCGTTCGAGAACCGAGACCTCTCCGGTATCGATATCGACCGGACACGGCTTGAGGCACTTGTGACAGATCGTACAGTGATCAGCGACGTCTTCAAGCCACTGCAACAGTTCAAATTCAGTTGATCGTTCGCGCTGTGCCACATAGAGAAGCGCCTCGATCAGGGATCCTATCGCAAGATTTTTATTTCTCGGATGGTAGAACATTCCCCGCGCAGGATAGTAGACGCAGCAATCGGTTTTGCATTTGCCGCAACGTATGCAGAAGTCAACATTTTTGGACAGTTCCTCAATCTTGGCCCTTTTGAGAATATGCGCCTCAAGCTCCAGAAGATTGAACGAAGGCGTGAAAATATGGTCAAGAACCTCGAAATCATCCAGTTTTCCGGGATTCATCATCCTTGACGGATCAACGACTTTCCTGTATTCGGTCAGTTCATCGATACGCTCCTTCTCCATATACTTGAGCTTGGTGACACCGATACCGTGCTCACCTGAAACAACGCCCCCGAGAGAAACAACCTTTTCCATCACCCGGTCAACAACACGGTCGGCCCTCTTGAGCATCGGCTGATCGTTGGAAAGAACAGGAATATTGACATGGACGTTGCCGTCTCCGGCATGCATGTGCGTCGCGATCACAATGCGCCTGTCCCTGACATACCTGAACGCCTCATCCAGAGCAGAAACAATATGCGGATAGCCGTGAAAGAGTTCATTGAACTCCTTTCGGAACGTCTCTACTTCATCAAGGGCGCGAAGCGCTTTGATATCGGCTCCTTCGAGCCTCTTTCTTGCCGTCGAACAAAGGTCGAAAGCCGGTGCTATCTTGGCGGCAAACTGCTCACCGTCCTCCTCCGTATTTGCCTCCTGAAGCAAAGCCTGTACCGCATCGATAAAGCTGATCTGTGAATGACGCTCTTCCTCGATGTTGAGATCATCGACAAAACGCGCAAATTCAGCAAGAGCCTCCAAAGGAATAACAACATCCTCATTCAGCTTGAATGCATTGGTTCTCCTGGCGATTGCGCTGAGCTTCTTGCGATCCGCCCAGAATCGCTTCGCCTCTTCCGAGTCACCAGCGATAAACAGCAGGGTATTGGGGTGCTTGTCGAGCAGCTGTTCGACTTTGCTGACGCCGTTCTGAACCTCCTCACTGCTGTGACCGGCAATATCGATCAGAAGCACCGCTTTGGGTGTCTGCGCCCGGGCAGCCTTCACCTTGTAATCAATCGCCCTGATATACTCATCATCAAAATGTTCCAGAGCGAGCAGGGCCTCCCTGTTTTCCGTAGAAAACGGCAATCTCTTCGACAGCTCGACGATAACCTTGCTCGCCTCATCCATATCAGGACCGAAAAACTCGAGACAGAGAGTTGCCGTTTCCTCATATTTCGGGTAGAGAACGAAAAGGGCCGAGGTGATAACACCGTCCGTCCCCTCTTTCTGAAGTCCCGGAACACCGCCAAGCGCCTTGTTGGTAATATCTTTCCAGAGACCTTTTTTACGGATATCCGTTCCGCGAAGCACAATCTGCTCGACAGGCTTGCCGGAACTATCCATCACCTCATAGGTGACGGTATCATCCGGCAGGATTTTACGCTGCCGGTGATCGGTCCGGCTGACGCTCCACCGTTCTCCCGAGGGCATAGCCATTTCCCAGCCAAGCAGGTTATCGATGCAGGTTCCCCATCGAACCGCCTTCTTTCCGCCTGCGTTTTCAGCAATATTTCCGCCGACGGTGCAGGACCACTCGCTGGTCGGATCGGTAGCGAACACCAGTCCGAGATCACCGGCGTAGGACATGGCCTTTTCCGTGATCACCCCTGCGTCAACCTCCATGACAGGCGCCATTATTTTTTCACCGTTGTCAAGCTCAAACGCATGATCGCGCACGCCCCTGATACGATTCAGTTTTTCCGTATTGATCATCACGCAATCTGAACGAAGAGGAACCGCCCCACCGGTCAACCCCGTTCCCGCGCCCCGGGGAACAGCTTTCAATCCAAGCCGTCCAACCGCGGCAAGCAGCGGTGCAACCTGGCTCTCATCGTCGGGCGTGATCACGGCCACAGGCAGATGCAATCGCCAGTCCGTGGCGTCGGTCGCGTGAGAAACGATTGAAAAAGGATCGAAAAGCACGTTCTTCAAACCGACAACAGCGCCCAGCTCCCTCTTCAGACGTCTTCTGAATTCAGGCACCTGATCGACCTCTGCCCGGAATTCCTCGAAAATTCTCCGAAGGGTTGCAATAATCGACAGCACGCGCTGCTCTCCGTTGGCCGAGCTTTCAATAGTGTCCAGATCCTTGAACGCATGCTCGAACAGCCTTGTTTTACGCGCATGCGAATCGACCAGATCCTGAAACAGGTAGGGATTCCTCCTGTAGATAAGCACCTCACCGATGATGCGCATCAGCAACTTCGCAGAACGCCCCGTAACACGGAGCTCTTTCAGCTCTTCGAGCATACGGACCGTATCCTCGCCCAGCAGATAGGAAAGAAGCTGCCTGTCGGTGGCAGAGGTATAGTTATATGGTATTTCTCGCACAGATTACATATTGGCCGTTTCCTTTCAGGTTCTCAACAGCAAGAGAAGCGGAAAAGGAAAACGAAATTATAAAGAGTTCATTATCCCCTCATTCAGGAGAGCACAGTGCCTCTCCCTGACGGATCACAAAGCAGTAGTCACGCAAATATCATAAAAATAAACCGCATATCCATAGGGGTAGCAAGGAGTTCACACCCGACACGAACAGTAACTGCATATCAGCTTAGAAAATTCACTGGCGAAGGAGGAACAACCGTATCAATTCGCAGTGACCAGTGACCAGTGACCAGTGACCAGTGACCAGTGACTACGTTAAGATAGTCATGCCGCCCTTTGTACTATTCATGTTATTACCCGGGGTGATCCGGCATCCATGCCCTCCGGAAAGTCATGCCGCCCTGTGAAATCAAAACATCTATTTCACGGGGTGATCCGGCATCCATAAATACTTCCAATATAAAGAATGGATTCCCGTGTCAAGCACGGGAATGACAAGAGAGAGGGACAAGTGTAAGTCAAAAGGCAAAAGTAAAAAGTGCTGGATGGCAAGATAGCTGGATGATCAGCAGTGACAAGTAACGAGTAACGAGTCAGGAAGTGCGAGAGCTGGATGGCTGGATGGCAAGATAGCTTGACAGCTTAACAGCCGGTTTCGCCCGAAAACACACAGGTCAAAAAGTCATGCCGCCCTTTGTACTATTCATGTTATTACCCGGGGTGATCCGGCATCCATGCCCTCCGGAAAGTCATGCCGCCCTGTGAAATCAAAACATCTATTTCACGGGGTGATCCGGCATCCATGCCCTCCGGAAAGTCATGCCGGACTTGATCCGGCATCCATGCAAATCCCGGCATCAACGATGGATTCCCGTGTCAAGCACGGGAATGACAGAAAAGGGAACGTTTCCCGTCCTTGTGCGCTTTTTTTTCTTCCCTTGGCGAATTATTCAG
>JADHTF010000019.1 GCA_016776555.1 Chlorobium phaeobacteroides
GATGGTTTTGAGAGCAAAAAAGCCGGTAATGACTGAATTTTCTGTCTCTTTCCCGTATGGCATCGTTATCTTTGTGACTTATAATTGAATATAAGACTATATTTTATAATATTATAATGGCTTTTCTGTCAGACACTAAGTATACTCACCAACATACACCAAGTCATCATCAGAGTATACCAGATATACTGTTTCATCTGCTTTCCTGAATTTCTCTGAAACTAATTCCAGTGATGCTCTTATTTCCCAGCCTCTTGACTGTATCTTCCATGGTGTTTCAGCCAAATAGAAAACTCCAGCTTTCACAAACTCAAAACCGTATAATGTTTTCAGTTCCAGGTTTTTCATATCTCAGCAAATCTAGTGATTATTCATAAGTAAACAGTTAACATAGCTTAACAGCAAAATAGCGGAAAATTCATGCCGCACTTGATGCGGCATCCATACATGTACTCAGGCCTAAGAAAGATTCCCGTGTCAAGCACGGGAATAACTGAGAAATTGGTTCAACCGCACGCCGATTCAACACATCAACAATTCAACACTCTTCACAGAAATCCCGCTTTTTTCTCAATAGACACACCATCATCCTCAATCCTGAAAACAACCTCGTCTTTCCCTCCCCGGGATTGCACAAGCACCTTTCCTTTTTTAAACGAATACGGCTCCAGCAATAGTACTGTCTCACCAATAATAGAAAACTCACCTTCCGCTGAAAGTTCCAACTCACGAGGGGCACCTGTGTTATTGTACATGGACCATGAGTAACGGTTGATTCCCTGAGGAAGCTGCTCAGAGTCCCTGGTAATTAAAAAAGTAACTTCCGACCTCGAATACACCATGACAGCAAGAAGTATCCCGACGAGCACTGTTACTCCTCCCAGCCAGAAAGTCTTTGGACGCAAAACGTTTCCTTTGTAACCGGGAAAAGGCTTCATGTTGCGCTTTTCGGTTACCGCAATGCAGGCATCGATACACTCTGCGCAGGCTATACAGTCGCTTTTCAAGCCCTCTTTTATATCGATCCCTACCGGACATACTTTGACGCAATCATGGCACTTCATACACTCATTGTCCCTGGAGTTGTCATACTCGATGACAAGCGTATCCTTGTCAAAAAGAGCGTTCTGCATCATCGAGTAGGGACAAATTGTCGTACAGTACTTACGACCGAGAAAAGCGAGTTCAGCATAAATAACTGCCCATTGTACAAGAAAAAAGCCGGTAACCGGAACGGATGAAAATAGGGACTGCATGGTTTGTAACGGGGGAACGAAGTACCAGATCAGGGTCAACGAGACAAGAGCGGAGAAAGGAATCAAAAGAACGCGCATGAGGGTCTTACGCCGCGATTCACCAAAGCGTTTTGCAATACTATCCGTCAGATCAAGCAGAACGGTTTGCGGACAGAGCCATCCGCACCAGACACGGCCGAAAACAGCCGTTATAAAAACGATAAGGACTAAAAAAAAGAGAAGCGCCGCGAGAATGAGATAAAACTCCTTTATCCAGATGACCGAACCGAAAAAATAAAGCTTTAACTCAGACAGGTCGAACCTCAGAGCGCTTTGCCCTTTGAAGGAAATAAACGGTAATCCGGTAAGAAGGATTGCCTGGAAAACTTCTGCCGCTCTTCGATAGTTGCGCCACAAACCCCTTCTCCATCAAAGTGTTTCCAGAAAAGCGATCACTTTACGAATTTTCATCCGGCTCAACTGCTGTTTGAATGGCGGCATTCCCCCTTCTCTTCCATTCGCAATTGACTCATAAAGATCTTCCTGCGTTGATCCGTATTTTGATGCAGCGGTAAGATCGCTCCCGATACCTCCGGTTCCATCCGCCTTGTGGCAGACAGCGCAACTCGACGCGTAAATTTTCGCGCCCTCGGCAATGGCTGCCTCGTCGCCGCTGTATGAATCTTTTAGTTCGGTGCCGTCAACAGAAGCTTGAGCCTCTGCCTCAGCCATTTTCTCTTCAAAAATCGTATAAAAAGACCATCCGGAAATAGCAGGCGTATAGAGAGCGATATAGCTGAAAAGAAACACAATGACAAAAGCAAAAAAGGCAATCATTCCTTTAGGAATATTGTTATTGCTTTCAGACGGATTATCATGTTCATTCATGAGCACCTCCTTTTCTTTTGCTATCAGGCATCACCTCGTCATCTTCAAGCATTCTCTGTTTCGGAGCCTCAATTTCTTTTTTACGGCGAGGGTTATAGTAATAGACGATGATGCACACGAACACAACCACCAGAGAAAATGTAAACAGGAAGTATGACCATGCTGCAGAACTCATCTTTCGGCCTCCAGGTTTTTTACATCCCTGCCCAGCTTCTGCATATAGGCGATTATCGCATCCATTTCCGTAAGTTCACCTCTCAGCTCTTCCGGGGTCACCTCATCTCTTGACTGTTTTGATTCATATGCCGCATCAGTCACCTTCGCCTTGTATGCCTCGATCTGCGCTGATACTTCATCGGGGCTGTATCCATATCCGAGAATCGAAATTTTTTTGCGTGTATACCGGGTATCGAGCCGCGCTTCAGCCAACCATCCGTATGGCGGCATATTCGATTTTTCAAACATACCTTGCGGGCTCTGCATATGCTTGTAGTGCCAGGAATCCGGATATTTACCTCCAACCCTGTTCAGGTCCGGTCCGGTCCGGCGTGAGCCCCAGAGAAATGGTCGGTCATAGGCGAATTCTTCCGGCTTGGAGTACTCTCCATAGCGCAGTACTTCGGTCCTCAGGGGCCGGACTGTCTGCGTATGACAGTTGTTGCACCCTTCACGTATATAGAGATCCCTCCCTTCAAGCTCAACAGCCGTATACGGCTTGACATAGTCGCTTACCGGCTGTGTCGATGGCATGAGCATCGGGATAAATACTGTAACAACAGTCCCTACGAGAATGACAGCAGCCGACAGAACAGCAAATAACACCGGTTTTGAGTACACGCCCATGTTCATACCTCCTTGTTTGCGTTCAGAGGTTGATTTTTTGCAGTTCTTATTGTCATGATAATGTTCCAGACAAAAAGAACGATCCCCACGAAGTAGACGACTCCTCCCGCGAACCTCAGTTTATAGTAGGGATAAAGCGACGCGAGAGCGTCAAGGAAATTATAGGTCAATGAACCGTCCGGCTCAGTGGCCTTCCACATGGCCCCCTGCTGAATACCGCCAATCCACATAGTAACCGTCCAGATAAGCTGTCCGACAAGAATCAGCCAGAAATGAACATTGGCGATCCTGATGCTATGTAACTGATTGTTGCTGATTTTAGGAATCATGTAGTAAAATGAGGCTGAAATGGTCAAGGTCACCCAGCCCATCGTCCCCATATGCACATGACCGACAACCCAGTCAGTAAAATGGAAAAATGAGTTCAGCGTTCTTAAGCCCTGTGTCGGCCCCTGAAAGGTCTGCAATCCGTAGAAGGTAATCCCGAGAATAAAAAATTTAACCAGATAATTTGAGCGAATCTGCTCCCAGTTTCCCTGAAGCGTGTAGTAGCCATTGACCACCGAGCCCCAGGAAGGGGCTATCAGAAAAATACTGAACGCGATAGCGACCGTCTGTATCCATTCAGGCACAGGAGAAAGCATAAGATGATGCGCGCCTGTCCAGAGATAGGCAAAGATTAACGACCAGAATGAAATAATCGATAACCGGTGACTGAAAAGGGGAAGTCCGGTGGAGACCGGAAGAAAGTAGTAAAACATCGCCAATATAGGAATGGTAAAAATGAAGCCGACAATATTGTGTCCGTACCACCATTCCACATTCGCGTCGTTTACACCGGCATAGAGAGAGTAGGACTTGAATAGATTGACGGGCACCTCAAGGTTATTGACGATGTATAAAACAGCTATGGTGACAGTCATAGCTATGATATACCAGAGCGAAACATACAGCTGCTTTTCCCGGCGCTTGATAAGAGTCGCAAATACGTTTACTGCAAACATAACCCACATAACAACCACGGCGATGTCCAGAGGCCACTCAAGTTCTGCATACTCTTTCGTGGTATTCATTCCAGCCATAAGCGTCAGCGCGGCCATGACAATGATAGCATTGAAAAGATAGAGATGAGCCCTGGCAAGACGGGGAAAAACAAGGGGGGTTCGTGTCAGCTTTTGAAGAATGTAATAAGAACAGGCGAAAATTCCAGCCAATCCAAATCCCAACCCCAGGCCATTGGTATGAACAACCCGCAGACGGCCAAAACTCAGCCACGGAGTAAGGTTCAGCGCCGGATAGAACATTTCAAAAGCAATCCATAGCCCGACGATCAAGCCGACTATCAGCCAGAACAGGGCAGAAAAAGTGAAGCCGCGAACAACCTGATATTCGTAAGGGCTTTCTTTCATGCCTTCCTCCCAAAGGTCTGGTTAGAGAGAACTCTACAGGATTGGTTTGTGCTTTTTCAGCAATCACCAGAACAAAGCGTCATGCAAAAAGCGGAAGCGTCAGGAATGGTCCAACAACTCATCAGTAAATAATATATCACATAATACTGAAATATTGGCCCTCTCGCAGGAGTTCTCGGTTCATTGAAAGTTGAATCTCTTAACCTGAAAATCCTGGTTCCTCTTCACCGGCATGACCATAGTCAGAAAACCAACCTCCTGATTCTCTTAATGCCGTATATGAAAAAACGGACATTTCAAGACAGGCCGAAACTTATTGACTGAGGCATAAGTTGTTTTTTTAATGAATCATGGTTCTTTTCCGCTTCAAGCGTAAACATCAGATCTGTAAACCCACTTGCCCTGCTATCCCATGAATGATGTTCTTACTAAACCCCGAAAAGTATACGTTACACGTACCGTAGAGTTTAACGCCGCTCACCGCTTGTACAACCCTGATTTATCTGAAGATGAAAACCTGAACATCTATGGCAAATGCAGCAATGCGCGAGGCCATGGCCATAATTACGAATTGGAAATTACCGTCAGTGGTGTTATAGATAACGTCACGGGATTTCTTCTGGATATGAAAGAACTGAAAATGATCCTTGAGAAGGAAATCATGGTACGATTCGATCACAAACACCTTAATTTCGATGTGGAAGAACTGAGAAATTGTGTCCCGAGCACTGAGATACTTACCGTTACCGTCTGGGATATTCTTTCCAATGCACTGCGAAAGTACAATCATAACGATCTAACCCTTCATGAAATCACCATCCATGAAACAAGAAAAAACTCTGTCAGATATCGTGGCGAATAACAAAACATCACACTCCGGATACAGTTCCTGTGCAGATGATGACTGTTGCCAGGAAAACTGCGATACCGATCAGGAAATTATCTCAAGTATGTCCGAAGCTGTGTACACTATGCTTGAAGGTATTGGAGAAAACCCTGAACGGGAAGGGCTGAAAAAAACGCCGGAACGTGTCGCTCGCTCAATGAGGTTCCTCACAAAAGGGTATCTTGAAGACCCGGAAGAAATGTTGAAAAAAGCTGTCTTTACAGAATCTTACGACGAAATGGTGCTGGTTAAGGAAATCGAACTTTTTTCTATGTGTGAACATCACATGCTGCCGTTTTTCGGTAAGGCTCATGTCGCCTACATTCCTGACGGGAAAATCGTGGGTCTTTCGAAGCTCGGGAGAGTTGTCGATGTCTATGCGCGTCGTCTGCAGGTTCAGGAACGTTTGACACAGCAGATACGTGATGCAATCCAGAATGTACTGAATCCCAGAGGCGTCGGTGTCGTGATCGAGGCCAAGCACATGTGCATGGTGATGAGGGGAGTTGAAAAACAAAATTCCATAACAACAACCTCTGCCATGTCAGGTGAGTTTCTGTCTTCACAATCGACACGAAGCGAATTTTTACGCCTGATAGGACTCTAAACAAGGAAATATCGAGGAGAAGCGCATGAATGAATCGGAGACAAACCAACACATTCTGATTGCAATCATTGCAGCCGGAGCGATATTCTTTGCTTTCCAGGTCAGTTCAGTTCTTTCTCCGCTACTGATCTTCATCATACTCCTTTTCATTGCGCAACCCCTTCGCTCAAACCCTTTGGTTGATCGCCTTTTCTGGGGAATCAACATTCTCTTCGGTATCTGGATTTTCTCCGAACTTTCCGGTCTGCTCGCCCCTTTCATTATCGCGTTTGTCCTTGCCTATCTCTTTGAACCGCTGATGAACTTCCTGCTGAAAAATCAAATACCCCGTGTGCTTTCCGCCTTGCTTATCACGTTCTTCGGTGTTGGAGGCATAACCCTGGTGATCGTGCTGCTTTTGCCGGAAATAGCCAGCCAGATCAGCGCCTTTGCAGGAATCATTCCCATGATTCCCGGATACCTGCAGAATGTTATCAACTGGGTGTTCAGTTTCGAGGTTTTCTCATGGTTCTCGATTGATATCGAATCCATTACAAGCAATATCAATGCCTTGTTCAAAAAGCAATTCGAAGATATCGGCTCTCTTGCCACAAACTTTACACAGACAATACTGAAAAGTATACCGAAAGTCATATCGGCAATTACAACAGTCCTGCTTCTGCCATTTCTCACTTTCTGGTTTCTCAACGACTTCGACAAGTTTTCAGGTGCTATTCGGACTTTGCTGAATAAACGTCCCGACTCTCCAGTCCACAAATACATCTTGATGGCCCGTGAGATTTTCAACCAGTATGTTCGAGGCCTGATTATCGTGATGACAATCGAAATGGTTCTCTACTCAACCACTTTTTCGATTATAGGACTCAATTATCCACTGCTTCTCGGCATGATTTCAGGAGCCGCCCTCTGGCTGCCTTACATTGGTATCTCGACCGCGATACTGCTGACCTCCCTGGTAATCGCTTTGGGCAGCAACCCGGCTGAGCAGTTTTTCTGGGTCGGCCTTACCTATCTCTCGATACAGGCGCTTGAAATCCTGTTCATGGTACCGAAAATAGTCGGCGGAAAGGTTCACCTTAATCCGATTATTCTCTTTCTGTCGATCATCCTCTTCGGGTACTTTTTCGGCATACCAGGTATTTTTGTTTCTATCCCGGTGTCAGCATTTATTGTAGCTGTTATTCGCGAGAAGCTCTATAGCAGTACAGAAACGCTTATCGAAGAGAGCAGCTATTCTGAATAATTTCATGCCGCCCTGTGTACTATTCATGTTATTACACGGGGTAATCCGGTATCCATGGGGTTTTCAGGACAAGAATGGATTCCCGTGTCAAGCACGGGAATGACAGGGAGTGAAGAGAAGTCATGCCGGACTTGATCCGGCATCCATGCAGACCCTGGCCCCAACGATGGATTCCCGTGTCAAGCACGGGAATGACAGGGAGTGGAGAGGAGTCATGCTGGACTTGATCCGGCATCCATGCAGACCCTGGCCCCAACGATGGATTCCCGTGTCAAGCACGGGAATGACAGGGAGTGGAGAGGAGTCATGCCGCCCTGTGTAATAATATTACACGGGGTGATCCGGCATCCATGCAAACCCAGGCGCCAGCTATGGATTCCCTTGTAAGACCTGTGAAATAGATGCTCAGATTGAACTGGTCAGGCTCGGGAATGACAGAAAAGGGATAGTTTCCCGTCCTTGTACTCCAATTTTTTTCTTTCTTTGGTGAATTATTCAGGCTGAATCGTCAACCACTCCTCAATTATCTTTTTCCCTTCAGCAACCGAGTGGTCAAGCAAGTCCTGAACTGCAGGGCTGATGCCACTCCCAAGATCCAGTTCTCCCGGCGGAACACCGATGAGGGCAATCTCCTCAGGCAGCTTGTCGTGCAGGCGGGCAACGGAAAGAAGTTCGCTCAGTCCCATCTGATGGGAGGACATTTTTCTATGTATGAATGTCGGGAGTTCCCGGTTTCGATAGACATAGACCTGCTGATCGAACTCGACAGGAATAATGGCATCATAGATCAGCAGAGCCTCCGCTGATTCTATATAATCAAGCAGGTAGATGCCCTGTGTCCCTCCGTCTATAAAGTGAACCGTCTCCGGCAGTTCCGCGGCACATTCTTTTTCAAGCATTCGAACTGCTTCAACACCGAACCCCTCATCCCCGAAGAGAATATTCCCGAGTCCGAGAACGTTTATTTGCTTCATATGGAAAGATTACGTTCTGATGATGGGTAATGGGTAATGGGTAATGGGTAATAGGTAATAGGTAATAGGTAATAGGTAATAGGTAATAGGGGAAGATAGTCATGCCGGACTTGATCCGGCATCCATTCAAAATTTAACTATTTGCTATGGATCTCCGGGTCAAGCCCGAAGATGACAGAAAAGCATTTGTCCCGTCTACTCCCAATCACCCGCGATCTCTCATGATGGGCCAATTACTCTTGACTATTACCAAACGCATTTCCATATTCCTCACTAGTAAATAGCCATTAGTCATTTTCATTACTTCTCACCAGGCACATTAACAACTCAACAATCCCTAATCCAGCGACGGTTCATCCTCAACCTTGTGCTTATAGCCCGTAATAATCGATGAAGTGACGCTTGTACGATCCACAACATCATGACGGAAAACCGCGTAGAGATGCAGGATCAGGTAAAAAGGAAAAATCCATGCCACGCTGTGATGAACGATATGCAGATTGTAGCTGCTGCCGAAGAGAGGAATGAGCCACCCGAACCAGGTATCCGCAAAACCCCCGGGATTGTTCTCTCCATACATCGCGAAGCCGGTAACAATCATGAAGAGCGAACCGATGAAGATGAAAAGAAAATAGGACATCGCTGCAACCGGATTATGCCCGATATAGCTTGGCTCGTCCTTTCGCAGGAAAAGATACGAGGACATCTGCTCTCTGAAAGGTTTGCCCCACCATTTAGGCGACCATGGCTTGAAACCGGCAAACCGGGCGTATTTGTCATGCCCGAACAGCGCCCAGTACAGACGGAAAAGATAGTTAGCGATAAAGATAAACGCCGTTCCAAAATGCAGAAAACGAAAGACAGACATCTGCTTGAACCATACTGCCTCACCGATCGGCGGGTTCAGGAAGGGTGCGGCGATGAAAAAACCGGAAAGAAGCAAAACGGCGATACAGATGGCATTAATCCAGTGATACATCCTGACCGGCAGCTTCCATACATAGATTTCCTCGATAATTCCGCCCATGATTACCTCCGTTTAAACGATGGTGACCTTTGTTATCTCGTTGCCGTTCATGTCAAAAACATGAGAAGCGCAGGCAAGACAAGGATCAAAAGAATGAATGGTTCTGAGTATTTCGAGCGGCTGTTCAGGATCCACCATGGGAGTGCCTTTGAGCGCCGATTCGTAGGCACCGACCGCACCATTTGCATCACGGGGCGAAGCGTTCCATGTTGAAGGAACAACAATCTGGTAGTCCTCTATCTTGCCGTCCCTGATATGAATCCAGTGACCAAGCGCGCCGCGCGGAGCCTCAGTATACCCAAACCCCTTGGCTTCTTTCGGCCATCGGGAAGGATCCCACAGTTCTGTGTTTGCCGTACGTAAATCGCCTGTCTTGATATTGTCAATAAGCTGATCATAGTAATGCATCATAAAACCTGCGGTCTGCAGGCACTCTATACCCCGGGCGGCTGTTCTTCCCAATGTTGAAAATAGCGCCTCTGGTCCTACCTCAAGCTTGCCAAGTACCATATTGACGGTATCCGTGATCATCGGGTCGCCCTTTGCGTAAGCAAGCAGAACCCTTGCAAGCGGACCCACCTCCATAGGATTATTCTTCCAGCGAGGTGTTTTCAGCCAGCTGTATTTCTTCTCCGTGTCCAGATATTCGAACGGTGGTTTCGGTCCGGTGTATTCCGGTTTTGTCTCACCCTCCCAAGGGTGCAGGCCTTTTTCATCACCATTGCTGTAGGTATACCAGCTGTGGCTGACCTCTTCGGTAACCTGACTGAGATCACGAGGATCGACATCATGTATTGTCGAAAGATCCTTGTTGAGTATAGCTCCTCTCGGCCAGAGCAGCGAAGCTGCGTCATCGATACTTTTTTCAGGAAAATCGCCGTAACAGAGGTAGTTGCCAAGTCCGCCCCCGTATCCCCAATCCTTGTAAAAACCGGCAATAGCGATCAGATCCGGAATATACACCTGCTCTATAAAGGTCTGGGTATCCTCGATGATTTTCTTCACCATACTGAGGGTCTCGATATTGATCGCTGTGTCCCTATCCGGATCGAGCGCACAGGCCATACCGCCGACCAGATAATTAGGATGAGGGTTCTTTCCTCCGAACACAGTATGAATCTTGACGATTTCTTTCTGAAAATCAAGAGCCTCGAGATAATGAGCTACCGCGATGAGATTGACTTCAGGCGGCAGTTTGTAGGCGGGATGTCCCCAGTACCCGTTGGCAAAAATGCCAAGCTGTCCGCTTTCCACAAAACCCACAAGTTTCTGTTGCAGGTCCTTGAAATAACCCGGTGATGATTTGGGCCAGGAGGAGAGGCTCTGTGCAATTCGTGAAGCTGCTTTCGGGTCAGCCTTGAGAGCGCTCACGACATCCACCCAGTCCAGAGCATGGAGATGATAGAAATGCACCAGATGATCCTGAGTCTGCTGGGTAGCGTTCATAAGGTTTCTGATGATCCTTGCGTTCTCGGGTATCTCTATACCCAGAGCGTCCTCCACACACCTGACCGATGCAAGCGCATGAACAGTGGTGCAGACACCACAGATACGCTCTGCAAATGCCCAGGCATCACGTGGATCCCTTCCCTTGAGAATAATTTCAATACCGCGCCACATGGTGCCGCTACTGAATGCATCTTCAATAACGTTGTTTTCGCCGAGTTTTGCTTCTATCCGTAAATGTCCCTCAATTCTGGGAATCGGATCTACAACTATTTTTTTAGCCATTGTGATTATCTCCGGTTACTTATGGGCATCTCTCTACTTCCGCGATCTCCTCTTATCCTTCATCAACCTGATCGATTTCGTCACCTGCTTTATTCTTTTTGACAGCAGTAACCGCAGCATGAGCGGCAGCACCAGCTGCAGCAGCGCCTACGGCTATAACTCCGATTTTGTCAGCATTCATATCGGTACCGAGGAACGATACATCTGCAAGCCTGGTATAGAACGGCCCGTCATCCCAGTATCCGGGTGCTGCGCAGCCGATACAGGGGTGCCCGGAGCCGATCGGGAAACTGACGCCTTCATTCCACTCAATTTTTGAACAGGAATTGTATGTTGTCGGGCCTTTACAACCCATTTTATAGAGACACCACCCCTTTCTTGTCGCTTCATCATCGAAGTCCCTGACAAACATTCCTGCGTCATAAAAGGCCCTGCGATAACACTTGTCATGAATTCTGGTGCCATAGAATGCCTTGGGCCGCTTCATCCGATCGAGCTCCGGAAGCTTCCCGAATGTGTGGTAGTGTGTTATAACGCCACTCATGACCTCGGCAATAGGAGGACAGCCTGGAACATTGACAAGAGGCTTGTCTGTGATAATTTCCGAAATCGGTGCCGCGCCCGTAGGGTTGGGATCGGCGTTCTGAACACACCCGAAAGACGCACAAGCGCCCCATGCAATAACCGCAGCAGCATCGGCAGCAGTTTCCTTTACAATATTCTGATAGGAATCTCCTCCGATAAGGCAATACACTCCGTCGTCCTTTGTCGGAACGTTTCCCTCACAGGCAAGGATGTACTGGCCTTTATAGTCTTTCATGATCTTTCTGCGCACCTCTTCAAGCTGATGACCGGCTGCGGCACTCAAGGTTTCATCGTAATCGAGAGAGATCATGTTCAGAATCATATCTGCCATGATTGGATGGGAGGACCTGATAAATGATTCAGTACAACAGGTACATTCAAGTCCATGAAGCCAGATAACAGGCGTCCTTGGATTTGTTTCCATAGCATGGACTATCTTCGGGAGCATTGAAGGCGCCAGACCGAGAGTTACCGAGGTAAGACCGCAGAATTTCAGAAAGTCGCGGCGGCTTACTCCGCGGGATTTGAAAATCTCTGCATAAGTTGGTTGTTTATCCATGAAGACCTCCTGATTCATCCTGAGAGAGTATGAAAGAAAACCAAACAAAGTTAACGATTGTTACACGATATAACAAAGAACATCTTACAGAAAGATAATCAAGAGATTCATTATTAACGCCAATTAACCAAAACTCTTTACTTATCAAGGGACTGAAAGCAAAAAAAACAACTTTTTCAGGAGAACAAAGAGTATGATACAACTAACAAGAGGCGGCGGCAAGAGGCCTGAAAATCGAAATCACCTGTAATCACATCTGTTACATCCACCCAGGTTGATCGATTCAATAGATGCGGCAATACAAGTCGATAAGACGTATCCATAACCTATCGTGATGCATGAAGATGGTCAAAGATTTGCCTCTGTAACATGATCGACAATCGCTCAATTCAGGATCCGAAAAAATCATGCCTCCATTTTTGTCTGAACCGGACATTTACTGTATTATCCTCAAAGTAATTTCCCTCTCTGTTCTGAAAAAAAGAGACCATTGACAATGGCAGGATCCCGATTACAGAAAACCGAGAAAACAGATATGTCACCCCATAAAGTATTATCACCGCGCCAGAAAGCGCTGCAGATCAATCTCGATGAAACCATCTACGGAAGTTTTGCGGAAATAGGAGCCGGTCAGGAAGTCGCGCGCCATTTTTTCCAGGCTGGAGGAGCTGCCGGCACTATTGCAAGAACCATGTCTGCTTATGATATGGTCATGTCCGACGCTATGTACGGAGAGACCGGGCGCTATGTCAGCGAAGAGCGGCTGATCAGCATGCTGAAAACTGAATGTTCGACGCTGATGCAGCGGCTTGACATGGCACGGGGAGAAAAGTCACGCTTCTTCACCTATGCTAACACCGTTACCGCCAAGGGATATCGGGGAGCGGGCAATTACCACGGATGGACAGGAATTAAATTCCAGCAAAATCCGGACGAAGAACCGAGCCAGGTTGTCGTTCACATCAAGCTTCTGGATAATCAAAACCTTTTCCAGCAGGAAGCTATCGGAACGTTCGGGGTCAACCTGATCCACAGCTGTTATTTTGCATACGACAGTATAGAAAAATTTGTTCGCTCTTTAATGGACAGACTTACAAACGAGCGCATACAGATTGACGCCATCAAGGTCAACGGCCCGGCTTTTGAACATATGGATGACCGCCTGCTCAGCCTTGAGCTGGTCAGCAAAGGCTTCACCGATGGCATTATGTTCAATGCCGAAGGTAATGTCGTCCAACCAACTGAAGAATTGTATAAGAAAAATATTGTCGCATTGCGAGGCAGTTTTCGTCCGCCGACCCTTTTAAATGTTGAAATGCTTCAAAAAGGCGCGGAACAGCTCAGAAACAATCTTCCTGAGGATGAACGGAAGCAGGTCATGACACTTGCTGAGATCTCCATGAACCGCCTGATTGAACGGGGAGCCATTGACAGCACCGACTTTCTCGCCCGTATCGACATGCTCACCTCTATTAATCAGCCGGTACTGATTTCAAATTTTCAGCATTTTCATACACTGAGCCACTACCTTTCCGGCATCTGCCGCCGCCGTGTAGCCTTCATGGTCAGGGTCCATAACCTGCAGGATATTTTCGATGAAGAAAACTACAAGGACCTGGACGGAGGGTTCCTGGAAGCTTTTGGAACCATGTTCGGCAAAAACACCAAGCTCTATGTTTATCCCGAGAAAGCCGATAACGGCGACAGACTGCTTGCCTCCGACTCGGTGAGTCTCTCAGCACGTGTCAAGCCGCTTATGGAGTACTTCAAGAACAACAACTTCATTCAGGACATCAAAGACTTCAATCCGAATGTGGCAAACATCTGGTCGAGAAAGGTTGTCGAAAAAATCGAGGCAGGTGATCCGAGCTGGGAGACCATGGTACCCGTTTCCGTTGCAGAAGCTGTGAAAAGTTCAGATCTCTTTCGATAAAAACTATTCTTTTTGCTTTTGCTTCCGCTTTATCTTCATCTTGAGTTTTGCCCACTCACGCATATCTTCGACATCATCACTTTCATCCATAATTTCAATTCCTAACAGTGTCTCGATACAATCTTCCAGAGTAACGATACCTTCTGTCTGGTCATAATTATCAACAACTAAAAACATATGCTCTTTTTTCTTGACAAAAAGATCCAGCGCTTTTGATACAGGAACATTTTCATTGACATGAAATATTGTATTGCTTATCTCTTTAATCGAAACACTATCATCCTTCAGGGCCTGCTCAAATATCTGCTTGGTTAACGCTATTCCCACAATAGTGTCCATGTTTTCCTTATATAAAGGCACTCGTGAGAAATTAAATATTTCACTATCGTTTGAGACGATATCCTTTATGCTCCGGTTCTCTTCCACTGCAAAAACAACACTGCGCGGAGTCAATATATCCTTGACCTTGATTTCGTCAAGCCTCAGGACATTCTCGATAACATCCGACTCTTTTTCATCGATAACGCCTTCATGTTCCCCTAATAATGCCGATGCAAGCAGCTCTGCCCTGCTCATCCTGCTTACATTTTTCTTGCTTTTCGACATTTTATCCGTCACAAACAAGGTAAGGTATATTAACGGGTAGGTAATCCAGATAAATACATGTATCGCGTAAGCGGTTATCGTTGAGAGTTCTTTCCAGTAAAGCGCGCCGATTGTTTTCGGTATTATCTCAGAAAAAAACAGAATACCGAACGTAAGAACAACAGAAACATAGACGACTATATCAGAACCATATATATGCGCGGCTTGTGCACCCACTCCCGCAGCCCCCAACGTGTTGGCGATTGTGTTTAGAATTAAAATAGACGCAATGGATTTATTCAGGTTAACCTTGTGATGTTTTAAAAGAGCGCCAACGTTAGGCTTTTCTTTCTCAAGAATCGAAACATATGACATATTAGTAGAAAGCAAAACCGACTCTAATATTGAACACATGAAAGAAACACCTAAAGCAAGAAAAAAATATACTAGTAAGAGAGTCATTTTTTGAATTTGTACTTAACCTTTCAGATTACATTGCATGGGAGAAAAACGATCCTGCAAACCATCAACGGAGACCTTTTTCGATCTCATCAGATACAGAAACCGCATCCTGAGAACAATATGCATCTGAAAATAACCAATTTCACGCACAACAAGTGCCGAAAAGCCCACTAATTTTGATAAACCCTGATCCATACCGCTCTATACGTCCGTAGTAAACCGTTACAATGCCCTGTACTATCGCGGTCTCGTCGTCTCATTGAGCACAAAAAAGCCCGACCTGCAGTGAAGCAGGTCGGGCTTTCTCATATCAGTTACCTTCCGGTGCTTCAGAGGCTCAATACAGCTGGTTGCCGAACAAAGTGACAGCGTACCGCGCGAAATCGGAAAGCGGGGTGAAGAATATGCCGAAATAGAGCGTCAGCAGCATAAGGCATGCGGTCACCAGCTGCGGGAGAATACCGGTCTTGATGGTATCGGGAAGCGGCTGTTTTGACTCGCGGAGGTACATGTTGAGCGGGATCAGCATGTAGTAATAAAGCGAGATTACGCTGGTGAGAATACCGACAAGCGCAAGCCAGATAAATATAGAGCCTTTGGACAGAAGCGCTGAAAATATCATCAGCTTGCCGATAAAGCCGACTGTCGGAGGCAACCCGACCAGCGAGATCAGAAAAACGGTCATGGCGGCTCCTGCAAGCGGCATTCTTCTTCCGAGGCCGCGATAGTCCTCTATGTTTTCGCTGCCCGTCTTGTTGGCAATGATCACCGCGACAAGAAACGCACCGAAGTTCATGAGCAGATAGGAGAGCATGTAGAAGAGTGTCGCCTGCGTACCGAGTTCGTCCATGACAATGATGCCGAGAAGGATGTACCCGGCATGTGCGATCGAAGAATACGCGAGAAGTCTTTTAATGTTTGTCTGCCAGAGCGCGACAACGTTGCCGTATATCATCGATGTCACGGACAGAATCATGAGCAGCATCAGCCACTCGGATCCCGGGGTAAGAACTCCTGCTTCCGGGCCATGCGGAACGGCAACATAGAAAAATCTGATGAGCAGTGCCAGACCTGCCGCTTTCGAGGCGACAGACAGAAGAGCTGTAACCGGAATCGGCGCGCCTTCGTAAACGTCGGGGCTCCAGAAATGAAATGGAACGGCACCGACTTTGTAGCCTATACCTGCCAGGATCATAATCGAGGCGATCATGAGTGTGAGCGGATCGTAGCCGTTCGACAGCAGCATCCTGCTGATTTCAGAAATATTTGTCTCACCTGTCAGGCCGTAGAGCAGGGAAAAGCCGTAAATCATCAGGCCCGATGACACCGCACCGTAAACAAGATATTTCAGCGAACCTTCCGTAGAACGCTTTTCTCGCTTCAGATAGCCGGTCAGGACATACGCGGCAAGACTGACCAGTTCCATGGCAACAAGTATCATCAGGAGATCGGTTGATGAAGCCATCATCACCATGCCGATAACCATGCCGACAATCAGAACATAGTATTCGCCCAGGCCCGATGTCCTGTGATTGAGTTCGTCAGAGAACATCGAGAGAAGTACGGTCAGAATACCGGAGAGTACAAAGAAATATTTGAAGAAAATCGCGAACTCATCGATAACATACATGCCGAAAAATATTTCCTGACCGGTAATGGCGTGCTGTTGCCAGATGAACCAGAAACTTCCTGCCAGGCCGACAAGGGTTGTTATCGACATCAGGTGATGCTTCTTCGACCTGAATATAAGGTCGACCAGAATCAGCACGAGAAAAAGAGCTGAAAGGTATATTTCGGGCAGGTAAGATACGGCACTGGACTTCAGAGAGGTAATAACATTCTGAATTTCAGCACCGGATGGAAGCTCGTACATAGTAGTAACGTGAATGTTATTAATTGACCGCTGTAAGTATAACCGGCGACAAGACCTGAACAAGCTTGTTGATGCTGGTGGTTATCATACCGAGAACCGGCATCGGATACACGCCCAGGAAAATGATAATCACTGCTAAAGGAACAAGCATGGTCAGCTCCCTTGCGTCAAGATCGGTCTTCCCTTTCCAGTCATGGAAATGAATCCGGTCGTTGCCTTCAGCGTCCTTATGCAGCTCATAGACCGCGTCAGGATTTCGTGTTCCAAGAAACATCCGCTGTAGCGACCAGAGCAGATATGCTGCCCCAAGAACAATCCCGAGAACAGAGACGATAGCGACGTTACGAATCAGTTCTGAGCTGAACGCGCCGACAAAAACAAACGCCTCCGATATAAATCCGCTGAGCCCGGGCAGTCCGAGTGAGGCGAACCATGCGATGGTAACAACCCCTGCGTAGACAGGCATGTATGAGGCAAGGCCTCCGAACTTGTCGATCTGGCGGGTGTGGGCACGGTCATAAATCACACCGACCAGAAGGAAGAGCATTGCGGTAATGGTGCCGTGATTGAACATCTGATAGAGCGCTCCGGCCATACCCTCGGTGTTGCCGGCGGCAAGGCCGAGCAGCACATACCCCATATGACTGATCGAGGAGTACGCGACAAGTTTTTTAAGATCCTGCTGGGCGAGAGCACAGAAGGCGCCGTAAATGATGTTGATCGCTCCGAACACAGCTATCACATAGAGCGAGGCCTGAAACACTTCAGGGAAAAAGGGAAAATTGATCCTCATCATGCCATAGGTGCCAAGTTTCAGAAGCACGCCGGCAAGGATAACCGAAATAGGTGTCGGAGCCTCGACATGAGCATCAGGCAGCCATGTATGGAAAGGAAACATCGGCACCTTGATGGCAAAACCTATAAACAGTACGATAAATGCGGCGTAACGCCATCCGGTGCTCTCCGGGCCTAAAATCGACCCCGGAATGTAATTTTCCTGACTGGCCATGGCAACCATGCTGAAGGTGTGATTGCCGGTAAGCGGATCGATGACACTGAAATAGAGTCCGATCATGACAAGCAGCATGAAAACGGAGCCGAAAAGCGTGTAGAGGAAAAACTTGATTGCGGCGTACTCCCTGTTCGGACCTCCCCAGATGCCGATGAGGAAGTACATGGGAAGAAGCATGAGTTCCCAGAAAACATAGAAAAGGAAGAAGTCAAGGGCCACAAAGCAACCCATCATTGCGGTACTGAGAATATTGTACAGAATGAAATAGCCTTTCACCTGCTTTTTGATTGTCCAGCTTGAAAGAACCGCGATAATGGAGATCAATGCCGTCAGAAGCACCATGGTAATTGAGATTCCATCGACTCCGAGGAAGTACTCGATATTGAGCGCTCCGAAGTCACCCAGGTCGAGCGTTATCCAGGGAAGCCTCTCGACAAGCTGGAAGGCCCCGTTGAGCGAACCGTCAGCTGCAGCAGTGATACCCGGAAGAGAGGGGTCATAACCCTGCCAGATCAGAACCGCAAGCCCTCCCTGAGCCAGAGCAGCGAGCAGTGAAACGATCCGAATGATCTGTTTTTGCGATGAAGGCACTGCCAGAATTATCAGTCCAGCTATGATCGGCAGAAATACAATTAAACTCAGCATCTTCTCTTATCTGTTGTTTTCAGAGTAAATAAAATCTCAAGACTCAACACATTGACAGACTACATCAGTTGCACGAAGTAGTAAACGATATATCCCGTCACCACCAGAAGCGCCATGACAAGATAGGTCTGCACCTTTCCGGTCTGAATTTTTTTCATGGCGGCACCGGAAGTCTGTACGAAAAAGGCGGTAAAATTCACCAGACCGTCAACGACATAGTGATCGAAACCGCCGCTCGCAGAACCGAATTTCCTGACCGTGGCACCGACTCCGTTGACAATGCCATCAACAATATTGCGGTCAAACCATGAAAGCAGATTCGCTATGAGCATCGATCCCTTGATGACAGTAGCGTCATAGATCTCATCCCAGTACCACTTGTTGAAAGAATAGAGGTAGAGCGGCCGGATACGCTGTGCGGTTTTTTCAGGATTGATGAAACCGAAGGCATACACGATAAGCGCAAGACCTATACCCAGAGCAACCATGATACTGGAATACATGATTGCCGGATCGTGGTTTTCATGAGCCGCGTGAGCTATTGCCGCCTGTCGTGGGTCGCTGAATACCGGACCATGATGTTCCTCGCCGTTTTCCGCAGCGTGAGCATCTCCGTGCTCTGCTTCAACCGGAGTATGCGCGGCAACATGAGCAGCTTCTCCTTCATGCGGTTCTTCGCCATGCAGAACACCCGGGCTCTCTTCATGCGCCACCTCTTTCATGACCATGCCCGCTTCATGATGCACCGCAGCTCCGGATCCACTCATATCAGCAGCAACAACCGTTTCGGGTGTTTGCACAAGATGCATAAACCATCCTTTGGCGCCATCGAGCGGGTCGGGCGAAAATACCGCGAAAACCGAGAGTGAAGCAAGAATGACGAGAGGGAGCCTCATCGCCCACGGCACCTCATGCACCTCATGGTGACCGTGGTCGTCATGACCGTGATGTTCATCTGCCGGTTTAAGATGGGTCCTGCTTTTCCCGAAAAAGACAAGCCAGATCTGTCGCCCCATATAAAATGCGGTCAGCATCGCAGAGAAAAAGCCAAGAACCGGAATAAGGTAGTAGATGCCGCCACCCTCAACTTCAGCAAAACCCAGCGCACCGGCAAGAATGGCATCCTTGCTCATAAAACCGCTTGTCAGAGGCAATCCGGCAAGGGCTAGCGTCGCAACGGTAAAGGTAACGAAGGTCCATGGCATTTTTTTACTCAATCCGCCCATCCACCGCATATCCTGCTCATGGTGCATGGCATGAATAATAGCGCCTGACCCGAGAAAGAGACAAGCCTTGAAGAATGCGTGAGTAAGCAGGTGGAACAAAGCAGCCGAATATGCGCCGACGCCGAGGCCAAGCACCATATACCCGAGCTGTGAAACCGTCGAGTAGGCCAGTACTCTCTTGATATCATGCTGTGTAATCGCGATCGTTGCGGCCATGAACGCGGTAATCGCACCGATAAAGGCTATGACGTGCAACGCGTCCGGGGTGAGAATCACAAATATTCTCGCGACAAAGTAAACGCCTGCAGCGACCATGGTTGCAGCATGGATAAGGGCTGAAACAGGTGTCGGACCTTCCATTGCGTCAGGCAACCAGACATGGAGCGGGAACTGAGCGGATTTCCCTACACAGCCCATAAACAGTAGAATACCTGCAGCCGTAAGCCATCCCTGCGACATATGAAAATCACCGGCTTTGATATGCTCATAGATCTCCTCATAGCCGAATGTGTGAAACTGAGAGTAGAGAATAAGAATTCCAAGCCACATGCCTATATCACCGACACGGTTGGTCAGAAAGGCTTTTTTCTGTGCATCTGCCGCGCTCTGCTTTTCAAAGAAAAAGCCGATCAGCAGGTATGAAGAAAGCCCGACAAGCTCCCAGAAAATATAGATGGAAAAGAGGTTGTCCGAGAGAACGATACCAAGCATCGAGAAGGTAAAGATTCCAAGATAGGCGAAATATCTCCCGTAGTATTTGTCTCCGGACATGTAGCCGGTTGAATAGAGATGCACAAGCAGACTGATGAGCGATACCATGGCAAGCATGATTGCCGTAAGGTTGTCAATCAGTATTCCCATCTTGATCTGTAAAGGGCCTACTCCGGGAACATCTCCGAAATCTATCCAGTTGAAATTCCAGGCGAGTCTGAACGAAGGATCGTAACCGATCACAATGACATTCCAGAATATCCAGGCTGAAATGGCAAATGTCGCTCCCAGAATACCGACAGCCAGAAAATCACCGTTTCGCGGCATCCGACGGTTGAAAAAAATCAACAGCACGAAGGAAAGCAGCGGAAGCAGGAGTACGATTATTGATAACTGGATCAAACTGTGCATAATATCTTGGATACCTTTACAGAAACTATGGAACAACGTTCCCGTTACAGCTTACTCTTTCATTGAATCAATACTGGAAACTTCCACAGTATTGAACGTTTTATAAATATTGATGATAATAGCCAGGGCGATAGCGGCTTCCGCAGCAGCCAGCACGATGACAAACAGGCTGAACATCACTCCCTCCATCCCCCCGTTGTATTTTGAAAAAGCGAGGAAATTGATGTTTGCCGCATTGAGAATCAGCTCCACTCCCATCAGCACCACAATGGCGTTCTTCCTGGTCACGACGGCAAAAAGACCCAGACCGAACAGTATCGCGGAGATAATCAGATAGTGATTCAGACCGACTGTAGAGAAAAAATCCATAGTATGATTACTTGTCGTTGGTTTTACCGGGTTTATCAAACCTGGCAAGAAATGCCGCGCCTATAAGAGCAAGGAGCAGCAGTATCGAAACCATTTCAAAAGGAAGCACGTACCGTGACATAGTCTCAAAACCGATCTTTTCCACCACACTCCCCTGCAACTGAACCGTAGAGGTAAACCACTCCGCTCTTGCCACAAATGTATAGATAAGACCGCCTGTTATCGAGAGAAGCAAAACAATTCCGGGAAGTATATTCAAAACGTCAGTTTTCAGATCGGTCATCATGATCTTGTTGGTGAACATGACACCGAAAAGCAGAAGAACCAGAATACCTCCGACATACACCATAATCTGGGTTACCGCAATAAAGTCGGCGCTCAGAAAAACATAGAGGGCCGCGACGCCAAAAAAGGTGAACAGCAGCGAGAAAGCCGAATAGATAATATTTCTTGAAAAGACCACGAAAGCTGCAGAAAACACCGTAACTGCCGCAAAAAGATAAAATATCACTGTATAGGTCGTATTCGTCATGTGTTATACACTCATTAGTGTTGTAGCTTTCACGTTGTAGCGTTTTTCGCCGGGGCTGCTTTGGGCGCAGGTTTCGGTTTAGGCGCCGGGGCTGCCTTTTTTTCTTCTTCAAGCTTCTTTCTTTTCGCTTCAGCTTCCAGCTTCGTCAGGTTGCCGAAGTGGTAGATCATGTTCTCTCGACGGAATTCAGAGAAATCACTGACCTGCGTATGGTAGAGGCATTCTGTCGGACAGACAGCCGAACAGATGCCACAGGTCATACACTGCGCCACATCAATATCAAACACAGGCACCCAGAATTTTTTCTGTTGTCCGCCTGAAGTCTTTCCGCAGACCGCAAGGTCATCCTTGGTGACCTTTATGGTTTCCATCATGATACAGTCGATAGGACAGGCCCTCACACACTGACCGCATCCTATACAGTCATCAATTTCATTATAGAGACGATAGCGGCCTATTTCAGGGGTGGGGACCGCCTCTCTCGGATACTGAAGAGTGACCAGACCGTCAACCTGATTGAAATAGTTCTCTTCATCGATACCAGCATCCCCTTTTCTCTTGACGGCATTGAAAAAATGACGCAAGGTAATGCCCATTCCTGTCAGAATGCTTGTTACACTGGTACCTATATCCCTGAAATACTCACTCATGATTATCTCTGAATCCTATTTGACATAAATCTCCCATATCGCCGTCAGAACGAATGCCACAAAAGCAAACGGGGTCAACACTTTCCAGCAGACATGCATCAGCTGATCAACTCTCAGTCTTGGAAGCGTCCATCTGAGCCACATCTGGATAAAAATGAAGAAGAAACCTTTCATGATGATCCAGAATGCCCCCCATACGGGACCGGTTGTCCAGTCATTAAGCAACAGCGGACCGATATTGGGAAACGGTGAATTCCAGCCTCCCAGAAAAACAATTGAAATGATCGCTGAAACCATAAACATACTGGCATATTCCGCAAGAAAGATCACAGCGAATTTCATACCGCTGTACTCTGTGAAATAACCGGCAACAAGCTCGGATTCAGCTTCAGGTATATCAAAAGGAGCACGATTTGTCTCGGCAAGGGACGCGATAAAGTAGATAAGAAACGGAAGCCAGGCGATAGGGTTCTGGAAAAGGAAAAAGTGCAGAAAACCATACTCGCCCTGCTGCAGAATATTAAACTGCTGCATACTGAGTGTCCCTGCCATCATGACACCGCACAGAATGGCGATAGCTGCAGGAATCTCATAACTGACTATCTGGGCAACGCTTCGGATAGCTCCGTAAAGAGCCCATTTGTTGTTTGATCCCCAGCCGGCGGCAAGAATACCGACAACTTCGAGGGCGACAATTCCTATGGCATAGAAGAGACCCACATTGAGATCGGCACCGATAAACGCGGGACCGAACGGAAGTACAGCAAAAGCGAGAAATGAACCGACAAAAAGAACTCCGGGGCCGATAACAAAAAGAAACTTGTCAGCTGACTTGTTGACAATATCCTCCTTCTGAAGCAGTTTCAGAATATCGGCAAGAGTCTGAAGAATCCCCCATTTACCGACCTCCATCGGGCCAAGCCGGTCCTGCATGAACGCGGAAATCTTTCTCTCTCCGTAAACACCGTATGTCAACGCGTAGAGCGCAATAAATACGAGAGGAAGCGCAGCTAAAATGACAAGGCCGACAGGCAGTCCAAAAAGGAAATACTCAGAGAGAGCATCAGACCAGGCGTTGAGGCTTGTACTCATAACAATGGGAAAACTGTTTGGCAGAAAAGCTCCGGTACTCATCGGTCAACCTCCCCGAGAACGATATCGATGCTGCCTATAATTGCAACGAGGTCAGGGATAAGCTGTCCGAGAGAGAGCTCTTTCATGGCTGACAGGTTCACGAAACATGATGACCGGGCCTTGCATCGGAGAGGTTTGGTTGATTTCCCGTCGCTGATGATATAAAAGCCAAGCTCACCACGAGGGTTCTCAGCCCGACCGTATACCTCGCCTGCCTTCGGCCTGATCCTTTTCGGAATAGCCGACCTTGGATCGAAGCCCTCTTCTTCAGGCATCTTGTCCAGACACTGCTCAATTATGTTGAGGCTTTCCTCAATCTCAAGCGCCCGCACAACATGGCGGGAGAGGCTGTCGCCGATATCAGAGAATTTTCCATCAGGGACACAGACCTTGAAATCAAGTTCAGGATAAACAGAATATCCGTCAACCCTTCTGAGATCCCACTCGACACCGGATCCGCGAAGCATCGGTCCGGACCACCCGTAATTGATAGCGACATCGGCAGGCATCATCCCGACACCTTTCGTACGTTTTACGAAAATCTCGTTCTCTGTAAGAAGCTTTTGTAACTCAAGCGCTTTCGGCCTGAAATATTTCACAAATTCCAGGGTTCGACGGGCAAAGTCCTTCGGGAAATCATAAGCAACCCCACCAATCAGAATGTAGTTGTACAACATCCTCGCTCCGGAGGTCCACTCAAGAAGGTTCAGCATGTGTTCCCGATCACGGAAACAGAAAAGAAAGGGTGTAAACGCTCCAAGATCAATAGCATAGGTACCAATCGCCACAAGATGAGAAGCGATTCGGTTTATCTCGGAGACAATGACACGCATGAACTCGACACGCCTCGGAATCTCGATATCAAGCAACTTTTCCACGGCGATACAGTAGGCGAAATCGTTGTTCATGGAAGCAAGATAGTCCATTCTGTCCACGAAAGGCACGATGCCCGGATAGTCAACCATTTCAGCATGCTTTTCAAAACAGCGATGAAGGTAACCGAGATACGGTTCAGCCTCGATAACAACCTCGCCATCCGTCTTGCATTCAAGCCTGAGCACACCATGTGTTGAAGGGTGCTGGGGTCCCATATTCAGGATCATTTCCTCACTCGACAGGTCTTTTTCTACAATAACCCTGTTTTCGCCCTGCGGGGTAACCCTGATCGATGTATGTTCCGCCTTTCCCAACTCCTGCATGTGTCGTCGCGTTTACAACTTTTGAATATCTATCGCCGTCTGTGTCAATTCGGAACCTTGATTCCATGATAAGACTCCTGCACCACGTAATCCTTGCGCAGAGGATAACCTGTCCAGTCTTCAGGACAGAGAATTCGCCTCAGATCAGGATGGCCGCTGAAAGTCATTCCATACATATCAAACGCCTCCCTCTCATGCCAGTCTGCTGTTTTCCATACCCTCGCCACGGAAGGAATCACACCATCCTCCCTGTCACAGTAAACCTTAACGGCTATTTTATGAGCATGCACCCCTACTGATTCAAGGTTACAAACGATCCCGAGCTTACCCTCTTCAGGGTAATCAACTCCTGACAGACAGGCCATGTAGTTACATCGCAGTTTCGGGTCGTCCCGTAAAAACAGAGCGATTTCCCTCCAGCGTTCAGTCTGCTGCACCTCGAAAAAGGGCATGAACGGATTTTCATCCAAAGCCGATACCGCATCAGGAAATGCCGCATGGACTATCTCCCAAAGAGCAAGAGCAGCTTCAACCTCTTGTGACCTCGATACGCTTTCCTGTGATTCTCCCATCTGGAACAAACTTGAAATAATAGTTATGACGCCATCGCGCCTTTGCGTGCATCCTCTATAAGCTGGCCCGGATCGATATTTTTCTCTTCAAGCTTTTTCAAAGCCTCGACACGTGAAATACCTATCTGCTCCATACGGATCAGCTCCTGAACCTTCATAAGACCACCGATAAGCGCTTCGGGTCTCGGAGGACATCCTGGAACATAGACATCTACCGGAATAATCCGGTCTACACCTTTCAACACATGGTAACCATGCTTCCAGTATGGCCCGCCGCAATTGGAACAACTGCCCATTGAAAGTACATATCGGGGTTCCGGCATCTGCTCATACAGGCGAATAACTCTTTCCGCCATCTTCATGGTAACCGTTCCGGCAACGATCATCAGATCTGATTGGCGTGGAGATGATCTCGGAAAAATACCAAAGCGCTCCAGATCATAGTTAGAGGCGTTGGTCGCCATCATCTCGATAGCACAACAGGCAAGCCCGAACCCCATCGGCCAGAGCGAAGAAAGACGCGCCCAGTTCAGAACATTGTCAACCGATGTGACCAGAACGTTATGATTCGATATTTTTGCGTCAAGTAATCCCATACCTTCTTATGCTTATATATTATGCATCAGGAAACAACCTGCGACTCATCCTCTTCGAGAACCGGCATTTTTGGAATATTCGGCGTCGGCCTTACCCAGTCCAGATCACCTTTTACCCATGCGTAGACAAGACCGATAACGAGAATACCGGCAAAAACAAGCGCCTCTATCAGGGCAAACTCGCCAAGCTGCTTGAAAACCGTGGCCCAGGGAAAAAGAAATACGACTTCGACATCGAAAATTATGAAGATCAGAGCTACAACGTAGAAACGGATATTGAATTTCACCCATGCGGAACCCACAGCCTCCTCACCGCATTCATAGATGGCGAGTTTTTCCGGATTGGGTCTGCTGGGGCGTAAAAGGCGGGCTGTCAGATATCCACCGACAACAAAGATGATACCGAGAAGAAGAAAAACAAAAACGGTGCCGAAATCACTCAACGTTTGGTCCATAACAATAATATTGACGTTGATATCCGTGGCTTATGATATACTGAAATATCGAACCTCTAACAAGTGCGCCCAATATAAATAAAATAGTCATTGAAACCATAACAAATCATGCGAAAAAGCCTGAATGACCGACAAAAAAAGGCACAAGACCTCTCTTAAATTATAAAGCGCTATCGGACTTTTGCCGTATTTAATACGGTAACGTCATTATTTATCGAATATCTTTTCACTAAAAGCCGCAAAATAACGAAAGGCCATAAACATAAACAATAGTGAACAAACCACAACAACAGCATGCGAAAACCAGGCCACACCAACAAGAGCGAAGAGCGCCTTTCCGAGTGTGGCGGATAAGAACAGCCACAGTATCGGCAGCCAGGCGATCACGAATACCACCTGCAACAGACGTTTCATTAACCGTTTTTTTTGATCATTTTTTTTCAACTCAGGCTTCATCAAAAAACAGTCCTCCAATCTGCGACGCAAGCGCCGGATCAAGCTCTTTCAATATTCTGTATTCCTCCCTGAGTCCCTTGAAATCACCTTGAGAGAGGCAATACATGGCCATTTTACAATGCGGCTCGGCACCATCCGGATCCAGCTCCAGAGCCTTCTCTATCATCTCCCTTGCCTTGTCGTATTTTCCGATGTCGATATACACATCTCCGAGAAGACAGTAGGCATCAACATATTCCGGGTCGATCTCAAGCACCTTTTCAAGCGTAGTAAGAGCAAGTTCCTCTTTTCCCATCGTGAGCTGGACAAACCCGAGATTCTTGTATGCTGAAAGAAACCCCCGGTCAACAGCAAGAGCGCGAAGAAAGTCTTGTCCTGCCTGCCGGTAGTTGCCTGTTGCCATATGGGCCACTCCTCTTGAATACAGCGCGTTGACATGCTTCCCGTCACTCTTGATAAGAGAGTCAAATACTCCTGTGGCCTGACTGTAACGCTCGTTATCCATGTAGGCAAGCGCAAGCTCATACTGCTTTTCGACGTCACACGGGTCACGTTTCACCGCCTCTTCAAGCATCCTGATTTCCTGCATGTCCCTCTTTTTGATTGGTATTCTTTAAATTCTCATATGTCTCCTGAATGGCATAGAGTTTCGCTGCCTGATCAATGATGCGCCCGGAAAGCCATTCGGAAAAAGCGGGAAAATTATTGATACAGCGGATGTACTGCTTGTACCGGAACGGCGATTTCTTCAGCAGGGTCTGCGCCTCATACTCGGTCTCGCTGTTGTCCGCAAAAAAACCATAGGGAAACATGACTACACTGTCATAACCTTCATCCTCGAACTCCTGAAACGCCTTCTGGACGGTTTCCTCGGTCCACTCCCCTCCTGTGGTATGATTCATACAGCCCTGCTTGACGTCATGAAAAATGTTGAGGGGATGATCCATGATCAAGCGCTTCATCATGTCAAAAAACTCGCCGGTTTCGTTAAGCCCTGTAAATACCTTCGGAGGGTTACCCGCCCTATCCCGAACAAGCGTACCATGAATGACCAGCACGAGCCCGTTTTTTGATCCTTTGCCGATATATCCCCTGTCAACCTGCTGAAACAGATATGCGGCGTAAATCTTGTGAGGCGACTCGTCCTGCCACAACTTGTTCAGGAGACGGACTTTTTCAAACTTTTCATCACCGTAGATATCCCTGACTATCTGACAGGCGACACCACATGAAAACGCGGATTCCACAGGAATCATCGGCACGACAATCACACCGTCATACTCATCCTGCAGAGCACTCAGGGTATCTTCAAAATATGGAGGCACAAAGTAGTATGCATCAAAAACATCGATATCGACCGAAGAAACTATCGCATGACCGCTCCTGCGAATGAGACTCGATATCGACATGGTCTGGGCTCTGTGGGTCGCAACAAGAGTCGACTCGTAGTTGTGCAGTCTCCAATCGATATAGTGCCGGGTAGACCGGTAATCCGCGATAAGATAAATCAGCAGTATAGGCACCTTGACGATCTGGCGGGTAATGACCTTGACGATTCGTCTGCTACTCGGCCAGAGGTTTCGCAATGTCAGTTTTTCAACCTCACCGTAGGTGACAATAACAGCTGCGTATTTTTTTTTCTTCACAAGCCGATCCACCACTTAAGTTCGACATACATGACCAGAAATCCGACCAGGCTGCCAACAAGAGTTTGCATGAACGTATGTGCTTTAAGATATATTCTTGACCACATAAGGACCGGGACCAGTAAAAAAAACCAAAATGCTACATCTCCGAGCTGAAGATATACCAGCGCTATCGAAGAAGTCAACGACAAAAGATGAATACTGATCTTCCATTGAAGCGTAATCAGAAGAATAAGCACCGTATTTACTGCATTAAACAGCAAAATACCGGTAAAAATTCTTGGCGCTTCAAGCTGCTGCATCAGTTCATAACCCAGAAAATTTACAGCGATCATTACCAGCAAGGGCAGAAAACGCTGTTCCCGAAAAGTGATATTGTAATCTGAAACCTTGCCGATCTTTTTCAGTCCGTATATTAAAAGCATGGGAACAATGGTGCTGGCCAGAAACAGCACAATAAGATAATCCCAGCGAGAGGGGTCTCCCTTAAAGCCGGATGCGACAAGACAATATGCCGCAGGTGCCACAACAACAGGACTGATTACCCAGGAAAGAAGGGATGCGAAACGATGAAGCGGCATGTATATAACTAAGGAGCAAAAAAGAGGTTACAAGCTTAAAAACAAGGTATCTTGAAAGATAGTTTTTATAATAGAAAAAACCACGTATATTCTTTTTTTATTGTCGATTGCGAGAGTGGTGAAATTGGTATACACGCTAGTCTTAGGAACTAGTGCCGCAAGGCGTAAGGGTTCGAGTCCCTTCTCTCGCACCTGAATTGAGCGTTTCAATTTGCTCGATCAAGGTTGATCAAAGAAAACCTCTATACATTGTCGTGAGCGGCCTGATTTCGAGGTTCTTTTTATTAGCCAAAGTGGCGGAATTGGTAGACGCGCTGGACTCAAAATCCAGTGGGTGCATAACCCGTGTGGGTTCGAGTCCCACCTTTGGTACCATACTCAGCAGCCAAACTGTTTACAGCATGCGTAAAATGTATTCGCCGTGGAGAGAGGTGTACATGGAGTCCTTCAAGGACGAAAAACACCCGTTCCATCCGGGAAAAGACATCTTTACCGACATACCTCCTGAAGAAGATGAAGAGCGTTATGTGCTGCACCGCGCGAAAAAGAGTTTCATCATCATGAACCTTTTTCCCTACAACTGCGGACATCTTATGGTTATTCCCTTCAAGCAGACCCCTGAGCTTTCCGAGCTCGACGACACGACAAAGCTTGAAATCATGCAGCTTACCGATGTCTGCATGGAAGCCCTCACAAGAACGATCAGTCCTCACGGTTTCAATTTCGGAGTCAACGTCGGGAAAGTCGCCGGAGGAAGTGTCGACTCGCATATCCACTTTCACATCGTACCCCGCTGGGACGGCGACACGAACTTCATGCCGGTCATCGGAGAAACAAAGGTGTTAAGCAACGACATGCGAAAACTCTACAAAAAGCTGCATAAAGCAATCGCGGAAATCGTAGAGGAAAAAGCCGGGCAATGACACTCACATAGAGGCTCTTTATTTATTATCCATATTATCCATGAGCGGTTCAATTGCATGGCGAACGAAGTACAGAAAATGGATTGAGATTCTCTTACAAGCATTGATAGCTCCTATCCACTTTACATCAGTACCCAACAGAACGTCATGCCGCACTTGATGCGGCATCCATACTGACTCTCTCTGGAAGATGGATTCCCGGGCCCGACCCGTGAAATCAGGGCTCGTATTTCACAGGTCAGGCCCGAGGATGACTGTATAAAATAACACACAACAGATACATAAAGGGATTTACATGGAAATCCCCTTCTGCCCGATAACCGGCAACACTTCGCCAGATCCTTTCCTGAAAGTCACAGACAGGCTTGATCGGGAAAACGGCACAGAATGGAAACTTGTACGCGATCCCGAGTCAGAACTGATCTATCTTTCTCCCCGTCCTGATGAAACCGGGATCGGGATGCACTATCCTGAATCATCCTACGATCCGCATCTCTCGGTTAAAGGAGGAATCACCCTGCGAGACAAACTCTACCTTTCTCTGAGAAATCTCGTTCTCAGGAAAAAGGCGTCACTGATCGAAAAAAGCGGCCCTCCACTTTCCGCCCGTTCAAAAATCCTTGAAATCGGTTGCTCTACCGGCGAACTGCTCGACACACTAAGACGAAAAAAAGAAATTCCTGCTGCTAATTGTGTCGGATTCGAGAAAAACGGATGCCCGGCATCCCATGCAAGGAACACTTTCGGCTTTACCGTCAACTGCACAGACTTCTGCGACTGCCCCCCGGCAGGAACATTCGACCGCATCATCTTCTGGCACACGCTTGAACACATCCACCGGATCAATGAAACCCTTGACAAGGCCGCACAATGTCTCGCTACGGACGGGGTGATGGTTATCGCGCTGCCGAACGCAGGAAGCAGGGATGCCACCCTGTACGGCAAACACTGGGTCGCATGGGACGCTCCCCGCCACCTCTATCACTTTACCCCTGAAACACTCGAAAAGCTGCTTGACAAGCATGGTCTCGAAATATCCTCAATGCGCCCGTTCATACCGGACACCTTTTACAACTGCCTGTACAGCGAGGAGAATATCCGGCAGGAAAAAAGCGGCTCAGGCTTGAAACATCTTGCAAAAGGAATCATAAGGGGAATGCAAAGCGCAGCTGCCGGAGCACGGAACAGTGAGCTGTCTTCGACACTGGTGTATTCGGTTAAAAACATATAAAACCGCACACACTATGTCACCAAAGAAGAATCCCCCTTTGTGCATAAAAAATTTTCACCTTACGACGGGATGACCCGCTTCTCTCCCCGTCCTGCCCCGGTAAGCCGGAAAAGGCGGGAATCTTTTAACCCCGGAAAATATTCAAGTAATGTAAAAAATCACTCGGACGATCACGGAACGGCTCAATTCAATACAGCTCGCCTATGTCTGACCTTTCGTTCATTCATACCGTCCCGTTTTACGAGATCACTGCTCTCCTGGTGCTTGCCGCGATGATAGGCCTTTTTAGCCTGCTGCTTCGCCAACCGTTGATCGTCAGCCTCATAGCAGTCGGAGTCCTTGCCGGGCCATCTGCGCTCGACATCGTTCAGTCGCATGAGTACATTGAGCTGATGGGAGAACTCGGCATAGCCCTGCTGCTCTTTCTCGTGGGGTTGAAGCTCGATCTCAATCTTGTCAGATCGCTCGGCCTTGTTTCTCTGGCAACCGGTCTCGGACAGGTTCTGTTTACAGCGGTGATGGGGTTTTTCATTGCAGTTGCTATCGGCCTCGATGTCCGGACATCAATCTATGTCGCGGTCGCTCTGACCTTCTCCAGCACCATCATCATTGTCAAGCTGCTTTCGGATAAAAAGGAGGTTGACTCACTGCACGGTCGAATCGCGTTGGGATTCCTGATCGTGCAGGACCTCGTCGTGGTTATCGCCATGATGACCCTCTCTGCTTTCGGTGCCGGCAGCGGCAACACAGGAGAATACGAAGGGCTGCTGAAAGTCGGCTCGGTCATGCTCTATGGAGGGATAATGCTGCTGTTTGTCAGTTTCTTTATCAGGTTTCTGGCAAATCCGATTGTGAATCGTTTCGCGCGGTCACCGGAACTGCTGGTGACATTCGCGCTGGGCTGGGCCGCGCTTTTCGCGTCCGCGGGTGATTTTTTCGGCTTCAGCAAGGAGCTCGGAGGACTGCTTGCAGGCGTTTCACTTGCCTCTACGCCTTTCAGGGAATCGATCGTCGCAAAAATGTCTTCCCTTCGGGATTTCCTGCTGCTGTTCTTTTTCATCTCGCTCGGCATGAACCTCGACATGGGCCTTCTGGGAGCCCAGGTCGGCCCGGCCCTGATCTTCTCACTGTTTGTGCTGATAGGAAACCCGCTTATCGTCATGATCATCATGGGAATTCTGGGCTACCGCAAACGAACCGGTTTTCTCGCAGGCCTCACCGTCGCTCAGATAAGCGAATTTTCTCTGATATTCATGGCGATGGGCATGGATCTCGGACATGTAGAACCCGAGGCAATGGGACTCGTGACACTCGTGGGGCTGCTCACCATAGCGCTCTCGGTCTATATGATCACCTATTCCCATACCCTCTACCGTTTCCTTGAACCGCTGCTGGGAGTGTTTGAAAAAAAGATTCCGGTGAGAGAAAGCAATGAAAAACTTGAACAGATTGAACACACTGACTATGACATCATTCTTTTCGGGATGGGCAGATATGGAAGCGCAGTGGTCCACTATCTCAAACAGGACGGATACAGAATTCTTGCTGTCGATTTCAATCCCGACGAAGTCCGTCAATGGAAAAAAAGAGGTTACGACGCCATTTACGGAGACGCAAGCGATCAGGAATTTATTGCAAGCCTGCCATTGCAGGGTGTGAAATGGGTTGTGTCAGCCGTTTCACAGCACGAACTTGGCCTTTCCCGTGAAGACCCCCGAATGGTACTGATTGACGCCCTCAAACACACCGGTTTTACCGGCAGGATCGCCGTATCGACCCAACGGCTACAGGAAAAGGAACAACTGAAAGCAAAAGGAGCCGATATTGTGTTCCTTCCGTTTTACGATGCCGCCGAGCAGGCGGCGATACGCATCAAAGAACGTAGCGAAAAAATCATCTTGTAAACAAAAAGCTTCCGGGAACCACCGGCAAAAGGAGAGAACATGCGCACCATCAGAAACATCCTTTACATATCTTCCGGCAACGATGAGAAACAGAGCGCCGGTTTCCGGAAAGCTCTTGACCTTACCAGAACGTATGACGCTCAATTAACGATTTTGCTCATCTATCCTGACTTTCCCGAAGAGCATGAAGACCTGAAAAAGAAATTCAGCAGCTACCTGACACATGATCTTGAGGATTCCATGAATGCCGTCATGAAAGAGATGAGCATCATGGAAGACAACATCCGGATCAAGCATCTTGTTATCGAGGCAAAAAAGATTCCGCCAGCAATAACTATTATCAGGCATGTTTTGAAAGGGAATCACGATCTTGTCGTCAAGGACGCCGAGCCCATCGAAGGCGGCAGGGGTTTCAGGGGAATGGATATGACCCTGCTTCGCAAATGTCCCTGCCCGGTGCTCCTTTCCAGAAAAGCGCCTCATACAACCGCGATGAAACGTTTCACTGTCGCGATTGACCCTGAAAGCCGTGAACCGGGAGAAAAAGAGCTTTCCCTGACCCTGCTGCGTCTTGCTGACTCACTTTCCGGGGACAACGGGGCTGAAATCGACGTAGTATCCTGCTGGGAATATGAATTAGAAAAAATTCTGCAGTACAAAGCCTGGGTGAACATTTCCAAAGAAGAGATGCACAACAATGCTGAAAAGTACCGCAAAACCCATCTCTCAGAACTCGAGAAACTGATCCTTGAGGCTGATATCAAGACAAGGCATCACATACATCATATAAAAGGACGTCCTGAGGATGTGATCCCGGAATTCACCCTGCAACACGATACGAGCCTGCTGGTCATGGGAACTGTCGCAAGAACAGGTATTCCCGGCTTTCTGATCGGCAACACTGCGGAAAACATACTGGAAAAAACCGCCTGTTCGCTCCTCGCCCTGAAGCCAGACGGCTACGTTTCACCGGTCAGGGCTGAATGAGGATTTCTGGCCTGAAGAGGAGGCGGAAACGGATAAGGCCGGTCCGTTGTATGAAATGAAACATGCTCACACGGAACCTTGCCTTCCGACAACGCACTGGAAATCTTCACGACTATGATACAGGAACAACCGTGGCACAGCAGACCAGCCGAGGATACCTTCTCTTTGTTATCCACTTCCGGCAAGGGCCTTAAAACGAGCGAAGCTGCGGCACGCGCTGCACGCTACGGACCAAACCGTCTCACGCCCGCAAAAAAACAGAACCCCCTGAAGAGGTTCCTGCTGCAGTTCAAAAATATCCTTATCTACGTCCTGCTTGCAGCAACCCTCGTCACCGCTTTGCTGGATCACTGGATCGATGCCTGGGTGATTCTCGGAGTGGTATTCATCAACGCGTTAATCGGATTCATCCAGGAAGGAAAAGCCGAAAAGGCTCTTGACGCAATTAAAAACCTCCTCTCCCCCCAGGCGATGGTCCGACGGGACAACCGAACGTTCAATGTACCGTCCGATCAACTGGTACCGGGAGATGTCGTCATCCTGCAGTCGGGCGACAAGGTTCCAGCGGACATACGTCTGTTTTCCGTCAGGAACCTCCTCATCGATGAATCCCTGCTGACAGGAGAATCTCTTCCGGTAGAAAAATGCAACGAAACGATAAGGGTCGATACGCCGCTGGCTGAACGTGCGAACATGGCATTTTCAGGCACACTTGTCACGTACGGAAAGGGAGAAGGTGTTGTAACCGGAACAGGGGACCGGACGGAAATTGGGCTCATCAGCTCAATGCTCAGCAAAGTAGAAACCCTGGAGACCCCGCTGCTTCGACGCGTCAACGAATTCTCCCGAACCCTGACCATTGCAATTGTACTGCTTTCAGCAGTGCTTTTTGGCTTTGGCGTTCTCGTCAGAGGATACTCGTTAACTGAAATGTTCAATGCTGCGGTCGGTCTTGCCGTCGCCGCCATTCCGGAAGGTCTGCCCGCAATCATGACTATCGCGCTGGCGATCGGTGTACAGGCAATGGCACGCAGAAAGGCCATTATCCGTCGGCTGCCGGCAGTAGAAACCCTTGGCTCAGTATCGGTCATCTGTTCAGACAAAACCGGAACACTGACCCGCAACGAGATGACCGTGAGAAACGTTGCTCTTCCGGCCAAACGTTTTGAAGTCACCGGTTCGGGTTATGACCCCCACGGCGCATTCCTGCTTGACGAAAAAGAGATTGATCTGCAGAACTATTCCCAGATGAGAGCTCTTGCGCATATCGCTCTGCTCTGCAACGATGCGACTCTTGATTTTCGCGATGAGCAATGGGTACTCTCCGGAGACCCGACAGAAGGAGCCCTCTCTGTCCTCGGCAAAAAAGCAGGCTATGACCCTGACACGGAACAGCAAAACTGGCCAAGAATCGATCTGATTCCATTCGAGTCCGAATACCGTTTCATGGCAACCCTGCATCACGATCATACAGACAGAGCTTTCATCTACCTGAAAGGAGCCCCTGAAATTGTACTCGAACGTTGTACGAAACAGAGACATGGAGAAACCGATGAGTCTCTCGATTCGTCTTACTGGGAAAAAACCATAACAAAGATGGCTGCCGAAGGCCAGAGGTTACTTGCCATAGCATGTAAAAAGACAACAAGCGACCAGAGCACTCTTAACTTTGAAGATGTTGCATCCGGGCTGACGCTGATCGGAATAGTCGGTATGATGGACCCGCCGAGAGATGAAGCGGTCTCGGCTGTCAAACGCTGCCAACAGGCAGGCATACGAGTCAAGATGATCACTGGTGATCATGCCGATACCGCCTTGGCTATCGGCAAAATGACCGGCATCGGTGATGGCTTGAACGCCCTGACAGGAACAGAAATTGAAGTGATGAGCGATGAGGAACTGCGACAAAACGTCAACAGGATCGATATCTTCGCCCGCAGCAGTCCTGAACATAAAATAAGGCTGGTCAAGGCGCTCCAGTCCAACGGCTCTGTTGTCGCCATGACCGGGGACGGTGTCAATGACGCCCCGGCACTGAAAAGGGCCGATGTCGGAATAGCAATGGGGCAGAAAGGCACGGAGGTATCCAGGGAAGCAGCTGAAATGATTCTCGCCGACGACAATTTCGCAACCATAGCAAACGCCGTCGAGCAAGGAAGAACAGTCTATGACAACCTGAAAAAATCCATCATGTTCGTCCTGCCGACAAACGGGGGCGAGGCGCTCAGCATCCTCTTCGCCATAGCACTGGGCTATACGCTACCGGTTACGGCCATTCAGATCCTCTGGGTTAACATGGTTACAGCAGTAACGCTCGCACTCACCCTTGCGTTCGAAAAAGCGGAACACAATGTCATGGAACGGAAACCAAGGAAATCCGGCGAGCCGATCCTTTCGGGTTTCATTGTCTGGAGAATCGCCTATGTTTCGCTTATCCTGCTGAGCGGCACTTTTGGGCTGTTTCTCTGGTATGAAAACGCAGGGTATTCACATGACATGGCACGAACCGTCGCCGTCAACACTCTGGTCTTGTTTGAAATCTTCTACCTCTTCAGTTCGCGTTTCTTTGTTGCCTCTGTCTTTTCAAAAGAGGGGTTCGTGGGCAACCCTGCCGTACTCTATGCAGTCGCCATACTCATCGTACTGCAGTCGCTGTTCAACTATGCCCCGTTCATGCAAAGTCTGTTTGCGACGGTGCCGCTTGGCCTCCAGGACTGGGCCGTTATTCTGCTGGTCAGTTCTTCGGTGCTCTTTCTTGTCGAACTCGAAAAATATATACTCAGAAAACGTCGTCCCTCTACGTAGCCCATGTAGGAAAATACAACGCACGGAAAAAGGAATAAGCAACAAGAGCTACGGCAACAGGGGCCATGAAGAGTTCAAATGCCGGTTACGCGACAGGAAAAAGTATCAGGAGCCGTCTTGCTGTTCTCCCCCCGGCCTCGCGCTTCTGCCGAGAGCCTTGTCGTATTGGATGCGGGCGACGAGATAGTCGTAGATAGCCTGAAGGTAATTGGTTTTGGACTTGTTCAGCTGTAATTCAGCGTCGGCAAGTTCAAGCTGCGAACCGATCCCTTCCCTGAAACGAAGAAGCGTGATCTCATAGCTCCGCTCAGCGGTACGTATGGTTCTGGACTGAACTTCTATCCGTTGTTGTGACTCCTGAAGGCTGGAAAGCTTCACTTCAACCTCAGCCCGTATATCTGCTTTCAAATCCTCAAGCCTTGTCATAGTCTTTAATCGGCCGAGCTTTGCCTGCTCTACCTGCGAGCTTATCCGGAACCCGGTAAAAATCGGCAGGGAAACCTGTAAGCCAACGGATGAAGTAACCGGCCAGTCCGTATCTTTGAGCGCCACATCGTCATTAAACTGGGTTTGTGCCTGCAACTGCCCTACTGCATTGATCGCGGGATAACGTTCAGCCTGTGCAGCATTGACATTCTGCGCTTCCGCTTCGATCTGCAGCTCGAGCTGACGAACCTCAGGCCTTGCAGACAAGGCTTCGGCATAGGCTGCAGAGATATCATCGGGATATGCTCCTTTGCTGTACACAAGAGAATCAGAGAGCACCATGGTGCTTTCAGGATCGATACCGATACTGTTCTTGAGCTGCGTCCTCGATATCACCGCGTTATTGCGCGCCTGTATGAGATCGGGCTTTATATTTTCTACGGAGAGATATGCTTTCAGGGTATCGATATCCGCAGCCACCCCTTCCCTGAAAAGAGAACGACTGTCACGAAGAGCGGTCTCCCAGCGGGAAATGCTCTGTTCGAGTATTGTAACCTGCCTGTCAGAAATCAGAACATTGTAGTATGCGATCTTTATATCGCTGATCACATCCGCCTCAGTCTGACGATAGGCTTCCATGCTGATTTTCCTGACTGTTGAGGATGCTTTGATGCCCGCAAGCGCCTTCAGGTTGAAGAGCGGCTGACTCAGGGAAAGCGAGGCAACCATTGCATTATCCTGACTGATTTCCAGAGGAGTAAACCTGGTGGGATCACCGCCAAATATGTCGGGAAAGTAAATAACCGAAGGTTCAAGGGTTCTCGTATAGTCGAATCCTGCATCGAGCTGAGGAAGTACCCCCGCCCATGCCTCCCGAACTTTCTGACGGGCAATAGCACGATCCAGCCGCGCGACTTCAAGGTCGCGATTTCGTTCAAGACCGATGGAAACCGCCTCATCGAGCGACAGTGTCACAGACTGCCCTTTGACCACATTTTCACCGGCAGCTAAACTGAACGTGGGTAACAAGGCGAGTACAATCGTGACAACCAGATACAGCCGATAATGGTTTAGGTCTGTCATAGCTCTTTGCACGGGATAATCTTTCCTGAAAAATCCTGAAAAATCTATCGAAATCCTAACGTTCAATACCTCCCTTTCCAGAGCTTTTCGAGTCGTTCCCTTATAAATTTCTCCCTCCCCTCTTCTGTTGGATGGTAGAAGACAGCATCAAGTCCTTCAGGCAGGTAGGTCTCAGCGACAAAATGCTCAGGATAATCATGGGGGTATTTGTAACCCTCGCCGTACCCCGATTCTTTCATGTACTTTGTCGGAGCATTGCGCAAATGCATCGGCACGGACAGCTCCTGATGCATCCCTGCATGCCGTTGCGCTTCATTTATGGCCTGATAGCTTGCATTGGATTTTGGAGCGCCTGCCAGATAGGTGACTCCCTGCGCGAGGTTGATTCTCGCTTCAGGCAGCCCGATCATTTCAACAGCGTGAAAAACAGACACCGCAAGAGTCAGCGCATAGGGATCGGCATTGCCGACATCCTCACTGGCGAAAATCACCATTCTTCGCGCGATAAACTTCGGATCTTCTCCACCATCGAGCATCCTCGCGAGCCAGAAAAGGGCCGCATCGGGATCGGATCCTCTCAGGGATTTGATGAATGCCGAAATGACATCGTAGTGCGACGCTCCCTTTTTATCATAGACAGGAAGTTTTTTCTGAAGTACTCTTTCCAGCAAGGTCCGGGAAAGATGCACAGGAACCGTTGAGAGATCAACCATGGAAAGAGCTGCCTCGACAGCGTTCAAGGCCTTGCGGGCATCCCCGGCCGAGAACTGCAGCAGAAACGCCCAGTCATCGATAACGACCTCATACGGGGCGATCAGCGGATCACCTGCAAGCGCACACCTGACAACCGCCTGGAGAGCTGCATCTTCAAGAGCATTGAGTACATACACCTGCATCCTGCTCATCAGGGCTGCGTTGACCTCAAACGAAGGGTTTTCGGTTGTCGCCCCTATCAGCACAACAACACCCTGCTCGATCGCATG
>JADHTF010000063.1 GCA_016776555.1 Chlorobium phaeobacteroides
GGCGCCTCATGCGCTCGTCCAGAGCCCATGCAATTTTCTCAAATTTGATGCGGATCAGCGTTATTTCGTCATCATGTGTCTTCATGATGACAATATAACACTTTCCTTTATTCGTTATAGTTATTTATTAACAGTTTCTTAGCACCTAACCCCTAACACGTAACTCAGTATCCTCCCCCTCTTCCACTATCCATTATCCACTATCCATTAATCCATTTCCCCCCTTCCCACCATCCCTCGTCACCAGTAACTGCTACCTTTGAATACTCCGCCCCTTTGGCTATGTTACGTGAAAAACAAACAAGTAACCTTCTCAGCTTAGCAGATATACCCCATGAGCCAGAAAAAAGCCACCATAGAAGAGCTTATTGCAAGACTCGAAGAGATAACAGGCGAAATGGAGCACCCTGACACCGGAATCGATACCTCCATCAAGCTCTATGAAGAAGGGCTTAAAATTGCAGCTATCTGCAGAAAAAGGCTTCAGGACGCTCGCCAGAAAATAGAAATCATCAACCCGGAAACCTCTTCCGGACAAGAACCTGAAAAGAAAGAGGACTACGGTCTCTTCAACGCACCCTGACCTTACGCACGGCGTTACCCGTCAAGCTTCTGTTTCAAAATTTCATTCACAACAACAGGATTCGCCTTGCCTTTCATCGCTTTCATACACTGGCCGACAAAGAAACCGAAAATCCTGGTTTTTCCGCTCCTGTACTGCTCCACCTGTCCCGGATTGGCTTCGATAATATCCTGAACAAGCGTTTCTATCTCGGTAGTGTCCGATATCTGGGCAAGTCCTTCCTTTTCAACTATGGCCGCTGCATCATCACCGGTTTCAAGCATACGTTCAAACACCTGTTTGGCGATGGTAGTACTTATCGTTCCTTTTCCTATGAGATTGAGAAGGCCTCCCAGACGTTCAGGCGATACGGAAAACAGGGCGACAGGAATATTCTTCTCCTTGAGTGTCCGCAGCACCTCACCCATCACCCAGTTGGATGCCGCCTTTGCGTCACCGCAAGCGCGGACAACCTTTTCGAAATAGTCTGCGACTTCACGTTCGCTTGTCAGTACGCCGGCGTCATATGCGGGAATACCTGTTTCCCTGACAAATCGTTCTGCGCGCACCTCGGGAAGCTCGGGGAGTTCCTGTTTGAGACGATCGAGCATCTCCTCATCAACCTCAATCGGCACCAGATCCGGATCAGGAAAATATCGATAGTCATGAGCAAACTCCTTACCGCGCATCGATCGGGTCTCCTGCCTGTCGGCATCCCACAGGCGGGTCTCCTGAAAAATCGTTCCACCGTTCTCCAGAACGTCGATATGGCGCTTCGCCTCATACTCGATCGCCTTTTCAACATTCTTGAAGGAGTTCATATTCTTTATCTCTGTCCTCGTACCGTACTCCTCAGCACCTGTCAGCCGGACAGAAACATTGGCATCACAGCGAAGACTGCCCTCTTCCATATTGCCGTCCGATATACCGAGATACTTGATGATCTGGCGAAGCTTCTGCAAATACGACGACGCCTCACCGGCGGAACGGATATCGGGATAACTCACAATTTCAAGCAGCGGAACACCGCACCGGTTGACATCGATGAAGGTATCGTCACCGATATCGTGTATTGATTTACCTGCATCCTCCTCTATGTGAATTCTGACCAGTCGTATATTTTTCCGCCCCTCATCCGTATCGACAAAAACCATCCCTTCGGAACAGATGGGCTCTTCGAACTGGGATATCTGGTAACCTTTCGGCAGATCAGGATAAAAATAGTTTTTCCGGGCAAGGATCGACTGCCTGGCGACAGTACAATCCGTAGCCAGTCCAAGCTTGACCGCATCTTCGACAACACGACGGTTAAGTACCGGCAAAGCACCGGGAAGCGCGAGACACACCGGGCATACATTGGTGTTGGCAGGTTTACCGAACTCTGTCGAACAACCGCAGAACGCTTTGCTGTTCGTGTTCAACTGACAGTGGACTTCAAGGCCCACCACTAATTCATAACTCATATCCGGCAGTATAATTCGTTGTTCGATATTGTCAGAAACCAAGCCAACTTAGTTCTTAGGAAGAAGAAACACAGTATACTGGATCTCCGGGTCAAGCCCGAAGATGACTGGAAGAGAAAAAACTCATTATTCATTAGTTCAATTGCCATTAGTCATTCCCTCCATTCCCTCCCATTCCGACTTCTGACTTCTGACTTCCCACTCATTAGTCAATTGTCATTCTCACTTCCTACTTCCCTATAATACGGCTTGAACGAGAACTTCTGACCGCCAACCGAGGCTTCAGCCATGAGCCCGCTCTTTGGAAGCGCAAATATAGCCACACCATCGGAATACTCGCTGTTGGTCGCCACTCCGGCAGTCACAGCAACCGCGCTCGCCTGAGCGTTCAGTTCATAGTTTCCTTTCTTGAAATTCTCAAGGTCGGCCTGGCTGCGGAAAAAGATAATTTCCGAAAAAGCCTGACCGCCAAGCTGTGGCCCGACGTTGATCTGGGTTATCGAAGAGCGGCCGATGATGGTACCCTGTTCGTAGACGTACCCCTCGCCACGGGCGCCTCCCAGCAAAAGGATACCTCCTTTATAGACATCAGGGAAAACCGCATAACCGTAAGCCTCGTCAAAAAAGATCTGCAGACCGGGATCAGTTTTCTGAAACAGGCGGATTGTCTGCTGAGCGCTGTTCTCTTCATGAGGGTTCCATCCGGCAAACAGAGACAGCGGTGAAGCTGCGATAGCGGTCAGTACCAGTAACAGTACACATACATTTCTTTTCATGTTCATCATAGTGTCGGTATTTTTGTTGTTCAATAAAAAGAAACCATGAAATAAATCCAATGACATTTCCCTGAATTGAGCGATTGTCGATCAATCAATTCAGGATTTCATAAACAGCTTACCAGTATACTGAAGTTAGACGCCACATCCACGAAAAGCTCACTCGCTCGACAACTCTCTTTTCAGAGCCTCGCGCTCGATTTCAAGGCGGCGGATCTCCCTGTTCACCTTGTCAAGCTCTTCGGGATCGCTGTCCATCTCGAGTCGCAGTCGTGAAGAAGCCTCGTCGATAAGATCGATAGCCTTGTCAGGCAGAAAACGCTCTGAAATGTAACGGTCGGAAAGTTCAGCTGCGGCTATGATCGCAGAGTCAAGTATACGAACACCGTGATGGATCTCGTATTTCTCCTTCAGGCCGCGTAATATTGACACCGTATCCTCGACGCTTGGCTGATCAACGATAACGGTCTGAAACCGCCGCTCGAGGGCCGCGTCCTTCTCAATATGCTTGCGGTACTCGTCAAGCGTCGTCGCGCCGATACAACGCAATTCACCACGTGCAAGTGCCGGCTTGAGAATGTTTGCCGCATCGACAGCTCCTTCGGCAGACCCCGCGCCCACAAGCAGGTGCATCTCGTCGATAAAGAGAATAACCTCTCCGTTCGCATCCTGCACCTCCTTGACCACCGCCTTGAGGCGATCCTCGAACTCACCGCGGAACTTCGCTCCGGCTACAAGCGACGCGATATCGAGTGCTGCAATCTGTTTGCTTCTGAGGCTCTCCGGAACATCCCCGGCCACGATTCGCTGAGCGATACCCTCGGCAATCGCTGTTTTCCCCACTCCTGGCTCGCCGATAAGCACAGGGTTGTTCTTGGTTCTTCTGCTCAGAATCTGCAGCACTCTGCGAATCTCCTCGTCACGCCCGATCACAGGATCGAGCTTGCCCTTGCGAACCAGATCATTGAGGTTACGGGAATATTTCTTGAGCGAGTTATACGTATCCTCCGCCGTCTGGCTGGTCACCCGCTGTGAACCGCGAATACCTGCCATTACCCGGAGAATGGCATCGCGTTCAAGTCCGGCGTCCCGCATAAGCGTGGAAACCTTTCCCCCCTCCTCGCTCATGGCGATGAACAGATGTTCCGAACTGATGTACTCGTCCTTCAGTTTCTCGGCTTCCTTCAGAGCGACGTCGAAAACCTTTCCCATATCCTGGGAGATATACTGGCCGGTCGCGGACGCCCCGGTAACCTTGGCGATACGATCAAGTTCGAGATCAAGAACAGTGAGCAGCGTATCGACCTGTACCTCGAGCTTCTGAGCAATCTGAAATCCGATATTTTCCCTGTCGCTCAACATGACATGAAGAAGATGCACCGGCTCTATCTGCTGATGCTGCCTGCTTCCCGCAAGCGTCGCGGCCGACTGCAGGGCCTCCTGGGCCTTTACCGTGAATTTGTTGGGATCAAACTGCATAGTGTTTCAGTGCTTTAATGATTATCTTTGAAAAACCGTAACTAAATCCTTCTGCACATGTATAACAATGTTAAGACAAAAAAAGTTAAAGTTGCAACATGGAGCAGGCTTGAAGAAAAAAAACCGGCATATGCACTTGTTTCCGGCGTCGATCTGGTTGTCATCCGTTTCGGTGAAGAGGTTTCCGTACTCTACGGAAGATGCCTCCACCGTGGCGCGCTCATGGCAGACGGCTCTGTTTCAGGCCATAATCTGCTGTGCGGAGTACACCGTTGGGATTACCGTTACGATACCGGCGTCAGCGAATATGACAACAAGGAAAAACTGCATAAATTCACCGCGTGGATTGATAAAAAGGAAGATGCAGTCTATACCGACGAAGCGGAGGTGATCGCGTGGTCACGAGAAAACCCACAGGCATGGGACCGGGAAAGCTATCAGGGACTATACGCGGACATGAAAGGAGGGCCTGAGGAACCATTCAACAACTATATTCACAGCCTTGCGTCCACTGATCCCTCCACCTTCTCTGCACACGGTCCTGTTTCCGCCATGGGCGTCCCCCTTATCGAACTCCCGCGATGGGAGGATATCCAGCTCCTGACAGCCCAGCTTTACCGGTCACCGCTCTTCGACGACGCACCGGTAGGCACAAACCTTGTCATCGGGCCGAACGCCCGAAAGCCGCTTGAACTCAGCATACCTCTCTTTGTCAGTGACATGAGCTTCGGAGCCCTCAGCAGAGAGATCAAGATCGCCCTCTCCAGAGGAGCCGAACTGTCGGAAACCGGCATATGTTCCGGAGAAGGCGGCATGCTCGAGGCCGAGCGTGCGGAAAACTCCCGATACTTCTATGAACTCGCTCCGGGAGAATTCGGCTGGGATATCGAACAGGTGACCCGATGCCAGGCGTTTCATTTCAAAGCCGGTCAGGCCGCGAAAACCGGCACTGGAGGCATGCTGCCGGCAGAAAAGGTCAGTGAGGAGATCGCAACGGTACGAGGCGTTGCCCCGAACACCAGCGCCGTCTCTCCCTCACGATTCAGAAAACTTGTCACTCCCGAAGACTTTCAAAGGATCGCCGAAGAGGTACGCCAGGCCACTGGCGGCATCCCTGTAGGATGTAAACTGTCCGCCCAGCATATCGAAAGAGATATTGACTTTGCCCTTGAGGTTGGTGTCGACTATATCATCCTTGACGGAAGGGGCGGCGGCACAGGCGCATCACCCGACCTGCTGAAAAACAATATCGCGGTCCCGACAATCCCCGCGCTGGCAAGAGCAAGAAAACACCTTGACACACGCGGAGCCGGTCATGTGACGCTCATCATCACCGGAGGATTACGCACCGAATCGCATTTCCTGAAGGCGCTTGCTCTCGGGGCTGACGGTATAGCCATAGCCAACGCCGCGATCCAGGCTGCCGGATGCCTCGGAATGCGCGCCTGTCAAAACAACAACTGTCCGGTCGGTGTGGCAACACAGGATAAAAAACTGCGAGAGAGAATTGTTATCGATCGTTCGGCTGAACGTCTGCACAACTTTCTGCAGAACTCGGTCAGCATGATGAAAGTCATGGCAAGGGCGTGCGGACACAACCATCTCCGCAAATTCACAACGGATGATCTGGTGTCCTGGAAGCAGGATATGGCGTCGCTCACAGGAATACGGTATGGTGGCGTTTCCGGCCAGGAATAACCCGAGAACTCAGGAATTTTTTCTGCTGGTCGCTTCCACAGTATTATTCAGGCTGTTTGCAAGCGCGCCCACAACCATGGAGACAATCTGCCCGCTCGTGTTCAGCAGTTTTCCGCTTTCAAACTGAAGCTTCTGCTGGATAGCGATCTGATGCTTGAAATAGTTGACGCTGTGTTCGTCATAATCCTTGCCGCTGACATAAGCATCGATTTCGCTTTCAAAATCGGGATTGCTGACAAGCCTCATGGCAAGCTTGGCTTTTTCCATCGGCTCCAGGGATTTCTTCTGCTGTGTGGGTTGCTCCATAAGTGGTATTTTAGGTAGTGCAATGCGAGAATAACTTTCAAAAATCAATGTAAGAATCTTTGCCAAATAATCCAGCAGAACGGATTCAACAGGGAGTAGGGACGAGCAAAAGTCAAAAGTTGAAAGGCAAAGGTCAAAAGGCAAAAAGCGACGAGCGACTATGTTAAGATAGTCATGCCGCCCTGTGTAATATTCGTAGTATTACACGGGGTGATCCGGCATCCATGGAGATTTCCAATATCAAGAATGGATTCCCGTGTAAGACCTGTGAAATAGATGCTCAGATTTCACGGGTCAAGCACGGGAATGACAGTAGGAAAAAATCTCAGTTCTTGTCCTCTTTTCTCTCCAGCCTCCCCCATTCCTTCTTCTGGATTCTGACTTCCCCACTACCTACTTCCTACTACCCCTATTCCCGTCTTCCATTATTTCAATAGCCATTTCTCATTCCGACTTCTCACTTCCTCCTTCTCTACCCATTCACTATCCATTTCCCCTCACTGCTCATTGCTCAGCACTCATTACTCAGAACTATCTTGCTAACCAGCTATTGAGCCATCCAGCTATTCAGCCATCCCACACTCAGAACTCCCTCCCCCTTAACACCTAACACATAGCTCCTCCCACCTCCTACATCCCACATTCATTATCCATTATCCATTATCTGCTCATTGCTCATTGCTCATTGCTCATTGCTCATTGCTTAGAATTTAGAACTCCTGCCCCAAGCAAAAACAACACCGACGCCAGCACGAAATAGTGGAAGATCTCCTCCCGATAGCGAGGCTCGGTTATCCACTGCTTGCCGCGATCGATCGTTTCGATGGTATTCAGCGCCTCATCTGAAACAAAACCGCTCTCCCGGCTGTGCAGAAAGATTCCGCCCGCATCCTCCGCGAGCTTGACAAGCAGATCCGGTCTGAAAGAGGTCAATACCGGTCTTCCCGCCGCATCCAGCTTGACGGCACCCGTTTTCCTCTCACCATTCTGTAACGGAATAACGACCGGCTCTTCCTCTCCAACCCCGACAACGATAAGCCGTACATCTTTTTCCTTCAGCTTCCGGGCCGCTGCCGAAAACCCCTTCTCATGCGCTTCTCCGTCACTGACAAGCACGGCCACACCTCCTGCCTTCACCTTTTCCTCCGTTTTCGAACCTGAAAACATCTTCTGCGCGACATCCATTGCCGCGCTGATATCGGTGCCCTGCGCCTCGATCAGATCAGGCGACGCTATACCCAGCATCGTTTCGAACGCCTGCTGATCGGTCGTCAAAGGACACTGAACAACCCCCGATCCGGCGAATGCGACAAGACCTCGCCTGCCACGCTCAATCCCCCGGCTGATTCTCACTATCTCCTCTCTCGCCCTTTCCAGCCGGTCAGGGGAGATGTCCCGTGCAAGCATGCTGTTTGAGACATCGAGGAGATAGACCATATCGAGAGCATCCCGTCGAACCATCTTTTCTCCGGAACAGAGCTGCGGCCCGCACAAGGCGATCAATAAGAGGCCTGTCGAAAGAAATTGCATCATTCGTACGGCAATTTCCCGTCCACGCTCCCATCCGCCCAGCAGATGCTCCGAAAGGTTGTCATCCACCAGCTTTTTTCTTGCCTGAAACTTCCGCCAGAGCCCCCAACCGAGAACCCCGGCCAGCGGAAACAGCAGCAACAGCAGAAAAAGCCGTTCAGGATGTGCGAAGCAGATATTCTCCATGTGACAGAAAAGCCGTCAAAATTGGACCGATAGCGCTATGTATTACTTTGCAGCTATTCTTCTCAACCTGAATAATTCGCCAAGGGAAGAAAAAAAAGCGCACAAGGACGGGAAACGTTCCCTTTTCTGTCATTCCCGAGCCTGACCCGTGAAATCTGAGCATCTATTTCACAGGTCTTACACGGGAATCCATCGTTGATGCCGG
>JADHTF010000064.1 GCA_016776555.1 Chlorobium phaeobacteroides
CTTTCGGATCACAGCCGACGACCATGACCTTTTTTCCCATTTCAGCAAGTCCGGCTACGGTGTTCTGGGTTGTGGTTGATTTGCCGATCCCGCCTTTTCCATAGATCGCTATCTTTCTCATAAGCGTTGTGATATTTAGGTTAGAGAGTTGTTTCGCCTCAACTGTTTCGGTACTTCCTCTATCAGTCATTGCTTTTTATCATCAAGTTGCGTGCCATAAAGTCACTCTCTACTGAAAATCCTTTATTGTTTAGTGTATAATTCTTTTTAAGTATTTATTATTAAATGAGTTAATCGTTATTTTTTTTGTGGAAAAGGAAAGATTCGTCTGTGCCGGGAGAGTGTACGGGAGAGGAATAGATTACTATTATGTGGGAAAGTGCGCTAATCTACCTGAGTGTCGTTTTTTTATGATGACGCATTCTCGGTTTCCTGCATCGAGTGCTCGAGACGCTTCATGTAAGCTGCTGTTGTGTCATCGCTTTTGCGAGGAGTTATGAAAAATTGTCCGGCTGCCCGTATATTACTATCAGTACTTTTGCTCATGGTGTTGTGTCCTGCACCGGTCCGGATTTTTGCCGACAGGGATCAATGAGAAGGCTTACATTTTTGTCAATGTTAACTACGTATACGGGAGAGCTGCTGTGGGAGTCATGAAAGAGTTCAAGGAGTTTGCCGTAAAAGGCAATGTCGTGGATATGGCTGTTGGTATCGTTATCGGTGCCGCGTTTGGAAAAATTGTGACCGCGTTTGTTGACGGCGTGCTTATGCCGCCGATAGGCCTGATGCTCGGAGGTGTCAATTTTAATGAACTCGCTCTGATATTGCAGGAGGCGACAGGGGAAGCTGAGGCTGTCATGATCAACTATGGTATCTTTGTGCAGACGCTGGTGGATTTCATTATTATCGCGTTTGCCATATTTCTTGTTGTCAGGGGGATTAACAGCCTGAAAAGAAAAGAGGAGGCTCCGAAAACTCCTCCGGGCCCCTCTAAAGAAGAGCTGCTTCTTGGCGAAATCCGTGACCTGCTCAAACAGAGATCATGAAGCATTCAGCAAAAACAAGACCTGAAATGGTCGTATGGGGAAAGGAGTGTGGCGGTATGATAAAACGGCATGCATCATACGGTGCGGTAGCGGCAGGCTCTCTGGCTGTCGGGGCATTGGCTGTCGGGGCCCTCGCGCTGGGGGCGCTGGCGATTGGCAGGTTTGTTATCGGTATGTTGTCAGTGCGTCGCGGCAGGATAAAAAAGCTGGATGTCGATGAACTGAATGTCGGGCGTCTGCACATAGGTGAATTACAGGTGGACAAGACGGTAACCCCTCAGGCAGAAAAGGAGGAAAACCTATGAACTATTACGTTCCAAACGCTCTCCGGCTTTTGCTTGTGATGATCGTTTCGCTGACATCCGCCTGTTCTGATGATTGTCATCCTCTTGTTTTCCGGAGGGCATGACTATTGTCTCTTACCAATCACCAGTCATGCCGCACTTGATGCGGCATCCTTCTTTCTTCACTATTGGTAAAGACATTGATCTTCGGGTCAAGCCCCAAGATGACTGGTAGAAAAATGCACTGGACCCCCTACTCACGGCCGGTACTTCCTGTAGTCGATACCGAATTTCCTGACCCTCAATCCCATGATTCTTTCCGTCAGGCCGAGTTGTGCCGAGGCTTTTGCCATGTTTCCCTTTGTGCGTTTCAGCGCCTCGATGATCATTTCGTGCTCCATGGCGTCGAGACGTTGCTGCAGGGATCCGGTAGCGGGGGTTCCGCTGGATTCCGCCGTTTGCAGTGTGGGCGGCAGATGATAACCGTGAATGACGTTGTCTTCACTGAGGATTACCGCCCGTTCGATGCAGTTTTCCAGTTCTCTGACGTTGCCCGGCCAGTGGTAGCGCATAAAAAGGTCAATGGCTCTTGTCGATATGCGTCTGACCCCTTTGAAATTCAGACGGTTGTATTTTTCTACGAAGTAGTCGGCAAGGAGCAGAATATCTGCTTTCCGTTCGCGCAGGGGAGGGACGGTAATCGGAAAAATGTTCAGACGGTAATAGAGGTCTTCCCTGAAATTACCTTTTCCGATCTCCTCTTCGAGGTTCCGGTTTGTGGCGGCAATGACCCTCATATCGGTTTTCAGGGTTTTTGACCCGCCTACCCGTTCAAACTCTTTTTCCTGCAGAATTCGCAGCAGTTTTGCCTGTATGGTCAGACTGAGTTCGCCAATTTCATCGAGAAATATGGTACCGCCGTCAGCAAGTTCAAACCGTCCCTGCCGGCTGTTTGTCGCTCCGGTAAAAGAGCCTTTTTCGTGTCCGAAAAGTTCGCTTTCAATAATACTTTCCGGTAATGCGGCGCAGTTGAACTTGATGAAGGGCTTTTCTGAACGATGGCTTTTATAATGTATGGCACTTGCGACAAGTTCCTTGCCGACTCCGCTTTCTCCAAGGATAAGTGCCGTGGCGTTGGTGGGGGCGATTTTGTCGATCATTCTGAATGCGCCAATCATGGCTTTTGAACTGCCGATGATGTTATCGGGCCTGTGCGCGTTGTCGTACTGTTCGTCCTGTTCTGTCGTATCGCTCCTGTAGGATGAAAACGGAGATTTGTTTTCATTATAGCGGCCATTAAGGTCATCCCTAACCTCTTCCTGGGCAAGCTGTTTGATGCGGACGGTCTGGGATATCATGGAAGCGATTATGGAGAGCGTGCTGACCAGATCGTCTATCTGTGACTCATTCTGTTGCGTTTCTCCGGGTTTTTCTGAAGGGTTTTCTTCATTGCCGACAGGCTGGTCGGCGCTTAGCGTACCGATCACCTCACGCCCCGCTTTTATGGGAACACAGGCAAAGCAGAGATGTTCCGTATTGATCCGGTTTCTTGAGCCGGTACGGTCAAGAAACTGGGGCTCTTCGTCAATTCTCGGGACAACTCTGCTTTTGCCTGTTTTAACAACCTGGCCGATGATGCCTTCTCCGGGCATATATCTTCCTCTGGCCTGTTCTTCTTCTGTCAGTCCGAACGACTCGTTGATAACCGTCTCAGTGGTATCACGGTTGAGGATAGTGATGACACCGCGAATGATATTCATGTGCTCGGACATGATGCTGAGCACATTTCTCAGCACCATGGTGATATCTTCCTCGTTATTGAGCGCACGGCTCACCTCTGCAAGAAGGCTGATAGTGTTGGTTTGCGCAGTGAGCGGTTTTTTCATCTTCTGCATGTGTCCTGGGGTTTGACAAGGCATTCTTTGTATATGTTCATCAGTTCAGCGGATGAAAGGCCGCTTTTTTTTCTGTTTGCGGCGAGCCTGACGCTCAGGAGCATTTTTCCCGCCTCTTCACGGTCAATACTGATACCGTTGGCCTCCATCGCATGCTGGATTGAAGCACTTCCTGAATGTTTTCCGATAACAAGTTCGTATGCTTCTTTGCCTATATCTCCAGGCAGAAACGGTTGGTAGGAAAGCGGGTCTTTAAGCAGCGCGTTGCAATGGATGCCCGATTCATGCTGGAAGACAGCGCTGCCTGTCACCGGTTTCTGATCCTGAATGATCCTGTTCGATGCTTTTGCCACTTTTTCGCAAAGCCGGTGTAAACGATCGGTTTTGATACTGTTTCGATAGCGCCCGGAGAGCTTCAGGGCAAGGGACAATTCTTCGAGTGCCGCATTGCCTGCCCGTTCTCCAAGTCCGTTTACCGAGACACTCACGGCATCGCAGCCTGCTTCTATCGCGCTGAAAGCGTTGGCGGTTGCCATACCGAGATCGTTATGAGCGTGAAATTCGAGAGGTATGGTAACGGAGGATTTCAGTTGCTCGATATGCCGCATGAGTGTCAGGGGTGTTGCTATTCCGACTGTATCTGCAATGCGAACCCTGTCTGCTCCGCATAAGGAGGCATCCCGTGCAAATGCCTCCAGGGTTGTCACGTCTGTTCTCGTGGCATCCTGGGCCCCGGCGCTGACGAAGCTGAAATGCTTTTTTGCTTCGGGTATCAGTATTTCAAGCTGTTCCCGTACCCAGAGATAGTCTTTGCCCATCAAATCCAGATAGAGATTTGAAATGGGAAAGCTGATATGGATACCTTCGGTTTCGCATCGGCTTGCGCACTCTATGTCAGAGCGTTTTGCTCTTGACCAGCAGGTGAGTCTCTTCGGAAGCTTCATGGCAACGATTTCCCTGATGACCCGCTGTTCATCAACGCTTATCGCGGGATAACCGATTTCAAGTTCGTCTGCCCCGATATCGGCAATCATGGCCGCAATGTCTTTTTTCTCTTCAGGACTGAATACGACGCCAGGTGCCTGCTCGCCATCCCGAAGCGTTGTGTCAATGATCCATGGGCGTATAGGAATGTTCATGCAGATGAGTTCTTTGCGTGCATAGTGGTATCCTGATATGGTTTTTGAACTATCGGCTGCAAAATGACCTGTATTTTTCTGCCGGAATTCTCGAACAGATGGTGGTTTCTCATACTCTAACTGCTAATCCCTTCTGTTGGTTCTGAAAATATTACCTATTTGTTATTTATTTACTGAATAAATAAGGTAATTGAATGAATATTCAAAAATAATTTAAATATTTTGGTTGTTTTTCTCGTGCGTGGGCGAGTGCCGAAGTACGGTTTGTGCTTCTCAGAGTGAAAAATCCGGGGGAGACTACGGCAGGGTTCCTATGAAAGGCAGTTCCCGGTATTGTTCGGCGTAATCGATGCCGTATCCGACGACAAACCTGTCCGGTACGGAAAAGCCTGAGTAGTCGACAGTTACCGGATATTTTCTTGTGGACGGTTTGTCAAGAAGGGTACAGATCCGTAATGATGCAGGGTTTTTTTTTCTGAAATTTTCCGCGATTCTGAGGATGGTAAGGCCGGTATCGATGATATCTTCAACAAGCAGGACATCATGGTTTTCAATGTCAAGGTCACCGCTTATGGCAACATTTCCGGATGACTGCATGCTGTGGCCGTAGCTTGAAGCACGGATAAACTCAATGTGGCAGGGTATCTGAATCGAGCGCACGAGATCGGCAGTGAACATGAACGCCCCCTTGAGAACACCTACGACGAGAAGCTGATCTGTTCCGGCAAGATCCGCGGTGATCTGTCTGCCGATTTCACTGACGCGTTGTTGAATTTTCTCCGCAGAGAGAAGCTCGATGACCTCTGTTTTTTCCATAGTGCGGTCCGGGGTCAGGTGATGTTTTTGTCGAAAGTATGTATTGCCGCAATGTGCTGCTGTTTCTTTTCCTGCGTCAGAAACGACGCAGTGAATGAATTTACCGCGAGCCTCACCAGATCTTTTCTTTCCAGCGTCAGTGCTTGCTGAACAGCGAGATAATTTTCATTGACATACCCTCCGAAATATGCCGGATCATCCGAGTTAACCGTCACAGAGAGCTCCCGGTCGAGCATTTTTTTCAGGTTGTGCTCTTCCATCGATGAAAAAACTCCGAGCCTGACATTCGAGAGAGGGCAGACGGTAAGAGGGATCTGCCGTTCCACGAGCGTATGTATCAGTGTTTCATCTTCCATGCAGTGAACGCCATGGTCGATCCTTGCGACATGGAGCGTGTTCAGCGCCTGCCAGATATAGTCTGCATGGCCTTCTTCCCCTGCGTGAGCGACAGTGAGAAACCCTTCTTTGTGAGCCCGTTCGTAAAGGGATCTGAACTTGTCCGGCGGGTTGCCGAGCTCGGAGGAGTCAAGGCCGATGCCCGCTATGACTCCCTTGTACTCGAGCGCCTGTTCAAGCGTTTTCAGCCCCTCATCCTGACTGAGGTGGCGGAGAATGCACATGATGAGCTTCGAGGTGATGCCGAGATTTTGCTCCCCGTCACGAAGCGCGTTGTTTATGCCTGTGATCACAGTGTCGAACGCTATACCTCTTGAGGTGTGTGTCTGGGGATCGAAAAAGATTTCAGCATGACGGACATTCTGGGAGCGGGCTTTTTTCAGATACGCCATCGTCAGATCGTAGAAATCCTGCTCGCAGAGCAGCACGGAGGCGGCCTGATAATAGATGTCGAGAAAAGACTGCAGGTCCTTGAACGCGTAAGCTTCGCGTGCCGCTTCGGCATCCGGATAGGGGAGGGGAACCCCGTTACGTTTTCCGATGTCGATCATCATCTCCGGCTCGAGCGTTCCCTCGATATGCAGGTGAAGTTCCGCTTTGGGAAGCCCCTTGATATACTCGTTCATGACCTCTGCTTCCGGTTACGTTTTCTCCTGGCTCGCAAGCCTTCTGGAGGCGGTGACGGCCAGGATAATCAGTGCGATCAGCAGGGAGACAAACTTGATCGGATCGCTCAGTTCCTGCCAGTTGATCAGGTAGCCCTCGATCAGGGTGAAGACGCCGCCGAACACCATGCCCGGCGCGAGCGCGGGGATACGGATAAACGTTCCGGCGATAATGGCGATCAGACCGACGGGAACCGCGGTAAAGAAGAGTCGCATCTGATACTGTTTCCTCGCTGCTTCCATCTTCTCTGAGGCTTCCTGCTGCAAGCGGAGCCTTTCGGCTTTTTCTTCAGGAGTGATGGTCTCGGGTGTTGGTGCTTCGTAGAGCTGGCGACTGTGAAAGTCCTCCCACTCAGGGGGTGGACTGAATGTGTTGACCCCATAAAGTACCAGCATGGGGAGCAATACCGCTATGCCCATCGCGATCGCAAAATTGATTCCTTTCATCTTCCTGCTGTTCTATTTGTTTTTTGCAATGACCCAGATGGCATGGACAATACCGGGAATGTAGCCGAGAATAGTCAGTACGATATTGATCCAGAAATGCTTGCCGATCCCGACCTGGAAAAAACTCCAAGAGGAGGCAGCACTATCGCGAGAATGATTTTAAGAATTTCCATGTTGATTTCTCCTTCTGTTCGGGATGCCCCGTAAAAATTGAATAGTGAGAGGACTACAGTACTGTAAGGTACATTTTCCGGAAAAAAAAGTCATAGTGCAGCCTACGTTGACTGACACTCCCATAGGGTCTCAGCACATGCGATTTTTCTGCAGTATGGTCGCGCACCCTGTCGGGTGAGATGTTCGCCGTTAGAATATTCAGTATAACGCATTATATAGTATAAATTTGACAGCATAAAGCATTTGTTGAAACGATTAACGCAGGCGCAGGAAAAGGAATTTTTTCCTTATGCGTATTATTTTGTTATCGTGACACTACGTAACGGGGCCTCTGTTTATTAACAACCAGCACATCCATGCTTATTGACAGTTTCATGCTCGTATTCGGCCTCACGCTTCTTCTGGGCGGGGGTAATTTTCTTGTGACCGGCGCTTCGGCCATGGCGCGCAACCTGGGCGTATCCCCTCTGGTGATAGGACTTACCGTTGTGGCCTTCGGGACCAGCGCTCCTGAACTTTCCATCAATCTGCTTGGAGCGTTGCAGGGGAACGGGGGGATTTCGTTCGGTAACATCATCGGTTCGAATATCGCCAATATCGGGCTGGTTCTCGGGCTGACGGCATTGATCCGGCCGCTGACGATCGAGAGTCTCATCATTTCAAGAGAGATCCCGATGATGATTCTCATATCGATCATTACGCTTATCGTGGGGAGTGATGTGTTCCTGCGTTCCTCACCCGATATTTTCGATCGTTCCGACGGGCTGGTTCTTCTGATGCTTTTCGGCGTGTTCATGTATTATACGATCGGCGATGTCCTGAAAAAACGCAGGGATTCGCTGATAGAAGAAGCCGAGGAATTTTCCGGTGGAAGAGGGTTGCGTGATACTGTGCTGAACCTCGTGATGTTCGTGGGAGGGCTCGCAGGCCTGCTTCTCGGAGGAAAACTTTCTGTCGATGCCGCTGTCGGGATTGCGGAAGCTCTTGAAATCCCCCAGGTGATTATCGGATTGACCGTTGTGGCGATAGGCACAAGTCTTCCCGAGCTGGTAACCTCTCTGGTTGCAACCTTTCAGGGGAAAACCGATATTGCTGTCGGCAATGTCGTCGGTTCCAACATATTCAATCTGCTGCTTGTCAATGGCGTGTGCTCTTCGATCACTCAGATTGCCGTGCCGGTGAACGGAGGGTTTTACGATCTTTTCATGATGATTCTTCTTGCTGTGTTTCTGCTCCCGATGAGCATCACGCACAAGAAAAAGATTGTCCGCTGGGAAGGAGCGGTGCTGCTCGCCATGTATCTCGGTTATAATGTCTGGAGAATTGTCGGGTAAGAGAGG
>JADHTF010000020.1 GCA_016776555.1 Chlorobium phaeobacteroides
GATCACGATATCCCGCTGAAATATTTCATAAACTGCACTCGTTCGTATGCAGCCGGGTTTCCTGATTTTTCAAAACTCATTTTCCCAATCATCTCATCAAGAGTTGAGAAATTATGCCTTTCCATATAGGCATCGAGCTCCTCAAGCATGGGACTGATCACCTCATAGCCTTCACTATAGAGTACAGAGGCGATCTGTCCGGCCTTTGCTCCCGCAAGAAGCTGTTTGATCAGTGCTTTTCCGTCATGAATACCTGTCGAGGCAGCTATGTCGCATGGAACCCTGGATGAAAGCATCGCGACCCATCGTAACGACAGCGAAAGGTCCTGGGGAGAACTGAAGACATTTGTGCTTTTCACCTCAAAATTTTCTATATCAATATCAGGAGAAAAGAACCTGTTGAACATCACCAGGCCGCTGATACCGGTTGAAGCGATCTTTTCTACAATGTTTGCGAGTCCGGAAAAATAGTAGCTGATTTTGGCCGCGACCGGAATGCTGATCAGTCCGGTGACTTTTTCCAGCACATCCAGGTACACCTGCTCACTCTGTCCGCTATCCCTATCCGGATCCGAAGGAAGCATGAACATATTCAGCTCCAGTCCGTCGGCACCCGCACGCTGCGCCTGGACGGCAAAATCCGTCCATTCTGAAGAGGAAACACAATTGATACTCGCTATCACGGGAATATCAACTGCATCCTTACAACCGCTGATAAGATCGAGATACGCTCTGAGATCGTTTCCCCTGGTGTAATTCCGGATATACTCTTCTGCCTGTGCATAGTAGTAGTCCTGTTCATTACTGTCAATTGCGTATCCGGACTCATTGTGAATCTGTTCTTCAAACAGCGACTTCAGTACCACCGCGCCCGCGCCTGCATCGGCTGCTTTTGTAACGCTTTCAACAGATTCTGTCATGCCGGAACTGCCCGCGATAACAGGATTTTTCAGTTTCAATCCCATGTATGTTGTCGATAAGTCAGCCATAAAATCTCCCGAAGATCATAGTGTTAGTAGTGATAAGCCCCTGAAGAAACAACGTTGGGCAGTAGCGCCCTCTGGAGTTCAGCAAAGCGGGGCGGAAAAAGTCTTCAGCGCGAATTGTCAATACGTCCAATCAGATCGATAAGTTTTTTTGCAATATCCGTATTGTCATACACCCCGTTGAACCGGTTAGCGCCCTGACCTATGGCAAAAACAGGAACAAGTCCTGCGGTATGCACTGAACTTGTCCATCCTATCCCTGCCTTTTCGTTTAATATCGCTATGAGCGTTACGGTAAGGGGATCTCCTGATCCATAGGCAAGGGCAGTGCCGCGTCCTTCCCGGCTTGCTTTCCAGGCATCCCTGATCGCCGTCCTTTCCCGCGGACTCAGCTTCAGCGAAGCATCAAGTGCAGAATCCCCAAGGCCAAAATAGACTTTCGCGCTGTCAAGAACCATTGGAAAGGAGACGTTTTTCCGTTCAACCCACGTTTTGACCTTACCGGCAAACGCCTGAAAAGAAAGCTTCTGGTGACTTAAAATAGTGAAATCGCTTTCATAGGCGGTCGCTCTGTTTCCAAGCGCAAGCCCTCCGCATTCATGGTCAGCGGTCACAACAATAAGTGTTTCGTCAGGATGAAGCCTGTAAAAAGAGACCGCTTCTGCGACGGCCTCGTCAAATTCCAGTACTTCATGCGCTGTTGTAGCCGCATCGTTCGCATGGCTTGCCCAGTCAATTTTTCCTCCTTCGACCATCAGGAAAAATCCTCGATCATTATCCAGGAGTCTGATGCCATGCCTCGTAAAATCCGCAAGCGTGAGCCCGTCCGGAGCCCTGTCGATAGCATAGCCGAGAGCGCCTGTACCGTCATAGCTGCCAAATGCCCAGTATTTCCTGCCGGTAACCGCCTTTCCCAGTGCCTCCCATCCCTGTACTACGGCATAACCGCTATCCTTCATTGTCCCGACCAGTCTTCCCAGAGGCCTGCCGTTATCAAGATCACCGAGGGCATAACCTCCTCCAAAGTAATCGAAACCGCTCGAGGCCATTTGCGCTGCAATTTCAGCATACATTTTCCGGCTGTCAACATGAGCATAAAAACAGGCAGGTGTGGCGTGATCGATGCTGGCGCTGGAAACAATGCCTACCCGCATACCTCTATCCCTCGACATCTCCGCCATGGTTTTCAGGGTGGCCGTATGAGACCCGTTCTTTCCGATTGTCCCTATGGTTGTCTTTTTCCCTGTAGCAAGTGCGGTTCCTGCCGCCGCAGATCCGGTGATATAGCGATTTTCTGCATGCGTCGCCGCCATTCCGGACGCCGGAAAAGAGGTCATTTCAAGAGAATCTCCACTTTCAAGCAGACTTTCTGCAAGCTTAACCTGCGCAGCACCCATGCCGTCGCCGATGAAATAAAAAACATATCTGGGAACAACTTGTTGAGCAGGGATCCTGTCAGATTGAACCATGCCCGAAGTACTGCACGCGACAAAACAGAAAACTGCACCGATACAGGTCACTATACTGATCAACCTATGGCTGAAACCTCTCATATTCAACTACTCCTCAACTGATTGATTCGGGAACGTATATACTCGACAATGGTTGCTATCGCAACGTCCTTTTCGCAATCACAGAACATCTGGTGCTCGGAACGTTCAAGCCAGACCATATCTTTTTCATTCGGTTCAGTTCCAACACCATTGAAAACAATATCCGAACTGTCCTGAGTCACTGTCTGGTCATTACGGTTGTGCATGATAAGCATCGGGCAGCGGATGTCGTGAAGGCGCGACTCGGTAAATGAAATCAATTCAAAAAAAGACATGATGGCATCGGTCGGGGCCCATAGATAATGGACCTCCCTGCTCTTCACATCCCGGTCACTGAAAGCGACATTGAGATCCCAGCTTTTTATGAATGACTGTAGCATGGGAGCAAGAAAGTGGAGCGGTCTTCCGGGACCAAGCATGGATACAAGACGAAACGAAGGCGCCGCAACCACGACAGAATCAAGTGTAGCACCCTGATATTTTGCCGCCAGATTCAGTGCAATAAGCGCTCCCATGCTATGGCCGACCACAAACACCTTGTCGACTTTTTCAGACAACTCATGAAATGCCGTTTCGGCGTCTCTCATCCAGTCACACCAGGTTACCCCCCGCAGCTTTTCAGGAGAAGATTCACTATGACCTGTAAGAACAGGAACGCTGACACGAAGGGACATCTTTTCAAGCGGTTCTATCAGCGAATTGACACTCTCGATCGTAGCGGTAAACCCATGGATAATCAGAACTCCGAATGCGTCGCTTCTCATATACACTCCTCTATCCGATCATTTCGCAGTTATACTGACTTGAATTTTAAAGTACGGCAATCCCGTCAAAAAACCATTCTGCCGTGCATTTTGATTTCAATTCTCCCAACCTTCCTGAGAAAATGGTAATTTTCATCACTTTTAACTACTTTTTATATACAGGCTCTACTGTATAATCCTGATTTCACAAGCAGCTGACACCATGCGGACACCATCTGTATTCATAGCGCTTGTTATGTTGATGTTACTGAGTTCATGCTCTGTGGTGAAAACCACGGCTAAAGCAGCATATTCAGTCGGCGAATTCGCGGTAAACACCGTAACCTCTCCATTTACTCATGACGAGATCGAGTCAATTGACGGGCTCTCTCCTGAAGAAGCAGTCAGACAGGGTCGGGTTAAAAACGCGCCCTACGTCGTTTTCGGAAAAACTTACGTTCCCATGAGCGTTGATGAATCGCAGAATTACAGAGAGACCGGCCTTGCCTCATGGTACGGTGAGGAAACCCGTGAAAAAGATGGTGGTCATATGACTGCAAACGGCGAAAAGTTTGATCCTGACAAGTTCAGCGCGGCGCATAAATACCTTCCTCTGCCGATTCATGTCCGCGTCACCAACCTTGAGACAAGGCAATCGCTCATTGTCCGCGTCAATGATCGCGGACCTTTTGCGCATGACAGGGTCATTGACCTCAGCGCCGGCGCGGCAAAAAAACTCGGTTTCTATCAAAAAGGGACCGCCAAAGTATCGCTTGAAGTTGTCACGCAAAGCGCAGATGCAGGGCCCTGAGCATGGCGAACGATGACTATACCGCTCTTTGCAATGACCGATAGCCGAACATTTTACGACAAGGTTTATGAACTTGTCCGTCTTATCCCCGCAGGCAAAGTCTCCACCTATGGCTCCATTGCCCAGAGCATAAGCGTTCGTTCGGCAGCGAGAATGGTAGGATGGGCGTTGAACAAGGCTGACCTTGAACAGATTCCGGCTCACAGGGTTGTCAACCGGAACGGAGAACTGACGGGAAAAAGTCACTTCTTCACTCCTGACACCATGCGCCGGATGCTCGAAAAAGAAGGTGTCAGCTTCAGAAAAAACGGTTCAGTCGATATGGAGAAACACCTCTATCGTTTCACCCCTGCTGTATCACAGAAGCATCATCCATGAACCGCTTGAGCCCTGAATCGGTCAACGGGTGTTTCAGCAGCTGTCCTATGACGTCGAAAGGTATGGTTGCAATATCGGCGCCCATCAGTGCCGCCTCGACAACATGCTGCGGATGACGAATACTTGCGACAAGCACTTCAGTCGGGAAACGGTAGTTATCATATATTCTGACTATCTGATCCACAAGCGCCATACCCTCGGTACTGATATCATCAAGCCTGCCGACAAAAGGACTGACATAAGAAGCTCCCGCCTTGGCTGCAAGGATTGCCTGTGATGGCGAAAAAACCAGTGTCGCGTTGATCCTGATACCATTGCCTGACAAATGACGCATCGCTTTAAGCCCGTCACGGGTAAGGGGGCATTTCACCACGACATTGTCATGTATCGCCGCCAGCTCTTCCCCTTGGGAAATCATCTCCTCCGGAGAGAGTGTCGTGACTTCCGCGCTGACAGGTCCGTCGACAATCTCACAGACCTTGGCGATATGATCCTTGAAATCCTGATAGGTGAACTTCTCAGGATCGCTGACGATTTTTGCTACCAGAGAAGGATTTGTTGTGACACCGTCAAGTACGCCCAGATCATTGGCAGCGCTGATCTCTTCAAGATCCGCAGTATCGATAAAAAATTTCATGTGGGCTCCGTTTTTTTCTGTTATCGGATGCTCGCCTCTTCACGTATCATGGACAATGCCGTCATGACTTGACAACTGAAGACCGCTTTGTGAAAACAACGAAGTGAAGCATCATGTTCCCGGAACAGGTGAAAGAGATTCCTTCCTGCTCACCATACATCCTGAATTTTCACCCGTGTCGTCACACCGTACGGGCGAAAAATTTTTCGCCCCTGCTTTCCTGTGTTCCTGAGGCGTAACCCATAGAGAAAAAGGCTTTCAATGAACATAATCTGAATAATTCATGAGAGTTCGAAACCCCGAATTCTAGAAATATACATTGAACCGATCATGCGCCCGGACTCCCTCCTGAAAACCAGTAAACAAGCTCAAAACCACATACAGTCATGCCGCCCTGTGTAATAATATTACACGGGGTGATCCGGCATCCATGCAGACCCAGGCACCAAAGATGGATTCCCGTGTAAGACCTGTGAAATAGATGCTCAAATTTCACAGGTCAGGCACGGGAATGACAGAAAAGTGAAAGTTTTCCTTCATTGTATACCTTTTTTTCTTCCTTTGATGAATTATTCAGGATAAGACCCCTCGTTTCCCGGAATTAAAACATGACGGAGGGCTCTCAGGTGCGACAGCAATCTATCCTCTTAAGAATAAAATGCTTTATTTGCAATTCAATCTTGAAAACTCCTTTTCCGCTCCATTCCTGCAGAGATATTTCATTACGAATCAACGCCCTGAAGTTCAGACATAATTCAGCACCTGTCCGGTCAATTGTGAAGCAGTTTCGATCGTCCCTCTCATGCACAAATAATCGTCATTGATTCAAGCCTTCTTTGCCCTTTTCCGATCCATCAATGGCCGGAGGAGCAACAGCTCTGCTCTATCTGCAACTCCCAGACCACATCCTCACCGCGGCGTTCACGGGCTTCACGGATCAGCCGCAGGTTTCTTGCTGTTGTTTCGGGCTCCCAAGGCTCCCTGACATGGGCGAGTGCATTGGCAAGCGCTGCAGCGGCTTCCTCCCGGTTCTTTGCCAAAACGGCAAGCTCAAGAAGCGTAGCATAATCCCAGTAATCCGGTTTACCGCCCGCTATCCTCTGCTTCACAGCATAAGTGACAACCGGCAGTAAATCCTTCTGCCGGGGATCGCGGAGCTCTTTGGTCTCCATGAGCGTTACGGCATTGATACCGGGATACGCATCACGCCAGTCAGCATCAAATCCTTTCACATAAGTTTCAATTGCTTTCACCAGCAACCCTTCAGCAAGTATGCTCTTACCGGATTTCTGCGCCTGCTCCCACCGGTCTTTATACACCCGTCCGAGAATACCGTATGTTTCACTGCTCGGCCCACGCTTCTCAATCAGCTCAAGCAGCACCCGTTCAGCCTCTTCACCACGGCCAGCGCGGTTGAGTGCAAGACCGAGCTGTTCCTGCACAAGAACCGTAGCCTGCAACGGTAGAGACATTTTTGGCACAAGAGCAATCATCGAATCCCACTCCTTGACTGCTCGGTATGACAGAAACAGATCGATGACCACCGCAGATTCAGCATCAGCAACCGGACCAAGCGAAGCTTCAACCTCAGCCACCGCCTCCCTGCCGTTTTTACGCGCTGCAAGAAGCCGTTTTTTCAACTTCTGCGAATATTCCACCCGATCCCTGAACACATCGGTCTTGAGCCTCTGGATATCCGGGAATCCTTCGACAAGCTGGTAGATCGGGCTGTCGATCCTGGCACAGCGGGCATCCTGGAGCTTCTCGGCAAGCAATGCCTGCGTATCAGCAAGAGCAACAGACCTGCCGTCATCGCCGAGCCGATATGGTATCGCCCTGAGTGGCGCAACATCAAAGGGCAGTTGTCCTCCCCCTTCAGCAAAGAGAAGGATAGTCGTAAAGGGTCTTACTGCATGCCGCAACCCGAGTTCATAGAAAACATTAGCGTTTGCAGTTGTAAGATCGCACACGGCATATTCGCACAGAATCAGCCTTTCGAACATGGGCTTGTGAATAATGCCCCCAGCCATCTCCTCGTCCGCACGCAAGGGATCAAGACCAGCCTGCATGATAGCGGGACTGATAAGCTCGTCATAGACTGCGTTGAAATCAATCAGCAAACCGGATTGGGCTCTCTTCTGAGCAAAAGGCATCAGCACAAAACAAAGCGGCTTTGACATTATCCCCCCCCCTCTTTTTCAATCGTTATTGCAAAATCAGATACTTATGGAAAAAAAATCAGGATTACCCGATTCCAAGAAAAAGGCTGTCAAGCTGATCGTTGGCGTTTCTCAACCCCATAAGATCAGCTACTTTCTTTGCCTGCATGTATGTTGACTCGAGTTCCCTTGGAGAAGGACATTCCTCGATATATGCCTTGTAACGCCCCAGCGCAGCTGCACTCTCTCCCTGCATCAGCAGCGCTTCGGCTTCGGTTGCAAAACGCCATTTTTCCGGCTTTGCGGATTTACAGTGGAGCAACACCTTTGCTGCCATTCGGGAAGCATTGGCTTTAGCCTCGGTTCGGGTTGAAGAGTACGCGAGGTCCATGAACGCAATGTTGATGCCATGGTAGAAGGCCTGTGCATGATCTCCAGCTTGTTCTGCTATCTTGTAGGCCTCGGCGTATAACTCCCTTGCCCTCAGAGCATCGGCAGCCCTGCGCTCGACCAGCCAGCGTCGTTTCAGTCTTCCAGCAAGGACGCCCATAGCGTCAGTACTCGATCCCTTGTATTTTTCAAGCAATGCCATAGCATCTTTTGAACGGCCAACGCTTTCCAGCGCAAGGGCAAGCAGGGTCGCCGCATCAGTATCGAGTTCCTCCTGGTGAGGCTCAAACAACTCGATAGCATTCACAAACTCGCGCGATTCAACGGCAACTGCAGCGCCTGACCATGGACCCGAAATTTCTGCCGTACCCTGCAACCCTTTGAAAAGAAGCTGAGCGCTCAAATGATTCGATGAGAGCGGCTTGATGATGTCAAGATGATTTCCGAGAACGACACAGACAGAGGCCTGAGAAAAATGTTTCCTGAAGGGCTCAAGCGAAGAGCCCGCAGGAACAAATTCATCACGATCACCTGCGACTGCCCAGAATTTGAACGGAAGGGTTTTTCCCGCAGCATCACCGAACCTAAGCACCCAGCGATAACGGAGATCCTTGACAAACGGCCCGTTGCGAACCATATCCCTGACCTGCCGGTTCAGCATTTTGAACAACGATGCCTTTGCCAGTCCGCCACTCGGGGTTCCGAAGAGAAAAACATGACTGACGACACGTGCAAGGTCGTCGTAATCCACAAGTGCTCGCTGCACAACCAGTCCGCCCATGCTGTGGGCGACCAGCGCAAGACTTTTATAGCGGTCAAGTGGAGGATTCGTGCAGCAGGTATGCAGAAAACAGGCCAGTTTCGAAATATCAGGACATGCTTCCCATAACCCCACAAGATCGATGCTCAGTTTTGTTGCATAACCAAGCGAATAAATATCCCGGTTTGCATGAGCAGGATTGTTCCTGACATAGTCGGGAAAATCCCCCCAGGTTCCCGAACTCGCATCGCCGTTGAATCCATGTATAAAAACCACAGCAGTATCGCTGCGATTGTTCCGGTGTTCGACAAGATGTGTATCTGACTTTGTCATGGCTGTTTTCCTCCTATAAAACCATCATTTCAAAGACAAAACCCCGTAGAGACTTGAGTTCACAGGCAAATCACGCAGAATTTTACAGAACGCGGCCAAGAAAAAGAGGTTCCGTCCGTGAACGAATGAACAGAACGTGGGGAACAACTCAAACCGCAAAAAGAGCAATTAGGACATATCGATGCCTGCCCACCACAACCGTTCGATGCCGTTCCAGGGGCTTCTGGCGCCGCGCCCCTTGCGCCGCCTCTGCCCCCGGCTCGTCATCTCACTCCTTTTTTGCCGGATGAGCTACCCTTTGAACTGCGGGACGAACACAAGGCGGAAGCCCACGTAGTTGCTGCGATAGACGGGGCCGTCGAAGTGGCGATAAGCCGACCGGCAATGCTGCGCATAGGTGAGCCAGCCACCACCACGAAGAACACTGTTCGAACCCTTTTCTGCCCCTTGCGGATTCTCCATTATCCCCTGCTTTCGGCACTCCTCATAGTATCCAGCCCCATACCTGTCACCGCACCACTCCCATACATTGCCGTGCATGTTGTACAACCCGTAACTGTTGGGTTTGAAGCTGTCCACTGGCACTGTTTTTTTACGATACATTCCCTTGGGATTGTTCCGGTAGGGATAGTTCCCGTCATAGTTTGCCTCATAGGTGGTCAGGTTCTCTCCTGTGCTGAAAGGAGTTCTGGTACCAGCACGGCAAGCATACTCCCACTCTGCCTCTGTCGGCAACCGGAAAAGCTCGCCCCGCTTTTCGGATAACCACCGGCAATAGGCGACTGCATCATTCCACGAAACATTGACCAGAGGATAACGATCGCCCTCAGTGCCACCGTCATAATTGATCTTCACCTCTTCGGTAAATTCGAGATACTCTCCGACCGTCACCGTATACCGACAGATCGCAAAGTCACTCACTTTCACCTCATGCAGGGATTCATTATCCTGATGACCGTATTCGTCTTCAGGGCTGCCCATGCTGAACTGTCCGCCCCGGATCAAAACAAAGTTTTCCGGAAGCTGCGGCCTGGAAGCAGGAGGCTCAACCGGAGTAACGAGCACATCCGGAGAAGCCGGCTCTAACGGCCCTGACTGCGGCACCATACAGGCAATAGCATCGATACATGCCCTGAATTGGGGATGGGTTATATCATCATGGTTCCATGAGGTCAGGTCGGCTGCCTGGATGTACCTGAATCCCAGACTGAGTTTTACCTTGTCAAGTAACAGGGGCACAAGAATATTCCTGTTTTTTGCCTCTTCGGCTTCTGCCTTCACCCATCGGGAGCCCACAGAATGCTTCGACCAGACGACCACCACACAGCATGAAGCCTCCAGATGTTGCTCTATGTATTCATCCCAGCTCTGACCCGGCGGAATATTCCGATCCCAGAATACTCGCCAACCCATTTGCTGGAGATGCTGCACGATAGGCTTTACCCGACGCTCATCCTCACGGGCGTAACTGATAAAAATATCACTCATAAAACAACATCAAATACAAAAAATATTTGCTTAATATACGCAGAAACCTACCAAACCACAGAACACCGACCTACAGTTCAGCGATTCGTACAGGGCATTGACCCGCTCACGGTCATACAATAAATATGCCCGCGATCGTCGAAACGGCCATCCGGCTCGTCCTACCGATAACGGGCACCATTACGAGAATCTTTGCCCTTTTCTCAAGGGACGGGGTCATCGGTCTGTTCAAATGCAGTCATCCGGCTTTTCTTTTGAGCTGCGGGACGAACACAAGGCGGAAGCCCACATTGTTGCTGCGATTGCCGGGGTTGTCGTTATTGCGATAAGCCAACCGGCAATTCTGCGCATTGTTGTTCCAGCTACCACCACGAAGAACACGGTTCGAACCCTCGACCGATGCCCTTTTCTCATATAGTATAGGTCAATTCGATCCTGCGATAGACGCTCTTTCGCAAGTCACGGCTGTCAGCATAATCCGTAAAAGACTCCAGCGGAATAACATGCTGTGCATACTCCTTTTGAGTCCACTGTCCGCTCAGCAGCTTCTCCGCAAAGATTCCGGACTTTGTAATAAACCGCTTCCGGCTTCGCCGAGACAGCCTGACATGATCCGAATGCGACATATAGTGGTTGGCAAAATACTTGCTGGTCAGGTTGCCGATCGGCAACCCCTGCCGGATACTGCGCTTGCATGACTGTCGATGATTTTCTCAAAAATCATGAGCAGATGCCTGTCTTTGAATAGCCGGGAAAGAAGATTTGTTCCCTAAAAAAACTGGAACGATGGGAAAAGCTTAATTTATCCAAGCCGTATTTGCTTACGACGCAGCATATCGAAGGTATTTGTCCATGGCACATCAAATGCATCACAGATAATCGGTATGGGGATTTTTTTCTTCGTGGCCTGATTGGCACTCTCAAGCGTTACAACAGCACATTCATTGACAAACGCATAGGCAACCAGCCATGGATCGGCATGATCATAACGAGCAAAGTCCTGCTTCACTGCAGAGGAATAGCCATCCTGCTTCTGAGACCAGAAAATGATTTCGGTGTACTTCTGTATAACTTCCGGGGTTTCCGTAGTGAAAAAATAATCTGCAAAGATATGATTGACCCATGAAACCAGTTCATCGTTGCCCCTGTTGATTTCAGCATACACTCGGTCAATACTTCTCAGTTCACCATCTCCTGCTTTTCTATCTAAAGCAGACCAAAATCCAGGAGCGATATCGAAGGCATAATAGTGGCGAGCGGCTGTCATCAAAACATTCGAATCGAGAAGAAAGAGTTGACTTGTACTCATACGCTTCTCCCGAATATCTTGTGTGCAAACTCGTGGAAGGTATTCTTTTTAAGGCCGGTTAACCTCCATGCATCGCTATAAAGCGTCGTTCCTGCCTGAACCGAACGGGTTAAAAAATCGCCGAACCTATTGCCAATTCGAATGTTCTGATTCGCATAAAAATCACCACCACCATCCTCACCGGCTTTTTTAGCAAGCCGCTGTTCTCGATCCTGCCATCTTCTGTAAGATCTTATGAATTCATCATGAGCAATGAACCCCATATCAAGCAGACGCCGAGCCGCCACGATTTCACTCACCTTGAACCGTTTAGCAAGCAGCTGATAAGGATTTTCTTTTCCTCTCACCTCCAGCCAGACACCTGCAAGGCCACTCGAAGAGACAAGAAACTCTGCCGCTATGCGGTTACAGGCATATTCAACTGTATTGTCTGCCGGCTGTAACTCACTCAAATCAAAAGCGGCACTGACGCCGACCCAGATATGGGCAAGCTCATGTGCGAGAGTGAACATCTGGGCAGCTTTTCCATCGGCCCCATTGAGGAACACAAGAGGGGCATAATCGTCAACAAGCACAAGGCCGCGGAATTCCTGAGGATCAAGCTTTCTATGGGTATTGTTCTCAACAATCCCGCTGGACATAACCATAATGCCAGCATTTTCAACCCGTCGAATCAGGGCTCTCAATGCCTTGGTCCAGTTTTGTTGAGTTGCTGCCCAATTGTCGTCGATACCAAGAACCGACCTGATATTCCGGGCAATTATAGCCGGTTCAGTGTCAATTCGATGAGAACCCACAAATGACAAGCGGTCATACCCTTCTGCTATGAGATACTCTCTCATCCAAACCTGCCTGCGTTGCATAGTCTGAATAGTATCTATCAGTTCGGGACTGAATCCTGATGCGGATTCTCCAGATACTGTTCGAAAATTGGCGATAGGCAATTGCTCGACAGGAGGTTCCGGCAACAAGAGATAACCAAAAGGCACCGCTGCTGCTTTTGCAAAATCATGCAGTTGCCGGAAAGTCGGCAATACCATCCCATCCCGCCAGCCAGAAAGCTTCGGAAATTTCTGTTCCAGACTTTCTCTTCGCTGAGAACGATCTAACGCCCAGTCAAGGACGTGTGCATTGACAGCAACCTTCATTGCTCATTCATATTGTGGTCCTGACCAAGTTATCCCTATATATAACCGAATTTATACGTCAATGATATGAAGAGTGGAAAAGAAATCCTCATCTATACGCCTTACTGTAAAAGTACAAAATAACAAAGAGAAAAGTTGATTACAGCAAAAAACAAACCGGTGTTCAAGCTCTTGAACATTCATTGTATTTAACCCCCGCTGTATATCTGCGCCTCCCCCCATAAAAAAAAACTGACATGCAGCGACGTTTTCATCGCCGCAGCATCATCCATGAACGTCTTCAGCCCTGCATCAGTGCGCGGATGGTGGGTGAGCCGCCTGATGACACGGTAGGGAATGGTGGAGGTGACGATCTGCTCGACAAGCGCCATGCCGTCAACAATGTCGCAGATCCGGGCGATGTTCTCCTTGAAATTGTTTTTGTGTGAAATCCTGAGGGGTCGTCCACGATGTTCGTTATGAGTAAAGGATGTAAATGGTCATGCCGCCACGTGTAGTATAATGATACACCCCTGTGAAATCAAAACATCTCTATCACGGGGATGATCCGACATCCATTCCGATATATCAACACCAGCAACGGATCTCCGGGTAAGACCTGTGAAATATTCTTTTGCATTTCACGGGTCAAGCACGAAGATGACTGAAAAAAAACAGCATTGTCGCACACCGGGGCATGACAGCTCTTCCCCGTCCGGACTAGCTGTTCCCGGACAGAACCGGCTCTTCCGCGAGCAATGCGTTGAAGTTCTTTGCTTCGCGGCCTTCCCAGCCTTTTTTGTGATAGGCGTAACCGGCCAGAAGCGGCAGGGCGATGGTCGCTTCAGAAAAAACCATCTGCTCGTGGACGGTATCGACCTTGCCCCACGAGCTGGCCTCTTTCAGGGTTGAGCCTGAAAGGGCCCCGTCACGTTCGTCGGCGACGGTCACCTGCACCGCATAGGTGTGCATGGATACATCCTCGTATCCGAGCACTTCGGCGGCAACGACAATATCCTGAGTAAAGTTCTTCGGCACGCCGCCGCCCACCATCAGGATACCTGTTTTGTCGTTGGCGATCTTGATTCTGGTCAGTTCACGAAAATCCTTTACTGAATCTATAGTCACCTGTTCCTGCGGATGGTGCCACTGATGGTGAACCAGGCCGAATCCTGCAGAGCAGTCGGAAAAAGCAGGAACGAAAATCGGAACACCTTTCTCGAATGCCTTATAGACGATCGAGTTACGATCAAGGTTCTTTTCGTCGATATACCGGCCCATTTCCATGATGAACTCTCTGGAGGAGTACGCTCCGGGCTTCATGGAATTCGCGATGACGGCCATGGTATCGTCACACACCCTGAGTTCATCCTCATCGATATAGGTATCATAGATACGGTCGATACTCATCTCCCTGAGCAGGGTATCATCGGCAAAAGGGTCTCCTTTATAGTGCCTGAAACCCAGGGCTTCGAAGAAATCCTGATCGACGATATTCGCTCCGGTAGAAACGATAACATCTATCATATTATGCTCGATCATATCGATAATCACCTGCTTGAGCCCTGCGCTTACAAGCGAGCCTGCAAGAGTCAGGATAACCGCACACTCCCTGTCCCGCTGCATCATATCGACAATCAATGCCGCCCTCGACAGATTCCTTGCCTGAAAAGCGGTCTCTCCCATCTGATCGATAAGCGGGACCACGTCGACAGACTTGATATCGATATGTCTGACCGGTTCTTTCAGGAGGTCCTGTTTTGTTATTTCTGTATGCATGATAGTGGTTGCTTTCTGTAAAATAATAGTGCCTGCCTGAAATAGCGCCCTGACTTCGGCTGATCGCCCGACCGGCTTCAGGCAAACCTCTTTGCTTTTTGCTCTGAAAAAAGGGGCGTATCAAAAAAACTTAACGGAAATCGGAAAATACCGCAACTCAGGGGAGACAAAAAAAGAGAGCAAGCTGACTATATCACACATTCAAATTACCGGATGCTGCTTCCTTCCGGATCTGACATGGTTGGGTAACCAAATGTTGTATAGGACTTGCTCTCAAAACTTTTTCTATGCCGAAGGGCTTGAATATAGCATGAAAAAAACATTCAAAGCAAATAAAAAAAGAACAATACGGCACTGATCGATACAAACAGCTTTTTTCTTTATGGCAACTGTTATAAATTCCAGTCCATTAACAGAACCCTGTACGCGAACCTGCTGACAGGCGCGAGGCAGTCACCGCGCCGATCATGACACACTATGAGCAAAAAAAGAATTTTAAGCGGCATGCGCCCTACCGGCAAGCTGCATCTGGGCCACTTTACCGGCGCTCTTGAAAACTGGGTCGCCCGGCAAAACGAGCTGGATGCTGACGGCCAGAGAGCTTTCGAGACATTTTTTCTTATCGCCGATTACCATAATCTCACCACTTCGCTCGAAACATCAGATATCTTCGACTGTACCATCGATATGGCTACAGACTGGCTCGCGGCTGGTGTCGATCCGGAAAAAAGCCCGATCTTTCGCCAGTCCAGGGTGAAAGAACATACAGAACTGTTCCTTATCTACTCGATGCTTATCACCGCGTCGAGACTTGAGCGAAACCCTACACTCAAGGACCAGTTGAGAGACCTCAATATGGACGCCGTTTCCTACGGTCATCTCGGTTATCCTGTTCTTCAGGCCGCCGATATACTGCTCTACAAGGGAAATATCGTTCCGGTCGGGGAAGATCAGCTGCCTCATGTTGAAATAACCAGAGAAATAGCCAGGCGCTTCAACAACCAGTATCAGCACCCCGTCTTCGGCGACGTATTTGAGGAACCCGAACCGAAAATCACGAAGTTTTCGCGACTTGCAGGTCTGGACGGCAAAACGAAAATGTCGAAATCACTGGGAAACACCATTCTTCTCTCCGATAAGCCAGAGGAGGTTTTCAATAAACTGCGTAAAGCGGTTACCGATACACAGAAAATCAGAAAAAACGATCCGGGACGACCGGAAGTCTGTACGGTTTTCAGTTACCACCGCAGATTTTCAGACCCTGACTCGGTTGAATCGATAGCACGTGACTGCAGATCAGGCGCTCTGGGTTGTGTCGACTGCAAAAAAGCATGCGCTGAAGCAATCTCCGGAGAACTTGCCCCGATCCTTGAGAAAAGATCAGGCTATGCTTCCCGACCAGAGATGGTAAAAGACATTCTGCTCAGCGGTGAGGAGCATGCCCGCCGCATCGCTGAAACAACCATGCAGGAAGTACGGATCGCCATGAACATCGGCTGAGTCCGATCAATAGCAACACCTCTAGACAGAAAACAGACAATGCCTGATAGCCAACAATTTGCCTTCATCTTCGATATGGATGGAGTTCTCGTAGACAATATGCACCTCCATGCGCGCTCATGGGTTGAACTTTTCCGGGATTACGGACTCGAGGGCCTTGACACTGATCGCTACCTCAGGGAGACAGCCGGCATGAAAGGCCTTGATGTTCTCCGTCATTTTCTGGATCCGGATATTACCCCGGAGAGAGCCGAGCACCTCACAGAGCTGAAGGATTTTCTCTACCGTGTCATGTACAGAAAAGATATGAGCCCTATAGCGGGCCTGGAACAATTTCTTGATACTGCTGAATCATTGAACATAAACCTGGGCGTCGGCACCGGCGCCGGAGCAAGAAATATTGAGTACACCCTCGGCATACCGGGACTGAAAAATCGTTTTAAGGCGATAGTCGGGTCTCATCAGGTAAAAAACGGGAAACCCCATCCGGATATCTTCCTTCGTGTTGCTGAGCTTCTTGATACCGACCCGTCCAGATGTATCGTATTTGAAGATGCTCTGCCCGGTATCGAGGCGGCAAACGCAGCCGGCATGAAAAGCATCGCTCTTGCAACGACAAACCCCGTTGAAATCATGAGCACCTGCTCAGGCGTCATGGGTGTCATAAAAGATTATACAGCCCTGAGCCCGGCCGGGGTTCTTGAAAAACTCTGTTTCGAACAACCAACTGAAAGCTGAGCATCTACCGCTCCACTATGAGAGAGTATCTAACAGAACACATAAAGCAGGCCCTGCACAAAGCCAGCATTCCCGCCAGCAGGGCGATCAAGATAGAAAAGCCCTCGGACAGCAGGTTTGGAGATTTCTCCACCAACATCGCGCTTGTTCTTGCCGGCGAGTGCGGCATGAATCCGCGTCAGCTTGCGCAGAAAATCACAGAGAATCTCTCGTTCAGCGAGACCACCGTCAGCAAGACCGAGATAGCGGGACCGGGATTTATCAATTTCTATCTCGAACCCGCCTTTATCATGAAGCAGGTTGAGCAGATTATCACGTCATCTGACCGTTTCGGACGTGGCGCTGCCGGAGAGGGGAAAAACGCCATAGTCGAGTATGTCAGTGCCAATCCTACCGGCCCGCTGACAATTGGGCGTGGAAGAGGAGGTGTTCTCGGAGACTGCATTGCGAATATTCTGGAGGCTCATGGATACACCGTTACCAGAGAGTATTACTTCAATGACGCCGGCAGGCAGATGAGCATTCTTTCCGAATCGGTCCGCCTGCGATACATAGAGCTGTGCGGCATTGCTGTTGAATTTCCTGAAACGCACTATCAGGGCGACTACATCAGGGAGATTGCAGCTGCAATCCTTGAAAAACATGGCGAAAAACTCGTTGAATCCGACTCAACCGAGCTTTTTAAACAAACCGCTGAAACCCATATTTTCACACATATTAAAAACACGCTTCACCGTCTTGATATCACACACGACAGCTATTTCAACGAACATAGGCTCTATCAGGAGGATGAAAGCGGCATTTCACCCAACCAGCAGGTTATCGACGCATTACGTCAGAAAGGATTTATCGACCACTATGATGGCGCGACCTGGTTCATGACCACCAGACTGGGGCAGGAAAAAGACAAGGTACTTGTCAAATCAAGCGGTGAACCCAGCTACCGGTTGCCGGATATAGCCTACCATGTAACCAAATTCGAGCGCGGTTTTGACGAAATCGTCAATATTTTCGGAGCCGATCACATAGATGAGTATCCGGACGTCATAGAAGCCCTGAAGATTCTGGGTTATGACACCGACCGTATTCGCGTTGCGATCAATCAGTTTGTCACGACAACGGTCAACGGAGAGACGGTAAAAATGTCAACACGAAAGGGCAATGCCGACCTCCTTGACGACCTGATCGATGACGTGGGGGCTGATGCAACAAGACTGTTTTTCATAATGCGCAGCAAGGACTCCCATCTGAATTTTGACATCGATCTCGCCAAGAAACAGTCGAAAGACAACCCTGTGTTCTACCTTCAGTACGCTCATGCGCGCATCTGCAGTCTTCTGCGCATAGCTGAGAACGAGGCAGGCTTCAGCCTTGAAGAAGGATCGGCAGATGCTCATCTTATGGGAAAACTGACCTCTGCACACGAAATACAACTCGGCTTTACCCTGCTCGACTATCCGGACGTTATCCAAACCTGTGCAAGGATTCTTGAGCCGCAGAAAATGGTGGAGTATCTGCACAGCGTGGCGGAACTCTACCACCGTTTCTATCAGGAGTGTCCCATTCTGAAAGCTGACCCGGACATCCGTTCTGCCCGGCTCATTCTTTCTCTTGCTACCCGTCAGGTGCTTCGTAACGGGTTCAGGATATTGGGGATTTCAGCGCCAAAATCCATGTAGGCGGAAAAGTAAAACATCAAAAAAAGGCTGTCTCATAAAGGCAGCCTCTCGTATGTTAAGCAGGCAATAGTGAGCGGCATCCCTCCTTTGTCATCCCCGTGCTTGACCCGGGGATCCATCTTTTGCCGAAAACCCCCATAGATGCCGGATCAACCCCGTGAAATCTGAGCATCTGTTTCACAGGTCTTACACGGGAATCTATCGCCTATATTTCGAGGCAAGTGAAGCACCATCAAAAAATTCAGAGCTCTTTTTAATCTGCTTTTTGACTTTTGACTTTTTACCTTTGACTTTCTTCGTTGATGGATGCCGGATCAACCCTGTGTATTATTAATACACGGAGCGGCATGACTGTACATAGTTTTGATCGCCATGGTTATACGAGAGGCAACTTACTGATACAACTGATTTTCAACAATATACTGCCAGATAGGCGAGGGGATCTCTGCTGAGCAATCGTCGCCTGAAGCAAGACGCTTTCTTATTTCAGTAGAAGAGAGGGGAAGATTCAAATCGATGTGACGAAAACTCTGATCGTGCAGTCTTTCGGAAATTGCACTATCATCGGAAGCGCCATCATCCGCTTTCCTTCCGAAAACGATGATGGAATAGCGCCTGATCAATTCTTCCCATGATTTCCATTGCCTGAAATTCAGGAAGTTGTCTTCACCTATGAGCAGCGTAAGATCCGAAGTGGAATAGATCTCCTCAAGATATTCCATGAGATCTATCGTATAGACAGGATGGCCGCGATTGGCTTCCCAGCTGCTGACCTCAGCAAACGCTCCTGTGCGATTGATCGTCTCCGCGAGCAGTTCTGCCATCTTCACCCGGTCTCGGTCTGCTGCTTGTGGTGCGTCTTTTAACGGATTGTTCGATGCGGAAATAACAAGCCTGTCTACCTGCAGCAACTCTCTTGCGTAGAGGCACAGGGCAAGATGGCCGTTATGGGGGGGGTCAAATGATCCTCCGAAAACCGCAAGTCGCATCAATTGAAGGATCAGGAATTTTCAAAGTGCCTGATGACTTTCTCACGAAAATCATCAACCTTGCCCATGTTCTCCGGAAACTGCTGATCATAGGCTTCGATAGCGGCCTGTGCTTCAAACCATTTCTCTCTTTTTACGAGAACGTCGATCTTGCCGTACCACGCTTTTTCGACATAGACAGTATCGGGATAGAAACGGATTATTCCGTCATAGTAGGACAATGCTCCCCTGTATTTTTTCAGTTTACGGTAATGCTCCGCTATGCTGAACTCGTGCTCCGCCAGCTTTTCCCTGAGCAGTGTTATGCTGGAAATACTCTCGGTAACGTTATCAATCCTTGCATACTGGGCCTCCGCTGCGGCAAGGCTTCTTTTGTACGAGTCATTTTCCGGGTTGAGCCTTGAAAGCTCTGTATAGAGATCAATATCACTCTTCAGCTGCTGGGGATCGCGAACAGGATAGAGTTCCAGATAGAGCTGAAATTCACGAATAGCCTTTCTGGTATGCTCATGATCACGTGTTGAAACAGGGGAGAGCTTTTTATGCGATTGCGCCAGTTTAAACTGGGCGTCTTCTGCATAGGGCGAACCGGGAGTCTGCTCCAGCAGTCTCTTGTAAATATCTACTGCCAGCAGATACTGCTTGGAGTTGTAATACGCCTCAGCTAACGAAAAAAGAACATCATCCTCGAGGGCAGTTGCCCTTGTATCAAACATAAGTGACTCCAGCTCGAAAACAGCTTTGTCATAATCCTCGTCAGCGATCAGTGCCTGAGCGTAGGAATATCTTTCGCTGACTTCACCTGATTTTGGCGCTTTTACCGATGAACAGGCTGTGAACAGCGTCCCAGCCGCCAGAAACACTAGGGTAATCAAGGCCATTCTTGTAATCATAGGTCTCGAAACAGGCATAATCTCTCCGTGAATATCATAAATATGAAATAAGACAAAGAATAAGACTATTCGGCTTAATATCAAAGATAATCATCTATTCGGCTCTTCACGTCTTACCGGGGCAACGGCTCTAAATACTAAAAGGCTGCCACAAGGCAGCCTTTTAGTATCCTAAGTTGATCGTTTCAACAAATGCTTTACGGTGTCAAATTTATACTATATAATGCGTTATGCGGAAATTTCTTTCAGCGAACATCTCACCCGACGGCTTGCGCGACCATAAAGCGGAAAAATCACATTTGTTGAAACCCTATGGGATTGTCGCTCAACCCAGGAGTATGCTAAGCATCTTGTGTCTCAGAAAGTCATTCGTTCACCGAGCTTGGCCGGCTTTGCCGACTGGTCGTAATAACCGCCCGTAGAACCGTAGCCGCCAGATGTGTTGAAGCCAAACGGAATATACACAGGGCAGTATCCCAAAATACCGGTGATCAGAGGAATCACTCCCGTAAGAAACCACCAGCTCTGAAAAACCAGTGCGGCGACAAGCATTACAGAACCCAGTACTATTCTGACATTCCTGTCGAGCGTGCCAATATTTTTCTGCATGTTTTCAGGCTCCTCGTAGTTAAGCTGTTATGAAAAAAATTGATAGCGAAATCATCTATAAGTAAAACTACAACTCACAGCCTTGAAATTCAACAGCTTGAAGTGCTTTTTACACATCATGACAGGTGATCATCCGTCAAAACGTAAAGAGCTTGACGCCTTCTTCCCGGAGTTTTTCAGCAATTACAGGAGGTTTGGCGATGCTCACTCCCTCTATAAGAATCGATGCATCAGCTGCTTCTGCCTTGTTTGGCAGAAAAAGCGGGCACACCTCAACAATCACACCACTTTTGATGAGGCCCTGAAGCAACATCTGAGGAGATTTCTGAATCGGCTTAAGCATGGTCTGCGAACTGTTTTTAACCGCAAGTTCACCAGCAGGACCGCAAAGCAGCATACGGACACTCTTGCCCTGTTTTACCGTCTGGGTCGACAGCACCATGGCCATCATCTGCGTCTGTGCATCGGGCGTCGTAACAACAACGAACAGGCCTTTGGCTTCATCGTCAGCCGCATGTGACTCCAACGGCATCATAACCATCATGAGCAAAGCAAGCAGCATCGAACCGTATTTAATGGAACGTATCATTTTCATCTCTCCTTTTATATTCATTTGGAATTGTATTCGTGCCCCGAAGACCGAACAGCGCAACGGAACAATAAGAAACAGGAAAGGGAATTCCCCTTCCAGCGATAGAATATAATGATCAAATGCTCACAAACAATTCGTTAATTATACTTCACGATAGTTAACAGAGTAATAAGCCGCCCTGCCTAAATTCACCGGGACTCTTTGGGGTACGAAATTCAGGGGAGGCTGACCGTCGATCACTTGCAGCGATTTTTAACCCTTTGCAGGCAAAGGTCTGTAACAGAAATTAGCCTGCATAATTCACCAAAGGGAAAAGGGGCACACAAGAACGAGAAACGTTCCCTTTTCTGTCATTCCCGTGCCTGACCCGTGAAATTTGAGCATCTATTTCACAGGTATTACACGGAAATCCATCCCCCCTCTCCTGTCATTCCCGTGCTTGACACGGGAATCCATTCTTGATATTGGAAGTATTCATGAATGCCGGATCACCCCGTGTATTACTCTTACACAGGGTGGCATGACTGCATGTGGTTTTCAGCTTTATTACCAGTTTTCACGAGTGAATCCGGAGACATGATTGGCCACTGTATATTTCTACAATTCGGGTTTTCGAACGCTCATGAATTATTCAGATTAGAAATGAAAAAGAATAGATCATATACCATTTCTGGAAGGAGTAACGAGGCCATCCAGTGCAGGAGGTATTCGCCACGTTCTAGAGAATTCACTCAGTCACAATAACCCTCTATATGAACCGGCTTCATAAACTGCCTACCGACGCTGTACGGCAGAATCTTCTTATGCTGAAAGCGACCAATGATCATGGCTGGATGTGTCCCGAACTTCCGGGCGAAATCGATAATATCCTGTTCGGTCAAGTTACCATGCCGTATCACCTCCTGTTCCTCCTCTTCCGAAAAGATCCATCGAACGGCAAACGCATCGGCCTCTCTCTCTTTTTTGTCTTTTGCCGATTCCTGTTGCGCACTTTCGATCGAAATGTGTTTTTTCCCGTGAAGCAGAATGTGACCAGCCTCGTGAAAAAAGGTAAACCAGTATCGGTCGTTCTGCCTGTAACGAGCTGAAAGCTGAATGAGGGGCGTATTATCGTGCAGCCATCTTGTGGAGCCGTGCATTGGCGCTTTCGGCAAACAGGGGGTGTGCACGACCTTCACTCCCGCATCGAGACAGAGGCGTTGCAGTTGGCTGAAATAATCGTCAGGATGCTCAGCCATGACTTTTTTGATGCTGTCAAGAGCTGCCAGAAAAGCTTTTCGGTCAAAGGGTGGCGCATCCAGTTGCATTGCCTGCAACTCGCCTTGCCGAAGCCACGCCGACATGGCGTATGGCTCGCCGTAATGCGCCAGTGAGATACGGAAACTGACCTTGAGTTTTTCAGAAAGGTAAAAATCTTCCCACGCTTTCGAACTTGACATTGAGAAAAAACTCAATAGAGCCTCTGCCTTTTCAGCTTTGGAACGTTTTTCAGGCAACCACCCGAAATCGGTCATTTTTTTCAGGGGAAACCTCGATACCCAATCTTTCGCTTTGGCCAGCAACTCACTGCGCTTCAAACGCGCAACCGCTTCATCGTAGTTCTGCTGCCGGTTCAGCCAGAAGGGTGCAGGAATACCGAGGACTGACTCGAATTTCACAGCCATGTCAGGAGTTAACGCACTCTTGCTGTCAATAACCTTGACAATCGTCTGTTCCGGCTTGCCGGTACGAACGGCAAACTCCTTCTGGCTCATCCCCAGTTCATCCAGTTTTTCCTTCAGGGTAACGCCCGGATGCGTTACTGTCTGAGGAACATATTCATTTCTTTTCGTCATCATTATTTCTCTTTGTGATAATTCGTAATCTCGATAACATCCAATCCTCTGATTTCAATCCAGAGATACTGTCCGTCTGCATTAGCGGGAATCGGATCTTCGTGCGGAATGAAAATCATCCTGTATGGTTGATCAAGATCGCATGACCACTGACCTTTGCGATTTTCTTTTAACTCATGGTAATGCCCGGGAAGGTGTCGAACATCTTCGAGTGTTTCAGCTGCTCTCAAATCATCGAGTCGCTGCTTGAAGACTTTGGCTCTTTTAGTGCCCAGCTTACGTGATGCCAAACGATCATCGTTCGCATACTTTTTAAGATTTTTGTCTCCAAACGAGATGTTCATTCACAATATAAAAAATTAACACCAACTGTTCATTAAATATTACAAGCCAAACAAAATCAGCCCAGACTCTACTTCTTGGCATGAATAATTACGAGCATAATAACGAATGGCATCCCTGACCTTGCCGAAATCGGCTGTTCTCCAGAACGGCTGTTTAAACCAGCCATTGTTGCGATTGGTTTGTTTGAACCCGTCACATTCGTTTTCGAAAAGCTCACGCATGAACGGATACATCTCAACCTCGATGACTTTTCCAGAAAGAGATACATCGCATGCTGAACTGTTTGGCTGAACATACATACGGCCGATACCTTTAGTAAGATAAACGAACATGTTACCTGTAGCTACCTTTTGCTGATGGAAAGCCAGTTCTCCTTTTTTGAGCATCTCAGAAGAATTGATCTCTGCAATCAATTCATGAAGGTGCTCTTTGATCTCTCGCTCATTCATACGATTTCGACTGTTTAAAGAGTTGCTAATCCATCTCAAACCCCTGACTTGTAAACCGTAACGTCCTGCTGTTTTCAGTAACGGCACGTACAACATTTTCAGGAACGCCGTCGGGCACTTCTGCTTCGATTTCAATGGTTACGTGCACTTTAGCTCCTACCAGTCCGGCAAGATGAGCAATGACCTCTTCGGCGATTTTGCTTGCATCACGGCCAACTCGGGTTGTATCGAGGGTAACCGTTCCATGAAAGCGTTTCGGTCTGTTTACTATGGCCGGACATGCTTCTTCAGGTTGAGCAATTACTGGCCGCTCCGTGCTTGTTTGAGTACCTGACGTTTCATCACTATTTCCGCTTCCTTGCGCCGCTGCATGCTCTTTTCGATCAGCTTCGATCTGTCTGCTTGCGACATCAGGCCTTACCAATAACTCCGAAGTGTGCTGATCTGTCAAGGTGATAACATCGCCACCGCGTAGCCCTTTGTAGCGTCCGGTCTCTTCATCATAGCTGTCGGCAATGCCGAAGCTCTCCTGCGCCCAGGTAAGCAGGCTCACGCCGGTCATTATGGTCTGCAACAGAACCGAAGGCTCCCTGAGACGCGGCAGGTAGAGATAGCGGGCAAAATCCTCGACGAGCTGCCTGACCGGCACATGGTTGCCGCGCCAGAGCGGTACACGGTCCAGTTCCAGTTTCAGAACTGTCGGAGCATAGCTGGACAGCAGCAGCATATCGGAACGGAGCTTCTTGCTGGCACGAATGGCCAGCGGATCGCTGCCGGTGACCCGAGACACCTCCCAGATTACAGCATCCTGTGGCTTGTTCTGCAACGGAACCAGCATCCACTGCCAGGTTTCGGGCAAACGGGCGGTCATGGCGCTTTCTGCCGCACTCTTCTGCGTTTCGGCCTGAGAGACCTGGAATGGAGAGAGATCGAGGCTTTGCTGTTCGTTCAGGATCGATTGCCATGCCAGATATTTTCTGACCGCTTCATCAAGATCCTGCAAACGGGTTTTATCAGCTGCCATGAACACGAGCGTGTTCCGATAGAGACGCGGCACCGTCCCACGGCTTTCCAGTATCGCCTTCGCAATCAACTCTGCCTGACTGCCCGCCCCTTTACTGTAGGGCTGGTGGACCCCGAGCACCACCAGGCGGGTATCGAGATCGTCCGGGACATCGGCTCCTGTTTGCGGCACCATATGAATGCGAGTAAAGTCGCCTCTGTTCTCGAGAGCCTGACCTAACCGTTTCTCTATTTCAGCCGTAACCTTGTCCGGGTCGCGCTTGAGCTGTTCGGCGCGATCATCGGCAAGCTTGGTCACTGTGGGCTGGGTCGAGTACCAGTAGTTGTTGCCATCCTGATAGAGGTAGGTGGCCGTACTTGCCATCCGTCGCAGCGCGTCGCCGAAAACTGCTGTGGATTCACCGGGCATGACGCAACCGAGTTTGACCCGTCTGTCCTCGATGCCTTTGTGCGCAGCCCCGGTCGTTGGAGCAGAACCCATGTAAATCGTACGGGCCACGCGCCGGCAGGCAGAATACTTGCCAAGGTTATTCTGCTCGCTGTCAATGGTGAGCGAAAGTGAATTCGGCCCATCGACATCCTTCTCGATGACCGGCACCCAGTTATCCGTCAGATAACGCGTCAGTTCGGACTGCACGCGCATATCGTCGATGGCGACGTTACCCGGCAGGATCAACGGATTACGATCACCCTTTTCCCACAAGCTGTGAATCACGGCAGCCATCAGGCGCAGCACACCTCTTGTGCGCTGAAACTTCACCAGCGTTGACCAATCAGTATAGAGGCGATCGAAGATTTCCGGATGAATCGGATAGGCCGCCCGGATGCGTTTTTCGTATTCGGTATCCTGCGTTTCGGGCGGGAACTCCGCTTTCTGGCTTCGATAGAAATCGGCAAAAGCACGCGCAACGACATCACGCTGCTTGAACTGTTCTGGATCGACGAGCGGCTGGAAGAGACGCCGCCGTACAATCTCAAACCCCTCTTCGGCGCTTGCCGGACGCCACGATGACTCGATGCGCCCGACAACGTTACGCAAACGATCCAGCGCCTCACGTCCACGAGTGCCGCCCACCTCCACGTCGTCGGCCCGCGTATGCGGCGAACCCGACGTGTCCGATGCCGGCAAACTGATCACCAGCAGACAATTTTTTGCAAGTTTGGCCGATTCGGTCAGCACCTGAGCGAACGAAAACTGCGTCTCGAAACCACCTGCCGGAAGATCGCTCTGGTCGTGAAGCTGGCGCGCATAGGCGACCCACTCGTCGATCAGGATCATGCTCGGCCCGTAATCGTTGAAGAGTTCACGCAACACATCGCCAGGACTGGTGGCGTTCTCGTCATCGGCAGCAATGCGCTCGTATGCGCTCTTCCCGCCAAGCTGCCAGGCAAGTTCACCCCAGAGCGTTCGCACCACCGTTCCATCAGGCTTAACAGATGGATTACCGGGAGAGATCTTATTGCCGACAAGGACGACACGATGTACTTTTGGCACCTTGTCAACTCCAGCATCAGAGAAAACAGCATCGACACCGGCCAGCTCCGTCGGGGCGATCCCCGAAAAGAGATGGTACAGCGCCAGCATCGAGTGAGTTTTACCGCCTCCGAAGTTAGTCTGCAACTGCACCACCGGATCGCCCGTTCCGCTGCCCAGCCGACGCACGGCACCCACCAGCAGCTCTTTCAGGCTTTCAGTCAGGTAGGTTCGGCGGAAAAATTCCACCGGATCATGGTACTCTCTTGAGCCTTCACCAAGATGCACCTGCCAGAGATCGGCGGCGAACTCCGCCTGTTGGTAGCGACCGCTCGCCACGTCATCATGCGGCGTCACCACCTCGCGCCACGGCTTGAGCTGGCCCGTTACGCCGCTTTCGACGGCAACGCCCGCAGACTTTCTCCGTTCTCCCCGTACCTGTTCGTCATATTGCAGACGCAACAGCTCTTTTTTCATCCGGTCAACCCCGTCGGCCTGAGGGGCAGAGACCGCGGCAAGCAGTCGGGAGATTGAGTCGAGCGCACGGTAGGCGTCGTCGCTCGAAAAGGGTTCCTGATGCGCCCACTTGTTCCGGAATTCACGAATCTCCGACACCAGGCTGCGTTCAGCGAACCCGAGCGTTCGGCGGAAAAGGTCATTCCAGATGTCCCACATGAGTTTCAGCAAAGGCGAAACATCCCACTCCGACATTGGCCTGTTGCCAATGATGGGCTCATCGATGAAGCTTTTCAGGCGCGCCGGTGTGAGCATATTAGCGGTAATAGCCGCATCGACCTCGCGTTCGACAAAGGGAGAGAGCCCCTCTTTCAGCAGCGCCAGCCCCTTGCCGACACGTTCATGATTGGTAAGCGCCATAGATTACTCGTTTTCAAACAGGTTATAGGTACCGGAAGCCGGGAGGGAGGGCATTTCGCCTGCAAGCCGGGTGAGTTCAGGCCAGCTCTGCACGAGGGCATTGTAGGCCATCGCCTCCTGAGGTCGCTTTTTGCGCTCGCAGAGGGTATAGAGCCGATAACAGAGTTCACGCGCCGTTTCGGCCTCGCTGCCAAGTTTTGCGACCAGTTCCGCCGCCGCAGGCTCACCCTCCGCTTCCAGCACGCGGATGAGCTGATGCACCATCTCCCAGACGGTCAATCGCTTGTCGGTGGATGGATCCCAATCGGAGGGAAGTTCCGACGGCCTGAAGAGACGCACCTTGCCCTTTCCGGAAAAAGCGATACCCGCCTCGACAATACCGCCAACCGAGGTCGCCTTTGCCCGCGCCAGCACGTCGGCAGTACCGAATTCAGCGTCGTTGAAGCCCATCTGCTCGAACCAGGCCAGTGCCCATCGGCTGTCGGCATCGAAATCGCCCTCCTGCTCGGCCAACGCTTCGTCGAGCACCTTGTTGATCCGGGCAAGGGCCGCACGGACCGTTAAAGGCCTGCCTTCCGCATCGAGCACGCTAGCATAGCGCGTATAGACCGCCATGCCGGGGCCGATGGCCGCTTGCGCAAGATCGACCGGTGCGATATTGCCCGCCTGCAATTGCGAAAGCGCCTGAGGCAATTCAGACTTGAGCGCGGTATCGAATTCGCGGAACGTGGCGACTGGCGGGTTTTCCGGACGCTTACGACAAACAAGCACGATACTTGAAGCAAGGGCGTTAGTACCTGAACCGATCATGCGATTGCTCAGTTCGGTGCGCATCGGCCAGGTTCCGCTGATGGAAAAACCGGCCTCGATCACGGCAGCAAGAAAGGTATCCCAACCGGTATTGGTCGTACCGTCATCATTTCCAGTCTCCGACTGTTTGAAGGCATAGTAAATCGTCACCGGAAAGGCTGGGTGAGACTGCTCTGCAAGCCGGTGCATCGCCTGCGTCATGCCATTGAGAAAGAATGTTTCCGCTTTTTCGCGGTTGCCGTGGCGATAGGGGGTTGCCACCAGCTCTTCAGCCTTTGGAACGGCAAGCGTGGAGAAAAGGTCAGGGAAAACGAACTTTAATGAGCGACGTGTCCAGACATAGAAAAAATCAGACAAATCGGCATAACCTATATTATCGTAGTAGGGTGGGTCCGTTGAGATAACCTTATCTCTTGAAATAGATTGCGTTTGTGCGTCTTGTTGAGAAGATTTCCCAACAGTATTTTGCGGCAATCCAACCAAAACGCGATAAACTTGATCTAATCCGCTTGAGATACCACCAGTGGATTCCGATAAAACATTCGACTCAGCAAAGTCCCACGTCATTGGTATTGCCTGACGACCAAATGTATTTCTCAAGCTATCTCTCGAAGAATCCCAGCTACATATCGTTGAGCCTCTATCCGATGTTTTATCTATGACAAACGCAAGATACACCGCCAAAGCGTCAGCATAGGCAGCCGCGCCAGCGCCCTGTTCTGCAAGAGGCTTGCCATCATCGGGCAAACCGGCCTGAATGGCATCCTGCTTTACCCGTTCACGCGCTTCCTGCACCAGATCAGAGAAGGTCGTCAGCGCCACAAGCTGGCGCGGGGTGAAGAGATCACCATAAACATCCAAACCATAATTTGAGACATTGACGCGGCATTTTCCATGCAATGGGGTGTCAGGTTTCCAGTCCGGTGTGGCTTGCAACGCAGTCGCTGCCATCTCCTCCGTCGGCGAAAGATAGACTCGCCCCCGATCGCCTTCTGCGACAATCACCATCAACTTTACCCCCATTCTATCGGCTTTTCCTTCCTCACGAATATAGTCATAGGAAACAGGAGCGCTGGACATAAGGCAGCGGAAAGCCGAACGTTTCCCTGCTGATGTGCCTCGCTTTACCGCATCCACATCTGTCGGTTTACCAATCTTTACAGTGAACCGGTACCCGCCATCTTCGATGACCGGTTCAACATACGCCTCCTTGCTTGCCTTGGTGGAAAGCATGAAGGTCGAGGCAAGCGGCACATCGACATCGGCAAAGGCCGGGTTGGGGCTTTTGACCGTTCGTGCCCAGAGCCAGGCAATCACCGTGAGCTTTCTGCTGACATATTTTTTCAGATCGGTCCGCTCTTCAGCCATCGCTTCCGTAACCTCGATTTTGGGATAGAGATGGCCTATTCGCTTTTCAGCTTCGTCACGCATCCACTGGCCGTAATACCGCACATCGCCGGCAAGCCCCTGCGCACCTTTCCACTCTCGCCCCATCTTCTCCGTTTCGGACTTGTTGTACCACGCAGGGTTGAGCGGCGGCTTTCCGGCAAACTTCGGAGGAATCTCGATCATCGCTTTGTTGATGAGTACGGCCACCGGATTCAGGTCGCTTGCATAGCTCTCCATCCCGAGCCGTTGTGCTTCGAGCGGCAGGGCTCCGCCGCCAGCAAAGGGATCGTGAAAATCCGGCAGCTTGTAACGGTCGAAGATTTCGGCAGCTCTCGGGTGGTCAGCATTCTCGGCGCAGGTGTAGCGCCAGCTCTGCCAAATCTCGTCGCGCGCCTGCTGCAATACCGTTTCGTTCGTGGTGTTCTCCCACTTCACCAGATCCTCGATGATGCGGAACAACCGCTGCCGCTCTTTCTCCTGCTTCTTTTCAGTGGGAAACAGGTCAGGATGGGCCGAAGGGTCATCAACCATCTGCGCAAAGATCACCGCTCGCGCCGCCGCCAGCGGCCGCCGCGCCCACCACAAATGCAGCGTCGAAGGATGGCCGTGCCGTATCGATTTTTCCCGCGCGCTGGCAACATTGATCACTTCCAGCGGCAGGGCTACTTCTATAAGTTTTTTCTTGCAGGTCATGGTGATTCTTTAGATGCCCCATCGTCAGACAAGCCGGCCTGGCTCAGGGCATAAAATTCGTGAAGCTTGGCCTGAAGCAGATGCCTGTCCGGCAAGCGGGTCTGGTATTCGGCCACCAGCGCCGGAGAGAGTGACCGGCCAAGCGCATATTCCACCACTTCGCTGTCTTTGCTTGCACAGAGCAGTAACCCGATCGACGGGCCTTCATGCGGCTTGCGCACATCCCGATCAAGCGCTTCGAGATAAAATTCAAGCTTGCCGAGGTGCTCCGGCTGAAATTCGCCGATCTTGAGTTCTATGGCAATCAGGCAGTTGAGTTCCCGGTGGAAAAAGAGCATATCGACAGCAAAATCCCTTCCGCCTACCTGAAGAGGCACTTCACTTCCGATAAAACAGAAATCCCTGCCTACTTCGCAAAGAAACCGTTGCAGATTGCGCAACAAGCCCTGATGCAGGTCACGCTCATGGAAACCGTCCGGAAGTTCTAAAAATTCAACAATATAGGCATCCCTGAAGAGCGTTTCAGCTTCAGGATACAGTTCTCTCAACGCTGTTGAGAGTTTTGGCGGATTCAATACGGCTCGCTCGAAAAGGGCGTTATCTATCTGGCGGGCGACCTCGCGAACAGACCAGCGTTGCTGGATAGCCATTTTCAGATAAAATTCCCGTTCATCATGACGCCGGGTTTTGGCCATGATATGCAGGTGGGCCGACCACGGCAATTGCCTCAACAGTGTCGAGACTTTTTCAGCCTCACGCCAGGTCTGAAAGAACTGGAGCATCCGCCAGAGATTCTGGGGAGAAAATCCCCTGATGCCGGGTTGTCTGGATTGAATATACTCTGAAAGCGACACGACGGTTCCCTTTCCCCATCCATCTTCGGCAATGCGCCTGTCGAGTATCCCGCCGATTTTCCAGTAGAGATCTATCAGTTCCGTATTGACAGCCTGGAGCGCGCGTTCCCGCGCTGCATGAATGAGCCGTGCAACTTCATCGAAGCCTGTCTCTTCAGGAACCCCGGGCTTCATTGGCTTGTAATCAGTCATAGGTGAGAATCTTTGGGAGTAAGAATTTCAATGGAGTTCACGATGGCCTGTCCGCTTTAGCAATCAATTCCTTAAAATCATAATTGACGCTGGTAACTCCAAAATCAGGCTCCTGGGTAAAAGGCTTCCGCACATAATGCACATTGTGGCTCTCACCGTCAAGAAACTCAACGATGGCGAGGATAAAGTCATCCGGCTTATTGAGTGAATAGAGTATCTCGTTGCGGGTGACGGTAATGGTCGGTGCTCCGGAAACCCGTCCTTTCACCTCGATGAATCGCAGTCTGCCGGTGCCCGGAATGCGGCTTTCGATGTCATAGCCGAGCTTTTCAAGCTCCCGGTCAACTGGCTCGAAGCCGAGTTGAAGTTCCGCTTCCATCACGATGGCTCGGGCACGTGCCGTGCCCGACGGACTGGTGGACATTGACGAAAGCTGCCCCGTCATTGACTGAACAAGTCCTGCCGGAACCACAAGAAAACCGCCAAGCACAACCGGAGGCAATGGCGAGAGCTGGGCTTCGATCCGCAACTCATCCAGCCGTTTCTGCAGGCGTGCCTGCAAAAGATCTGCCCGTTTTCGTGCCTCACCTGAGTTGAGTCGAGCATTGAGCTTGCCTGCCTGTTCCAGAAGTCTCAGCTCTTCGGAGCGGTGATCCCAGTACATGATCTCCTTGGTCAACCTGTCCTTGACGGCCGCCTCGGTTTTTCGTATAAGGTCGAGCTTGCGTCCTTTAACTTCGGCAAGATGTTCAGGCACCACATGAGCTATGGCATAACCCTGAGCTTTCTGTTCAATATCGCGGCTGATCCAATGGCATTCAGATCGGGACATCAATGCCTCGACATCCGGTTCACCAGGTGCCAGCGGACGAAAGTCGAGATACGGAGCATAGTGAACATGGCGAGCTTCGCCCGCTTCATCCAGCTCTACATATAGCATTCGTTTCGATACAATGCGGCGATTACCGTCACGAGTGAGGCTGGCGTCCTGAATCGCGTGTTCGAGGTAAAAGAGCACGCGGGGATGGGTTCCGGAATCGCGTTCATCAACCAACACCGTTCCCCGCTTGAGAAGATCACGGTGACGTTCAAGGATCAGATCGATAACCGCATCAAGCAGTGGGTGTCCAGGGCAAACAAAAGCGGCCAGAGGCTGGCCCTGAGGAGCAATCAGGTTTTTCTCGAAGGCAATGCGCTCGTAGCGAGGCAAGACCGGCTCTCCGATGCCAATAAGGCGGTCACGATTCCTGACCGGAGCCGGAACATGGGTGATCTCGAAGCGCCGGTATTCTCGCTGCCGAACATTGCCGCCAAGCCGCTTGAAGGCTTCAAGAAAAAACGATTCAATGTAGTGCGGCTGCAAACGACGCGCCTCTGCCCGTTCCATCTCTTCGCCGATCTTCTGTACCCGGCTTGCATCCATGGCATCATGCGCCAGTGCTCGCTCATCGAGTAATTCCTGCAGATGTCCACGATCGAGCGCCATATCAAGCACTGTAGTAAGAAATGCTTTCACCTCAGGCTTTTCTCCGTAGCGGATCGCCTCGATCAAAAGGTCTCGAAGCGACATAACCTTGCCGTCTGCTTCAAAGGCTATTTTTCCCAGTACATCGAACACCTGCCCGCCAAGCGCCTCCCTTGCCTGTTCGAGCTTTTCGAGAAGTCGGCGGTACACGTCTCCCTCGCGGGTATCGTCGGCAACAAGATTCCAGAGATAACAGACTTCGGTCTGGCCGATCCTGTGAATTCGCCCGAAGCGTTGTTCAAGACGATTGGGATTCCATGGGAGGTCATAATTGACCATCAGGTGCGCTCGTTGCAGGTTGATTCCCTCACCGGCAGCATCGGTGGCAAGCAGTACCTGTACGTCCGGGTCGTGACGGAATGATTCCTGAACCTTGAGTCGCTCTTCACGGCCTACGCTGCCATGGATAATGACCACGGCCTCATTGCGGCCAAGAAAACGGGTAATTCTATCTTCCAGATAGTTGAGCGTATCACGGTGCTCGGTAAAAATGACAAGTTTCTGACGGGGTGAAGGTTTGGGCGGTGGAATAAGACCAGAACCATAGGGTGCCGACTGTTCAATCACCTGATCGGAACTCATTGTAGGACAGAATACTTCACCGAGAAGCCCGGATAGCTGAGTCCATTTGGTATCGTTGCCGCTTCGGCGAACATGCAAGGCGTTTTCTTCAAGTCTCCTGAGCGTTCCGATCTCTTGCCTGAGTTCAGCAATAGTACTTGCTGCCGTGGCCTGATCGAGTACAGCTTCTTCAATAGCTGCCACTTCGTTATCAGGAGCATCGTCGATATCATCGAAATCCTCTCTCTCGAATGCCGAAATCGAATTGGAAAACACCGGTTCTGCCTGACCGGCACGATGAAGCAGTTCGAGTTCGCGGAGTCGGCTTTCAAGCTTTTTCCAACCCGTCGAAAAACCAATTAAAATCTTTTTTTAGGCTATCATAGCCAATCCAGTATTCGCCTTTACCCCAATCTCCATCATAACGAAAAGAGAGTAACAAGCTGAGATAACCAAGCAGGCTGAGTTCACCCAATCCTGACCCTTTGGGCTTGAGTCAAAAACAGAAGCTGAGAAAACGAAGACAAAAGAATAGAAGAAAATACCCAAACGAAAGTAATTCTATAAACTTCAGCCGATTCAGTCGATATCGCAAACCCGCGGGCAACCACAGGGGGTTGCCCCTACAAAATCAAAAAGATCATCGGTTCAAGAAAAATATATAAACGAGAAAAAGCCTGTCTTTCCGGAACATCGCATCGGAAAGACGGGCTTCAAAAGAGAGGATTTGTGGAGCTTAGGGGAGTCGAACCCCTGACCTTCTCATTGCGAACGAGACGCTCTACCAACTGAGCTAAAGCCCCGGCAGATCAGAACTACGAATAGAATAGAAATATGTACTCTTTTTTCAGATTTCATACAACAGAAGAATGGCACCGCCTTGTACCGATCCAATGAGAAAAGCCTGCTTTCTCAGGCAGGCTTTTGCAACTATCGATCATCTATGATGACGAACACTCTTATCAGGCTTCTTCGCCCAGAGCGTGTTTCAGCCTCTCCAACTGGTGTACAACGGTATTATCAAGTATCGTATCACCAATCTGAACTTTCACGCCTCCGATCAGGTGTTCATCAAGCGACAGCCTTGCCCTGACTTTTTTCCCGGTATACACAGAGAGACCGTTAATGAGCTTCCGGGACTGCTCGTCGTTGAGCTTAACCGCGCTGGTGACGTCGACGTTGACAACTCCTCCGCGTTCATCCCTGAGAGCGCTGAATTCCTCTATCACATCAGCAAGCAACCCTGCTCTTTTTTTTCTGCATAAAAGCTCAAAAAACAGCATGGTTTTACCACTCACCGCACCATTAAATACTTCTTTGAGAATTCGTGCCTTGAGATCTCCATTGACAACAGGACTTCTCAGCATAGTCAACAAATCTCTTGACTCCGCAACCACCTCACGTACCGCATCAAGATCATTAACCATCTGGTCAACATAACCGCCCTCTTCGGCGACATCGAGTAATGCTTTGGCGTATCGTCTGCTCGCTATTGTACTTGACATTTACTGTGATGTTTTCAGTTGCGGTGTTGTGAAAGCTCCTGAATCATGCTATCAACAATGTTCTTCTGCTTTTCAGCATCCAGGTTCGCCATAATAATTTTTTCAGCCCCTTTGACAGCCAAATCGGCAACCTCGGTTCTCAACTCAGTCAGAGCACGTCGTTTTTCCTGATCTATCTCATCTTTGGCCGATGAAATCATCCTTGAAGCCTCCAGATGCGCCTTCTCGGTTATTTCAGCCTTGAGTTTGTCACCATACTCTTTGCCTTCCCGAATAATCTTGTCAGCGTCTGCACCAGCCTGTGCCAGAAGCTGCCTGTTCTTGTTCAGAACTGCCTCAGCTTCTTCTTTTGCTGACTGTGCGCGATCAATTGAATTCTTAATTCCTTTTTCTCTTTCCTCAAGAGCGCTGAGCATCGGACCCCAGGTAAATTTCTTGAGAATAAAAAGGACGATAAGAAATGTAACGGTTGTCCAGAAAATCAAACCCGGATTAGGATCGAGCAATCCTCCGCTAAGAACTATAATTCCTGACGTAAGCATGGAACACTATTCTCCTTTACGATTGAATAAATCCTGAATGCGGCACATTGCGATAATTTGCCGCATTCGGTTTATGACGTATGATCTTAATATTATTTTCTGCCTACCGTTACTTCAAAACCAGCAGCACTGCGATAACCTCACCAAAAAGGGCAACACCCTCGATAAGTGCGGCAGCAATGATCATGGTTGTACGGATATCTGCAGTCGCCTCTGGATTACGGGCGGTTCCTTCACAGGCAGAACCTGCAATCTGACCGATACCAAGACCAGCGCCAAGAACTGCTAAACCTGCACCGATACCAGCACCAAGATAACCCAAAGCCTCATTACCCATTCCTTCCATGTCTAGATTCCCTCCAAATGATTTATTATGTATTGAACTGCTAAAACCCTTTTTATCCCCGAAAAAGTACAAAATATTACTGGCATTACGAACAACCACTTTCAGATCAGTGCGCCCCCTCAGCTTCATGACCTTCATGCGCCGAACCGAGCCCTATAAAGAGTGCGGAGAGCATGGTAAAAATAAAGGCCTGCAGGAAGGAGACAAAGATCTCTAGCAGATAAATGAATATTGAAAAGGGTACCGATACAAATATCGCCACTATGTAGCTTTTCAATATAAAACTGATAAAAATAAGACTGAGAATTATGATATGCCCCGCGGTCATATTGGCAAACAGTCGAATGGTCAGCGCAAACGGCTTGGTAAACAGTCCGATAACCTCTATCGGGATCATGATAATCCAGAGCGCCCAGTGCGTGCCCGCGGTGAGATGAGCAAGGTATCCTTTGATACCGTTTGATTTGATCGCTGATACCTGCGTAATAAAAAAAGTAAACACCGAGAGCGTCAGGGTCACGTTGATGTTTCCTGTAGCCGAGGCCCCATAGGGAATCAGCCCGAGAAGGTTGAGTACGAGAATAAACACAAACACGGTAAGCAGGTAGGGCATATGCTTTTCATACCCTTCACCGATGTTTGATTTTGCCACGTCGAGACGGATAAATTCTACCAGGGCCTCCATGGCATTGGCAACCCCACCGGGAGCCTCGTTGCTCTTGATCGACTTGTACTTGTTGCCGACGTAGCCGAAAACAAGCAGCAGAATCAGGGCGGCGAGCCACATAAAAACAACGTGGCGGGTAATCGACAGATCAAAACCGCCAATAACTATTTTCGGAAGCGGGAATTTGCCGAAGGGCTCGAACTCCATGGCATTACTGTCGAGAATATGGTGCATGATCACGTCACCGGCTCCGCCTTCACCATGACCGCCTTCAGCGTGTTCCCCGGCTTCACCGTGAGCTTCATCGGTATGGACCGCCGCCGCTTCATGCGCACCTGCTTCCCCGTGAACTTCAGCAGCAGCATATATCGGAGCGCCGAAGCCTAAAAGCAAAGGCATGACCAGAACCGCAATCCTTACAAGCTCACCGATCCGTATAGCGTTAAACCGTTTCATGCAACTCTCTTTTTCTGTTTATTCCTTTTCTGATACCCGAGAATCTCGATAATCACGTAGATACAGTAAAATGCGAAAAATGAAACCACAAACTCATTGATCGAAACAAGATCCCGCACTATAAAAAACGCCACAAGTGCCATCAGCACAAGCAATCTCAATCCCAAACCGCCGAGCACCACCTTTAGAAAGACTGACTGAGACTTTTCAAACGCATACTCAAACAGCAGATAGCCCACAAGGGTGTTGGCTACGATCATTATCCAGGCTGTGAAAACCGAACCGATATCAAATCCGTACTCGTTCACGCCCCAGAATATCACACCCCATAAAACGACGGACAAGATAAGGATCTTAATAAGAAAATCAAACAATGGCTTCATAAGATTTAAAAAGAGTTGGATTGACTTCGACCACTGAAAAGCAGGTGTTCAACGTTTTTTCTTGTTCGCTTTTTTAACGACCTTCATCAGCACAAGCACCATGCCGGTCATACCTGCGGCAAGGCCGATAAGCAACAGAAGAGGGGAGGTACCCAGCTTCCCGTCCGCCCAGTAGCCGCCGAGGACAAAAAAAGCAAAACTTATGGATATCTGAAACCCGATACCGAGATAATCAGACAATGCCCTGACGGACCGACCGAATTGATTGGTAAATCCTTCTTGTTCTTCAGACTTCATAGCAAGATCCCTTTCTTACTTTTATCCAGCTTAACCTTATAGCGCCTGAAGCGTGCTCTCTTCCTGAAAGCTTTTATCTGTAAATCCTAAGCCTGACATCTGAAAATTCCCGGTAATCCGGGCACCTTTTTCAACATCGAGGCTGTCAGCGACAAGATCCGCCTCTACGACAGCCGAGGATTCGAGCTCCAACTCACCGGTAACCTGAGCTTTTCCTTTGAAATTCCCCGCAATCCTCAACCTGTCAGCTTTTACCTCTCCATCAATGTTTCCATCCCGACCAACAATAAGAGCCGCATTGCATATGATCTTTCCCCTGAATTGATCGATTAGTATCTGACCAGCAGCATCAGCCGGTGAAAAAATCCCGGTTGTCCCTATAGGGCTACCGTTTTTATGTTTTGTTCTGGTCTGTGCGTGCGTCACACGCCAGTTTAATGCCTGTGATAGGGGG
>JADHTF010000065.1 GCA_016776555.1 Chlorobium phaeobacteroides
GGCATCAGTAAATTCCCGATAAGGGGTGAACGTATGACGCGAAGACACGGCAGGTCGGGATCTCAGGTTGGCTTCGCCTTTGGCAGGCCCACTTTTGGCTCGAGAGGCCTCTCTTTTGCAGTCTCATGAATTATTCAGGATAAGAGGATATAATCAGTCCTGCACAAAGCAGCGCCCCTATAATAAAGGATTCTGCAATTCTTTTTTCTTTCATACGCCCTGAATCTTAATCATTGCATGAAACACCTTAAGAAGAAGTTATAAAATTACAGCATTTCTGATAACGCAGAGCAGCTGAAAGTCATACTCTTGAAATTCGACTATGCAGTGCCACAAAGGTATCGGCGATTTCTGTCACAGCATCAAAGCTGCAGGATAAACCGGAGTGTACAGAGAGCGCATGAGGATTTCGAGCACCGCTCGACGAAACAATTGAATCCTGGAATAAATTAATAGCGGTTTAGGGCACCTCTATTACTTGTCGTGAGCGAACTGAAGACAAGGCGGACGGAGCACAGAAACCGGAGTGTACACAGAGTACATGAAGATTTCGAGCACCGACCAACGTAGTATTCGGGTCGCGCAACAAATTAATAGAGGTGCCCTTTACTTATGTTGAATATATTCCTGAATAGAGTACTCTCGTTAATTCTTTTTCATTCCGGAGATACCCGAATGCCAGATAAACAACACACCTCTGAAACAGTACTTATCAAAAAAGATGAGCATGAAATTGGTCACATCACCATCAACAGGCCAAAAGCCTACAATGCATTGTCCATCGAATGCATGGAAGCTTTGATCCGGGCATTGGATATCCTGTCTGCTGATTCCAGTGTCAGGGTTATCATTCTTGCTGGATCAGGAAAAGGGTTTTGCGCCGGCCATGATTTAAAAGAATTACGAAGCTGCACGGAAAAAACGTTTCATAAAAAGATTTTTGACCTTTGCACCAGATTGATGTTATCAATTACTCGTTCACCCAAGCCGGTTATCGCCAAAGTCCATGGCATTGCTACTGCTGCAGGCTGCCAGCTTGTCGCGAGCTGTGATCTTGCTGTTGCAGAAAAAAATGCCGGATTCGCTACACCAGGAGTTACTATCGGCTTGTTTTGTTCTACGCCTATGGTAGCATTATCTCGAAATATTTCGAAAAAGCATGCGATGGAAATGTTATTGTCGGGAGATCTGATCTCGGCCCAGCGGGCCTATGAAACAGGACTCATCAACCGGCTGGTGCCCATCGAACAACTTGACCAGGCAACACTTGATCTTGCGAAAAAAATAGCCTCGAAATCACCCCTCGCCCTCAAGATCGGCAAACGAGCATTTTATGAGCAGCTTGACAGGAATGAAGAGGACGCATATCGGTACTGCAGTCAGGTGATGGTTGAGAATCTGACGAGCCGGGATGCAAAAGAAGGGATCGATGCCGTTTTGGAAAAACGCTCTCCCGTTTGGTGTGGCGAATAAGAGTATTTGCCTCTGATCCTGCGATTCCCGCACCTCATTAGAGCGTCGCCTCTATGACGCTGGAATTGAGCGCATATAAAAAGATGTAATCAACTATGGGCAGTGATATTCAACACAGCTTCTTCAGCGAAACGGACTTTCGTCAGTTCCGTGAAAACCTGAGAAAAGAGACAAAAATTCTGATGGACTGGTTTTCTTCAGAGGTTTTCGAAAATTCCGGAGAAATGTGCGGTTTTGAACTTGAAGGTTGGCTGGTAAACGAAAACTACACACCTGCCCCCCGAAACGGGGAGTTTCTTGAGAAGGTTAACAGCAATCTCGTTGTAGCGGAGCTGTCGAAATATAATTTTGAAATAAATACCCATCCTCACCCCCTTGACAAAAACCTCCCGGCCTATCTGCAGGAAGCGCTTTCAAAAACATGGCGTTCCTGTGTTCATCATGCTGAAACCATGAATTGCCGGGTACTGATGATAGGAATTCTTCCAACTATCGAAGACAGAATGCTCACTCTGGAGCATATATCCCCCTTGCAACGATTTGCGGCACTGAATCGTGAGATACTCCGTTCCAGAAAACGTAAACCGCTGAAAATCCATATTGAAGGACAACGGGAGACACTTACTGTCACACACCATGATGTCATGGCCGAGGCTGCGACAACATCTCTTCAGATACATCTTCAGGTTTCTCCAGAAACTGCAGCCAGGCACTACAACATTGCCCAGATTCTTTCTGCTCCTATGGTAGCGCTCACTGCGAATTCCCCTTTTCTCTTCGCAAAAGAACTCTGGGATGAAACCAGAATACCGCTCTTTGAACAGGCGGTAAACATCCCCTCCTTCTGCGATAAATCCGGCAGAATTATTTCAAGAGTGACATTCGGCAGTGGTTATGTGCGAAACTCCTTAAAGGAACTGTTTCTTGAAAATCTTGACGGTTTCCCCATACTTCTCCCCGAAACATTCGAGGAAGATTTCAACTGGCTCAATCATCTGAGACTACACAACGGTACAATCTGGAGATGGAACCGCCCATTGATAGGCCTGAACGACTCCGGAACGCCACATTTGAGAATCGAGCACCGCGTACCGTCTGCCGGCCCCTCTATACCCGACACGGTAGCCAATATTCTTTTTTTCTACGGAACGATGTTCCACCTGATCGAGCAGAACAACCCGATAGAACAGGAAATATCTTTTGAAGATGCCAGAAATAACTTTTACCTGGCCGCCAAAAAGGGACTTGATACGCAAATCGTATGGAGAAAAGGAAAACATATTCCCATCAGGGAAATCCTGCTGCATGAACTTCTCCCCGGAGCGATCCGCTGCTTGAAGAGAAAAGGGATTGATCAGAAACAAATAGAGTATACTCTTGACGAAATAGTCAGGCAAAGGGTCAAAACCGGCAGAACCGGGGCTTTCTGGCAAAAGGCATATATCAACCGTCACGGCCCGCGATTCCAGGAGATGACCCATACCTACCACGAGAACCAGAATCAACAGAAACCGGTACACACATGGAAAATCTGAACAAGGCGACAGCACCACCGGAACTGAACCTGTACAACTCCATTCCGGAACATCTGGCCGATATCCCGGTCGAAAAGCTCGATTCTATACTCCCCGGCCCGTCCCTTATCTACATCGAAGGCAACGTCTCCCCACCGATATTCATCTCGATACTTCTGCACGGCAATGAAATCACAGGTTTTCTCGCCATCCAGCAACTCATCAAGGAACTGAACCTCACCTCCAGACCTGCACCGAGAGGTATCATTCTCTTTATCGGCAATATCGCCGCGGCAAAAAAAGGGATGCGCAGACTTGAAAACGAACCCGATTACAATCGCATATGGAGCGGCGGACTCCTTCCGGAACACCGCCTTGCCGGAACTGTTCTTGAAAAACTCTCTGAAGAACCGTTATATGCCGCCATAGATATACACAACAATACAGGCAAAAATCCTCATTATGCCTGTATTAACCGAACCGATCCCTCATATATACATCTTGCCCGGAGGTTCAGTAAAACAATCGTTTATTTTACCGAGCCTCATGAAGTGATTTCAATGGCGTTCTCGCACCTCTGCCCTTCGGTCACCCTCGAATGCGGTTTTTCCGGAGATGTCAGGGGGCTCAACCACGTCTGCAACTACCTTCTCCAATCTCTCACCATGCCGGCAGGTGAGCTTTTCAGCCCACCGTCGAACAAACTCAGTGAAATCTATCATACCATTGCAAAAATATCCGTTCCCGACAATGCACAGCTCGGGTTCGGCAACTGCAGGCGGAATGTCGATATGTGTTTCAGGAATGATCTTGAAGAACTTAATTTCACCACTGTGCCGACAGGAACAAAACTTGGCGTCACAAGGGCGAAAAACTGCACGTTGCAGATAACAGATAACGACAACAGAGACGTTACGGGCAACTACATCATTACTGAAAACAATGCCCTCATAACAAGAAAACCTCTGATACCGTCAATGTTTACGAAAAACAGAACGATTATCCATCAGGACTGCCTTGGTTACATCATGGAACCCTATCCAATGGACAAGCAGACAGGACAACGATGAGATGGAGAATGTCTAATGACTATTTACTATTGAATAGTGGAAGACGGAGAAAGTGCTGAGCGATGAGTTAGGTGTTAGGTGTTAGGTGTTAGGTGTTAGGTGTTAGGTGTTAGGTGTTAGGTGTTAGGTGTTAGGTGTTAGGTGTTAGGTGTTAGGTGTTAGGTGGAATATGGTTGACCGGAAGGGAAAAAGAAAAGAGGCGAGAGCAGAGAAGATGGGAGACGGGAGGTTGATGATTCGTAGGGGCAGACCCCTGTGTCTGCCCGTGGTGACCTGGGGAGGCGGGACAGATTTTCCCCCTGTCATTCCCGTGCCTGACCCGTGAAATCCGAGCATCTATTTCACAGGTCTTACACGGGAATCCAGTCTTCATACCAAGGTTTCGTATGGATGCCGGATCAAGTCCGGCATGACTAGACCGGGGCCGGAGATGAGGAGAGGGAGAGCGTTGTTTCTGCCCGCTTTGAGCGATGCAGGTGTGATGTGCGTTAGGTGTTAGGGTGTAGGGGCGAAAAATCTTTCTCCCTTTACAGGTCATCTTCAGGCTATCTTGCAGTTCAGCTATCCAGCTATCCAGCCATTGAGCCTTTTTACTTAACCTGATGATGGATCCCGGATCAAGTCCGGGATGACTATCTTCACCTAATCACAAATCACTTGTTACTTTTGACCTTTGCCTTTTGCCTTCTATTCTTCACTAATCCCTGCCAAATGCCCTGACGTGTTTTCTCATCAGTTCAACAATTCAACGACTCAACAAATCAACACTTCAACAACATGTCACCTGTTTCTCGTCACTCGTCACTGTCTTTCCTTCTTCCTTTTGCCTTTTGCCTTTTACCCTTTGCCTTTTTCTGCCTTCCTCCCGATAATCTCCCTGTAACGCTTTATAAGCGCTCCGTTGATAACCGGCCAGGACATGGTTTCGGCGAATGCGAGTCCGTTTTGACGCTTCCTCTCGAAAAGCTCCCTGTCCTTTATCAGCCGGACGCAATAGTCATAAAACTGATCCTGATCACCCGCTTCAGCCACAAACCCTCCATCTGCCCGCTCGACCAGCTCCTGACAGCCACCTTCATTTGACACCACGACGGGAATACCGGAGGAAAAACCTTCAAGAACGACATTGCCGAAAGCCTCGGTTGTCGAAGGGAAAAGCATCAGATCGCTGCTGGCATACGCTTCAGGCAGATCGGTGCCGACAAGGTATCCGGGAAATACAGCTTCAGGCATTCTTCGACGCAGTTCATCCTCTTCAGGCCCTGAGCCAATCATGACAAAAAGAACGTCACCGGAAAGATCGCTCTTCATGAAGCGCTCATAGACAGCGATCACCATATGAATATCCTTGTACCAGACAAATCTTCCGGCATACGCTATGACCGTCTTGCTTCCCGCACCCCAGGTATCACGACGTGAAGCAGACCTTCGGGAGGGGTTGAACAACTCTCTGTCGATTCCCCTTCCCCAGATTTCAACGTGTTCCATCCCTCTGGATTCGAGCCTGGATTTCATCTGCTTTGTCGGAACAAACAGGCTATCGCAGGCATTGTAGAACTTCCGCAAATACTTCCACACCACATTTTCTGCAAACCCGAGGTGGTAATAGGAAAGATAGGAAGGAAAATCGGTGTGATAGACGCTGACAACCGGAAGGCCCCGTTTCCCTGCATACTTCAGAAACCTGCGACCTATGATATCAGGTGTGGAAATCTGAACAATGTCCGGCATGAACTCATCCAGCTGCTTTTCAGTTGCCGCTGTATAAAAACCGAGACGATAGTCAGGGTAAAGGGGGATCGGAACGGAAGGCATAGCGATCACCGTCTCCTGACGGGGGTCATCTGAAGAAATATCAGGCGACCATACAACAACCTCGTGCCCTTCTTTCAGAAACGAGGTCACAAGTTGATACATGGTCCTTACCGCCCCGTCTTTATCTTTTACGTAGGTCCCGGCATAGAGAGCTATTTTCATACCTTGTCTGCTACATCATACATTCCGAAGTCAGCGGCCGGGAAAAACATCCTCGTCCGGCATGCAAAATCGACATCACAAGCCGTATACTTCAAGCCGCGGGTTAGTGCGTCAAAGGTAACATTTCTGTATAGATAAACCCGAACCTGCCTGCATGATCCGCAGAAATCGTCTGTTTTCCGTCCTCTGTACGCTCCTCAGACAGAAATCCTGACCACCTCAGGGCTGACCAGACGCTCGAAATCCGCATAGGAAAGCCGCAGAAGTTCATTGTGGTTACCGGCATTGAACACAATTTCATCATCCTCGGCAAGTTCCTCAGCCACATAGGTTTTCATACCGTACAGATTCCCGAAAGGGGGCATGGCCCCTACCTCACAACCGGGAAACATGTCGGCGAAATCCTCTTCCGCGGCCAGCTCCACATTTCCTGTGCCGGCAGCATCCTTCAACTTGTCAAAATCCAGCTTGTCCGAGGCCGGAAGCACTGCCAGAGCCAGCTTGCCGTCAATAGTCACCATAACGGTTTTGGCAAGCTCTTTTCCCGGAACATGCGCAGCTGCGGCAATCTCCTGCGCGGTGTAGGCTGGAGAATGACTGATAATGAAGTACCTGATGTGATGACTGTCAAGGAAATCTCTCAATTTGCTGATCGGCATAGCTGCCCCCTTGTACGATGAATTGATGAATACACGCAGTACCTCTCCAACAAAAACAGAACAGAAATCAGCACTCCTAATACTTGAAATGTAAGAGTACGCAGAGAACAATACCTAATGAAAGCCAAAAAAAGCAATAAAAAAGGCCACCTGAAAAAGTGGCCTTTTTGCATTTTTGGCTGACCTTTCTGACAACCTTTTCACCGCGTTTTGTGATTTGGTGAAAGCTGCGTTCAGAATGCAAACCGTACACCTACCACAGCATTGTGACTCGCCATACTATAGTCAACGCCGTAACCGCCCGGGTCAACATCAGAAGTGGCGAAGTAACGATAGCCAACATCAACCGTAGTATCTTCTGAAACCTCGAAACCGATGCCTGCACCAAGCTGATAGGCAAATACAGTATCGTCGTCACTCGTTATACCATCATTGAAGCTGACATTTGCGATACCGGCACCTGCCGTAAGATAAGGAGTAACAGTGCTACCCTCTGACTCAATGTCAAGATAGCCATTGGCCATGAATGAGAGAATGGAAACTCTCCAGTTCCAGTCACCCGGTATCTCGATGCCTAAGAGTGTGTCGATGCTGTTAGACTGGTAGCCGATAGCGGCCTCCACACGGTACATATCACCGTCAAGACCGACTGCACCGTTTACCAGATAGCCGGTGTTGAACCCCCATACATCTTCAACTTTTACAACGCCGTCATCCGCACTGGAGTTGGTTAAAAATCCAAGCCCTGCCGATAAACTCGCATAAGGAGCTGCCGCATGCGCAAGCGGTGAGGAAAAGAGAAAGACCAGAAGGGTTCCGATAAAGAAACTGAATGACTTTTTCCTAAGTTGATCGATTTGCAATAAAAAAAGCCCTCACCTATGGGTGTAAAGTGTTATATTAGCGTGAGTAACGACCAAGTCACCACGTAATAAAACACAACCCAGCAGGTGGAGAGCTTTATGGCAAAAGATAAGACG
>JADHTF010000021.1 GCA_016776555.1 Chlorobium phaeobacteroides
AACAGAGCAGTTAAGCCCTGGAGAGCCGATGGTACTGCGTAACAGCGGGAGAGTAGGTCGTCGCCGATTATTTATAAAAGCCCGTCTCACAACGACGGGCTTTTTATTTTTACCCTACTACCTACTATTTCTCCCCATCGTTCGGGCGAAATATTTTTAGCCCCTGCATGTTTTTCCCTGGATACTGAAAGCTCTCTTTGTTGCCTTTTTCGGAACAAACGAAGGGTTTCACTGGTTATAGAAGAGCGATCCTGACGTTTCCGTCTTGAGGATCATCACTTCATTATCGTACATCTTCCGAGAAGTCATCGTTAAAGGAGGTTGCATGAACGCACGTGTTTCAGATTACCCCGCGGTTATTTTTTCTTCAGTCGAACCGCCATGTCTTTCCTTATATCAGAAGACTCACCGTCATCATCCGGAAAATCAGCAGGACCCTATCCGTTTTCGTAATCTTGTGAAGAGACTTGAAGAGTCACTTTCAAAAACCTATGCGAAACGTGAGATTGAGTTACTGTTGAAGCCCTTTTACGATCTGGCTGATGATCACCGTTTCTGGAATCATACGCTCGATGGGCTCGCAGTCCTTGGTGCATCGAACATGTTCAAGACCTATAGGCTTCAGGAAGATGTCCGTGACATCGCAGTTGTTTCCGATACATTCTACACAAAGCCTCTTGTCAGGATTTTCAAATCTTCGGAACGTTACCAGTTGCTTGCCGTTTCCCGCAAGAGTGTCAGGCTGTTCGAGGGAACAAAGGTTTCTCTCGATGAAGTTGAACTGCATGAGTCCATACCGAAGACGCTCATTGACGCGCTTGGCGAGGATGTGACTCCGCCCCATCAAACGGTTGCTTCCTATGGCGGAACGAGGGGGCCGGCAATGCATCACGGTCATGGGGGCAAAAAGCCCGAGGAGAAAATAGATGCCGAGAGATTTTTTCGGATCATCGACAAGGGTGTTCTGGCACATTACAGCAATCATGAGCATTTGCCGCTTGTCCTGGCGGCTCTTCCCGAAAATCAGGGGCTTTTCCGTCAGATCAGCCAAAATCCATGGCTTGTCGAAAAAGGACTCGACCTGAATCCGGATGCAATGCAGAGTAGTGATCTCAAGGCGAAAGCGAGAGACGTTTTCGAGGAATACAATCGTTTGCGGTTACAGGCCCTGATCGAGCTTTACGGTGACGCTTTCGCCAGCGGCCTTGGCTCGGGTGATCTCGAAGAGGTTGCTGTTGCCGCCGCTTCAGGCAGAATATCGATGCTGTTTATCGATAACGATTATCATATGCCGGCCTGTCTGGACAGATCGACCGGAAAATTTGAGCCGGATGATCCAGATAACCCTGTCAGCGGTGACCTGCTCGATGATATAGGAGAGCTGGTACTGCAGAAAGGGGGGGACGTTCATGTCGTGCAGCCTGAGAGCATGCCCACCCGGACCGGCATTGCCGCTGTGTTCAGGTTTTGAAACAGTTTACCATAATTTGCCACCCTCATGCATGAACTTCTGAGTCACACCCTGGTCATGGTAGGAGGCTATTTTGCCATCATGAATCCATTAGCCAATACGGCTATCTTTACGGCTGTTACAGCGGGGATGGATGATCGCGGGATTAAAAAAACGGCACTGAGTGCAGTTGTTACCGCTTTGTGCATTGTTCTCTGTTTTATTCTTCTTGGTCGGATCATTTTTGACTTTTTCGGTATAACCCTTCCTGCTTTGCGTGTTGCGGGTGGAATTATGGTTTTTTTTATCGGATTCGATATGATGCATGGCAGAACATCTGCTGCACACGCTCCGGCCGGCGGCGGGGCTTCGGGGACACCGGGCCAGAATCTCGGCATCAGTCCTTTGGGGATTCCGATTCTTGCCGGTCCGGGGACGATCGCGGTTTCCATGAGCTATTCCGCTACGGGCAATGGACTCGATATTGCTGTCAATGCGCTTGTTTTTTCCGTTATGTGCCTGATAACGTATGTTTTTTTCCTGCTCGGTGAGAAGGTTGAACAGAAACTCGGCCGGGAAGGACTAAAGGTCATTACCCAGATCATGGGCCTCATACTTTCCGTTATCGGGGTCCAGATAGGCATCGAGGGAATATTCGGTGCGATTTCTTTATTTCAGCAGCACCATGCTGTATAAGCCGGTTTTTCAACTATCAGAATAAACTCGCCAATGATGTTCCCATTTCTGCAGCGCCTTCTGGTGTTTGCTTTCCTGGTACTCCTGAGTTGTGGAGACAGCCCGCAGTCGGTAGCGAAAAATTTTACGGAAAATCTGGCGAAAGGCAGGATTTCCGAAGCAAAGAAATATGCGACCGAACCGACAGGTGAGATGCTCGAGTTTGCCAGCAAAATTGGCGCAATGCCGGTTAATCCCGATTTTACGTTTGTTTTTGTTGAAAAAACCGTTGAAGGCGATAAGGCTACGGTTGTGTACAGGGAGTCGGTTGACGGACCTGATGAACGCATTAACCTGGTGAGGATCGATGGGAAGTGGATGGTACATCTGCAACCAGTAAAATAATGTTGTGCAGAGGATTCCTTTTTTGCTTTTTTGTCTTTTTCTGTTGACTGTTATTCCTGTGCAGACAATCGAAAAGACACGGTTCAATACAACGCATCCCCTTGATGAAAGGAGGCTGGAAAATGGAGATATCATTCTTCGTTACGGGAAGGGGCTCTGGTCTCAATTTTTTCGGGATGTTTCCCGGAGGGACAAAAGGTTTTCTCACGCGGGAATTGTTGTTCGGGAGGAGGGTGCGTTCTATGTCATTCATGCGGCTGCCGCAGAGCTGACCGGAGTGGGGAAAGTAACCTGTGACCCTCTGGGAGCCTTTCTTGAGGCCTCTTCGGACTATGCTGTTTATCGGCTGGCGGTATCAGGCCCTGTAAGGCAAAAAATAGCACACAATGCCCGAAACTATCTTGGGGTATCCTTCGATACATCTTTCGATCTCTCCGAACAGGAACGTTTGTACTGTACGGAAATGGTTATGCAAGCGGTTAACAAAGCAACAGGTTTTGTCGTGATTCGCCCAACAGCTGCAAGCGGCATTGCCGTTGTTGCCCCGGATAATTGTTATGAACACCGCCTTGTAAGGTCGGTGATTGCCGGGCCGGGAGAAAGCTGAGGCGAATTACCATGATCTTTCAATAATTATCTATCTGTTATTCCATGCAGGATTATGCATATACTCTCCCGATGTCGGTACGCGATTACGAGTGCGACATGCAGGGGATTGTCAATAACAGCGTGTATCAGAACTATCTCGAGCATGCGCGCCATGAATATCTGAAGTCGGTCGGGATGGATTTCAAGATGTACGCACAGGAAGGAATAAACCTTGTAGTCGTAAGAGCCGAACTCGATTACAAATATCCGCTTGAGAGCGGTGACGGATTTATTGTCGGGCTGAATATGGTGAGGGAATCAAAGCTGAAATTCGCGTTTTATCAGGACATTTTTCGGGAAAAGGATAAAAAGCTTATTCTGAAAGCAAAAATTATCGGAACAGCACTCAATCAGCTCGGTCGTCCTGAAATTCCCGAAAAACTTGACACTTTTCTTCATAACGATGCCTCGGCGTTCACGACTAAATGAAAGTTTTTTATGAAACCACTCAAACAGGTCGCTCAGGCTTACATGGCCCTGAGTGAAGGAGAGAAAAGACTGAAGGAAGAAGCTTTTGAAGAGGCGGTTGCCGAATATCGGAAAGCGATGGATGTGACGCGTACGATCCCTGAAGAGGAGGTTTTCGATCATGACGGTTTCGATGCTCTTTGTCATGCCGGACTTTCAGGGGCTTTTGCAAAGCTCGGGCGTTATGATGAATGCCTTCTTTCGGCCGACAATGCACTGCACTATTTCAACCGGCGCGGCGAGCTGCACCAGGATGAGGGAAAGCTCTGGATCGCAGCCGTTGTAAATCGTGCTGTCGGACTCGCCGGTACAGGCCGTTCCTCAGATGCGCTGAAAGCTTTCAGAATGGCAGATGAGATGGTGGCTGAACGGAAAGGAGAGATAGATGACAAGGAGAGGCTTCAGAAAATGATCGCCGACAATATCGCCATGCTGCAAACTTCAATGCCTGAGGATACTGCAAAACGCAAGGCATGGTGGGAATTCTGGTCCTGAATGGCTTTGCGTCCGGAAAAAAATCAGGAGATCGGGAAAATCCTGGTAATCAGGTTGAGCTCCATTGGAGATATTGTGTTGACGACTCCTGTCCTTCGCCGTTTACGCGCCGCATACCCTGATGCGGTTATCGACTACTGTATCAAGCCGCCTTTTGCTTCCCTTTTGAACGCTTCCCCTTATCTGAACACCGTCTACACCACTGCTTCTCCTCCGGATGGGCATTACGATATGGTTGTCGATCTGCAGAACAACCTGCGTTCTCGCAAAATTTTGAAGAACATTTCCTGTGATGCGGTGTGTCGTTATCACAAAATGAACTGGAAAAAACTGCTGCTTGTCCGAACAGGCCTCAATCTCTTCAGAGCACCCGATTCTGTTGTCGAGAGATATATGGCTTCCATACCATGGAACGGTAAAGGGTGCGACGGTATGGGCTGTGAGCTTTGGCTTTCCGAAGATGACCGCGGCTTTGCAGCATCTTTCAATGCCGGAGACGAGTACCGGCTCGCGGTTTGTTTTGGGGCTAACCATCTGACCAAGCGTTATCCCCCACTCAGATTTGCCTCGATTATTGAGTTGTTGGGCCGGAGACACCGGCTGCAATTTTTTCTGCTCGGAGGAACTGAAGATGTTCGCCATGCAGAGGAAATCATTGCTGCTCTTTCTTCCGGTACGGCATCAAGCGTTGTGAATCTCGCCGGAAAGACATCTCTAACCCGTTCGGCGGCGGTTCTGGAGAGCTGTGATGCAGTGTTGAGCAACGACACTGGGCTAATGCATGTCGCGTCCTCTTTCGGAAAACAGCTGTTCGTGCTTTTCGGCTCTTCGGTGGCTGAGTTCGGTTTTCTTCCTTACAACGCCCCCTATTCACTTTTCGAAGTCCGTAATTTATCCTGCAGACCCTGTTCGCATATCGGCAGAGATCGTTGTCCGAAAGGACATTTCAGGTGTATGATGGATATATCGGAAACGTCGGTATCGGAAAAGATTTCGGATTATTTCAAAAAGGAAAACCTGAAACGAGACAGTTTATGAGGATAGCAAGCTGGAACATCAACGGCATCCGTGCGCGCAGGGACAGTTTGCTCGGATGGATCGACCGGAAAAAACCGGATATTTTGGTGCTCGAAGAACTCAAGGCACAGGAGAAGGATATTCCCGAAGAGATAGTGGCGATGCAGGGATATAAAAAATACTGGAACGGCTCGGCATTCAGGAAGGGTTACAGCGGGGTCGGCCTTCTTCTTAAAGAAGGGCTTTGTGGCGAGTGCCGCCTTGAAATACCGGAGTTTGACTGCGAAAACCGGACAGTCGTCCTTCATGGCAGTAACCTCAGTGTTATCGGAACCTATGTCCCGAGAGGCGATGGAGATGCACACTACGCGGTAAAACTCGGTTATCTTTCAGACCTGGGCACCTATATTCTTGAACTTCTGCGGGAGGGAAGGCAGGTGATACATACCGGAGATATCAATGTGGCCCACACAGATCTCGATGTACATCACTCCCAGAACAAGCCCGGTATAGTCGGGCTTCGTCCTGAAGAAAGGGCGGCTATTGACAGGCATCTTGAGATTGGCCTGCACGATATTATGAGAGAGCGGTTTCCTGACAAAAAAGACATGTTCACCTGGTGGCCATACTGGAAGGGTGCCCGTGAACGAAATCTTGGATGGAGAATTGATTGCTTTTATCTGTCGAAAGGGCTTATCGGGGATGTGGTTGACGTTCGCATTGATAGTGCTGAAAAAAGCTCGGACCATGCTCCGGTAATTCTGGATATCCGCTCTTGCGCTCTCTGAGAACTCGCGGTGAGTACTGTTTTTCCGGACGCGACGAGGGTGTTGCGGCTGGATTTATAGCTGTTGGAAATCTTGTTGAAATCCCTTACCTTTAAGGTTCAAAATTGCAAGTGGTGTTCATGTGGTATCCTGAATCCAAGGGACAGGGATGCGCAATACCTGATCCCCACCATTTGTATAAGCAAACATAATCTTTTTAAGTTGCTTTGCGCTATGGAGATAAAAAAACTTTACGAGTGCACCGTAATCATCAATGGCGGGCTTGAAGATGATGCAATTGCCGCAACCATGGATGAGGTGAGAAATGTTATCGCGAAAAACGGCGGTGACATTGAGAATGTGCTTGAGGTCGGGAGAAGAACTATGGCTTACCCGATCGGCAAGCAGACAATCGGTTCGTATGCTCATATAGAGTTCCGGGGAGAACCCTCCGGCCTTGCAGCCATCGAAACAGCTTTCCGTTATAACGAAAATATCCTGCGGTTTCTTATTGTGCATTTGAGCACACCTTTATTGGAAATGCGTAAGAGGGTAGAAAAGTACAGTGTGGTGATCGGCAGTCCTGAAGACCAGAGTGAAGAGGATCAGCAAGAGGAGTCTGTTGCTGCGAAGAAATAGAATGCCTTTCACAATGACTACAGATAACTATGAATCGATACCTTTTGGATAAAACGGAGGAACGGTTATGGCTGAGTTAAAAATGCCTGAAATCAACAGTGTTGTCATCGCTGGAAATTTGACGAAAGACCCGGTCTTTCGCCAGACAAATTCCGGAGGAACGCCTGTAGTAAATTTTTCGATAGCATGTAACCGTCGTTTCAGGGACAGTAACCATCAATGGCAGGAAGATGTGTGTTATGTTGGTGTTGTCGCATGGAATAAACTGGCTGAGAGCTGTCGTGACAACCTGAAGAGAAGTGCCGCTGTTCTTGTTGACGGAGAACTGCAAAGCAGAACATGGAAAGCGCAGGATGGTTCATCACGAACCGTTGTTGAAATAAAAGCGCGTAGAATCCAGTTCCTCAACAAGCGCAAGAAACATGAGGACGAAGATGGCATTTCAGGATTTGTCGAAGATGATAGCCACAGCGAAAACGGCATGGAACACAACAGTCGAGGAGACGGTGCAGGCCATGTCTACGAGTATAAATATCTTTCTTCCGAATAAGGGAAGAGTACATCGTCAAATTATAACGATAGAATGAAACAGAGACGTACAAACACATCGATGAACAAGTCGATTAGTAATGCACTGGTATCAAAGAAAAAAGTATCGAAGAACCAGGTTGTATTTTTTGATTATCGCGACGAAAGAAAACTCAAACGCTTTATTAACGATCAGGGAAAGATAATTCCCCGTCGCATCACAGGGCTCTCCGCGAAAGAGCAGAATCTTCTTACCCATTCAGTTAAATGGGCAAGATTCCTGTCCATTATTCCATATGTAGCAGACGAGTACAAATAAGACTGTCTGGTATAATTGTTAACACTTCATTGAACGAGGAAATAAAGCCGTGAAAGTCATTTTAAGAAAAGATATTTCAACTTTGGGTGATGCGGGTGAAGTCGTGGATGTTAAAAACGGCTACGCAAACAACTATCTCATTCCTCAGGGTATTGCGCTGAGAGCTACAGAGGGGACTCTCAAGGCGCTTGAAACTGAACGAAAGCAGCAGGCAAGAAAAATCGAACAGCAGAGAATAGCCGCACGAGAGGTGGCTGACAAGGTGCAGCAGTTAAACCTCAAGGTTCTGGCCAAAGCCGGCGAATCAGGGAAGCTTTTCGGAACCGTGACCTCGGGTGATATTGCGGAAGCATTGAGCAATGAGGGGGTCTCTGTTGATCGTCGAAAGATCAGCCTGGAATCTCCTATTAAAACGCTTGGCGCCTATGAAGTAGGGGTAAAGCTGTTCATGGATGTCTCGGCAACCCTTAAAATTACTGTTGAAGCCGAAAGTTAGACTCTTGTCCTGAAGCTGTCTGATTATGTGAAACCGCACAATGATATTGCTGTCATTGTGCGGTTTTTTTGATTATATGAATAAATCGCGTATATTGTTTGGCGTAATAAAGGTGTATGTTGTGCTGGTGGGCCAAATGAACTTAGAATTGACACGCTGATGACAAACAAAGATACTCTGCTTCTCAAGGCGAAACAGGAAGCAGGTGATTGTCCTCATGACCATAAGTGCCTGGAGGGAAAACAGGGGCACCTTTGCAAAGTGATTGCGGAATACGGCGAAAAGGTTTTGTTTGTTCAGAATACTACGCAGAAAAACATCACGGCATATTGCAATTCTTTTGCTGACGAGTGCCTCTGTACCTGTCCGGTACGGTACTGTCTTTTTAAAGAATCCGGTCAATAGAGTATCATTCCCATCCCTCCCGCAAATACTTTTCCCTGTTATTCAGATAGTTTGCTGAAAATACCCTTTATCGTAGTACTTTATCCCGGCAGTGCAAAACTGCTGTACGTATTACATAATTTACATCAGGGATGAGATCATGAGGCAAGCTCTTTTTCAGGAAAAGTATCCAATCTATACGCTGGAAATCGACAAGACAGAAACGTCATTAACATCGGTCGATGAGATTATCTTCGCTTTACACAACAGAATTGATGAACATCCGCTTGTCGCATATATCGGGATATTCGATCACTATGCACATACCAGGTCACTGAAAGAAGGGGTTGTGAGCGACCGGATACTTGCCGCTAAAAATATTCTTTTCTGTTTTGGAAAGGAACTTCCCAACCCGTTGGTTCTCTCGGTCAGGCCCCGTTCTATAGGTGTCGCTGAGTTGGAAAACTCCTTTGTGATTACCTTTCTCGAGGCTCCGAATCCCGTGGCAAATGATGCTATGGAGAGTTGGGCGTTGAGTTTGAGGGACAGGTAGCTACCGTCCGGTAGGCATCCCACCCTTGTACTGTTTTTTCCGGAAACAGAAAGGGTGGTGGGAGCTGGAAAAACGGTAGTCTGACTGTTTACCTGGAAAACTGTTCGAGCATTCTTACGTCGTTTTCAAAAAGAAGACGAATGTCGTCGATTTTGTAGCGTAAGAGGGCTGTCCGGTCAACGCCCATGCCAAAGGCAAATCCTGAATATTCGTCAGGATCTATGGAGCAGTTTCTGAGCACGTTCGGGTGTACCATTCCGCACCCGAGGATTTCGAGCCATCCGGATTGTTTGCAGACCCGGCACCCTTTTCCTCCGCAGAGGTAACAGGTGACGTCCACCTCGGCAGATGGTTCGGTAAACGGGAAAAAACTTGGTCTGAAACGCAATTGTACGTCACTGCCGAACATCTGTTTGGCAAATGAATAGATTGTGGCCTTCAGGTCTGCAAAGGAGACCCGCTTATCGATATAGAGCCCTTCCAGCTGATGGAATACACAGTAGCTTCGGGCACTGATTGCCTCATTACGGTATACCTTTCCCGGACAGATGACCCGTATCGGAGGTTTTTCGTCAAGCATAACCCTGATCTGCACAGGTGATGTATGTGTGCGTAAAAGGAGGTCGTCATCCTTCCCGTTTTTCGTGATGAAAAAAGTATCCTGCATGTCCCGTGCCGGGTGGTTGGACGGAAAGTTGAGCTTGTCGAAGTTATAGCTGTCGAGTTCCAGTTCAGGACCGGTTGCTATGGTAAAGCCCATCGCCTTGAAGATCTGTTTCATATCTCCGAGTACCTGCTGTACAGGATGTTCCGAACCGGTATACTGTCGTCTGCCGGGAAGCGTCAGATCTCTATGCTGTTTGCCTTTGCCGGAAGCGAGTACATCGAGCTTTTTTTCAGCCTCTTCATAGGTGCTTTCTGCAAACTTTTTCAGCTTATTCAGCCGTTGCCCGTATTCCGGTCGGTCAACAGGGGAAAGTTCTTTGAGCTGATTGAACAGCTCCGCAATACTTCCTTTACGAACCAAAAACTGGAGACGGAAAGCCTCCAGTTTATCAGCACTGTTGAGCTCGAACGCATCAATCTGCTGTTTTATTGCTTCTATGCGGTTCTTCATGAATCTGGATCACTCCTGAATGTTCAGCCCATAGCGGATTTAACGATCTGGCTGAAAGCGGCTGGATCTTTAACCGCTATTTCAGCAAGAGCTTTCCGGTTGATGTCTATACTTTTCTTGTTCATCGCTTCCATCAGTCTTGAATAGCTGGTGCCGTTTTCTCGTGCGGCAGCGTTAATCCTCATGATCCACAAAGAACGGAAGGTTCTTTTTTTAACCCTTCTGTCACGGTAGGCATACTGTTCCGCTTTGTCAACGGCATGCTTGGCAACTGTCAGAATCGTTCCCCGTGAGCCCCAGTAACCTTTAGCCTTCTTTAATATTCTTTTTCTTCTTGCACGTGATGCAACTGAATTAGTAGCTCTTGGCATCGTAGTCTCGATTTAATGTTGTTACAATGTGTGTTTATGCCAGGATCATGCGTTTAATCTGCTTTTCCTGGGTTTTGTCTACCAGGGTAGACTGGTGAATTCGTCGCGTTCTTTTCCTGTTCTTTTTTTCCAGGTTGTGCGACCCGTACATTTTCTCACGTTTGACCCTTCCCGATGCGGTTTTTTTAAACCGTTTGCAGGCGCCACGGTGGGATTTCATTTTCGGCATGATCGTATCGTTTTGTTATCGGTAAAAAATTAGTTTTCCGCTTCTTTGTTTTGTTGTTCCTTCTTCATTTTTGCCAGCATCCTCTCATGTACCTCGATTTTTTTCTTGTCAGGTTCGAAATAGACGAACAGCTTTTTCCCTTCAAATTTGGGGGAGCCTTCGCGGTTGCTGACAGTGCTGAGGCGTTCGGTCAGACGTTCGACAAGTTCATAGCCTTTGTCCTTGTAAATGATCGAGCGACCGAGAAAAACAACGGTTGCGCGAACCCTGTTGCCCTTGCGAAGAAACTCTTCAAGGTGAGCTGCTTTGAAATCAAAATCGTGCTTGTCGGTATTCGGGTGAAACCTGAGCTCTTTTAATGACGTCGGTTTCGATTTCTTTTTCCGATCCCTGTCGTTTTTATCAAGTTTGTACTGCAGCTTTCCGTAATTGTCCATCTTGCAGACAGGAGGCGTGGCTGTAGGCTGTACTTCTATGAGATCAAGCCCCTCTTGCTCGGCCATTTTAATTGCCTGGCTTGTTTTGATGATCTCCTGTGAGCCGTCTTTAAAAACTACTCTAACCTCAGGCACTCTGATCTGCCCGTTCACTCGATACGTTACTTTTGGTTTTTGAGGAGCGCTTCTTTTTTTTCTCATACAGTCGTGATTTATGTTATCTGACGCAGATGTTTTGCCCGCTGTGCGGTCAGGATTTGTTTCGGACTTCCTTTACTAACATATCTTTGAGTGCCTGAAGCGTCAATGAGCCTTGATCCCCTTTACGGTGACGTCTCAATGAAATCTCTTCCGAGTCAGCTTCCTTCTGGCCGATGATAACCATATACGGGATTTTGCCGACCTCTGCTTCACGTATTTTTTTGCCGATTTTCTCGCTGCGGATATCGAGATCTGCCCGAATGCCATTGTCAATCAGCATCTGGTGAACCCTTTCCGCATAGGCGTGAACCTCCTCGGTAATCGGCAGAACAGCTACCTGAACAGGAGCAAGCCATAACGGGAAGTTACCTGCGGTATGTTCAATGAGAACTCCGATAAAGCGTTCCATCGAACCAAACGGTGCTCGGTGAATAATGACCGGACGGTGCGGTTTTCCATCACTGCCGATATAGGAAAGATCAAACCGTTCAGGCATGACGTAATCAACCTGGACAGTGCCGAGCTGCCATTTTCTTCCCAGGGCGTCGCGTACAATGAAATCAATTTTCGGTCCGTAAAAGCTGGCTTCGCCGATACCGATAACATAGTTGATCTCCATACGGTCAGCAGCCTCCCTGACATCCTTTTCCGCCTGTTTCCAGACCTCCTCGGTTCCGCCGTATTTCCCCTGGTTCTCCGGGTCATGCAGGGAGAGGCGAACCTCTATATCATCGAAGCCAAGTGTGGTAAAGACAAATTTGGTCAGGTCTATGGCAGCGCAGATTTCATCAACCAGCTGGTCTGGTCGGCAGTATATATGCGAATCGTCCTGTGTAAAGCCTCTCGCCCTGATCAGACCGTTCAGTTCACCTGACTGTTCATGGCGGTATACCGTACCGAATTCCGCCATACGGATTGGCAAATCACGGTAGCTGCGCAATTGTGAACTGTAAATAAGGTGATGGTGAGGACAGTTCATCGGTTTGAGCAGGTACTGTTCCTCTCTTCCCAGGTCATCCTTGTAGGTAAGAGGAGGAAACTGTGAGTCGCTGTAGTAGGGATAGTGACCCGAACGTTTGTACAGGTCGATATTGCCGATATGTGGAGTATAGACAGGAACATAGCCGCGTTTTCTCTGCTCTTCTTTCAGAAAAGCCTCGAGCTCGCTGCGAATGATCGCCCCTTTGGGCAGCCAGATCGGCAAGCCGCTGCCGACATCCTGAGAGAGCATAAAAAGCTCAAGTTCAGCCCCCAGTTTTCTATGATCCCGTTTTTTGGCTTCCTCTAACCGGGCGAGATGCTGTTTCAGGAGTTTGGCGGAAGGAAACGCTATCCCGTAGATTCTCTGCATGCTTTCGCGGGAAGAGTCTCCTCTCCAGAAAGATGCTGAAATATTTGTCAGTTTGACGGCTTTCAGCTTTGAGGTGTTCGGCAGGTGAGGGCCGCTGCAGAGATCGGCAAACGCTCCCTGATGGTATATCGACACTGAATCGGCCTCTTTGAGTGTGTCCTGAAGAATCTCCACCTTGTAGGGATCTTTTCTGGATTCAGAAAAGAACGCTATGGCTTTTTCTCGGGGCATCTCTTCACGCCTGATGTCGATGCTGCGTTTAGAAATGTCAAGCATTTGCTGCTCTATCTTTTGCAGATCTTCTTCATTGAAACGGTGTTCAGAGGCAATATCGTAATAGAAGCCCTGCTCAACAGCCGGTCCGGCGCCGAACTTCGTGCCGGGAAAAAGCTCTTCGATAGCCTGAGCCATGATATGGCTGGCGCTGTGCCAGAATATGTGTTTGCCTGTTGCACCCGGATGATCAAAGGTGATGATTTCAACTGTGGCGTCATCGGTGACCGCGGTTCCAAGATCAGCAAGTTCACCGTTGATACGTATCGCGAGAGCCTCCCTGGCGAGGCTGTGCCCTATTGATTGTGCGATATCGTAACCTGAAGACCCGGACGGAATAGACATATTCCTGCCATCGGGAAAGGTAACGGTTACAGTTGCCTGTACATCTATGTTTTCGGACATGAATACTGTCTCTCTCTATAAAAACTCGCCTAAGAAGTATGTCGAAAACAATACTTCCTGACTGATTTCAGAATCGTCCAGCCGCTTTTTGTCAGTTTGTTGTCGAAAGGGAGGGCCGGAATTCAGCAAATCAGATGCTATCTATCCCAAATTCGACAAGAAGAATGAGATGTTACAAATAAAACAGCAGAATTCAAAATTGTGAATGAAGGAGCAAGGAGTAGCGCACTTCGTTTGCAGGATTAAGGAGCCGGAATGAAGCGCTCGTGACTGGTCACTTGCTGCTATTTCAACATCTGCAGCAGGTCGGGTGTGACGGTATCTTTTCCCTGTTTGGCCGCCAGTGCCTCGGCTTTTTTCTTCAGCTCCCTGCCTAATGATATCTGGCTGATAAACGGAGTTTTCGCTATGATCGCGTCCAGAACGGTATTTGCTTCCTGTGTCCATGAGATATTTCTTGAGGGTTCCTCAACCTGCGCGGTTTTAGGGGTGATCGGAAGAAAGGTGAAAAGGGTCTCATAGAGGGCATTTACTATCTCCTGAATGAGATAGACCGCGCCGCTGTGGCCCATAAAGGGTGTTCCCAGAGCTCTGCGGACGATAGGGCCGGGGAAGCCGGCAGGAATAAACCGGGTTTTTGCATCAAGTTCGGCAAGATAGATTTTGTCAACAATTCGCCCGAACATGAATTGAGGCTGAGCTGTTGCGAGTTCCTCACGAAGAGAGCTGTTGTCGGTTTCAGCCGAGTCATGGCTGAAAAGGCACTGCATGCCCATCTCGTCTCCAAGGAATTTTTTTATACCCTCGGCATAGGTTCGGTCGGCGGCTATGCCAAAACGGATTGTCGGGAACCATTCTGCCTGTGGTCCGCGCCAGAGATCCCATATCGGCTGGAGTGTAGAGGACTTTTCCTGTTTCAGAAAAGAATCAGCTTTTTCCTTATTTCCGGTCAGGCGGCCAAGGCTGCTGATGAACTGTTCCGTCTCTGCAAGTCCGAAAGGTGCTTCGAGAACCGGTCTTCCGAGTTTTTTGGACAGAGTCTGTCCAAATTCCCGATACATGGTGATAATGACGTCGGAGTTTTTCAGATGAGAAATATCGTGCAGCTTGCTTTCAAAAGGATAGACATGCCTGAGGGTGGCACCGCATCCGGTAATAAGACGTTTGAGTTCAGCGAGATCGGAAGGACTGTTGAAACAGCCGTAGGTTGGTCCTATGATACTGACAGTACCGGGCACGACTTCTGCAGGTTTTTTGTCGTCAAAGGTCTGATACAACCAGTCAAGAGCTCTGTCCCTGCCCTCCCATTCGTTCTCTCCCAGAGAGTGGGATGCAAAATATCGTATATCCGGGTATTTCAGCTGCAGCATTTTTTCGTGGTCGCTGCCGATCATTTCACTTTCAGCGCTTGAAACGAGGATAAACTGTTTTTCCGTCTTTCCGAGCTTTTCAATGACGTTGATCACCGACTCTGAACTTCCGGACGACGCAATCTCTTTTTCTGTCAGACTGGTAGGCGTGAAATTTTCCAGATAGGGTATGGCATCTGTATAATCCATCACCGCCACACCGGCAAGGTTGTAGCAGCCTACAGGGGCGTCAGCAATGACATGAACGTCCCTGAGGGCGCAAAACGTATTTACCGCGCCCCAGTAGGCACCGGCAGTAGATTCATCACGAATGGTTTTCGTCATAACGTTGTCTTTTTTGATGCAGGCAAGTAATGTAGTAAAAAAGCTTGAGGAGTCCGATACCCCATAACCATACCTGAATGAACAGGTTGACGATTACCGCCGGTTTTCCGTAAGGGATATGGGGAGTTTTCCTGTCGGCTTGATTTTTCCCTGCAGCAGCCTGACGGCGGAATCTTCACTGAGCTCAGAAGATGAGTAGGTACAGATGAAAGCAGGTATGTCGGGAAACTGGTTGATCAGGTAGGGCGTTCCGAATGAAATCATAATACATGAACGCTTTGACGGCAGATCGCGAACAAGTGTGCTGATGAATTCCTCCTGCCCTTTACTTACAGCCAGTGACTTTGTGCCGGAAAGCACTTCAACATAGGTTGAGACGATAATGGTCGACGCGCGTTTGGCTTTATCAGCAGCGTCGAGATAGTCACGGGCGCTGGAGTTATGGTCCAGACGTATGGTTTTAGCCTGGAATGCCCTGTACAGCTTGTCTGAAAAAGATTCTCCCGACAGTGAGTAGCGCTTGTTTTCGAGAACGATATGCAGGATGTTGTTTTTGTTTTCTTGCCTGACAGGAAGGGCCTGATGCTTGTCTCTTATGACGGTTATAGCGTTGTCGGCGATATTCTCTGCAAGTTCCCGATGGCTTTTCAGGTTCATCTGGCCGTGGATACTGTTCAGGTTGACCAGGCGATTTTTATCAAGGCCAAGCCACCTTTTGGCCAGAAGTATCCGGCGTACGGACTTGTTGATCTGTTTTTCCGAGAGTTTGCCTCTTCTCACAGCGTTGAGCAGGGTGGTGTGGGTACGTTCCGGGTCAGGTGAGAAAAGAAGCAGGTCGTTGCCTGCTTCAACGGCACGTAAAGAAATATCTTCAAGAGTGTAGGACTGATAGAGCGCCTTCATGTTCAGCGCGTCGGTAATGATGAGGCCATCGAAACCCAGTTCCTTTCTCAGGAGTTTTGTGACAATTCTCCATGAGAGCGTCGCCGGTGTCATGCTGCCTGTATAAGCCGGGATCGCGAGGTGGCCGATCATGATGCTCATTATTCCGTGGTCTATAGCTGCTATGAATGGTTTCAGTTCAACGCGTTCCAGACGTTTTTTATCCGCGTTGAGAACAGGAAGATTGATATGACTGTCGACCGTGACGTCCCCGTGTCCGGGAAAATGCTTTGCTGTGGCGATGATACCGTTCGATTGCAGTCCGTCAATAAACGCATTCGACATCTCTATGGTCAAGGGGATGTTATCACCGTATGACCTGGTATTGATCACCGGATTGAGCGGGTTAGTGTTCAGATCGACACTGGGCCCGTAACTGTGGTAGATGCCCAGTGCTTTGGCTTCCTGAGCGATCACGCCAGCCATTTTGAAGACAAGATCCGGTCTGCCTGTTGCCGAAAGGGCCATGCTTGGAGCAAACTCTGTGGCGCCGTCAAGTCTCATGGCAAGTCCTTTTTCCATATCCGCACTGATAAGCAGCGGTCTTGGAGCAATAAACTGAAACCTGTTGGCAAGAACAGCGGCATCGTTGGTATTGCCTTTGAGAAACATGATCCCGCCGACTTTACCCTGGCTTACCAGAAGGGAAAGTTTCTTGTAGTAACTGTCGTCAGTACTTCGGAATTTTGCCGGGCTGTGAGCGATTAGCATCTGACCGATTTTATCAGAAAGCGTCATCTCGCTGAGCTGCTTTTCAACCCACTTGTCTTTTTCTCTGAATATTTCCTGTGCTGTTGCGTTCTTGTAAGCCGGAAAGGCCTCTGCAAGAGCGGGTCTGGAGGGAGGAGAAGAAAACGTATAGAGCAGCAGAAAGACTGCAGCCATAAGATATCGAATCAACATAAGAAGATCTCCGGGAATGTTTAGCTTTCCACCGTGTTCACGTATCAATCGATTGAACGGCTAAACCGTTCAATCCAGAGTTGCTTCATTCAGGAAGATGCCATGAAAAGATAAGGCTTCCAATCTTCTGATACGGTTGTAATGAACTTCCGCATCAGCATGATATGGCTTGGACGAATCGGTTTTTTCTGCGGAATCATGCGTGCTTCCTGCGGGGTTCTGTTTCCTTTTTTTGTGTTACAGGGGCCGCAGGCTGTGACCAGATTTTCCCAGGAGTCTTCTCCGCCCTGTGAACGAGGAGTCATATGATCTATGGTAAGCGGGGTGCCGCATGTTCCGCAGTACTGGCACTGAAAGTTGTCCCGCCTGAAAATATTTTTTCTGGTCAGCATTATATGCTTATACGGCACTCTGACAAAAACATTCAACCGCACAATACTCGGCAGAGGAAAGGATTCTGATACCGTGCAGACAAACCGTTCAGGGTGATGAGCTACCGATACGGCTTTTCCGCAGAAAAGCAGAATTATGGCTTTTTGCGCATCACAAATGGTCAGCGGTTCATAGCTGCTGTTGAGGACAAGTACTTTTGTTCTGCGTAAAGACATGATAACGTCGTTTGTATGAGTATACACTCATATTCCGTAATTGCCAATACGTCGAAGTCACATTTAGGTGAATAGTTAGTACGTGACAACTAACACGTGACGATGGGGGGCAGTCTTCAGTGGGCAGTTGGCAGGTTGTAGGGGCGAAAAATCTTTCGCCCTTTCTGAGGTCGTGAGAAAGGGCGAGATGAATTTAGACTGCAGATTGAGAACTGCCTACTGCGGACTATTCCTCAGCAGCCGGGGCAGCTGATATTGAGTTTTCTTGATGCCTGCGCTTCATCGAGTCTTTTTACCGGGGTCTCTAACGGCGAATTGAGTACTAGTTCGGGGTTGTTTTCGGCTTCGTCGGCAATTGCCAGCATAGCCTCGGCGAACGCGTCGAGTGTTTCCCTGGTTTCCGTTTCTGTCGGCTCAATCATCAGTGCTTCGCTCACGATCAGCGGGAAGTAGATTGTCGGCGCATGAAAGCCGTAGTCGAGAAGCCGTTTTGCTATATCCAGTGTTCTGACGTTATGCTGTTTTTTCTGTCTGTCTCCGGAAAGGCAGAACTCATGCATTACCGGTTCAGGGTAAGGAAGTTCATACTTTTCAAGCAGTCTGGAGAGCAGGTAGTTGGCATTGATTATCGCGTTTTCAGAGACCCTTTTAACGCCATCTGCGCCAAGCATTCTCAGGTAGGTGTATGCCCGTACAAGCACCCCGAAGTTGCCGTAGAAGTTCATCATTCTTCCTATGCTTTGGGGTTTGTCCATGTTCATGGAGAAACGCTCGCATCCGTTTTCATCGGTTTTCTCAATCGCCGGTACCGGCAGGAATGGAACAAGCTTTTCACAGACTCCGACCGGACCGCTACCCGGGCCTCCTCCTCCATGAGGAGCTGAAAAGGTTTTGTGCAGATTGTAGTGAACGACGTCAAAACCCATATCTCCCGGCCTGGTGATGCCCATGAGCGCGTTCATGTTCGCACCGTCCATGTAAAGGAGGCTGCCGTTATCATGAACGAGTTTTTCAATGACCTGGATGTCTTTCTCGAACAATCCGAGCGTATTGGGGTTGGTCAGCATCAATGCCGCTACATCCGCGGTGAGCTTTTCTTTAAGGTCCCCGATATCGGTTCGGCCTTCAGCGTTGCTGTTGACGGAAATCGTATCGTAATTCGCAATTGCCGCCGAAGCGGGATTTGTTCCGTGAGCAGAATCAACGACCAGAAGTTTGTTGCGTTTTGAGCCGAGGGAGTCATGGTATTTTTTGATCAGCAGAATTCCTGTCAGTTCCCCGTGCGCTCCTGCCGCAGGCTGAAGGGTAACGGCGGCCATGCCTGCAATTTCAGCAAGCATTTCACTGAGTTCGTACATGAGCCTGAGAGAGCCCTGGGCTGTTTTTTCAGGTTGAAGCGGGTGCATGCCTGTAAACCCCTGGAGAGCGGATGTATAGTCGTTGATTTTCGGATTGTATTTCATCGTGCAGCTGCCGAGCGGATACATGTTTTTGTCTACATGATAGTTAAGGTTCGACAACCGGATAAAATGACGGACCACTTCACTTTCAGGAAGTTCAGGCAAACTTGCCGGCTCGGTACGAAGATGTTTTTCAGGAATAAGCTGTTCAACAGGTTTTGAGCCTACATCCGGTGTGCCAAGGCAGATGCCTCTCCGTCCTTTACGGGAAAGATCAAATATGAGCGCTTCTTTCATGGTAACTGATACAAATAGTGAGGAGTGATTACGTTAGCCGGGTTCAGGTATACCTCTCTGTCTTTTAAGACCTGCACGGCACATTATCCTGTGTTTACGCTTTGCAGGTGGTCGTCAGTCAGGCAGGTGAAGTAGTAACGATGATACTCCATTCATGGGCAAGGCGTTAGATGTTATCTATTTTGAATATAGATGACTGACAGGAAATGCTCAAACAAAGAGAAAAAAAGAGGGGGTTTTTAGGTTTGGAATACCCCGGATCAGTCGCTCTCCGATCTTTTTCTTGCTTCCAGCTCCTCGAGGGCTTCTCTGGCGGCGGTTTGCTCCGCATCTTTCTTTCTTCTGGCAGAGCCTTTTCCGAGAGGTCTGTTGTCACAGGAAACTTCTATGGTAAACAGTTTTTCATGTTCTGCCCCTTCTTCTGAAACGACGGTGTATACAGGCGGCGCAATCTGGCAGGACTGGGTATATTCAATCAGGCGGCTTTTATAATTGTTCTCGACAGTATCGATTTTTTTTATATCGACATGCCCTGCGACATGCCGCATGATGAACTTTCGAGTTTCCTCCAGCCCTTTATCGAGATAGAGTGCTCCAATGAGGGCCTCAAAAGCATCTGCAAGAGAGGAAGTGCTTGTTTGTATGTTGATCTTGTCAGCGGTTTCACCGATAAGCAGGTGTTCTCCAAGAGATATTTTTCCGGCAAAACCGGCGAGCGACTTCCTGTTAACGATTTTCGCCCGATTGCTCGACAGCTTCCCTTCGTCACTTTCAGGGAAAACGGTATAGAGCAACTCGGAAATGATCAGATCGAGAACAGCGTCTCCCAGAAATTCAAGACGTTGGTTTGAATCGGACGCTTCCGGATGGTCATGCACGATCGAGCGGTGTGTAAGGGCGATCACGTATAACTTCTCGTCAATGGGCGAAAAGCCGAGAATGTCTTCTAACCATGTTGAGGTGTTCTGCGGAATCGGCGGTGCATTTCGATCTGTGGTAGGTCCGGTTTCAGACTGCTCATGGCTTTGAGGGCGATTGAAGGCTAATGAGCTGAGTTTTTGCCAGAGCTTCTCCATATGCAGGAGATGTTTTGCGGATACCTATATTTTTTTGAAAATAAGCGTAGCGTTATGACCGCCAAAGCCAAAGCCGTTGTTGAGAACGTAGTCGATTTTTCGTTCTGTAGGCGTGTTGGGAGTGACATCCAGATCAACTTCAGGGTCAAGGTTCTCGATATTGATCGTAGGAGGCACAACCTGACTTTCCAGTGCAAGAAGACAGGCAATTGACTCTACGACACCTGCAGCGCCGAGCAGATGACCTGTCATTGATTTGGTCGAGCTGATGCTGATTTTTTTTGCGTGATCACCGAAGAGCTTGCTGAGGGCTTTGAGCTCGGCTAAATCGCCAAGCGGTGTGGCCGTGCCATGTGTATTGACATAGTCGATAGCTTCAGGCGTAATCCCTGCTTGAGCGAGAGCGCTTTTCATGGCGTTTAATGCGCCCGCACCTTCCGGATGGGGGGCAGTGAGATGATGGGCATCTGCTGAAGCGCCGACACCGGCAAGTTCGCCGTATATTTTGGCCCCGCGCGACTGCGCTGACTCAAGTGTTTCCAGGATCAGAGAGCCTGCGCCTTCTCCCATTACGAAGCCGTCCCGGTCCCTGTCGTAAGGCCGTGATGCGGTTTCAGGATCATCATTGCGCGTTGACAGCGCCCTTGCGGCGTTGAACCCTCCGACGCTCATTGGCGTGATAGCGGCTTCTGAACCACCACAGACCATATAGTCTGCCATGTCGAGCTGAAGAAGCATCCATGCGTCTATAATTGCGTGCAGGGAAGTGGCGCATGCCGAGGCAGTGGCATAGTTCGGTCCCATCAACTTGTTCCTCATCGAGATCTGTCCGGCAGCGATGTCAGGAATAAGCATAGGGATGAAAAACGGGCTTATTCTGCGGGGCCCTCTTTCGAGAAATACCCGCATCTGTGCGTCATGTATGGTCATGCCGCCGGTTCCTGATCCGTGAACGACACCAATTCTCGCGGGATCGATTGAGGAAAGGTCAAGACAGGAATCCTTCAGGGCCTGCTCAGCAGCTATGACGGCATACTGACTGAAGGGGTCCATGCGTGAGGAGGATTTGGTATCCATATAGTCCTCAGCCTTGAACCCTTTCAATTCACAGGCAAAACGAGTTGAAAAGCCGTTCGTGTCAAAATAGGTTATGGGCGCAGCACCGCTTTTTCCCTGATAAAGGGATGCTTTGAGTTCTTCCTTTGACAGACCGACAGGAGATAACACCCCTATACCGGTAACAACAATGCGTTTGCGTTCCTGACCCATTTCACTTGTTTGACGTTAAGCCTGCTTGATGCTGATTGCGCAGGGAAATTATTTGTTGTTCACGATGTAATCTATCGCCTGCTGAACAGTGCTGATTTTTTCTGCATCTTCGTCAGGAATCTGAACATCGAATTCATTCTCGAGATCCATGATCAGCTCAACAGTATCGAGCGAATCGGCGCCAAGATCATCGGCGAATTTGGATTCAGGCTTGATTTGATCTTTGTTGACACCCATTTTGCTTACGATGATATCGTAAACTTTGTCTTTGATTTCCGCGCTCATTGTATTCCTCTCCAGTTAGGGTTAGGTAGTGCTGTTTATAGTAAATACAAAAAAAATGTCTGGCAATATACAAAGCAGACAGACCTCTGCCAAATCACATAACCATGCCCCCGCTTATGTTCACGACTTCACCGGTGATATAGGCTGCCTGATCGCTGGCAAGGAACGAAACCACATCGGCAACATTTTCAGGAGTGCCGAACTGTTTCAGAGGAATGGCCTCAAGCATGGCGTCGCGAACATCATCTGAAAGCGCGTCGGTCATTTTTGATGTGATAAACCCGGGGGCTACAGCGTTAACCCTGATGTTTCTCGATGCAAGTTCCTTGGCTACCGACTTGGTGAAAGCGATGACACCGGCTTTGGAGGCACCGTAATTTGCCTGACCGGCGTTACCCATGATGCCGATAATCGATGCGATATTGACGATCGCTCCGCTTCGCTGTTTCATCATGGTGCGGCTGACAGCCTTGGTGCAGTTGAAGGTGCCTTTAAGGTTCACGGCAAGTACAGCATCCCAGTCAGCTTCACTCATCCGCATCAGCAAGCCGTCACGGGTGATGCCTGCATTGTTGATCAGGATATCTATTGAGCCGGTCTCTGAAGCGATCTCCTGAAAGACGGCAGAAGCGGTATCGTGGTTTGTGACGTCAAGCTCCTTGCAGGTGACTTTTCCGCCTGTTTTTTTTATCGCTTCAGCTGTTTCTTCAAGCCATTCTGTCTGAAGATCACAAATGACGATGTTTGCCCCTTTTGAGGCAAGGTTTACTGCGATTGCCTGACCGATTCCTCTGGCGGCACCTGTTATAACGGCGGTTTTGCCTTTAAACATAGGGTATAATTTATTTTCTCGTTGTTACTACTATGACAGTGTCTGTGCAATCTGGTCTGCGGTGTCTACGCCGTCAATGGTTACTGAGCGGTCGATTCTCTTGATCAGCCCCTGAAGAACCTTCTGCGGGCCGGTTTCGACAAATGACGTGACCCCTTCGGCAATCATCGCTTCAACCGACTGCTGCCATTTGACGGAGCTGGTAAGCTGCAGTACGAGGTTGTTGCGTATCTCTTCTTTTCGCCTGACCGGCTGTGCCACGACGTTCATACAGACAGGTATCCGGGCATCATTAATGGTGATTGCGTCAAGGCTGGCTTTCAGCTCTTCCTCTGCCGGTTTCATGAGAGGGGAGTGAAACGCGCCGGAGACGACAAGCTCTTTGGCCATTCGCGCTCCTTTAGACGGAGCCAGTTCAACAGCTTTTCTGACGGCATCGATATCCCCTGAAATAACCACCTGTCCCGGTGAGTTGAAATTTGCGGCCTGGACAATTCCCTCTGTCTCTGCTTCAGCAAGAAGATTTTCAAGATCAGTATCCTTCATGCCTATCACTGCGGCCATGGTGCCGGGGTTTATCGTTCCTGCGTTCTGCATCAGTTCACCCCTTTTTGCGACAATGTGTATCGCGTCGTCAAAACTCATCGCGTCAGCGTAACAAAGCGCGGTGTACTCCCCCAGACTGTGTCCCGCGGTCATGCCGGCCTGATTGTCTCCGAGCAGTTTCGCGACCGCGATGCTGTGCAGAAAGATCGCAGGCTGTGTGTAGCGTGTCTGGCGAAGATCATCTTCACTTCCATTGAACATGATGTCGGTAATAGAATAGCCAAGGATCTCGTCAGCCCTGTCCATCAGGGAACGGGCTTCAGGATACCGGTCATAGATCTCTTTGGCCATGCCGCAATACTGTGAGCCCTGACCGGGGAATACAAATGCTTTCATGAAGTTTGTTCTTCTGTTTCAGTAAGAGATTGTTATTACTGCCATTTAAGGTAAATACTTCCCCACGTGTATCCGGCTCCGAAGCTGACAAGTATAAGGTTGCTGCCGGTATGCAGCTTTCCTGCTTCATCGAGTTCTGCAAGACAGATCGGTATGGTTGCTGCAGATGTGTTGCCGTAGTGTTCGATATTTTTCGCGACCTTTTTCTGGTCGAGATGCATGCGCTCAGCAGTTGCCTGAATAATTCTGTTATTTGCCTGGTGCGGGATGAGGAAATCAATATCGTCACTGGTCAGCCTGTTCCTTTCCATGACTTCGGCAGCAACCTCGGCCATAGCGACCACAGCAGCTTTGAATACCTGCGGGCCGTCCTGCTGGAGATAGTGAAGCTTTGCGTCAATCGTCTCATGTGTTGCCGGTCGCAGGCTGCCGCCTGCAGGCATACAGAGGTTATCTCCGCCTCTGCCGTCTGAATACAGTCTGGCGTCGATGAGACCATGCTTCTCATCTTGCCCTGGTTCAAGAAGCACGCCGGCAGCACCGTCGCCGAAAAGAACGCTGGTTGTTCTGTCGGTGTAGTCCATGATCGACGACATCTTTTCTCCGCCTATAACAAGCACCTTTTTGTGTGTTCCGGCAGCGATGAACTGTGCACCGGTATTGAGTGCATAAAGAAAGCCTGAGCATGCTCCGGAGAGGTCGAAAGCCCATGCATTCATCGCCTGAATATTTTTCTGGACAAGACAGGCCGTTGACGGAAAGACCATGTCGGGAGTCATCGTCGCTACAATGATAAGGTCAAGTTCATCAGCAGTGATGCCTCTTTTTTCAAGGATCCGCTGTGCAACCCCGGTACACAGATATGACGTTGCTTTGTCCGGGTCTTTTAAAATCCGCCGTTCTCCGATTCCAGTCCGCGAGCGAATCCACTCATCATTGGTGTCAAGTATTTTCTCCAGATCCTTGTTGCTCAGTATACTCTCAGGAAGGTATTTCGCAGTCGAAGTGATTACAGCTTTCATAAATGATGGTATTAAACTAATAAGGACACTCCCTGATCACGGGGACACTGACGCCGTGATCAGGGATAACAGGATCCGGGAGGTTGGATATTTCCGGCTATGTAACGGCCAGCGCTTCAGCAATATGCTGATTTACCTTTTTTTCGATCATATGTTCGGCCATATAGATCATGTTCATGATTGCCTTTGCAGATGAACGCCCATGGCCGACAATTGAAATGCCGTCAACGCCGAGGAAAGGCACGCCGCCGAATCTCTCGACATCGAACGGCTTGAACATTTTTTTGAAAGCACTGCCCGTCAGCTCGGCAGCCTCAGGGTCAAGTTTTCCGGAAACAACCAGTTCTTTCAGGGAAGGTTTGAAAATAGAGCTCAGAAATTCAGGAATGCTCTCTCCGAATTTCAAAAGAGTATTTCCGACAAGACCGTCACAGACAATTATGGACACTTTGGAAGAAAGAATGTCATTGCCTTCGATATTCCCGGCAAAGTTGATCTTGTTTTTTCTGTCCGCTTCTTTCAGCAGACGGTAAGTCTGTTTGAGCACTTCAGGGCCTTTGTTGTCTTCTTCGCCTATATTCAGAAGTCCTGTCAAAGGTTTTTCCATGTCAGCTGCATCACGCTGATATATTGTCAGCATTTCAGCAAACTGGACGAGATTCTCGGCTTTGCAGTCAACATTAGCCCCCACATCGACAACATTTGTCAGGCCTGGAGCAAGTCTCGGGAAATAGGCCGCTATGGTTGGACGCAGCACTCCGGGAAGACGGCCGAGAATAAACAGCGAAGCTGCCATCAGAGCGCCGGTATTACCTGCGCTTATGAAGCCGTCAGCCTTCTTTTCCTTGCACAACAGCAAACCTCTGACAAGTGAGGAGTTCTGTTTGGTCTTGACAGCGATAGCAGGAACGTCAGTCATGGTGATCACTTCAGGTGCGTGCATGAACCGCAGGTTGAGACCTTGTGTGTCATGAGCGTCAAGAAGAGGCTGCACCTTTTCCTCCTGACCGATCAATAAAATCTCAAGTCTGTTGTCTGTTTCCCGAAGAGTCTGGATTGTTCCTTCCACCACACATTGCGGGGCGTTATCTCCTCCCATTGCGTCAACAGCAATTGTCAGCATCTTGGAGTCCGGTTATGTTCTGCTCAGCTGTTAGAGGATTTTTTTGTGACGGCTCTGCCGCGGTAGTGTCCGCAATGGCGACAGGCGCGGTGAGGCAGTGTCGGTTCTCCGCAATTCGGACAGGTAACCGTTTCAGCTGCTTTGCTGCGAGCAGTGAACTGTGCACGTCTTTTATCCCTTCTTGACTTTGATACTTTCGCTTTAGGTGTGGCCATAACAGTAGATATTGATTATAAACTTCTTTTTATTACTTGCCCTTCAATTTTTCAAGTGATTCTTTCCATGGACTTGCTGTCTCACTTTCATGGTCTGCATTCAGAGGCGAGTTTTCCTGATACAGGGTACAAGCGGACTTGTCAGCGCAGACAACCTTCATAGGTTTTGACAGAAGCAATGTTTCACGCACATCTTCAGTCAGGTCTACAGTGACGGCATTTCTGTCGAGCGCACGATAGTTCTCATCACTCTTTTCAGAAAGTGCGCCGGTGTCACTGAAAGCAAACAAAATCCGGTACTTTCCTGTCAGTTCTTTTTTCAGCGGCTCGAGGCATCTGTCGCAACTGAATTCCGCAACGGTTTTCGTTTCGATATCGACAGTCATTTCCCTTTCGGTCCTGACTGCTGCAATTCGCACCCGGATCTCGTTACAAAAGGCCGGCTCGGCAAGTTCAGGATTTTTGAAATCCGATGCTTTGCAGGCGAAATCATACTCGTGCAGCCCTTCGCTTAAGCCTGCAATCCTGATCCCGATCACTCCCTTCTCTGTAACCATTTTCACTGAGCCCTTTATACATAAAAGAACAAGAATTTACAAAATCTTACCTGTAAAAAGAAAAAAACGGGAGTCTTCTTGCTTTTTTTTCGATTTTCACATCGAAATGGTTTGAAATCGGTTTGCGAATAGTGAAAAGAGATGTATATTATTCACCGCTTAAAGAGCGGATGCCAGCGGGACATTCCGCGATAGCTCAATGGTAGAGCACCTGGCTGTTAACCAGGTTGTTGTAGGTTCGAGTCCTACTCGCGGAGCAAATCAAAAAAGCAGGAGTACAGAAAGTGCTGCTGCTTTTTTGATTTTATATCCGAAATCGCCTCCTTTGCATGCCGGTCATTCCATCAGAAAAAGCAGGTGCTCTGTAGAGAGCGTATCCGTTTTTATATTTCTTTTTTGCTCGCTATACTGTCCGGATAGTTGAGAAGATATTCCATGTAATAGATCAGGGAGTCATGTATGCGTTATGCTACCGCTGTTTTGAGTATTGTACTGCTTTTTGCCATGGCAGGGTGTCAAGGCAACTATACAAAGCCGGATGTGCCTCCTTCCGCAGGAGTATACGGGAAAAACATTACCTATGCAGGTGCGATTCCCTGCGCAGAGTGCACGTTGCAAAAGCTTACGGTCACGCTTTTTGACGATGGAACGTTTCGCCTGAAACGTGTTTCAGTCGGAGTGCAGGGCGGTGGTACTAAAGTCGAGTATGATCTTGGACGATGGAACCGGAAAAGTGGCCGTCTGGTATTGAATAACGGAGAAAAGTGGCCGCTGCAGTTCCGGTATATTTCAGGAAACGAGATACGGCTGCTGGACCAGCGGGGCAATGAAATTGTTTCAAATCTGGACTACAGTCTGAGAAAGACCTCATTTGTTGATTTCCTCTCCGGTCCCCTGACCATGAACGGTATGTTTCTCTATATGGCTGACGCCTATACGTTCAGGGAGTGCCGTACCGGAAAAAACTATCCGCTGGTTTTTGCAACGCCGAACAACTCTATTGAAAAACAGTATCTTGCTTTGCGTTCCGGGCCGGGAAAGCCTTTGCTGGCAAAGCTATCGGGCAGATTTTCCATAAGAAGGCCTGAGCCGGGGGCAGCATCCCGGGAGCATATTATCGTTCAGGATTTCAAGCGTTTTCTGCCTCGAGGTACCTGCAGGAATCCCGGTAGTCCGGCAGCCGCCCTCTACGGCATCTATTGGAAAGTGACAGCTATTTCCGGAAGTTCCGATCTCTTGAAAGTGAGTGGAAAAGTTCCCAATCTCGTGCTGTCGACATATGGTAACAGTGTCAAGGGATATACAGGATGTAACAGCCTTATGGGGTCATACAAGCACTCGGGATCAGGGCTGTCATTCTCAAAGCTCTCCACCACACGCATGGCGTGCCCCGGCAGTTCAGGTCAAATAGAAAAGGCATTTCTTGCCGCACTCAGGAAGACGACCGGATGGAAAATCAGCGGGAAAACACTGGAACTGTTTGACAGCAGAAAGAGACTGCTGATGCGTCTGAAAGCGGGTTGAGTCAAGTACATCATAAGAGAGGGCACCACTATTTCTTGTCATGAGCTATTCACGTGCGAGGTGAACGGAGCGCAGAAACCCCTTTCTATCCGCTCAACGAAGCAATTGCATCGCGGAAAAACTACAGAGCGGTGCCCTGAAGGGAACGATATGGTTGACAGAGTAGTTTTAAGTTCAAATCGATTTAGTATATTTATCTCATTATGCAAGGAATTACTCTACATAGTCCTCTTCTGAGCGGTCTGCTGCTAACACAGGAAGGCCGTTGTGGGAAAGGTGCGTTGTAAGAGATTTCTTGAACAGAAATACCGGCATATGTAGCCACCTGCCTCACAAGGGTCGGTGGCTTTTTTGTTTTACTGACAATAAAGTGGAGAACAATAATGGCGACTATGAACTACGCGAAGTATGAGGCATACCCTGCTGTGGATATAGAGGGCAGAACATGGCCCGATAAGAGAATTACAAAAGCACCTCACTGGTGCAGTATTGATTTGAGGGATGGCAACCAGGCTCTTCCGGTTCCTATGAGTGTTGAGGAAAAAGTCGAGATGTTCAGGCTTCTTGTCGATATCGGATTCAAAGAGATCGAAGTCGGCTTTCCTTCGGCGGCCGCAGTTGAGTTTCAGTTTGTCAGGCGGTTGATCGAAGAGAATCTTATACCTGAAGATGTGACGATACAGGTGCTGACTCAGGCAAGAGAGCATCTGATCCGCAAAACATTCGATGCGCTTGAGGGTGTCGGCAATGCTATCGTACATCTCTATAATTCAACATCGACCGTGCAGCGGGATGTCGTTTTCAGGATGGGGCGCGACGAGATAAAGCGCATTGCCATGGATGGAACGCGGCTTGTTCGTGAATTGAAAGAGGCGTCTGGTAATGAGGGGATTCGATTTCAGTACAGCCCTGAAAGTTTTACCGGTACAGAGGTCGATTACGCGCTCGAGGTCACTCATGCGGTTATGGATGAGTGGGGAGCATCGGAAAACGATCCGATAATTATCAACCTGCCGTCGACTGTTGAGATGTCGACGCCTAATATATTTGCGGATCGCATTGAGTGGTTCTGCAGAAACATCAGGGAGCGTAAAGCGGTGATTATCAGTGTGCATACACATAATGATCGAGGCACAGCAGTAGCTGCTGCAGAGCTTGCGGTCATGGCTGGTGCTGATCGGGTGGAAGGTGCGCTTTTCGGCAACGGCGAGCGATGCGGTAACCTTGATATTGTCACCATGGCGCTCAATCTGTGTACTCAGGGAGTGGATCCCGAGCTGGATTTCACGAATCTTGCCCATATCAGCGACGTGTACCGGAAGAATACACGAATGAGCATTCATCCCCGACAGCCCTATTCCGGAGAGCTTGTCTACACGGCTTTTTCCGGTTCCCATCAGGATGCCATCAACAAGGGCATGAAGGCGATCAGGGCATCGGGAAACAACTGCTGGAATGTTCCCTATCTTCCTATTGATCCTCGGGATGTAGGGTGTTCCTATAAAGCGATTGTCCGGATCAACAGTCAGTCCGGCAAGGGCGGCGTGGCGTATATCATGGAAAATGATTTCGGATATGAAATTCCGAAATGGATGCAGCCTCATTTCGGTTCGGCGGTACAGTCAAAGGTTGACACTACCGGACGGGAGCTTCTCCCTGAAGAGATTCGTGAGTTGTTTCATGAAGAGTATATACGCATGCATGATCCGTATCTTATGAAAAAATGCACGATCAAATGGGAGGATCAGGATCCTGAACGTGACGATGAGGTCTCGACAACCCTCTCATGCATTCTTCAGCATAACGATACCGAGCGTTCTTTTACTGCGAACGGCAACGGGCCGGTTGACGCGTTTGTGAGGGGAATGATGCAGCAGACCGGTCTTGTTTTCAGTGTTGACGAGTATGCGGAACATTCTATCGGTCACACAGCCGATGCAAAAGCTCTGGCCTATATACGGATAAAAGAGGAGGGAGGACGAGAGTCGATAGGCGCGGGAATTGATTCCAACATCAGTCTTGCGTCGATCAAGGCGGTGCTCAGCGCTGTGAACAGACTGTAACCTAAGTTGATCGTTTCAACAAATACTTTAAGCTGTCAACTTTATACTATCTAATGCGTTATGCTGAATTTTCTTACAGCGAGCATCTCACCCGATGGGTTGCGCGACCATAATGCAGAAAAATCGCATGTGTTGAAACCCTATGGGATTGTCGATCATGCTGTATCTGCTTCGTTACAGGGAACTTGCGGTAGTTCACTACAGCGGCGTTCCCTTTGCCTTGCATCTACAGCATGCTCAACAATCGCTCAATTCTTCCTATATTACCAAATGGAAATCATTTCTGTTTAGAGAGTGGAAGAACATCTTGAAAAACTCAGGGCGTCAGGGCGTAAGGTTACGCCCCGAAGGAAAGCTATTATTCAGCTTTTTTTGCAGGAGCAGGGGGACTTGTCTCCCCAGGATGTGCAGGAGGCGCTCAGCGGCACAACCGGACAGTTCGGTTTGCCGGGAATATACCGCAACCTTGAGATCCTGACGACATGCGGCATTCTTTTCAGGGTCGTCACCTACGGGGGAGAAAGGCGTTATGCGCTCTGCAAGGCCGGTCATGGAGAAGGACATCATCATCATATTGTCTGTATTGCATGCAGAAAGGTTGGTAAGGTTTCCGACTGTCTCTACAAGGATGGAATGATGGTCGAAGGATTCAGGCTTGTCAGTCATATTGTACAGTTAAACGGTTTATGCGAATCATGTGCCAGGGAAAAAAACGACCTGTCGGCTCTGCAGGAGCTACGGCAGCAGGGTTGATTCTGCTGTTTTCACTTTGTTATTCATCACTTTTCGCTGCCGCCCCCTCAAGCGATGCTGTTACCGGAGCCGCAGAGAACATTCGTGTGGTAACGTCCATAGAGCCATTGTCTTTTTTTGTGAAAAGAGTCGGGGGCGACCGGGTGCATGTTGCGGTGATGGTGCCGCCCGGCGCTAATCCGCACAGTTATGAACCCCGGCCGGCACAGATGGCCGAGACGGCTAAAGCGCATCTGTTTGTCAAAGCAGGTTCCGGTATTGAATTCGAGTTGGCCTGGATGAATAAACTTATCGCATTGCGTTCCACGATGACGGTCTGCAACGCTTCACAGGACGTTGGTCTGAGAGAGATGTCCGAAAGAAATCATGGTCACACGCACGAGCATAGCCGTAGTGATCCTCATTTCTGGCTTTCACCGGATAACGCTATTCTGATCGCCAGGAATGTAGAACGTTCTCTTGTGGCTCTGGACCCTGTCCATGCCGATGAGTATGCGGAAAATCTCCGGAAACTCGAAGCACAGCTCATATCGCTCAAAAGAGAGATCACCCGGAAACTCTCAGGTATAAAAAACAGGAGCTTCATGGTGTTTCATCCCGCATGGGGGTACTATGCTGCTGCCTTCAACCTGAAGCAGATAGCCGCGGAAGAAGAGGGAAAGGAACTGACTCCGAAAAAAATGCAGAGCGTGATCCGGCAGGCAAGAGCAGAAGGTGTTCGGGTGGTTTTTGTTTCACCGACATTCAGCACACTTCAGGCGGAAACCATTGCTCGTGAGATAGGTGGTGTTACCCGGCCGGTCGATCCCCTGTCCGGTGAGTATATCGCTAACCTGCGCCAGGCGACCGGTGCGTTTGTTGAAAGCATGCGATGAACCGTGAAATTGTGGCAATAGATAATCTTTCCGTTATCATCAACGGAGCGAAGATTCTCGATAAGCTCTCTCTGTCTGTGGTTGAAGGGGAGTTTCTCGGTGTCGTAGGTCCTAACGGCGGAGGGAAAACAACACTGCTCAAGGTTATTCTCGGTCTGCTGCCGCCAGCCTCGGGAACTGTCAGGATTTTCGGCAAGTCACCCAGACTGTCGAGGAAACGCATCGGCTATGTTCCTCAACGGTTGTTCTTTGACAGGGACTTTCCGGTTACGGTCAACGATACTGTTCTTATGGGGCGTCTTTCTTCAAGAGGCCTGTTCGCGCGATACGGAAAAGAGGACACGATGATGGTTGAACAGGCGCTGGAAACCGTAGGAATGGCCGGGCTGAAAAAACATCTTGTGGGCGAGCTGTCGGGCGGAGAGATACAGCGGATGCTTCTGGCAAGAGCTATGGTCGGACAACCTGAGCTGCTTCTGCTTGACGAACCTACTGCAAGCATCGATCCTGAGATGAAAACAACCATTTACGATCTGCTTGACAGGTTGCATGCCTCCGTGACGCTCATTATGGTGTCGCATGATACCGGTGCCATCAGCCGGCATGTCTCAAGGACTGTTTGTCTCAGCTGCGGGATGGTGACGCACGGGCCGGGAGAGATCACCAGAGAAGAACTTTCAGGTATGTACCGTTATCCAGTCAATGTTGTCAAGCACAAACATCCCTGAAAATACTCTTTCAGCGGAGCATGAAATCCAGTGCGTTATGGTTGAAATCCTCCAGTACGAATTTATGCAGAATGCAGTGGCGGCAGCTCTTTTAGCAAGTCTTGCCTGCGGTATTATCGGTACCTATGTTGTTGTGAAAAAAATAGGTTTCATCAGCGGAGGCATAGCCCATGCGGCATTCGGCGGGATAGGCATCGCATACTATCTCGGTGTGAATCCGCTGCTCGGGCTTCTTCCGTTCAGTCTGTTTTCGGCTCTCGGGATAGGTTTGCTGAGTAAAAAGGCGAATGTCGGAGAAGATACTGCAATCGGTGCCTTCTGGGCGACAGGAATGGCGACAGGAGTTCTTTTTATCGGGTTAACCCCCGGATATGCTCCGAACCTGTTCAGCTTTCTTTTTGGAAACATTCTCACCGTTCCCGTGCCTGACCTGCAGATGATCGCCTTTCTGGACGTGGTTATTGTCGCTGTAGTGTTTGCATTGTTTAAAGAGTTTCTTGCCGTCTCTTTTGACGAGGAGTATGCCGAAGCTTCGGGCGTGAACGCGTTCATTCTTTATCTGATATTGCTCTGTCTTATCGCGTTGACCGTGGTTGTTCTTGTCAGGGTGGTCGGTATTGTCATGGTCATTGCCCTGTTAACCATCCCTTCAGCAATAGCAAGGTATTTCAGCAGGAGCATTGTGCTCATGATGCTGATTTCCTGCTCTCTCTGTGTTCTCTTTACTCTATCCGGTCTCTGGTTTTCCTATGTGTTCGATACGGCATCAGGTGCCATGATTATTTTCGTGGCAGCACTCTCCTTTATGGTTGTATCGGGGGTGAAAACACGTATGGCAGGAGCCTGAACGTATTTTTTTACCGGCGGACGCCGGGTGAGTTTTCCGGGTATTTTTGATCATATAGTTGAAATGTGCATATTTTTGATTACTTGATGCATGTAACAGACAGCTTTTCCTATGAAATATCCTGATCGCTCTCTTACGATTCTTGATGAAAAGGAACAAGGATTTGCCCTGCCAATTCAGGAGTATTCCATTCCCGATATCGATATCAGCCTGCAACCGATTCGATCGTTTAAAGATCTGTTTCGTCTCAAGGCGTTGACAAGGGTCATCCGTTCTCCGATCGTCAAAAACATCTTTTCAGCCAGAGTGATCAACCTGAGAAGCATCGAGTCCCTCAAAAATGCACGTCGTTCTCTCGAGGATGTCTATAACAGGGATTACGAAACAAATATCATCTATATCGATGATCTGCACTCCATCAATGTCGATCTCTCCTATGAAATCAGAGAGCTTAAAAAGGATACCTACTATCTTGAGCATGGGGAAGATGACTTTATTGACTATATCAGCAGGCTGTATAACATGTTTGATCAGCATGTTATCAAGGGACTGAATTTTCTCGACAGTCTGCAGTTCAACTGTTTTGTTACCGACAGGGACGGTACTACCAACAACTATTGCGGTCACTATCGTTCTTCGATTCAGCCGGTCTATAACGCTGTTTTTCTCTCCCGGTTCGCATCGCTTTGTACCGAGAACCCCATATTCATCACGTCCGCGCCCTTGAAGAACTTCGGAATTCTCGATGTGTCGGTCAATTCTGATAATGTTTTTATCTACGCAGCATCCAAAGGAAGGGAGTTTCTCGATTTCGATCTGGTTGAACATAGAGCGTATATCGATCCCGTGAAGCAGGCCCGGCTCGATCAGCTCAACCTCAGGATCGGAGAGCTCGAGCATAAGCATGAATTTGAAAAGTTTTTTTACGTCGGCTCCGGACTTCAATTGAAGTTCGGTCAGTTGACGATTGCCAGACAGGATGTCAAATGTTCAATTCCTGAAGATGAGTCCATGGAGTTGCTGAGAAGTGTCAGTGATATCGTGCGTGAGCTGGATCCCGACGGGTCGGTATTCAGGGTCAATGATACAGGACGGGATATCGAGATTATTCTTACGGTAGATGGTGAAAACGGCGTGAAGGATTTTGACAAGGGGGACGGCTTGAAATATATCGACAGTCGTCTTGGACTGGATCTTGGCAGGGGGCCTCATCTTGTCTGCGGTGACACCGCTTCTGATATTCCCATGCTGAAAACAGTCCTTGAATATACTGACGATGTCTACGCGATATTTGTAACCAGAGATGCTGAACTTGCCAAAAAAGTAGTGAGTATCTGTCCGAACACCCTTATTGTCCCCAGTCCGGATATACTGTTGACCATTCTTGGCATCAACGCATTGACAAGAAAACGTCAAAAAGGGCGCAAAGCACCGGGTATTTTTATATAGCGACAGGATTCACAAGATTTGAGAGGCGTCAGGTTTTGTCGTTTTGTAACGATGAATTGTGAAATATCCGGGTTACAGCATGTGGTTAAAATGATAAAATTACACCACACTGAGTTTCTTTAAACGGTATGACACTACGATCATGAAACCGATAGTCTACTTTATCGGAGCGGGAATATCCATACTGCTCTCCATATACATTTTTATTTTCGGAACAGCAGCCAATCATCATCTTATAGCTGTCTTTATCGGATTGTGGGCGCCGACGATTATAGGGATTGGGATTTTCAACACGCTTCTTGGTATTCATGATGAGATGTGTTGTGCTCACCGGAGAATAGAAGACCGTCAGGCGAAGGATGAGTAGAGAAGAGACGGCGAATGAAGGATGCCCGCAATAGAAACTTGTATTCATGCCTGAACGTTACGCAGCGTTGCTGCTGGTTGGAGCAGGGGGATTCGTTGGAGCAACGGCCAGGTTCCTTGTCGCTCTTGTGTTGCCGTTTATCGGTACCGGTTTTCCTTTCGGGACGCTGGCTGTCAATCTTGCGGGTTGTTTTCTGATAGGATTTATCAGTCAACTTTCCGTTTCGTCATCCCTTGTCTCCCCGGAGCTGCGGCTGTTGCTTGCCACAGGCTTCTGCGGCGGGTTTACAACCTTTTCATCCTATATGTACGAAATCATGTCCCTCTTACGGGACGGTGAGATCTTCTATTCGACACTCTATCTCCTGGGCAGCATTGTCGGAGGCATTCTCTGTCTTTATTTTGGCATGCAGCTTGCAAAACTGTGGGCGTGAGTTCAGTCGGCAGTTCCCGGTAGGCAGTAGGCAAAGGCGGTTGGCAAGGGAAAAGACAGTGGGCGGTTTGCGGTAGGTGTTCGGCAGGGAAAAATGTAGGGGCAGGCCTCCGTGCCTGCCCGTTCTTACGTGGCAGAACGGTAACCGGTTCAACGACAAGATAATAACTGTAGCAATGGAATTTGAAAACAGGCAGTTGCTCCGGATATATGTGAGTGAGCAGGCGAAATATCATCATCGGCCTTTCTATGAAGTGGTCATTGCGCGGGCAAAAGAGTTCGGGATTCCCGGCGCTACCGTTTTCAAGGGGATTCTTTCCTATGGGATGAGCGGGCAGGTGCATACGGCGAAAATTCTTGAGCTTTCCCAGAATCTTCCGATGGTCATTGAAATTATGGATGATCAAGAGCGTATCGCAGGGTTTCTTCTCTCTATAGAAGCCCTCGCAGAGGAATCAGGAACACATGTTCATCTCGCTCTCGAAGAGGTTCTTAGCGCGGTTATCCGTTCTGAGTAAAGCAACATACCTGCAGTCGATACCAGTTTGCTGCAAATGAAAAAAGCAGAGAAACAAAAAAGCGTGAGCCGTCTTAACACAGCTCACGCTTTCTGATTTCCGGAAGCAGTACTTAGGGTTTGCTGAAGAATTCAAGCCATCGCCCAGCGGCACCCAATCGCCGCTCGGGGAGATGACCACGCGAACAAATTTCTGATTACATCAAGCTCCAAAAGGAGCCATTCAAACAGGCACAAAAAAGGAGCGGC
>JADHTF010000066.1 GCA_016776555.1 Chlorobium phaeobacteroides
GTTTCAACAAATGCGATTTTTCTGCTTTATGGTCGCGCAACCCATCGGGTGAGATGTTCGCTGTAAGAAAATTCAACATAACGCCATATACAGTATAAAGTTGACAGCATAAAGCATTTGTTAAAACGATCAACTTAGGTTTAACTATCTTTTTACGCGATATCGTCTACTAACGTCACGTTTTTGATACCTAAGCTGAGGACTATGCCGCCATTGCTTGAAATCAGATCTCTCGACTTTTTCTATGATCGGCAGGAAACCCCTGTTTTCAGCGCATTGAGCCTTCAGGTCAATCAAGGGGAACTTGTTCGAATAAAAGGTGTTTCGGGCTCAGGGAAATCAACCTTGCTTCGTCTGATTTGCCGCTTGCAGACCTATCAGAACGGGAGCATTCTCTTTAAGGGCACCCCCGTGGAATCGATGGTGCCTGCAGAGCTTCGACGCTCAATTATCTATGTTGCACAAATCCCGTCAATGATCGATGCCAGCGTGAAAGATAATCTGCTTTTTCCCTTTTCATTCTCCAGCAACAGCCATAAGTGCAAACCCGCCGACGGAGAGCTGCTGGAGATGCTTGAAGCGTTTTATCTGCAGGATATCGGTCTTGACCATCAGGCCCGTAACCTTTCTATCGGTCAGCAGCAGCGTATCGCTCTGATGCGCGCGCTGCTGCTTGATCCGGAAATACTCTTGCTTGACGAACCTACATCCGCGCTTGATTCGAAAAGCGCTTCCATGATATTTGCCTCTGTTGACTATCTCAACCAGGTGCAGGGAAAAACAATTCTCATGGTTACACATAGTCACTATCATTCCGAAAATGCGGCTATTGTTTCCTATGTGCTTGAAAATAATAAACTGAGAAAAGAATGAACCCGGTTGTTGAAATCTCGACCTGGCAGCTGCTTCTTGGGCTGATATTTATCATTCTGGCCCAGGGAGCATCATTCGCATATCATCTCGGACTGAATCGGGATATTACTGTCGGTACCATCAGGACCTTTGCCCAGCTTTTTCTTATGGGCTATGCGCTTACCCTTATTTTTCAACTGAACTCTGTCTGGTTCACGCTGGGAATATTTATCATTATGGCGGTCTCCGCATCGTTTATTGTCAGGGGAAGGGTAAAAGAAAAGCAGATCTCGTATATGGTTCCGACTTTTCTTACCATGTTCATCAGCTATTTTGTTACCGCGATTTTTGTTTCCGGTCTTATTGTGGGAGTAGATCCCTGGTGGGAACCGCGATATTTTCTCCCGATAGGCGGGATGGTTATAGGTAATTCCATGTCAGCACTTGCTATTGCGCTCGAACGTCTGTTCAAAGAGATCCGCCAGCAGAAAGATCTTATTGAAACACAGCTTTGTCTCGGGGCAAACTACAGGGAGGCAAGTTCGGAAATGTTTAAAAATGCTGTGACGGCCGGTATGATTCCGTCAATCAACGCGATGATGGGAGTAGGCCTTGTTTTTATTCCCGGAATGATGTCCGGACAGATTCTCGCGGGCGCGGATCCACTTCAGGCAATTCGCTATCAGATAGTGATCATGCTCATGCTGGTGGGGTCAACAGCGACGACGTCCATCATTACCATGCTCATAGTCAGGAAACGCTGTTTCGGCAGGGGAGAAGAACTGCTGCTGTCGACAAGCGGACGGGAGTGACAAGCAAAAAGTGACGAGTGGGAAAAAACGCTGGATGGCTCAATAGCCAGTGCGTCATGTCCTCGTTACAAAGTCAAAAGTCATGCCGCCCTGTGTAATACTATTACACGGGGTGATCCGGCATCCATGCAAATAAACAGTCACAAGAATGGATTCCCGTGTCAGGCACGGGAATGACAGAGTGAGAGAGAAGAAAGAGTGCGATCGGGCACAGGGGCCCGCCCCTACAACTGTTTTTTTGCGAGCATCCTGCTCAATACAATAACGCCTATTCCACCGGCTATCATCGCAAGACACAACAGCTGTCCCATGGAAAATTGCATAAAAATAAAACCGAGGTGGGCGTCAGGTTCTCTGAAAAATTCAATAAAGAACCGGACGGCACCGTAACCGATAAGGTAGAGACCGGAAAGAAACCCCGGAAAAGGCGAGCGTGTCCGAACAGCCCAGAGTATCACAAAAAGAAAGATGCCTTCAAAAAATGCTTCATAGAGCTGAGAGGGGTGCCGAAGCTCGTTTCCGGGAGCGAAGGGGAAGTACATACCGATCGCGGCATCAGTAACTCTTCCATAGAGCTCTCCGTTGATAAAGTTGCCCAGGCGGCCGAAGGTGTAGCCGAGAGGAAGTGAAACGATAAACAGGTCTACAGTTTTAAAGAAGGGCTCCTTCCGGCTTTTTGAAAACAGCAGAATCGCGATGATGACTCCTATCAGACCGCCATGATAGGACATTCCGGAAATTCCGGAAAAACTGCAACTGCCTCCTCCAAAATCAAGAGGAATGAGCGACCCTAAAGGATTGGCCATGAATTCCGGGAAGCTGTAAAACAGCAGATAGCCAAATCGACCACCAAGGAGGACGCCGACAATGGCATAGGTGAGAGCGTCCCCGGTAAAAGCAGGAGCGTAGGAGAGTTTCTCGGTTTTTATCCTGTAGCGCGTGACAAGATAGACTACAGCGAAAGCGATGATGTACATCATCCCGTACCAGCGGACAGGAAAACCTCCGATAGAAAAAATAACCGGATCCATCCGGGAGGGAAGTGTCTGCCACCATAACGTCATATGATCCATAAGAGCTCTTTATAATCGTTATCCGTTATTCTCCGTCTCGACAGGTCTGAAAAATCAAGAGAAAACCCAACCAATTTACCATAAAAATCATTCTTTCTTGTCTTGGACACAAGAATTTTACTTGAAACCAAAATTAAAAAGCTATATTTAAGCTTTGCATTTTTTGACTTTGCAGAGTCGCAGGGTTTAACGAAAAAATACGAACAGAATGGCAAAGATACTTGAAGGGTCGGCAATGAAATTTTTTGACAAGTGGGGCATTCCTGTGCCAAACTACGTTGTTGTCATGGACCCGAACAGACTGGCACAGCTTGGCGAAGCCAACAAATGGCTTAGGGAATCGAAGCTTGTTGTAAAAGCTCACGAGGCTATCGGTGGACGTTACAAACTCGGACTTGTAAAGCTTGGCCTCAATCTGGAGGAGGCTGTAGAAGCTTCGCGCGAAATGTTGGGTAAGAAAATCGGCACTGCCGAGATTCGTCAGGTAATCGTTGCTGAAATGCTTGATCATGACGCAGAGTACTATCTCTCCATGAACGGCAATAAAGATGGAGCAGAACTGCTTGTATCCAAACATGGCGGTGTTGATATTGAAGACAACTGGGATACAGTAAAGCGTATTCAGGTGCCTCTCGATGAAGCTCCCTCTATTGAAGAATTGACAGCTCTTGCTGAAAGTGCCGGATTTGAGAAGGAAATCGCAGAACGTGTCGGCAAAATCGCTTCCAGGCTGCTTCTCTGTTTCGATAACGAAGATGCGCAGTCTATTGAGATCAATCCGCTTGTTATTCGCAAAAGCGATATGCGTTTTGCCGCACTTGACGCGGTCATGAACGTTGACTGGGACGCAAGGTTCCGTCATCCGGACTGGGATTTCAAGCCGGTATCTGAAATCGGTCGTCCTTTCACCGAGGCTGAACAGCAGATCATGGAGCTTGATGCCAGGATCAAGGGTTCTGTTAAATTTGTCGAAGTCCCCGGTGGGGAAGTGGCACTGCTTACTGCAGGCGGCGGAGCTTCTGTCTTTTATGCTGATGCTGTGGTGGCCCGTGGAGGTTCAATAGCCAACTACGCAGAGTACTCCGGCGCACCCCCGGACTGGGCGGTTGAGGCATTGACGGAAACTCTCTGCAAACTTCCGAACATCAAGCATATCATTGTCGGGGGCGCTATCGCCAACTTTACCGATGTCAGGGCGACGTTTGGAGGTATTATCAACGGTTTGCGTGAAAGCAAGACTAACGGTTATCTGAAGGGAGTTAAAATCTGGGTTCGTCGTGGTGGTCCGAATGAAGCCGAGGGACTTGCTGCAATCAGTAAACTCAAAGATGAAGGTTTCGACATACATGTTTACGATCGAAACATGCCTATGACCGATATCGTAGATCTTGCCATGAATTCCTGATAGACGATTACAGAGAGAAAAGAGAAGAATTCATAACCTATAATAAAACCGGATAATACTGTGAGCATTGTAATTAATAAAGAGACAAGAGCTGTTATCATTGGTGGAGCAGCTGGTTTGAGCGCGGCAAGGAAAATGGCTGAGTTCGATTTCCTTGTAAAGCGCCCATTGACCGTACAGGCATTTGTTTATCCTCCGGAAGAAGGACAGCAGAAAGAGATTTTTCTTGGCGGCGAACTGAAAAACGTCAAGGTGTATTCGACGCTTCAGAAAGCACTTGCAGACAATCCGCAGATCAACACTGCGCTGGTCTATCTTGGTGCTTCACGAGCCACACAGGCGACTCAGGAGGCTCTTGAGTCGGAACATATCAGCCTTGTGTCGGTCATTACCGAAGGGGTTCCTGAAAAAGACGCGAAAAAACTTCGCCTGCTTGCCGAGAATAACGGGAAAGTTCTTAACGGCCCTTCCTCGATCGGCATTATGTCCGCTGGAGAGTGTCGCCTTGGTGTTATCGGCGGCGAGTACAAGAACCTCAAGCTTTGTAATCTCTACAGACCTGGATCATTTGGTGTTCTGACAAAATCAGGCGGACTTTCAAACGAAGCAATGTGGCTTTGTGCCCAGAACGGTGACGGTATCACCTCAGCAGTAGCCGTCGGTGGAGATGCGTATCCCGGTACCGACTTTGTCACCTATCTTGAAATGTTCGAAAATGATCCCGACACCAAGGCCGTTGTAATTATCGGCGAGGTTGGCGGATCTCTTGAAGAAGATGCTGCCGAATGGCTTGCAGCAGAAAAACGTCGCATCAGAGTTGTTGCCGCTATCGGCGGTACCTGTCAGGAAGTGCTTCCCCAGGGTATGAAATTCGGCCATGCGGGCGCAAAAGAAGGTAAGAAAGGTGCAGGTTCAGCACGGTCGAAAATGAATGCGCTTAGAGATGCCGGTGCGGTTGTGCCCGACACATTCGGTGGATTGAGCAAGGCAATCAAGCAGGTATATGACGAGCTGCTTGCTGACGGAACCATTGCGCCGGAAGAAGCGATTTCCGATGATCTGCTTCCTGATCTTCCGCCGAAAGTACAGAAAATTATTAAAGAAGGCGAAGTTATCGTCGATCCGCTTGTCAGAACGACTATCGCTGATGATCGTGGAGAAGAGCCTCGTTATAGCGGTTACGCTGCATCTCAACTGTGTGAGAAAGGCTATGGAATCGAGGATGTCATCGGTCTTCTCTGGAACAAGAAGCTTCCTACAAAAGAGGAGTCGGAAATTGTTAAACGTATTATCATGATTTCCGCAGACCACGGCCCGGCGGTTTCCGGAGCGTTTGGCACCATCCTGGGCGCCTGTGCGGGTATTGATATGCCTCAGGCGGTTTCTGCAGGTATGACTATGATCGGCCCCCGTTTCGGCGGAGCTGTAACCAATGCCGGGAAATATTTCCAGAAGGGTGTCAAGGATTTCCCGAATGACATTCCCGGCTTCCTTGCCTGGATGAAAAAGAACTTCGGTCCTGTTCCGGGCATCGGCCACCGAGTCAAGAGCCTGAAAAATCCTGACCAGAGGGTTAAGTACCTTGTTTCGTATGTCAAAAATGAAACAACGTTGCACACGCCTTGTCTTGACTACGCTCTTGATGTTGAAAAAGTGACCTCGGCCAAAAAGGATAATCTTATTCTTAACGTTGACGGTACTATGGGCGCGATTCTGGTTGACCTCGGTTTCCCGGTCCACTCACTCAACGGGTTCTTCGTTCTGGCACGTACCATCGGTATGATCGGCCACTGGATCGATCAGAACGAACAGTCTTCACGTCTCATCAGACTGTACGATTACCTGATTAACTACGCGGTAGAAGACGAGAAAGAAGTACCTGATAAGAAATAACTGCTTTTAAGGTAACTCATTACGATGACTTAAAAGCAGGAGCGGATTTGAACCCGCTCCTGCTTTTTTTATTATGTCACAATATCCCCGCGATTGTGAATTGATGTCGTGAAACACAAGGTTTCAATAGGCTATATTATTGGATGAATGGAGGGCCGCTGGAGAGCGGTGGAGCGGGAGCGAAACCGCTCTCCAGCGGCCCCTCTGAAAACCAACATATGCCTGCCTCCACAACCTTGGAGAACACGACATGGAAAACAACAGTAGGAAACGGCGTCGGCTGTCGGCAGAAGAGAAATGGAGCATCTATCAGGAGTGCGAACAGTCCGGTGTCAAAATCGGTGAAGTGCTCAGAAAGCATGGCCTCTACTCTTCAGACCTGCAGCTGATCCGCAGGGAGGTCAAGGAGGCTGCACTTGAACGCCTGAGCAGGAGTCGACCTGGCAGGAAGAAAGCTGCGGTTGTCCCTGTTGAGGAGCGTGACCAGCTGAAGAGGGAGCTCGAAGAGAAAGAAAAGGCTCTGGCCGAACTCAGTGTGATGTTCACGACCCTCAAAAAAAAAGTGCACTTGGAATAGAGGGCCCGTTTCCAAAAGGCCGACTGCCACTGGAGACCCGACAGGAAGTCCTGCAGATCATCGATACGGCAAAAGGGTCCGGGATTGCCCGGCACACCACCTGCAGCTTGCTGCAGATCAGTATCCGCAGGGTTGAGCGCTGGGAGTGCCGGCTGCGCCGGAACGGATCGATGGCTTATGAAAAACCAGGTCCCCAGCAGCCCGCGCACGCATTGATGCCGGCTGAGAAAGATGCAGTACTGTCCTTTGCCGGGCGAGAAGATACGGTTGACTACTCCTTGCAGCTGCTGGCTATCAAAGGAGCCGAGGCCAACGCATTCTACCTGTCCGCATCCAGCGTTCGATTGATACTGCAGGAAAACGGACTCGGTGACGACAGGACAGGGAGAGTACGGAACAGCACCAGAAGGAACAAGCCAGACCGGCCGGACGAACTGACGGGTCCGAACCAGTGCTGGTGCTGGGATGTCAGCTACATCAAAACCGATGTGCTACGGGTGTTCTGGTACCTCTATGTGATGCTTGACGAATGGAGCCGGAAAGTGGTTGCCTGGCGAATCAGCAGGTACCATAACCACGAAGAGGCTATGGGACTGATCGATGACGCCATCATTGCCGAGGGGTTGCTCGATATCGATAAAGAGAACTTACCCGTGGTCGTCAATGACCGGGGAGTTCAGATGAAAGCCAAGGATGTCAAGCAGATGTTCACGGATTTAGGACTGACGCAGACGTTCAGTCGGCCGAGAACTCCGAACGACAACCCGTTCGTGCGACGTGAAAGTCGCATAGTTGAACTGTTCTTTGAACCAGTTGTGCCGTCAACTGCTCCCACCGGCACATGCAGGATGAGTAATCGCCCTGTGTGAAGCTGCCGGAAACGTACCCGCAGGAAACCGTAGGCTG